>NZ_JBFAFR010000002.1:0-818857 GCF_040639675.1 Actinosynnema sp. NPDC023794 | reverse complement strand
AGTTGTCCAGTAACAATCTCAAAGGAAACCTCTTGACGAGGTTCATAAATTTACTGGCTATTCGGCACGCTGTTGAGTTCTCAAAGAACACGCGCACATCATCACTCACCGCTGTGACGCGGCTCGATCCGAGGCTTGTGATTCAGCTAAAGCTTGTATCGGGAAACAAGACGCCCTGGTCGCTGGGCTCAGACGAGCCTCGACTGGGTCTTCCGTTCCGCGGTCACCCACTCTACCACGCTAGCGGGAGCTTGGTTCGTGACCTGCCGCACTCCGTTCCGGTGTTCCCGGCCCGTTCCGCGCTGACATGGAGAAAGTTACACGCAGCCGAACCGGAGGTCAAATCGGGGGCGCAGCGCCGCGCCACAGGCTGAAACCGCAGGTCAGCAGCCCGTGCCGCACTCCAGTCCACGCTATCCGACCCGGCCCACCGGCAACAGTGTGACCGCGATCACACTCGAACGGGGCGAAGGCCACCGGTCCAGGTGGGACCGACGGCCTTCGACGTCACGCTCGGAGAGCCTGTTCGCGCAGGTCAGAGGAGCACCCGCACCCCGGCGGTGTTGCGCTTGCCGCGCCGGACGACCAGCCACTCCCCGTGGAGCAGGTCCTCCTTGGCGGGCACCCACTCCTCGTCGGTGACCTTGGAGTTGTTCACGTACGCGCCGCCTTCCTTCACGGTGCGCCGCGCCGCGCCCTTGCTGTCCGCCAACCCGGAGCTCACCAGCAGGTCGACGATGGTCGGCGCGTCGGCCAGGCGGACCTCGCCGGTCGGCGCCTCGGCCATCGCGGCCACCAGCGTCGACAGGTCGAGCTCGCGCAGCTCGCCGCGGCCGAACAGGGCCTGGCTCGCCGCGATGACCTGCCGCGTCTCGTGCTCGCCGTGCACCAGGTTGGTGAACTCCTCGGCCAGCTTCTTCTGCGCGGCGCGCAGGTGCGGGGCCTCGGCGGTCTGCCTCTCCAGCTCGGCCATCTCCTCCTGGGACAGGAAGGTGAACAGCCGCAGGTAGCGGAGCACGTCGGCGTCGCCCACGTTCACGAAGTACTGGTACCAGGCGTACGGCGAGGTCATCTGCGGGTCGAGCCACACGTTGCCGCCGCCGGTGGATTTGCCGAACTTGCGGCCGTCGGCGTCGGTCACCAGCGGCGCGGTCAGCGCGTGCACGGACCGCCCGTCGACCTTCCGGACCAGGTCGACGCCGCCGATGATGTTGCCCCACTGGTCGGAGCCGCCCACCTGGAGCCTGGTCCCGTACTTCCGGTTGAGCTGGAGGTAGTCGTGCGACTGCAGGAGCAGGTAGCTGAACTCGGTGTACGACATGCCGTCGCCCTCGAGGCGGCGCTTGACCGTCTCGCGGGCGAGCATGACGTTGATCGAGAAGTGCTTGCCGACGTCGCGCAGGAACTCCAGCACCGAGACGTTCCCGGTCCAGTCCAGGTTGTTGACCACGATCGCGCCGGTGGGGCCGTCGTCGAACTCGACGAACCGCTCCAGCTGGCCCCGGATGCGCCCGGCCCACTCGGCGACGGTGTCCAGCGAGTTCAGCGTGCGCTCCGCCGTGTCGCGCGGGTCGCCGATCATGCCGGTGGCGCCGCCAGCGAGGACGATCGGCCGGTGCCCGGCGCGCTGGAAGCGGCGCAGCATGAGCAGCGGGACGAGGTTGCCGGCGTGCAGGCTGGGCGCGGTCGGGTCGAACCCGGCATAGAGGGTGAGCGGACCGGCGTCGAGATCCTTCCGCAGCGCGTCGAGGTCGGTGGACTGCGCGATCAGGCCGCGCCAGGACAGCTCGTCGAGGATGTGCTCGCTCACGGGCAGCCATTCTCCTCCACCTGGTCAAAGCAGTTTGAGGCGGTGCCGCCGGCGGGTAGTCGGCGAGGGGCTCTACCGAGAGGACCACGGCCGATGACCTACCCGAACCGCGACAGACGTCCCGCCGACCGTCCCACCGAGCAGCTGCGCCCGGCCGAGCCCGTGTACCGGGAGGAATCGCCCTACCCGCGCGAGGAGGAGGTCGTCGAGCGCGGTGACGGCCGCGTGCGCGCCGTGCGCGTGGTGTGCGCCGTCATCGACCTGCTGTGCTGGCTGTTCGCGATCGTGCTGGCGATCCACATCTTCCTGGTGATCGGCGGTGCCAACCCGGCGAACGGGTTCGCGCAGCTGATCGACTCGTGGTCGGCGGCGGTGTCGCTGGGCCTGCGCGACCTGTTCACGCCCGCGAACGTCGGTGTGCGGACGTTGTTCAACGACGGCCTGGCCGCGTTGCTGTGGCTGCTGATCGGCGCGGTGCTGACCAGCGTGATCAGCCGGCTGGCGTTGCCCGCGCACGAGCGCCGCGTCTGGTACCGCCGCACGGTGCGCTAGTCCGCCCCGCCGGTGTGGGTGACGGGCGGTCGGGCGGCGTGTCTCCTTGCGCCCGACCAGGCACTACCGACCGTCACCGCGATGTCACTCGGGCGCGCAGAGGTTTGCCCCGGCTGGTCAATTGTCCTCGTGGCGTTCCCCGACCAAGTTTGCTTGCGTGGCCAGCGACTTGCAGCGGAAGAAGACCTCCATCGTGTTCACCGCGATGGACTCGAACGGTGACGGGTTCCTCGAGCGAGCCGATTTCGAGGCGTTGACGGACCGGTGGGTGCACCTCCGGGGCGCGGCCGACCCGGAACGGTTGCGGGAGATCATGATGGGCTGGTGGGACGCGCTGCGTGCGGCGTCCGACCACGACCGCGACGACAAGGTCACGGTGGACGAGGTGCTGACCGTGGTGGAGGACCTCGGCACCATGCTCGACCTGGTGGTGGCCACGGCGGAGTCGATGTTCGAGGCGGTGGACGAGGACGGCGACGGCCTGGTGTCCGCGCCCGAGTACGGCCGGATGATCCACGCCTGGACCGGCGACGACGCCCCGACCGACGCCGTCTTCGCCCGGCTCGACCTCGACGGCGACGGCTCGATCTCGAAGTCCGAGTTCGTGCAGCACTGGGTGGAGTTCTGGGCGGGCGACGACGCGGACGCGCCGGGCGCCCACGTCTTCGGCGAGGTCTAGGAGACGTCCCGCGCGAGCAGCTCTTCGACGTCCACCGTGGTCCCGGAAAAGGGCCTCAGGTGACGACGCGCGTCCGGCGGGTGCCCCGGCGGTAGGCGCTGACGGCGGGCGAGTCGATCCAGAACCGCCACGGCACGTCCACCGCGACGGCCACGCCCACGCGCGGGCCGGTGCGGATGTCGGCGTCGTCCACCGGCTCGCCGGCCAGCAGCCGCACGGTCGCGTCCGGCTCGGTCAGGTTCACGCCGTTGTGCACGCGGTCGAGCCCGAGCACGCCGGTCAGCCGGGCCGGGCCCTTGGCCAGTTCGGCGGCGTTGCGCGCGGTCGGGCGGCGGGCGTGCGCCAGCGCCGACCCGGTCACCACCTCGCCGGCGCGCAGCAGCACCGCGCCGGGCACGCCGTCGGTCAGCGACACGACGTTCGCGCAGAAGTGCATGCCGTAGACGAAGTACACGTAGAGCCGACCGGCCGGGCCGAACATCACGTCGTTGCGCGGCGTGCGGCCCCGGTAGCAGTGCGAGGCCGGGTCGTCGCCGCCCCGGTACGCCTCGACCTCCACGATCCGCAGCCCGACCACGCCGTCGTCGGTGGTCGACTCGATGACGCTCCCGAGCAGGAGCCGCGCGGCGTCGACGGGGTCGACCGCGAGCTCCCGCTCGGTGAGCTGCCTAGGCGTTGCGGGCAACGGACACCTTGTCGCGCAACCTCTTCAGCTGCTCGGAGACCCGGTCGGGCGCGGTGCCGCCGTGCGCGTCCCGTGACGCGATGGACCCTTCCACGGTCAACACGCTACGCACCTCGGGCGTCAACGCGGGAGAGATCGTGGCGAACTCCTCATCGGTGAGGTCCTCCAGCCCGACGCCGCGCCCCTCGGCCACCCGGACGCACTCGCCCGCCGCCTCGTGCGCCACCCGGAACGGCACGCCCTGCCGCACCAGCCACTCGGCGATGTCGGTGGCCAGGGTGAACCCGGCGGGCGCCAGCACCGCCATCCGCTCGGTGTCGAACCGCGTGGTGGCGATCATCCCGGCCAGCGCGGGCAGCAGCAGTTCCAGCTGCTCGACCGAGTCGAACAGCGGCTCCTTGTCCTCCTGGAGGTCCCGGTTGTAGGCCAGCGGCTGCGCCTTCAGCGTCGCCAGCAGCCCGGTCAGGTTGCCGATGAGCCGGCCGGACTTGCCCCTGGTCAGCTCGGCGACGTCGGGGTTCTTCTTCTGCGGCATGATCGAGCTGCCGGTGGCCCACGCGTCGTCCAGCACGGCGAAGCGGAACTCGGCGGTGGTCCAGATGATCACCTCTTCGGCGATCCTCGACAGGTCGACGCCGATCATGGCCAGCACGAACGCGATCTCGGCTGCGAAGTCGCGCGACGCGGTGCCGTCGATGGAGTTCTCCACCGGACCGTCGAAGCCCAGCTCCTCGGCCACGGCGGCCGGGTCGAGGCCCAGCGACGAGCCGGCCAGCGCGCCCGAGCCGTACGGCGACACGGCGGTCCGCTTGTCCCAGTCGCGCAGCCGGTCGACGTCGCGCAGCAGCGCCTGGCCGTGGGCGAGCAGGTGGTGCGCCAGCAGCACGGGCTGGGCGGACTGGAGGTGCGTGCGGCCGGGCATGACGGCGGTGGCGTGCGCGGACGCCTGGTCGGCCAGCGCCTCGACCACGTCGAGCACGCCCGCCGACACCCGCTGGGCGGCGTCGCGCAGCCACATCCGGAACAGCGTGGCCACCTGGTCGTTGCGGGACCGGCCGGCGCGCAGCTTGCCGCCCAGCTCCGGTCCGGCGCGCTCGATCAGGCCGCGCTCCAGCGCGGTGTGCACGTCCTCGTCGGCCACCGTCGGGGTGAACGACCCGGCCGCCACGTCGGCTTCCAGCGCGTCCAGCGCCGCGAGCATGCGCTCCAGTTCGTCGGCGGTCAGCAGACCGGCCCGGCGCAGCACGCGGGCGTGCGCGCGGGAACCCCTGATGTCGTACGGGGCGAGTCGCCAGTCGAAGTGCGTCGACGCGGACAGCCGCGCCATCGCCTCCGCCGGTCCTCCGGCGAACCGGCCACCCCACAATGAGCTCACGTGATCGAATCCCTACGTCGCGGCGATCTTGTCCGGCAGGTTCCGCGATCTTCCCGAGCCCGGGGCGAGGTCGGACAGCGGCTCCTCGCCGCGCCGGCCGGTGACGACCGCGCGGCCACCGTGCAGCACGAGCCGGACCTCGCCGGACACGTGCCGCTGGGTGCTGTCGATGAAGCTGTCCAACGCCTGCTTGAGCGGGGAGAACCACAGACCTTCGTGCACCAGTGCACCCCAGCGCCGCTCGACCCGCCGCTTGAAGCGGAGCAGGTCGGGCTCCAGGGTGACGTCCTCCAGCTGTTGGTGAGCGGTGGTCAACGCGCTCGCGCCGGGCGTCTCGTAGGCCCGGACGCCGGTGAGGCGGCCGACCCCCGAGACGCCCGCCCTCCGGTTCAGCTCCCGGACGGCTTGCGGCATGGTCACGGTCTCGCCGTCGATGGCGACCGGCGTGCCCCGGTCGAACGCGAGCACGAGCTCCTCGGGGTCGCCCGGCTCGATCCGGCCCACCGGGCCGTGGTCCGCCGGGGCGCCGGCCGGTGCGACGGCGACGACCTCGAGGTCGGGCGCGAGGGCGGTGACACCGGACTCGAAGCGGATCCGGTCGGCGCCGGCGCGGTCGTGCGCCACGGTCGTCGCGCCGTGCCGGCGGGCGGCCTCGACCACGTGCTCGGCGACGAGCGGCGCGAACAGCGCCGACACCGGGTGCAGGGCGTTGGCGCGCAGCGCGGGCAGGCAGTAGTGGTCGGCGAACTCGTCGCGGGCGTCGGTGACCACGGCCTCGACCGCGCCGCGGTCCAGCGCCCGGCGGCGGATGGTCTCCAGGTCCTCGCCGCCCCGGCCGAGGTCGACCACGACGGCGACGACCTCGGCGCCGGTCTCCTCGGCGAGCCGGCCGATGGCGACCGGGGTGTCGAACCCGCCGGAGCACGCGAGGACGACCCGCTCACTCATGGGGTTCCCCCGGCTGCGCCTCGTTGTCGCCCGCGGCGAGCGCGGTCACCCTGGCGGCCAGGTCCGCGCCGGTGAGGGGTTCCCTGGCCACGGCGAGGATGGTGTCGTCACCGGCGATGGTGCCGACGATGTCGTGCAGCGCGGCCCGGTCCAGCGCGCTGGCCAGGAACTGGGCCGCGCCGGGCGGGGTGCGCAGGACGGCGAGGTTGCCGGAGTGGTCCACCGACACGAGCAGTTCGGCGAGCACCCTGGTGAGGCGCGACGTGCCCCCTTGCACGCCGCGCACCGGGCTGCCGTCCTCGGGGATGACGTAGACGGGCGCGCCGCCGTCGGGTCCGCGCAGCTTGACCGCGCCCAGCTCGTCCAGGTCGCGCGACAGCGTGGCCTGGGTGACCTCGATGCCTTCCACCGCCAGCGTCTTCGCCAGTTCCGACTGGCTGCGGATGGCGCGTTGGGCGACCAGTTCGACGATGCGGGCCTGCCGCGCGGTCCGGGTCATCGCGACTGCTCCAACAACCACACGAGCAGCGCCTTCTGGGCGTGCAGCCGGTTCTCGGCCTCGTCCCACACCGCGCTGTCCGGGCCGTCGAGCACGTCGTCGGTGATCTCCTGGCCGCGGTGGGCGGGCAGGCAGTGCAGCACGGTCGTCTTCACGCCGGTCGCGGCCACGAGGTCGGCGTTGAGCTGGTAGGGCCGGAACGGGCGCATCCGGTCGCGGCCGTCGTTCTCCTGGCCCATCGACGTCCAGGTGTCGGTGACCAGCACGTCCGCGCCGTCCACCGCCTCGCGCGGGTCCTCGACCACGATCACCGAGCCGCCGGTGTCCGCGGCGCGCTTGCGCGCGTCGTCCAGCACCCAGGGCAGCGGCTGGAACAGCGCGGGCGCGGCGATCCGCACGTGCATGCCCGCCGTGACGCCGCCGAGCAGCATCGAGTGGGACATGTTGTTCGCGCCGTCGCCGAGGTAGGTGACGGTGAGGCCGGCGAGCCCGCCGTGCACGCGCCGGATGGTCTGCAGGTCGGCCAGCACCTGGCAGGGGTGGAACTCGTCGGTCAGCGCGTTGATCACCGGGATGCGGGACACCGACGCCATCGCGTCGATGCGCTTCTGCGCGAACGTCCGCCAGATCACCGCGTCCACGTACCCGGACAGGATCCGGGACGTGTCCTCGATGGTCTCCTCTCGGCCCAGCTGCATGGACCGGCCGTCGATGATCACCGGGTTGCCGCCGAGCTGGGCGATGCCGACCTCGAACGACAGGCGGGTGCGGGTGGAGTTCTTCTCGAAGATCACCGCGACGGACTTGGGCCCGGCCAGCGGCTTGGCGGTCAGCCGGTCGGCCTTGTAGCCGTCGGCCAGGTCGAGGACCGCGGCCTGCTCGTCGGGGGTCAGGTCGTCGTCACGCAGGAAGTGGCGCACCATCACGGCTCCTGGCCTGGGGTGGGGAAGAACGAGGGCAAGTCGGCCACCAGTCGGTGGGCGTCCGCCTCGTCCAGCACCAGCGGCGGCGCCAGGCGGATGACGTCGGGCTGGATCGGGTTGATCAGGTAGCCGGCCTGCTGCGCGGCCGCCGCGGCCTTCGCCGAGACCGCCTCGCGCAGCGTGATGCCGAGCAGCAGGCCGGCGCCCCGCACCCCGGAGATGAGCGGGTGGTCCAGGGCCTCGACGCCGGTCGCGATCTCCTTGCCGACCGCGGCGGTGTGCTCCAGCAGGCCGTCGGCGGCGATCGTGTCGAGCACCGCGAGCGCGGCGGCGCAGCACACCGGGTTGCCGCCGAACGTGGTGCCGTGCTGGCCGGGCTCGAACAGGTCCTTGGCCGGGCCCACCGCGATGCACGCGCCGAGCGGCAGTCCGCCGCCGAGGCCCTTGGCCAGCGTGATCACGTCGGGGACGATCCCGACCTGGTGGAACGCGAACCAGGTGCCCAGGCGCCCGACGCCGGTCTGCACCTCGTCGAGGACGAGCAGCGCGCCGTGCTCGGCGGTGATCCGGCGGGCCGCTTCGAGGTAGCCCTCGGGCGGCACGACGACGCCGTTCTCGCCCTGGATCGGCTCCACGATGAACGCGGCGGTCTCGTCGTCGACCGCGGCTTCCAGCGCGGCCACGTCGCCGTACGGGATGTGCACGACGCCGGGGACCAGCGGCTCGAACGGCTCGCGCTTCTTGGGCTGGCCGGTCAGCGCCAGCGCGCCCATGGTGCGGCCGTGGAAACCGCCGTCGGTCGACACGACCTTGGTGCGGCCGGTGCGGCGGCTCAGCTTGAACGCGGCCTCGTTGGCCTCCGCGCCGGAGTTGCAGAACAGCACCCGGCCGTCACCGTCTACACCGGACAGGTCGAGCAGCCGTTCGGCGAGCTTGAGCGCGGGCTCGTTGATGTAGAGGTTGGAGGTGTGGCCGATCTTGGCGATCTGCTCGGTCACCGCGGCCACGATCGCCGGGTGCGCGTGGCCGAGCGCGTTGACCGCGATGCCGGTCAGCAGGTCCAGGTAGCGGTTGCCGTCGGCGTCCCAGACGTGCGCGCCCTCACCTCGGGTCAGGGTCAGGCCGGGCGTGCCGTAGTTGTTCATCATCGCGGCCTGCCACCGCTGCTGATCCTGGCTCTCGCTCATGCCTCGCCCGCCCCAGTCCGTTCGGTCACCATCGTTCCGACGCCCTCGGAGGTGAAGACCTCCAACAACACCGAGTGCGCCAGCCTGCCGTCGATCACGTGCGCCTCGGGGACGCCGCCGCGCACCGCGCGCAGGCAGGCCTCCATCTTCGGCACCATGCCGCTGTCCAGGTCCGGCAGCATCTTCTCCAGCCGCTCGGCGTCCACCCGGTGCAGCAGCGAGCTCTTGTCCGGCCAGTCCGCGTACAGGCCCTCGACGTCGGTGAGCACGACCAGCTTCTCGGCCTTCAGCGCCACGGCCACCGCGCCCGCCGCCGTGTCGGCGTTGACGTTGTGCACCACGCCGTCGGCGTCCGGCGCGACCGTGGACACGACCGGGATGCGGCCCGCGCGCACGATGTCGAGCACCGCGTCCGGGTTGACGTCCACGATGTCGCCGACCAGGCCGATGTCGACCGGCGCGCCGTCCACGATGGCCGGTCGCCGGGCGGCGGTCAGCAGGTGGGCGTCCTCGCCGGACAGGCCGACCGCGAGCGGGCCGTGGGAGTTGATCAGGCCGACGAGCTCGCGCTGCACCTGGCCGACCAGCACCATCCGGACCACGTCCATGGCCTCCGGCGTGGTGACGCGCAGGCCGCCGCGGAACTCGCTGTCGATGCCGAGCCGCTTGAGCATCGCGGCGATCTGCGGCCCGCCGCCGTGCACCACGACCGGGTGCAGGCCCGCGAGCTTGAGGAACACCATGTCCTGCGCGAACGCGCGCTTCAGCTCGTCGTCCACCATGGCGTTGCCGCCGTACTTGACGACCACGATCGCGCCGCGGAAGCGCTGCAGCCACGGCAGCGCCTCGATCAGGATCCCGGCCTTGGCCTGCGGCGTGATCATGAGCTGTACGCGCTGTTCTCTTCGACGTACCCGTGCGACAGGTCCGTGGTGAGCACGGTGGCCGTGCCGTCGCCGAGGTTCAGGTCGACCACGATGGCGACGTCGCGGCCGGACAGGTCGGCCTCACTCCGGTCGGCGGCCTGGTGGCCGTCCGCGAACAGCGTGACGCCGTTGATCGCGATGCCGAGCTTGTGCTGGTCGACGGTGGCGGGCGAGCGGCCGACGGCCATCGCGATCCGGCCCCAGTTCGGGTCCGACCCGAACAGCGCGGTCTTGACCAGGTTGTCCTCGGCGACGGTCTTGGCGACCACGACCGCCTCGGCTTCGGTGAGCGCGCCGTTGACCGTGATGGCGACCTCCTTGGTCGCGCCCTCCGCGTCGCCTTGGAGCTGCTTGACCAGGTCCTGCGCCACGGCGGTCAGCACGTCGGCGAACTGCTCGGCGGTCGGCGTGACGCCGGAGGCGCCGGAGGCGAGGACCAGCACGGTGTCGTTGGTGGACGTGCCGCCGTCCACGTCGAGCCGGTCGTAGGTCTTGGTGGTCACCGCGCGCAGGGCCGCGTCCAGGGCGTCGCCGTCGATCACCGCGTCGGTGGTGATGACGCTGAGCATCGTGGCCATGTTCGGCGAGAGCATGCCCGCGCCCTTGGCGAACCCGCCGACCGACCACCCGTCCGGGTGACCCTGCCAGCACTGCTTGGGGTGGGTGTCGGTGGTCATCACGGCGGTGGCGGCGTTCAGGTCCGCCTGGTCGCCCGCGGCGAGTTCCCGGGCCGCCCTGTCCACGCCCGCCTTGAGGTTGTCCATCGGCAGGCGCTCGCCGATCAGGCCGGTGGAGCACACCGCGACCTCGATCGCGCCGACGTCCAGCACCGCGGCGACCTTCTCGGCGGTGGCGTGGGTGTCCTGGAAGCCCTCGGGACCGGTGCACGCGTTCGCGCCGCCGGAGTTCAGCACGACGGCGTGGAGCTTGCGCTCCTTGAGCACCTGCTGGGACCACAGCACGGGCGCGGCCTTCACCTGGTTGGTGGTGAAGACGCCCGCGGCGGCCTGGCCGGGTCCTTCGTTGACGACCAGCGCCAGGTCGAGCGCGCCGGACTCCTTGATGCCGGCCGCGACGCCCGCGGCCTTGAAGCCCTTCGGCCCGGTCACGCCTTTGTGGCGCTCGGGTGCGGGTGTCCCGCTGTGCGCGGTCGGGGCCGCTCCCCCGGTGGACGCGTCGGTCGTGCCGCGGTTCACGGGGCCACTCCGACGGTGGACAGGCCGGTGGTCTCCGGCAGGCCGAGCGCCAGGTTCATGCACTGCACCGCCGCGCCCGCGGTGCCCTTCGCCAGGTTGTCGATCGCGGCCACCACGACCAGCCGGTTCACGTCGCGGTCGACGGCCACCTGCAGCTGCACGGCGTTCGAGCCGAGCACCGCGGCCGTGGTCGGCCAGTGGCCCTCCGGCAGCAGGTGCACGAACGGCTCGTCGGCGTAGGCCTTCTCGTACGCGGCGCGGACGTCCGCCTCACCGTCCTTGAGCGTCGCCGAGCAGGTGGCCAGGATGCCCCTCGGCAACGGCGCCAGCACCGGGGTGAACGAGACCCGGACCGGCTCGTCGGCGACCTTGGACAGGTTCTGCGTGATCTCCGGGGTGTGCCGGTGCGCGCCGCCGACGCCGTAAGCGCTGAGCGAGCCCATCACCTCGGAGCCGAGGAGGTGGGGCTTGAGCGCCTTGCCCGCGCCGGACGTGCCGGACACGGCCACCACCGTCACCTCGGGCTCGACCAGCCCCATCGCCGGCGCCAGGGCCAGCGACGACACGGTCGGGTAGCAGCCGGGCACGGCGACGCGGCGGGCGCCGCGCAGCTCGTCGCGCTGACCGGGCAGCTCGGGCAGGCCGTACGGCCAGCTGCCCGCGTGCGCGCCGCCGTACCAGCGGTCCCAGGCGGCGGGGTCGGTGAGCCGGTGGTCCGCGCCGCAGTCGACGACGAGCGTGTCGTCGTCCAGCTGCGCGGCGATCTCGGCCGAGCGGCCGTGCGGCAGGGCGAGGAAGACGACGTCGTGGCCCTTGAGGGTGTCGGCGGTCGTCTCCTCCAGCACCCGGTCGGCCAGCGGCAGCAGGTGTGGCTGGTGGGCGAACAGCGGGGAGCCCGCGTTGCCGCCGGCGGTGAGCGCGCCGATCTCCACGTCCGGGTGACCGAGCAGGAGGCGCAGCACCTCACCCCCGGCGTACCCGCTGGCCCCGGCGACCGCGATCCGTACCGTCATGCGGATAAGTATGCACGCTGATGCAAAGGTACTCAAATCGGTTCCGCTTAATGCGGCGGCGCGGTTCCCGGTGTCATGCTTTCCTGTACGGGAACTGGGGGGTTCATCGTGATACACCGTCCGCACGAGCACGCACGGGGGCACTTCTCACCCGAACGGCGACGCGACGGCCGTCCGGGCCCGTTCGCCGCACGGCCGTGGCTGACCTTGCTCGCCTGGGTCGGCGTGCTCACCGCGATCGTGGGGATGACCGTCATCGGTCTGGACGTGGTGTGCGACTCCGCGCCGACGCCCGACCTCGGCTCGCCGCACGCCGACGGGTTCCCGGGCCGCGACCCGTTCCCCGGCGCCCCGATCCCCGCCGGTGACCCGGCCGCCGGGAGCAGGCCGGCGCGACCCGGCGACGCGGGCTTCGGCATCGGGCTGGTCTTCGGCGGCTTCGCGCTCGCGGCCGTCGCGGGCCTCGGGGGCTCGCAGCGCCGCCGTCACCACGTCACGGGCAGTGCCGCGAGGCCGTAGACGATCCGCTGGGAGCGGTAGTCGGGTTCCGGCCCGACCAGGCGCATGCCGGGGAACCGGCGCGCCAGGGCGGGGAAGGCGATCCGCATCTCCATCCTGGCCAGCGGCGCGCCGAGGCAGTGGTGGACGCCGTGGCCGAACGCGACGTGGCCGCCCGCGTCCCGGGTGATGTCCAGCCCGTCGGGGTCCGGCACGAGGCCGGGGTCGCGGTTGGCCGCGGGCAGCGAGCAGAGGACCAGCTCGCCGGGGCCGAGGGTGTGACCGCCGAGCTCCACCTCGGCGGTCGTGATCCGCGGCACGCCGGTGTGCACGACGGTCAGCCACCTCAGCAGCTCCTCCACGGCCGCGTCGGCGCGCTCGGGCTCGTCGCGCAGCAGCCGGAGCTGGTCGGGGTGGCGCAGGAGGGCGAGCACCCCGAGGCCGAGCATGTTGGCCGTGGTCTCGTGGCCGGCCAGCAGGAGCAGGTCCGCGATGCCGATCATCTCGCGGTCGTCGAGGGCGGCGGCCTCGTCGCGGGCGAGCACGCCGAGCAGGTCGTCGCCCGGCTCGACCCTGGCCCGCGCGACCAGGTCGGCCAGGTACGCCTTGGTCTGGTACTGCAGGGCGAGCCGTTCCTCGAACGACAGCGCCGCGTCGAAGTACCTCGTGTAGCGGTCCTGGAAGGTGTCGCGGTCCTCGAAGGGCACGCCGAGCAGCTCGCAGATCACCAGCGCCGGGACGGGCAGCGCGAAGTCGGCCACGAGGTCGGCGGGCGGCCCCTTGCGCTCGATCGCGTCGAGGTGGTCGCGCACGATGTCGTGGATGCGCGGTTCCAGCCGGCGCATCCGGCGGGCGGTGAACTCCGGGGCCAGCGTCCGGCGCAGGCGGGTGTGCTCGGGCGGGTCGAACGCGAGCATGTTGCCCGGCCGCACGGCGGCCAGCTCCTCGTCGGTCAACGCGGGCGCGCCGGGCACCAGGTGGTGGGCCGAGATGCCGAACCGCCGCGAGTCGCTGTAGACGAGCCGGACGTCCTCGATCCGGGTCACCACCCACACCGACGTGCCCAGCGCCGGCGAGTCGATCCGGCGCACCCCGCCCTCCTCGCGGATCTCCGTCAGGTCGGGGTGGGGGTCGAACCCCACCCGGCGGTAGATCAGGGGCGTCGTCGGCGCCGCGGTCATGCCGCCTCCAACCCTCGGGGTCCTGCGGAAAAACGTAGCGACGTGGCGCGGTCGTGCGCGAGCCTTCGCACGAGTGAGTCACCGACTACCCACCGTGATGACAGGGAGTGTGCACCGATGGCCGGACGACTGCGCGCCGTGATCTTCGACTGGCGGGGGACGCTGGTGCTCACGCCCACGTTCCGCGCGTGGGTGGCGGAGGCGTTGCGCCGGATCGGCCGCGACACCGGCCGGACCGCCGAGGTGATCGCGTCGCTGGACGTGGCGGGGCTGGACGCGCCCGGTGTCGACGCGGACGCCGCGTTGCACCGGGAGTCCTACTACGGGGCGTTCCGGGCGGCCGGGCTGGACCAGGAGCTGGCCGACTCGCTGTACGCGGTGGAGTCCGACCCGGCGTTCACCCCGTTCGCGGTGGACGCCGGGCCGACGTTGCGGGCGCTGCGCGAGGCCGGCGTGCGGATCGGGGTGCTCAGCGACATCCACTTCGACATCCGGCCCGCGTTCGCCGACCTCCCGGTCGACTCGTTCGTGCTGTCGTTCGAGCACGGCGTGGTGAAGCCCGACCCGGCGATCTTCCGCATCGCGCTGCGCGAGCTCGACACCGCGCCCGAGGAGACGCTGATGGTCGGCGACCGCTCGACGCACGACGGCGCGGGCGTCGAGGCCGGCCTGCCGACGTTGCTCGTGCCGCCGCTGCGTGACGTCGACGACGCCCGGCTCGACCTCGTCACGTCCCTGCTCACGTGATCAGGGCTCGCGTGATCAGGAGCCGAAGCGCTCCAACGCGCGCATCTTGTTCGTGGCGTCCAACGCGGCCACCTTGTACGCCTCGGACAGCGTCGGGTAGTTGAAGACGGTGTCCACCAGGTAGTCCACCGTGCCGCCGCACGCCATGACCGCCTGCCCGATGTGGACGAGGTCGGTCGCGCCGGTGCCGAACAGGTGCACGCCGAGCAGCCTGCGGTCCACAGTGGACACCAGCAGCTTGAGCATGCCGTAGGCGTCGCCGACGATCGAGCCGCGCGCCAGCTCGCGGTACCGCGCCAGCCCCACCTCGTACGGCACCGCGGACGACGTCAGCTCGGCTTCCGTGGCGCCGCAGTAGGAGATCTCGGGGATGGTGTAGATCCCGATCGGCTGCAACGAGGACAGCTCGCGCGCCTGCTCGCCGAACGCGTGGTAGGCGGCGAGGCGGCCCTGGTCCATCGACGTGGCGGCCAGCGCCGGGAAGCCGATCACGTCGCCGACCGCGTAGATGTGCTCGACGGGCGTGCGGTAGTGCTCGTCCACGGTCAGCCGGCCGCGGTGATCCGCTTCGAGGCCGGCCTTGTCGAGGTCGAGCGCCTCGGTGTTGCCCTGCCTGCCCGCCGAGTACATCACCGCGGCGGCCGGGATGCGCTTGCCGCTGGCCAGCGTGGTGACCGTGCCGGAGTCGGACACGTCGACGTTGACGACCTTCTCGCCGAACCGGAACGTCACCGACAGGTCGCGCAGGTGGAACTTCAGCGACTCCACGATCTCCGGGTCGCAGAAGTCGAGCATCCGGTCGCGCTGCTCGACCACCGTGACCCGGCTGCCCAGCGCGGCGAACATCGACGCGTACTCGATGCCGATCACGCCCGCGCCCACCACGACCAGGGACGACGGGATCTCCTCCAGCGCGAGCACCTCGTCGGAGTCCAGCACCCGGATCTCGTCGAAGTCCACCTGGTCGGGTCGGGCGGGACGGGTGCCGGTGGCGATCACGACGTGCCCGGCGGTGACCAGGTGGTGCTCGCCGCGGTGCCCGCCGTCCACCGCGACGGTGTGCGGGTCGACGAACCGGGCGGTGCCGGTGAGCAGGTCGACCTGGTTGCGGTGCAGCTGCGCGCGCACGACCTGGACCTCGCGGCCGATCACGTGCTGCGCGCGGGAGAGCAGGTCGCTGATCGTGATGTCCTGCTTCACGCGGTAGCTCGCGCCGTACAGGTCGCGCTGGCTCAGGCCGGTCAGGTACATCACCGCCTCGCGCAACGTCTTCGACGGGATGGTGCCGGTGTTCACGCACACGCCGCCCACCATGTCGGCGCGGTCGACGATCGCGACCCGCTTGCCGAGCTTGGCGCCGGCGATGGCGGCCTTCTGCCCGCCCGGGCCCGAGCCGATCACCAACAGGTCGTAGTCGTACTCGCGCGCGCCCACAGCAGTCATACGCCGAAGCGTCGCACACACCGTCGCTCCGCGGTGGCGGCTCCGCGGACGTGCTCACCCGTGTCCGCGATCCGGCAGGCGTCGGCGGCGGTCGCCGCTCCCGTGGCAGCCGGCACCGGTCAGGTGCGGGCCGCCCGACCCGAGTAGGTCAGCGGGAACACGAGGTCCTTGCACGCGCTCGGCACGTCGTGCGCGATCCGCACGACCATCTCGACCTCGACCTCGCCCGCCGGCGGGATGGTGACCGGCTCGGCCATCGGCACCACGGTCAGCACGGCGGACGGGCAGTCCGGCACCCGGTTCCGCGCGGCGTCCAACGGCTGGCCCGGCTCGGCCTCCAGCGTCAGCACCACGATGTCCACGGTGTTCGGGTTCGACAGCCGCACCAGGCGGAAGCCCTCGCTGCCCGGCGTCAGCTCGACCGCGCCGCCGGAGACGTCGTTGATCTCGAAGGGCTCGAGGTCCGACACCTCGCCGGCGCTCACCGAGTACGCCATCGCGGGCAGCTCGGGTTCCGGCCAGGTCAGGTGCATGGCAGCCACCACGGCGGCACCCACGCCGAGGATGGTCATGGCGACGGCGACTTCCATCCGCGGGCCCAAGCTGCGCATGAGGCAACCTCACTCGATTGCTGCTCCAGGCGGTGGGTTCGCCGCTAGCTCCCCGTCGGACCGGCGACCAGACTCGCCCGGCGGTTCATCGCTTCGCCCCTCGGCCCAGCGGGCCGCGAAGCCAATCTTGGAGAACGTTCAACCTGTGCGCAAGGACCTGGCCGACCCGGAAAGAAAGGCCTTTGGACCTCTTGACACGTCACGCGACCGTGCGTGAGCTGCACGTTCTCCGGTATCCGCCACCGGGTGATTCACCCGCGCGGCGTAGTCCCGGACCCGCAGTGGTACGGATCCGGGAGACCGGCGTCAGCTTCTCAGCACGGCGCCGAAGCGCTCCGCCGCGGCGGCCACGGCCGCGTCACGCGCCGCGGTCGCCTCCTCCACGGTCAACGTGCGGTCCGGCGCGCGGAACCGCAGCGAGTACGCCAGCGACCGCTTGCCGTCGCCGACCTGGTCACCGGTGTAGACGTCGAACAGCCGGATGTCCTCCAGCAACGACCCGCCGCCCGCGCGCAGCACCCGTGCCACCTGCTCGGCGGGCACGTCCACCGGCAGGACCACGGCCACGTCCAGCAGCACCGGCGGGTACGCCGACACCACCGGCGCCGGCCGGTTGTCGCTCAACGGCAGCGCGTCGAGGTCCAGCTCCATCACCACGGTCCGCTTCGGCAGCCCCAGCGCCTCCACGACCTTCGGGTGCAGCTCGCCCGCGTGGCCCACGGGCCAGTCGCCGACGCGCAGCTCGGCGCACCGGCCGGGGTGCCACGGCGCGAGGTCGGAGGCGACCGCGGTCAGCTCCACCCCGTAGGCCTGGCCGACCAGCCGCGCGGCCTGCACCGCGTCCGCCCAGTCCGCCTGCCTGCCCTTGCCCCACCAGCCCGCCCGCTCGCGGTGGCCGGCCAGCACGGCCGCCACGTGCACCGGCTGCTGCGGCAGCGCCGCCAGCAACGACGCCACCTGCGCGTCCGACGGCCGCTCGCCCACGCCCACCTGCGGCACCGGCACCTGCTGCGTGCGCGGCAACGTCACCTGGGCGATGGAGTAGAGCGCGACGTCCTTCTGGCCGCGCGCCAGGTTCCGCTGCAGGGTCTCCAGCAGCCCCGGCACCAGCGTGGTGGCCAGCGCGTGCTTGTCCGACTCCAACGGGTTCAGCACGCTCACCGTGTTGCGGCGCACGTCGCCCTCGGGCAGACCCAGCTCGTCGAACACCGACGGCGCGACGAACGGGAACGGCTTCACCTCGACGAACCCGTTCTCCGCCAACGCGCGCGACACCGTGCGGCGACGGCGCTGCTGCTCGGTCAACCCCCGGCCGGCGGGCGCGGGCGGCAGCGTGGACGGGATCGTGTCGTAGCCCTCCAGCCGCAGCACCTCCTCCACCAGGTCCGCGGGCTGGGTCAGGTCCGCGCGCCACGTCGGCGGGACCGCGGTGACCATGGTCGCGCCGTCGTCGCCCGTGGTGACCTCGACCAGGCAGCCGATCTGACCGAGCCTGCGCGCGGTCACGCCGCGGGCGTAGTTCACCCCGGCGACCTTGTCGGGCAGGTTGATCGGCATCGACACCGGCCTCGGCTGCGCGGGCGTGCCCACGTCCGTGCGGCCGGGCTTGATGCTGCCGTCGCCGAACATGTCCAGCAGCCGGGCCGCGCGCTCCAGCGCCACCGGAGCCAACGCGGGGTCCACCGTGCGCTCGAACCGCTTCGCCGCCTCGCTGGGCAGCTTGTGCCTGCGCACCGTGCGCGCGATGGACGCCGGGTCCCAGTTCGCCGCTTCCAGCAGGATGTCCGAGCTGGTCGTGGACACCTCGGTGCTCGCGCCGCCCATCACGCCGGCCAGCGAGATCACACCGGTGTCGTCGGCGATCACGATGTCGTCCGGGTCCAGGACGCGGACCTGCTCGTCCAGCGTGGTCAGCTTCTCGCCGGCCACCGCGCGCCGCACCACCAGGCCGCCCTTGACCGACGCCGCGTCGAACGCGTGCAGCGGCTGGCCCAGCTCCAGCATCACGTAGTTGGTGACGTCCACCGGCAGGGAGATCGACCGGATGCCCGCCAGCATCAGCCGGCGGCGCATCCACCACGGCGTCGGCGCGGTCGGGTCCACCCCGCTGACGCGGCGGGCCACGAACCGGGAGCACGCGCCCTCGTCCTCGATCGCGACCGGCAGGACCTCGCCCTCGCCCTCGGGCACCTCGGCCGTGCCGGGGTCGCGGTAGGGCACGTCGAACGCGCACGCGATCTCGCGGGCCAGGCCGCGCACGGAGAACGCGTAGCCGCGGTCGGGCGTCGGCGCGACCTCGATCACCGTGTCGCCCAGGCCGAGCAGCTCCAGGGCGTCGTCACCCGGCTGCGCGGTGCCGCTGGGCAGCACCATGATCCCCGCGTGGTCGTCGCCGAGGCCCAGCTCGCGGGCCGAGCAGATCATGCCGTTGCTGGTCTTGCCGTAGGTCTTGCGCGCGGAGATGGTGAAGTCGCCGGGCAGCACCGCGCCGGGCAGCGCCACCACGACGGTGTCGCCCTCCTGGAAGTTCGACGCGCCGCAGACGATGCCGTTGACCTGGTCCGGGCCGACCTCGACCTGGCAGTAGCGGATCGGCTTCTTGAACTCGGTCAGCTCCTCGATCTCCACCACGCGACCCGCGACGAGCGGGCCGGTGACGGAATCGAGCTTGTGGACGTCCTCGACCTCGATGCCGATCCGGACGAACGCCTCGGCGAGCTGCTCGGGCGTGGGCGTCTCGGCGAACTCGAGGTTCTCGACCAGCCAGGTAACCGGAATGCGCACCGGTCAGGCCTCCGTTCCGAATGGCTGGGTGAAGCGGACATCGCCTTCGACCATGTCCCGCATGTCGGGCAGGCCGTTGCGGAACTGCAGCGTGCGCTCCAGGCCCATGCCGAACGCGAACCCCGAGTACACGTCGGGGTCGACGCCGCAGTTGCGCAGCACGTTGGGGTTGACCATGCCGCAGCCGCCCCACTCGACCCAGCCCGCGCCGCCCTTGCGCTCCGGGAACCAGACGTCCACCTCGGCGGACGGCTCGGTGAACGGGAAGAAGCTGGGCCGCAGGCGGGTCTTGGAGTCCTCGCCGAACATGGCGCGGGCGAACGCGTCGAGCGTGCCCTTCAGGTGCGCCATGGTCAGGCCCTTGTCCACGGCCAGGCCTTCGACCTGGTGGAAGACGGGGGTGTGGGTGGCGTCCAGCTCGTCGGTGCGGAACGTGCGGCCGGGGCACACCACGTACACGGGCAGCTCGCGGTCGAGCAGGGTGCGGGCCTGCACCGGGCTGGTGTGCGTGCGCAGGACCAGGCCGGAGTCGGCGGGCGCCACGTAGAACGTGTCCTGCATGGAGCGCGCCGGGTGGTCCTTGCCGAAGTTCAACGCGTCGAAGTTGAACCACTCGGTCTCCAGCTCCGGGCCCTCGGCGACCTCGTAGCCCATGGCCACGAAGACGTCGCCGATGCGCTCGGCGAGGGTGGAGATCGGGTGGCGGGCGCCGCGGGGCACGCGGTCCCAGGGCAGCGTGACGTCGACCGTCTCCTCGCGCAGCACCCGGTCGTCGCGCTCGGCCTGCAGCCGGGCGCGGCGCTCCTCGAACGCGGCCTTGACCGCGTTCTGCGCCTCGTTCACCCGCTTGCCCGCCTCCGCCTTCGCGGCGGGTGGCAGCGCGCCGATCTCGCGGCGGGCCAGCAGGACCGGCGAGCGGTCGCCCAGGTGGCTCGGCTTCACGGCGGCGAGCTCGTCGAGGTCGGCCGCCTTCGCGAACGCCTCACGAGCCTGCTCGACCGCCGCGCCGAGCGCTTCCGGGGAGAGCGCCGCGACCTGCTTGGGGTCGTACGGGTCGTTGGCTCCGGACATGGTTGGTGGACAGCTCCCGTCACGGACAACTGGTGGTCAGCCCTCCGCGAGGCACGCGGAGCGGCGGGTCGATCCTAGGTGATCGGCCATCCGCCGCCCCCACCGCCGTCCGACCAGGTGACTCCGGCCTCGTCGCCGTCAGAGCCGGACGCCGTCGGACGGCTCCGCGCCGACATCGCGCCGGAACCGCGGTCCGCGACGGCGCAGCGCCGGAATTGTCGGTGGGGCGTGGCAGTCTCTACCGCGCGAGCAGGACCCCGGCGGGCGATCAGCGGAAAACCGGGTCACAAGCCGCCGGCACGCCCTTAGAATCGTCCCTCCCCCGTGACCTGACCCGAGGTGAACTCCACTCCCATGGCACACACCTTCGGTGTCGACCTGCGCGGGATCATCGACCTGCTCAGCCACCACCTCTACAGCAGCCCTCGCGTGTACGCGCGCGAGCTGCTGCAGAACGCGGTGGACGCGATCACCGCCCGCCGCGCGCTGCAACCGGACGCGCCGGGCGAGGTCGTGATCGAGCCGGTCGGGTCCTCCGGCGGCACCCTCCGCATCACCGACACCGGCATCGGCCTGACCGAGCGCGAGGTGCACGACCTGCTGTCCACGCTCGGCCGCACGTCCAAGCGCGACGACCTGGGCTTCGCCCGCCAGGGCTTCCTCGGCCAGTTCGGCGTCGGCCTGCTGTCGGCGTTCCTGGTCGCCGAGCGCATCCGGCTCGTCAGCCGCTCGGTCAAGGGCGGCCCGGCGGTGCGGTGGACGGCCGACGCGGCGGGCAACTACGAGGTGGAGGTCGTCGGCCGAGCCGACGATCCGACTTCAGCCGCCGACCCCGACATCCCAGTCGGCACCACGATCGAGCTGGTGCCGCACCGGGACTCCGAGCACTGGCTCGAGCACGACGTGGTGAAGGCGCTGGTCACCGAGTACGGCGCGCTGCTGCCGGTGACGGTCCGCGTCGGCGACGAGGTCGTCACCCACGGCGAGCTGCCGTGGGTCGAGGACGCCCTGGCCTACGGCGAGAAGGTGCTGGGCGTCCAGCCGTTCGACGCGATCCCGGTCGAGGTCCCGACGGTCGGCCTGCGCGGCGTCGCCTACGTGCTGCCGCGCGGCGTGCACCCCGGCGCGCGCCAGTCGCACCGCGTGTACCTCAAGCGGATGCTCGTCGGCGACTCCATCGAAGGCCTGCTGCCGGAGTGGGCGTACTTCGTGCGCTGCGTGGTCGACTCGACCTCGCTGCGACCCACCGCGAGCCGCGAGTCGCTCTACCAGGACGAGACGCTGCTCGCCGTGCGAGAGGAGCTGGGCCGCCAGGTCCGCGACTGGCTGGTCCGGCTCGACGCGACCGACCCCGACCGCACCCGGGCCCTGCTCGACGCGCACCACCTGGGCATCAAGTCGCTGGCCAGGGTGGACGACGAGATGCTGCGGCTGGTCGAGCGGTGGCTGCCGTTCGAGACCACCGACGGACCGCAGTCGCTGCGCCAGTTCCGCCGCAAGCACGGCGTCATCGCGCACGTGCCGGACGTGGACGAGTTCCGCCAGCTCGCGCCGGTCGCGCACGCGCAGGGCATGGGCCTGGTCAACGCGGGCTACGCCTACGACGCGGAGATCATGGAACGGCTGGTCGCCCTGGACGGCCCCACCGCCGCGCGCCGGGTCGCGCCGAGCGAGGTGCTGGCCGCGTTGGGCGACCCGGACACCGAGCTGGAGCGCGCGTTGCGCGAACGGCTCACCTCGGCCGAGGACGTGCTGGAGCGGCACGACTGCGAGGCCGTGCCGCGGGACTTCGACCCCGGCTCGCTGCCCGCGCTGCTGGTCACGAACGTCGAAGCCGAGCGCAAGCGGGACGCGCAGCAGGTCGGCGAGCAGGCCGACCCGCTGTGGGCGGAGCTGCTGGGCAGCCTGGTCGAGTCGACGTCGGGCGCGGCGCAGCGGCTCGTGCTCAACTGCCGCAACCCGCTGGTGCGGCGGCTGGCGCAGCTGACCGACCCGGCGCTGGTGGAGCTGACCGTGGAGTCGCTGTACGTGCACGCACTGCTGCAGGCACGGCGTCCGATGCGCCCGAAGGACACCGCGGCGCTGAACCGCTCGTTCCTGGAACTGCTCGACCGCGCTGTGGGGGATCACCTGTGAACGAGGACAAGGAAGCCGCCGAGCGGCAGTTCGTCGAGGCCTACCACATGCCGGAGGGCATGGCGCGGCACGAGGCGCTGGAGCGCGCGGCCCGTGCCGCGGACGCCCTCGACCACCTGCCGCTGGCCGTGAGCTGCCGGATCGCCTTGATCCGCTCGGCCTACGACCTCGGCCGCTACGACCTGATGCTGGCCCCGTTCGCCTGGTGCGGCACGGCCGAGCAGCGCGACCCCACGGCGTTCGACGAGTGGGAGACGCACAGCTACGACTGGGCGCACAAGTGGATCGTCAGCGGCCTGATCGCGGACCCGCGGTTCACGCTGGCGCAGATCGGGTCGTTCGTCGACCAGCTCGCCGAGCGCTACCAGCGGCTCGGGTACTCGATGCAGCCGGTGCACGGCGCACGGGCCGACGTGGCCGCGCACGTCGGCGACGACGAGGCGTACCGGGAGCACTTCGCGAAGTACCTGGCGGTGGACCGCGGCCCGATGAGCGACTGCGAGGCGTGCGTCGTCGAGGAGCAGGCCGGGCACCTGATCCGGCAGGGCAGGCACGCCGAGGCCGTCGCGCACGCCGAGCACCAGCTGGAGCAGGACACCGGCTGCGCCACCCAGCCGCAGGGCATCCTGACCACGTTGACGCCAGCCTTCGTGGCGCTCGGCGACGTGGACCGGGCCCGGCAGGCGCACGTGGTGGCGTACCGGCTGGTGCGCGACGACCTGGTCGGCGGCTACCTGGACGACCACCTGGAGTTCTGCGCGACGTCGGGCAACGTGCGGCGCGGCGTGGAACTGCTGCGCGGCCACCTGCACCGGGTGCACCACTCCACCAGCCCGTCACGGGCGATGCACTTCGCCGCGGGCGCGGCGCTGCTGCTCAGCCGGGTGTCGGCGGACGAGGAGTTCGCCGTGCCGCGGGACGGGCGGACGACCGTGCTGACCGCGCCGGAGCTGCGCGAGCTGCTCCAGGCGCAGGCTCTGGAGATCGCGGCCAGGTTCGACGAGCGCAACGGCAGCGACGCGGTGAGCACCCGCATCCGGCGGACGCTGGCCGCGCCGGACACGATCCCCGTGGCGCTGGCCGTGCCGATCCCGTCCACGCCCGCTCCCGTCGTGGACGAGGAAGACCCGGTGACCGTCGCCGACCCGGTGGAGCTGGCGCAACAGCTGTGCGACGCGTTCGACAGCGGCGAGTTCATCACCGGCATGCGGCTGCTGAGGTCGTTGCCGGAGGACCTGGACCCGTTGCTGCCCGAGACCCTGGGCGCGCTGGTCGCGGCGCGGCGGGCGATCGTCAGCGCGCACGTGCGGCCGAAGGCGGAGGTGCTGGTCGAGCTGGACGCGGCGGTCGAGCGGCTGGTCACGTGCGGCGAGCAGGACCTGGCCAACCGGTTCCGGGCGCGTGGCGCCGGGCTGCGCGCCGAGGACGACGGGCCGGCCGCGTCCGTCGCGGTGGCGCGCACGTGCCTGGCCGAGGCGGAGGTCGCGGGCACCGCGTACACGCGGGTGCTGACCAGGCTGCTGCTGGCGGACCTGCTGGCGGACGAGGACGAGACCGACGAGCTGGACGCGTTGACCGCCGAGGCGTTGGAGCTGGCCCGGGCCGAGGTCCCGGAGCTGGTGGCGCGGGCGCGCTGCGACCGGGCCCAGCACCTGGCCAGCACGGGTCGCCTGGACGAGGCGCACGCCGAGGTCGTGGCCGTGCTGTCGGACGCGCCGTCGTCGTCGGTGCGGTTCGACGCGCTGCGCTTGCAGCTGAAGATCCAGACCGTGCGCGGTGAGGAGGACGCGGTGCGCGTCGCCGCCGAGTTCGTCGGCGCGTTCAGCACGCCGCGCGGACCGTGGACGGCCGAGACGCACCGGCAGCGGGTGGCGTCGATCGAACGGCTGGGGCTGGAGGCCGAGCACCTGGTGGAACTGCGTGACGCGGTCGCCATCGGGCACGAGGTCGGCGTGCCGGACGACGTGGCGAAGGCGTGCTACGCGCTGGCCGGCGGGTACCTGAAGGCGGGCCGCTTCGTCGAGGCCGCCGAAGCCCTGGAAGAGGCCGTGCGCGTGATCGACGGCGGCGAGGTGGACCCGGACGTCGTCGTCCCCGTCCGCTACCGCCTGGGTCAGGTGTGCGCCCGGCTGGACGAGATCGAGGCCGCCCGCCGGCACCTGGAAGTGGCCCTGGGCCTGGTGCCGGCCGACGAGCCGTGGCGGCGTGCCATGGTCCTGGACGTCCTGGCGGGAGTCCTGCGCCGCCTGGACCTGCCGTTGGAGGCCGCGTCCGCCTACCAGGGCGCCGCGGCGGCGTGGCAGGAGGTCTCGGAGCCGGCCGAAGCCGCGGGCTCCCTGGTCGAAGCCGCCGCCGCGCTGCCGAACGAGGAGGCCGCCGAGTGCGCCACCACCCTGACCGAGGCGGAACAGCTCCTGCCCGCCGTGGAGGACCCCGACCACCGCACCCACCTGACCGCGCGCATCGCCGCGATCCGGGCGTTCCTGCACGTCCAGGCAGGTGAGCACGCGGCGGCGATCGAGCAGAACGGCATCGCCGAAGAACTGGCCGCCCAACTGGGTGACCTGGACTGGCAGACGTTCCTGGTGGCGCGCGGCGCCAGGTTCCTCCTGGAGTCGGGCGACGCGGCCAACGCGGAAGCCGAGGCCCGCCGGGCGGGGAGCCTGATCACCGACGAGACCCCGCCGCAAATCCTCGGCGACATCGCGAACGTGCTCGAAGAAGCCCTCCGAACCCAATCCAAGCCGACCTCGGGCGACCCCCTGCTTCGCACCCTGACCACCCGCCTGGACACCTGACCGGCAACGGCGTGCTGACCACCAAAACCGCTGGTCAGCACGCCGTTGCCGGTTCGGCGCCGATGTCAAGCATGATCACCGGATCGAGCGAATCACCGTCCCAGCGAGAACCGAAATCGAACTCGCGCGTCGCCTAGAACAAGCAAGGAGGCCGGCCAAGGCACCAGCACCACGTGCCCCAACCCACCCGCCACAGGCCCTCACCACCACCGCCCACCAGCCACAGCCCACAGCCGCACAGGCCAAGCCCTCAGACAATCCGCCGAGCCACCAGACCCGCTGAGCCGTCAACCGCCAGACCCAGCCGAAGTGGCATGGCCCCGGCAGACCTGCTGAAGAGTCTCAACCCCCGGCAGACCCCGCCGAGCTGTCAGACCCGCTGAGCGCGAGCGGAAGCGTAAAGGCACACCGCTGCGGCAGTCGCGAGGTTGAGGCTCTCCGCCCCGCCGTAGATCGGCACCTTCAGCGAAGCGTCCAGGCCCGCCACGACCTCGTCCGGCAACCCGTGCGCCTCGCTGCCGAACACCCACCCCGTCGGCGCCGCGAGATCACCGCGCAGGTCGGCCGTGACCAGGTCCTCCGGCGCGTACCCGTCCGCCGCGACCAGCCGCAGCCCCGCCTCCCGGCACGCCGCGAACGCCGCACCCGCGTCCCGCACCCGCGCGATCGGCAGGTGGAACACGCTGCCCGTGGACGCGCGCACGCACTTGCCGTTGTGCGGGTCGACCGTGTCGCCCGCGAAGATCACCGCGTCCGCGCCCGCCGCATCCGCCACGCGCACCACCGTGCCCGCGTTGCCGGGGTCCGCCACGCCGTGCAGCACGGCCACCAGCCGCACGCCCGGCGCGAGCGCCTCGGCCACCGGCACGTCGACCAACGAGCACACGGCGACGACGCCCTGCGGCGTCACGGTCTCCGACAGCGCCGCGGCGGCCTTGTCGGTCACGGCGCTGACCGGCACACCGGCGTCGACCGCGGCAGTCACCAGCGAACGGTTGCGGGTGGCGGCGTCGGCGGTCACGAAGAGTTCGTGCACCCGGCCGCGCCCGGCTGCCGCCCAGGCCAGGGCCTCGCGCACGGCCTGCGCGCCCTCGGCGAGGAACCGTTCGGCGCGGTCGCGGCCGGAACGCCTGGTCAGCCGCCTAGCGGCAACGACCCGGGGAGTCCGTTCGGTGAACGGAGCATCCCCGGGTCGTGGTGCGCGATCGTCCGCGCTCAGGCCTTGTCCTCGACGGGCGCGTTGACATCGCTCGGCAGAGCGGCGCGAGCGGCCTCGACCAGCGCGGTGAACGCGCCGGGGTCGCTGACGGCCAGCTCGGCGAGGATCTTGCGGTCCACCTCGATGCCGGCGAGCCGCAGGCCCTGGATGAAGCGGTTGTACGTCATGCCGTTGGCGCGGACACCGGCGTTGATGCGCTGGATCCACAGCTTCCGGAAGTCACCCTTGCGGGCGCGGCGGTCCCGGTAGGCGTAGTTGAGCGAGTGGAGCACCTGCTCCTTGGCCTTGCGGTACAGCCTCGAACGCTGGCCGCGGTAGCCGCTGGCGAGCTCAAGGGTGGTACGGCGCTTCTTCTGGGCGTTCACTGCCCTTTTGACGCGTGCCACGGGTCCATCCTGTCGATCTCGTGGGGCCGGTGGGGGCCGACCCCGGTGTTCAAGGGAGTGAAGGTCTTAGGCCTCGGACGTTCAGAGGCCGAGCAGCTTCTTCAGCCGCGGCACGTCGTTCTTCGCGACCTCGGTCGTGCCGGCGAGACGACGCGTCAGCTTGCTGGACTTCTTCTCCAGCAGGTGGCGCTTGCCGGCCTTCTCGCGGACGAGCTTGCCGCTGCCGGTGACCTTCACGCGCTTGGAGGTCCCGCTGTGGCTCTTGTTCTTGGGCATTTCCGTCCTCAGTCTCGTGCAGCCACCGGGGATGGGGGCGGCCATGCTTGCTCCCGGCCCGGAGGCCGGGAGATCACTCTTCGACAGACTCGTCCGTCGCCTCGTCGGCGCTGTCGTTCTTGATCGGACGGGTCTTCGTGGTCTTGTGCGGCGCCAACACCATGATCATGTTGCGGCCGTCCTGCTTCGGGTTCGACTCGACGAACCCCAGCTCGGCGACGTCCTCGGCGAGCCTCTGCAGCAGTCGGTAACCCAGTTCCGGCCGGGACTGCTCACGGCCGCGGAACATGATGGTCACCTTGACCTTGTTCCCGTGCGACAGGAAGCGGGCCACGTGGCCCTTCTTCGTCAGGTAGTCGTGCGGGTCGATCTTCGGCCGGAGCTTCTGCTCCTTGATGACCGTCAGCTGCTGGTTGCGGCGCGATTCACGGGCCTTCTGCGCGCTCTCGTACTTGAACTTGCCGTAGTCCATGAGCTTGCAGACCGGCGGCCGAGCCTGTGCGGCGACCTCGACGAGGTCGAGATCCGATTCCTGGGCGAGTCGGAGCGCGTCCTCGATGCGAACGATCCCGACCTGCTCGCCGTTCGGCCCGACCAGACGAACCTCGGGCACGCGGATGCGGTCGTTGATGCGCGGCTCGGTGCTCACCGGAGCACCTCGGTTCGAGGGACTTGTCATTCACGTCCTTTGTGACTCGTTGTGCGCCAAAAGACAAGAGGCCCCACACCTGCCCGGTGTGAGGCCCGCTTCCTACCGATCGCACAACGAAGGGCGCAGTCGACCCTTCGATGGACCGGACCCGGCCACCTGCACGAAGCGGCAGACTCGGGTGGGAGCGGGGCTCCACTTGCCGTCCCCACACGTGTGGGGACTGGTCGCGCGGAGAATAGTAGCAGATGGCCTTGTCAACCCCCGAATCGGCGACCGGTCGGGGGCGGTTGCGAGAATGGCTCCCGTGACCGACCTGCCTTCGAACAACGTCCGCGACCTGTCCGATGTTCCCAGCGTCGAGGTGATCAGCAAGGCGGCGATCATGCTGCTCTCCTCCGCCGCCGAACGCCTCGGCCTGGCCGACGAAGACCCCGAGCACAGCCCCCGCCGCGACCTCGACGAGGCACGCCGCCTGATCACCGCGCTGGCCGGCCTGGTCACCGCGTCCGCCGAGTACCTGGGCCCGCACGCCGGGCCGCTGCGCGAGGGGTTGCAGTCCGTGCAACGGGCGTTCCGCGAGGCGTCGGCGTACCCGGACGAGCCGGGCCAGGGCCCGGGCGAGAAGTACACCGGCCCCGTCTACTGACGTCCAGGGCGTTCCGGGGGCTCCGGGGGTTCCGGTTCGCCGAGTTCGGACCGCGCGTTGGCCTCCTCGCGGCGGTTGCCGATCGTCCTGGCCAGGTCCAACGCCTCGTGGAGCAGTTCTCGGGCTTCGTCCTGGTTGCCCAGTTGCCGCTGCACCGCGCCGAGGTGCACGAGGGCGGTGGCCTCGCCTTGGCGGTCGCCGATCTCGCGGTGCATCCGCAAAGCCTGGTCGAGGTGCGTCAGCGCTTCTTCCGGCTCACCCGCGACCCGGTGGGCGATGCCGATGCCCGATCGCGTCCAGGCCTCGTCGTAGCGGTCGCCGAGTTCGCGGTTGACGAGGAGGGCTTCGCCCAGGTGGCGCAGGGACGCCAGGACGTCGCCGGTGAGCCGGTAGTGGACGACGCCGATGTGGACCAGGGCGCCGGCCACCCCTCGTCGGTCGCCCACTTGTTCGAACAGGGCCGAGGCGCGTTCCAAGGACGCGAGCGCGGCCGCTCGGTCACCTTGTTGGAGGTGCACGACCCCGATCCGCCCCAGCGCCTCGGCTTCTCCGTGGAGGTCGCCGAGTTCCACGAAGATCCCTCGCGCCCGCTCCAGGTGGGCGGACGCGTCGGGGTAGTTCCCCTCTTGTTGGCTCGCGCCGCCGAGGTAGGTGAGCGACAGGGCGATGCCCCGCTGGTCGTGGGCGTCCGCCGAGATCCGGAGCGCCCGGGTCAACGCCGCTCGCGCGGCCGGGTAGTCGCCTTGTTGGAGGTGGGCGGTGCCGAGGTTGAGCAACGTGCCGCGCTGTGCCGACAGCTCACCGTGGGCCTCGGCCGCCTCGATCGCGGCCGTCTGGATCGCCGGCACTTCCTCGCTGTCGCCGCAGATGCACAGGACGTGGCCGATCTCGGCGACGATCGACCAGGAGTAGGGCGTGACGTCGTGGGCCGACGCGTAGCGCACGCAGGAGACGAGGTTGGGCAGCTCCGACCTGAACCACCGGATCGCACCGGAGTAGTCGGTCGGCTCCGCGTGACGCCGCCCGTCGTCTTCGGGCGTGCTGTCCCGGGGTGCGCTGATCGGTGTGGGGATGAGCCGTGCCGCCGCCTGTGCCCTGCGGAAGAGGTCTTCGAGGAGACGGCGGACGGCTCGGGCGCGGTCGGCCTCGTCGTCGTGCTCCCGGCCGAGCTCGCGGGCGAACTCGCGGACGAGGTCGTGCATCCGGTAGCGGCCCGGTCGGTGTTCTTCGAGCAGGTGGCGGTCGAAGAGGTCGTCGAGGAGTCGCTGCGCGGTGGCGTGGTCGATCGAGCGCAGCGCGGCGGCGGAGTGGACGGAGAGGTCGGGGCCGGGGTGCAGGGCCAGCGCGCGGAACAGCGCCTGGGCCGGTGGTGGGAGATCGCGGTACGACAACTGGAACGCCGCGGCCACGTGAGCGTCCTCCTCTTGTAGTCCGAGCACGGCGACCGCGTCGCCGAGTTTGGTGTCGAGTTCCGCGACGCTCCAGGCGGGGTGCTTGCCGAGCCAGGCCGCGGCGATGGTGATCGCCAGCGGGAGGTGGCCGCAGCTGCGGACCAGGTGGAGGGTGTCGGGTCGCATCGTGGGGGCCGGCGGGAGTCCCGCGCGCTTCTCGAAGAGGTCGACCGCTTCCCGCGCGGGCAGGGTGCGGAGGGAGAGCGTCGTGACGCCGTCCGCGCCACCGATCCTCCGTCGGCTGGTGACCAGGCACCGGGACATCCCCGTTCCGGGCAGCAGCGGTTTGGCGTCGGCGAAGCGCGCGACGTTGTCCAGGACGATCAGGAGCTTCCGGGGAGCGAGCAACGAGCGCCACAGCGCCACCCTGGCTTCGAGTGATCGGGGGACGGTCCGGGGCGGCACGTGGAGCATCTCCAACAGGATGCCGAGCGCTTCACCGGCGCGCAGCGGTGGCTGTCCGGCGGTGTACCCGCGCAGGTCGAGGTAGACCTGGCCGTCCGGGTAGCGCTGGGCCAGGTCGTGCGCGGCGTGCACCACCAGGGCGCTCTTCCCGACGCCGGGCATGCCGTCCACCACGAGGACGGGCGGTGTGCCGGCGGTTTCGGCGCAGATGCGGGCGAGGTCGTCGCGGCGGTCGGTGAAGGCCGGCGTCCGGGGTGGGAGGTTCCGGGGAACGGGTGGCGGGTGCGGGTGGTGGACGTGGATGTCGCCCTTCACCACGCCGACCTGGACGACGGTGCCGATGGTGTCGGCGGTCGACGTGTTCCGCACGGTCGGCTCGGGTCGGCGCACCACGGCTGCGACACCTCCGGATCGCCGTGCGGGTCATCCGAGGGTCCGGCAGCCGGGCCGCCGTCGCGGGCCGCCGGCGGCGAAGTTCACCCGTTGGTCGGTGCCGTGCCCCGCACGATTGCGCCTCCGCCGCCCGATGCCGAAGTTCCGGTCTGCGGGACGTGTGCGTTCGGCTCGCGGGCGTGCCAGGGTCGGAGGGGTTCGCGCGAACTCCTGATCCTCGACCCTGCACGAGGGAGAACCCGACATGGGAGAGTTCCGCGCGCCCTGGATTCGATTGGACCGAGCGGTCGGCGTCGGTGCGGCGGTGGTGTTGGCGGCGGCGTTGGCCGTGACGCCGGCGCAGGCCGCCGAGCCGCAGATCCGCGACGCCGGCGGCCCGACGGCCGTTCCGGGCAGCTACATCGTGGTGTTGGAGGACGGCGCCGGCACGGACGTGCTGGCCGCGAAGGTGGGCGCCCGCGTCACCCACCGCTACCGGTCGGCGCTGAACGGTTTCGCCGCCACCATGAGCGAACGGGCGGCGAAGCGGTTGGCAGCCGACCCGGCGGTGGCCTACGTCGCCCAGGACCAGCGGGTGGACGTCCTGGCCGACCAGCCGAACCCGCCGTCGTGGGGCTTGGACCGCGTCGACCAGCGCGACCTGCCCCTCGACGCGAACTACGGCTACGCCACCACGGCGGGCAACGTGCACGCCTACATCATCGACACCGGCATCCGCGCCACGCACGCGGACTTCGGCGGCCGGGCCACCTTCGACGCCAACACCACCGGTGACGGCAACAACACGGACTGCAACGGCCACGGCACGCACGTCGCGGGCACGGTCGGCGGCGCGGCGCACGGTGTGGCGAAGGCCGTCCGGCTGCACGGCGTGAAGGTGCTCACGTGCTCCGGTTCGGGCACGATCGCGGGCGTCGTGGCCGGCGTGGACTGGGTCACGGCGAACGCGCAGAAGCCGGCCGTGGCGAACATGAGCCTCGGTGGCGGCGCGAACGACACGCTGGACGCGGCCGTGCGCCGGTCCATCGCGTCGGGCGTCACGTACGCCGTCGCGTCCGGCAACTCGAACGCCAACGCGTGCTCCTACTCTCCCGCCCGGGTGGCGGAGGCGATCACGGTCAACGCGTCGGACAGCTCCGACGCGAGGGCGACGTTCTCGAACTGGGGCACGTGCACGGACGTGTTCGCGCCGGGCGTGGGCATCACGTCGGCGTGGAGCACGGGCGACACCGCCACGAACACGATCAGCGGAACGTCGATGGCGTCGCCGCACGTGGCGGGCGCCGCCGCGCTGGTCCTGGCGGGCAGCCCGGGCTCGTCGCCGCAGCAGGTCCGGGACGCCCTGGTGTCCGCCGCGACGCCGAACAAGGTGGGCAACCCGGGCACGGGTTCGCCGAACGCGCTGCTGTTCACCGGTTCCGCGCCGCCGCCGCAGCCGGGCGCCGACACGCTGGTCCGGGGCGAGAGCCTCCGGGCGGGCCAGGCCAAGGTGTCCCAGGACGGCCGGTTCACGCTGGTCATGCAGGGCGACGGCAACCTGGTGCTGTACACGGCGGCCGGTCAGGCCCTGTGGCACACCAGCACGCACGGCACGGGCGCGGCCCAGGTGGTCCTCCAGCACGACGGCAACCTGGTGATCTACACGGCGGCCGGTCAGCCGGTGTGGCACACGAGCACGCACGGCACGGCGGCCGACCGGCTGATCGTGCAGAACGACTCGAACGTGGTCCTCTACGGCCCGACGGGCCAGGTCTTCTGGCACCGCCTGGCCTGATCGAGAGGTGACGCCGGGGTCGACGTAGGCCCCGGCGTCACGGCCGGACCCCGCTGGCCCGCAGCCGCCGGTCGGCCAGCGCCTTGATGGTCTCGGGGTCGCGGCGCCGCCAGCCCTCCACCGGGTCGCCGGGGAACGCCGCCAGGTCGCGCAGCGACAGCGTGGTCAACGCGTGCAGCGCGAGCAGGTCGAACCGCTCCTGGTCACGCAGCCGCCGCGCCACCGCGGCCCGTCGGGCGAACCGCAGCCGCAGCGGCAGCCACGTGATCAGCGCGAACGCCAGCGGGATGGCGATGAGCGCGATGGTGAGCCACAGCGCGGTGGACTCGACGGCCTGCACCTGGGCCTGGCCCGCGTCGGTCAGCGTGCCGCCGGCGGACCGGCCGCGTTCGAGCGCGTCGGCGAGCTTCCCGCCGACCAGCGGCACCTCGCGGGCCTTGGCGGCGGCGTCGCCGAACGTGTCGGTCAGGCTCTGCCCGGCGTTGGACAGGCCGTCGCCGGGGGCGCGCAACGCGCGGACCGCGTCGCCCACCCCCGTGGCGACGTCGACCCAGAACCACGTCCAGGCGACCGCGAGCAGGTCGGCGACCACTTGCCACACCAGCCGGGGCGGGCGATCCGCGTACCACTTCATGAGGTGTGGTCTTACCACCCTGGCGTTACCGGAAACCGACGTGACGGTCGTCGCCGCGACCGCGGGCGGGTGTCGCGGCCGGTGGCGCTAATGTCGCAAGCGTGGGGATGACGTTCGGTGAGCTGCTGCGCGCACACCGGCTGCGGGTCCGGTTGACGCAGGAGGAGCTGGCGGAGGGTTCCGGGGTCAGCGTGCGGGCGATCAGCGACATGGAGCGCGGTCGCGCGAAGGGGCCCCAGCGGCGCACGGTGGAGGCGCTGGCTGGTGTGCTCTCGTTGGCGGAGCACGAGATCCGGGAGTTGCTGGACGCGGCCAAGGAGGGTCGGGCGCGGCGCGCGCCGTCGCCCGCGACGCCGTCGGCGTTGCCTCCGGACGTGGCCGACCTGACGGGTCGCGAGGGTGAGTTGGCCGAGTTGGCGGCGGTGGCGGAGGGGACGCGGACGACGTCGTTGGTCGTGGTGCACGGTCCGCCGGGCGCGGGGAAGACGGCGTTGGCGGTGCGGGCGGCCTACCGGTTGGCGTCTCGTTTCGCGGACGGGTGCTTCTTCTTCAACCTGCGCGGGATGGACGTGCGGCCGGTGCACCCGTCGGAGGTCGTGCACCGGATGTTGTCGGCGCTGGGCGTGCCGGAGGAGGAGATCCCGGCGGGTGAGGCGGAGCGCTCCGACCTGTACCGGGCGCGGCTGCGGGAGCGGTCGACGTTGTTGGTGCTGGACAACGCGTCCGACGAGGCGCAGGTGCGGCCGTTGTTGGCGACGGGGTCGGGGTCGTTGGTGCTGGTGACGTCCCGGTTGGTGCTCGGCGGGTTGGAGGCGGGCCGGCGGCTGGGGTTGGACGTCCTGGACCCGGTCGAGTCGTTCGACCTGCTCGGCGCGATCGCCGGGCGGGCCAGGGTGGGCGCGGAGCCGGTGGCGACGGCGCGGGTGGCGAAGCTGTGCGGTCACCTGCCGCTGGCGCTGCGGATCGCGGGCAACCGGCTCGCGAGCCGTCCGAAGTGGACGATCGGGCACCTGGCCGGGCAGCTGGTGGACGAACGGCGGCGGTTGTCGGCGTTGACGGCGGGCGACCTCCAGGTGCGGACGGCGTTCGAGATGTCGTACCGGCAGCTCGGGGCGAAGGCGGCGGTGTTGTTCCGCCGGTTGTCGCTCGTGCCGGGCGCGGACTTCGGGCCGGACCTGGCCGCGGTGCTGGCCGATGTGGACCGGTTCGCGGCCGAGGACACGTTGGAGGAGTTGGTGGACATGAGCCTGCTGGACACCGCGGAGGTGCCCGGTCGGTACGTGTTCCACGACCTGATCCGGGTGTTCGCCGGTGAACGGCTGGTCCACGAGGAGCCGGCGCCGGTGGTGGCGCAGGGGCGGCGGCGGATGGCGGACTGGTTGCTGGGCACGGCGGTGACGGCGGCCGGGTTCTTCGGCCCGGACGCGCGCACGACGCCGTCGGGGCCGTTGAGCAGCCAGGAGGACGCGGACGCGTGGCTGACGGCGGAGGCCGCGAACTGGTTGGGCGCGATGCGGTGGGCGGGCACGAACGGGTTGCACGCGGAGGTGTTGCGGCTGGCCACCGCGATGCACTGGTACTCGGACCAGCGCGGGCGGGCCGAGACGTGGGTCGAGGTGTTCACCGCGGGTGTGGCGGCGGCGCGGGTGTTGGGCAGCGTGCGTGACGAGGCCGTGCAGCTGAACTTCCTGACGTGGACGCTGTCGGTGCTGATGCGCCGGTACCCGGAGGCGTTGGCGTTGTACGACGAGGCGTGGCGCGCGTCGGTGGCGGCGGGTGACGTGAGGGAGCAGGGCTGGGCCGTGCACTACCGGTCGGTGTCGGAGCTGCGGACCGGGCGGTTGGAGGAGGCGCAGGTCAGCGCGGTGCGGGCGCAGGAGCTGTTCCGGCAGGCGGGGTTCCCGCTGGGTGAGCAGATCTCGTTGTCGTGCCTGGGGTTGGTGCTCGACGGGTTGGCGCGGTACGAGGACGCGGTGCGGGTGCACCGGGAGCTGCTGGCGAACGTGCGGGCGGGGAAGCTGGACCTGGCGCCGGTGATGGCGAGCGAGATGTCGGCGACGCTGCTGGTGCGCACGGCGGACACGCTGAGCCGGTTGGAGCGGTGGCCGGAGGTGCTGGCGGCGGTGGACGAGGCGCTGGAGCTGCTGCGGGCGACGACCGCGCTCTCGAGCTTGTGCGACGCGCTGTACCTGCGGGGGCGGGCGCTGCACGAGCTGGGTGACGCGATGGGTGCGCGGGCCGAGCTGGTGCGGGCGGCGGCGGTGGCCGAGGAGCACGAGCACCCCCGCCTGGCGGTGGTGCTCGGCGCGTTGGCCGATGTCCACGAGGCCCTGGGCGACCCGGTCGAGGCTGGGGTGTCCCGCGACCGGGCCGCGGCCGTGGAGTCAGCCGATCGGTGATGCGTTCCTAGCCATCGCCGGGTCCTTCCCTGCCTGCGTGCTACTTGGGGGTGCGCCCAGTCAATCGCCTGCGCCATCCCGGCACCACGCAGAACAACCGGCAGAAGTACGGGCGGTCACCCGTTCAGGTGTCCTGCCGGTCGGGTGTCAGTCGACCACGGCGAGCGCGTCGATCTCGACCAGCAGCTTGTCGGGCAGGCCGACGTAGACGGTGGTGCGGGCGGGGAACGGCTCCTCGGTGACGAACTCGCCGTAGGCGGCGTTCATCTCGGCGAAGTGCGCGGTGTCGGTGAGGTAGACGCGCAGCATCACCACGTCGGCGAGGGTCGCGCCGCCGGCCGCCAGCACGGCGATCACGTTGCGCATCGCCTGCCTGGTCTGCTCGGCCGCGGTGTCGCCGACGACGGCGCCGGTGGCCGGGTCGAACGCGACCTGGCCCGCCACCTGGAGCACGGGGCCCTTGCGGACGCCCTGGGAGAACGCGGCCACCGGGGTGGGCGCGTCGGCGGTCCTGATCTCGGTCTTCGCCATGGGTCGTGCGTTCCTCTCTCTGGTGGTCCGTCGGCCGCGCGGCGGCGGTGACGGTTCGTCAGTCGCGCGGCGTCCAGCCGCACTCGACGGAGGCGGCCCGCGCGGTGGCGAGCAGGTCGGGCACGTGGCCGAGCAGGCCGTCGAAGTCCAGCAGCACCTTGGGCACGGACATCGACACGGCGGCGACGACCTCGCCGCGGGCGCCTCGGACGGGCGCGGCGACGCAGTGGATGAAGTCCTCGTGCTCGCCGTCGTCGACGGCGTAGCCGGCGGCGCGGACGCGGTCCAGCTCGGCCAGGTAGGCGTCCGGCGTGGTGATGGTGTTCGCGGTCAGCGGCACGTAGTCGATGGACCCGGCGACCTCGCGGCGGCGTGGTTCGGGCAGGTCCGCCAGCAGCACCTTGGCGACGGCGGTGCAGTGCAGCGGGGCCCGTCTGCCGATGCGCGAGTACATCCGCATCGGGTGGGTGCTGTCGTACTTGTCGATGTAGATGACCTCGCCGTCCTCGTAGGAGGCCAAGTGGACGGTGTAGCCGGTGCGGGCGTTGAGGTCGCGCAGGGCGTTCTCGGCGCTGCGCCGCACGTCCCGTTCCTCCAGCGCCCGGTTGGCGAGGTCGAACAGGGCGGTGCCCAGCCGGTAGTGGTGCACGCCCTCGCGCTGAACGAACCGGTGCGACTCCAGCGTGCGCAGCAGCCTCATGGTGGTCGACTTGTGCACCTCGATGACGCCCGACAGCTCGTCCAGCGTCTTCGGCCCGGTGGCCAGTTCCCCCACCAGGGTCAGCGCCCGGTCCAGGCTTTGGCTCATCGACGTCTCCTCAGGTGTGCGGCGGCCCACGTGCGGGAATCGGCGTCCAGCAGGGGCACGGTCACCGCGGGCGGCAGCGACTCGCCGACATCCTCCCTGGTGAGCAGCGCGGAGGCGGCTTGGAGGTGCCCGGCGCGCAGTCGGCGCGTCGGCGGCTCGCCGGCGAGGTGCGCGGCGAGGTAGCCGGCGGCGAACGCGTCGCCCGCGCCGACGGGTTCCACCACGTCCACCCGCAGGCCCGGCTGGAACGTCGACGCACCGCCTTCGACGACGGTCGCGCCGCGTGCGCCGTGCTTGACCACGAGCGTCGTCGGACTCGGCAGCAACCTCCTCAGCTCCGCCGGGTCGCCGGCGCCCCACACGGCCTGCGCCTCGTCGGCGCCGGCGAGCACGATGTCCGCCGCGTCGGCGAGTTCCCGCAGCACGGACGGGTCGCGGTCGTGCCACAGCGCGGGCCGCCAGTTCAGGTCGAACGACACCGGCGCGGACCGCGGCCTGCTCAGGACGGCGCGCAGCAGTTCGAGGCAGCTGTCCGAGAGCGCCGCGGTGATGCCGCTGACGTGCACCAGGGCGACGTCGTCCCAGCGCAGGCGGTCCAACGTGGCCGGTCCCATCGCGGACGCCGCCGAGCCGCGCCGGTAGTACCGCACGGGGCTGCCCGCGGCGTCGGCTTCCTTGACGTAGAGGCCGGTCGGGCGGTCGGGGTCGACGCGCACGCCGGTGACGTCCACGCCCGCGCCGCCCACCGCGTCGAGGACCGCGCCGCCGAACGCGTCGTCGCCCACCGCGCTCACCCAGCGGCTGCGCACGCCGAGCCGGGCCAGGTGGATGGCCACGTTGGACTCGGCGCCGCCGATCGCCCGGGTCCACGTGCGCGCCGCGCGCACCGGACCGGGTTCGGCGGGCACCAGCACCGCCATGGTCTCGCCCAGGCACACCACGCCGCCCGGCAGGTCGAACCGCATCCGGACTCCTCGATTGACGGCGCCGGTGACCGAATGTTACACACTCGAGCAGCACATCGCGCAATAGCCGTTGCATTGTACGCAACGTTAGGAGCGGGAGACGTGGATCTCGACGCTGTGGCCGCCATCCGCGACGAGCGGGTCGACTGGCGGTTCAAGGGCCTGCCCGCCGACGCGTTCGGCGCCACGATCGGCGACGTGGCGGCCCGCCGGCTCGACCTGTTCGCCGACGGGTTCGTCGGTCCCCTGGTCGTGCTGGACGCCGCCGCGCTGGAGCACAACCTCGCCACCATGGCCCGGTGGTGCGCCGACCACGGCGTGCTGCTGGCGCCGCACGGGAAGACGACCATGGCCCCGCAGCTGTTCGCCCGCCAGTTGGCGCACGGCGCGTGGGGGATCACCGCGGCCAACACCAGCCAGCTGCGGGTCTACCGGGCGTTCGGGGTGGAGCGGGTGGTGCTGGCCAACCAGCTCGTCGACCCCGCCGGGCTTCGGTGGCTGGCCGCGGAACTGGCCGCCGACGACACGTTCGAGTTCACCTGCTGGGTCGACTCCGTCGCGGGGGTGGCGCGGATGACCGAGGCGCTGGGCGCGGTCGAACGGCCGGTCGACGTGCTGGTCGAGCTCGGGGCGCGCGGCGGGCGGACCGGCGCGCGTGACCGGGCCACCGCGCTGGAGGTGGCGCGGGCCGCCGCCGCGAGCCCCGCGTTGCGCCTGGCCGGCGTCGGCGGCTACGAGGGCGCGCTGGCGCACGACGCGTCACCCGCGGCGCGGTCCGTCGTGGACGGTTACCTGGACTCGGTGCGCGAGTTGGCGATCGCGCTGCGGGACCTCTTCGACGTGGACGAGCCGATCGTCACCGCGGGTGGCAGCGCGTACTTCGACCAGGTGGCGGCGAAGCTCACCGAGCCGTGGCCGTTCCCGGTGCGGCCGGTGCTGCGCAGCGGCGCGTACATCACCCACGACGACGGGTTCTACCGCGGCATCTCACCCCTGGGCCGCACGCCCGGCGCGCAACCGTTCCGCAGCGCGTTGCGCGCCTGGGCGCAGGTCACCTCACGCCCGCAGCCCGACCTGGCGCTGCTGACGCTGGGCAAGCGCGACGCGTCGTTCGACGAGGGCCTGCCCGAACCGCAGGTCGTGCGCGGCCGGGACGGCGTCGAGCGGCCGTTCTCCGCCGAGGTCACCGCGCTCAACGACCAGCACGCGTTCGTGCGCCTGTCCGGTGACGAGGTCGAGGTCGGCGACTGGGTCGGCCTCGGCCTGTCGCACCCCTGCACGGTGTTCGACAAGTGGCCGCTGATCCCGGTGGTCGAGGGCACCACCGTGGTCGACCTGGTGCGCACCTACTTCTAGGGGTTCGGCGTGGACATCGTCTTCAGGGGCGCACGGGTCGTGGACGGCACGGGCGCGCCCTCCTACCGGGCGGACGTGGGCGTGCGCGACGGGCGCATCGCCGCGATCGGCGACCGGCTCGACGGGCGGCGGGTGGTCGACGCCGACGGCCGGGTCCTCGCGCCCGGCTTCATCGACATGCACTCCCACTCCGACCTCCAGGTCCTGGCCAACCCCGACCACCTGGCCAAGGTGTCCCAGGGCGTGACCACCGAGGTCCTCGGCCAGGACGGGCTGTCCTACGCGCCGGTGGACGACGACGTGCTGGCCGTGCTGCGCGCGCAACTGGCCGGGTGGAACGACGACCCGCCCGGCTTCGACTGGGACTGGCGCTCCGTCGGCGAGTACCTGGACCGCCTCGACCGGGGCATCGCGGTCAACGCCGCCTACCTCGTGCCGCAGGGCACGCTGCGGATGCTGTGCGTCGGCTACGACGACCGGCCCGCGACCGACGCCGAGCTGGACCGGATGCGCGAGGTCCTGGCGCGGTCGTTGCGCGAGGGCGCGATGGGCCTGTCGTCCGGCCTGACCTACACGCCCGGCATGTACGCCGACACCGCCGAGCTGACCGAGCTGTGCCGGGTCGTCGGCGAGCACGGCGGATTCTACAGCCCGCACCACCGCAGCTACGGCGCGGGCGCGCTGGAGGCGTACGCGGAGGTGGTGCGCGTGTCGCGGGACGCCGGCTGCCCGCTGCACCTCGCGCACGCCACGATGAACTTCGAGGTCAACCGCGGCCGGGCGGGCGAGCTGCTCGACCTGCTCGACCGGGCCATCGCGGACGGTGCGGACATCACCCTCGACACCTACCCCTACCTGCCCGGCGCGACGTACCTGTCGGCCCTGCTGCCGAGCTGGGCAGGCGAAGGCGGACCGGAGGCGACCCTGGCCCGGCTGTCCGATCCGGACACCCGCGCGCGGATCCGGGTCGAGGTCGAGGAGACCGGCTCCGACGGCTGCCACGGCGTGCCGGTCGACTGGTCCGCGATCGAGGTCAACGGCGTGCGCGAGGCCGAGAACGCGCACCTGGTCGGGCACTCGGTCGCCGAGTCGGCGCGCCGGGCCGGACGGCCGCCCGCCGAGCTGTACTTCGACGTCCTGCTCTCCGAACGGCTCGGCGCCTCGTGCCTGATGCACGTCGGCCACGAGGACAACGTCCGCGCGATCATGCGGCACCCGGCGCACACCGGCGGCAGCGACGGCCTGCTGGTCGGCGACCGGCCGCACCCGCGCGCGTGGGGCACGTTCCCCCGCTACCTCGCCCGGTACGTGCGCGAACTCGGCGTGCTGGGCCTGGAGGAGTGCGTGGCCCACCTGACCGGGCGGGCCGCGCGCCGGCTGCGGCTGACCGACCGCGGGCTCGTCCGCGAGGGGCACGCGGCCGACCTCGTGCTGTTCGACCCCGACGCGATCGCCGACACCGCGACGTTCGACGAGCCCCGGCAGGCCGCCGCGGGCATCACCCACGTCGTCGTCAACGGGGTGCCCGTGCTCGACGACGGCGGGCGGACCGACGCCCTGCCCGGCCGTTCCCTGCGACGCCACCGGCCCCGCTCGTGATCGACTGGTCGCAGCACACCGCGGGAGGGCTAAGGCATCGGACTCGTTGGTGGAGAAGGGTTTCGGTGGCATCCTCGGCCACGTCGCCGCGATCATCGGCCTCGGCACGCTGCTCGGCTCGATCCTTGAGGCATCCGGCCGCGAAGCGCAGCGTCCGGTCGATCGTGCTTGCTACCCAAGGGGTCCACCGTGCTGGGAGGGCGTCGGCGAGGTGCTCGCCACGTCGCCGGCCGACGTCGGGCTGCCGGTGATCGCGCTGTCGTACGCGATCAGCTGCGGCATGCGCGTCGCGCAGGGCTCGGCCACCGTCGCGATCGTGACCACGACCGGCATCGTCGTGCCCGTCGTGGCGGACCTGGACCACTCGCGGCTTCGTCGTGGCCGCGCTGCTGAGCCTGGTGGTGTAGCGGGCGCCTCCCCCTGCGGCTGCGCCCACCGCCGTCCTCCCGGTCCTCCCCCGGCCCGAACGGTTCACTGGATTCGGTGATCTTTCGCGCGCTCAGTCGAGGCCGTGATCACGGAACGCCACCCGCTTGAGCGGCGGCACCGCCTCGAACAGCCGCAACACCGACTTGAACGCCACCCGGCCGACCGCGTTGCCCGACACGAACTGCCGCGCGCTGCGCGACGACGCCGTCACCGCCGCGAACCCGTACTCCCGCATCCGCCGCTCGTAGTCGGCGATCGCGTCCAGCGGCGCCCGCTCGACCAGGTTGCGGCACAACGTCATCGCGTCGCGCAACGCGGTGTTCGCCCCGATCCCGCGCATCGGCGTCATGCTGTGGACCGCGTCGCCGAGCAGCGTCACGGCGGTCGTCGGCCACGGGTCCACCGGCACGGACGTGCGGATCGGCCAGTGCGACACCGAGTCGTGCGGCGACTCGCGCACCAGGTCCGGGTGCCAGCCGGAGATCGCGTCGGCCACCACGTCCCGCAGCGGCCGGTCCGCCGGCAGCACCAGGCCGTCCGCCGCTCGGGCGGCGGCTCCCCTCGGCCCCGGGCTTCGGCGGCGGCTCGGGCTCTTGCGGCAGCTCGGCCAGCTCTCGCGCGGCTCGGGTGCTGCTCGGGCGCGGGCGGCGGCGTGGCTCGGGTTCGGGCGGTGCTTCAGCCGGCCGGCAGCTCGGCTAGCAAGTGCCCAGAGCCGCGTGGAACCCGGCCAGGTAGGTGCGCAGACCCCGTTGGCCGCTGCGCATCATCAGCTCGTGGTTGGCCAGGAGCAGCGGCCGGGCGAGGAGAGCCACGCGGCGCAGCAGCGGTTTGCGCACCACCACCTCCTGGTCGTAGACCAGGCGCGAACCGCGGCCCTCGGCGAAGATCCGCCAGCTCGCCGTGCCGTCGAGGTCGCCGACGAGGTCCGCGCGCAGCAGTCCCGCCGCCGGCTCGCGGGCGTTGTGGCGCGCCTGGAACACCAGGTCGTAGGGCAGCGCCGAGCGGCACCGCAGCTCGGCCACGTCGTCGGCGACCCGGCGGGCCGCGCGCACCTGCGGCCACCACCGCGGGTAGCTGCCCAGGTCCGCGAGGACGCCGAAGGTCCGCTCGGGCGTGCTGTCCACCGACCAGACGCTGCGGAAGCGGTACGTGTTCGGCGACCTGACGCTGTCGTTCAGCGACGTGAAGCCATGAGTCAGCGACGTGGAGCCATCGTTCAGCGGCATGACGCCATAGTCACGTACACCGGTCGTGGACGCGAGCACCCGTGGCCACCGGGATGGTGGTGTGACCGGGGCCGCCGCGCCTCCCTGTCATTTCCGGCAACGCTATCCGGCTTTCCATTCATACCCGGAGGCCCTAACGCCTTTGGGTGATCTTGGGTCAGCTGACCGGCAGGGTCGTCGGCCCGCCGGTCAGCGGTCCCCGCGGTCAGCCGACGGCGGCTGCGGCCGGCAGGGCTTCGCGCAGGAATTGCCCGGTGTAGCTGTCCGGCACGTCCGCGACCTGTTCCGGCGTGCCCTCCGCCACCACCATTCCGCCGCCGGACCCGCCCTCCGGCCCCATGTCGACCAGCCAGTCCGACGTCTTGATCACGTCGAGGTTGTGCTCGATCACGATCACCGTGTTGCCCTTGTCGACCAACCCGTTGATCACGCCGAGCAGCTTCCGGATGTCCTCGAAGTGCAACCCGGTGGTCGGCTCGTCGAGGATGTAGACCGTCTTGCCGGTCGACCGCTTCTGCAGCTCCGCCGCCAGCTTCACCCGCTGCGCCTCACCACCGGACAACGTGGGTGCGGGCTGCCCCAGCCGCACGTACCCCAAGCCGACGTCGACGAGCGTGCGCAAGTGCCGGTGGATCGCGTTGATCGGCTCGAAGAACGTCGCCGCCTCCTCGATCGGCATGTCGAGGACCTCGGAGATCGTCTTGCCCTTGTAGTGCACTTCCAGCGTCTCGCGGTTGTACCGGGCGCCCTTGCACACCTCGCACGGCACGTAGACGTCCGGCAGGAAGTTCATCTCGATCTTGATCGTGCCGTCGCCCGCGCAGGCCTCGCAGCGCCCGCCCTTGACGTTGAACGAGAACCGACCCGGCTGGTAGCCGCGCACCTTCGCCTCGGTGGTGGCCGCGAACAGCTTGCGGATGTGGTCGAACACGCCCGTGTAGGTGGCCGGGTTGGACCGCGGGGTGCGGCCGATCGGCGACTGGTCGACCTGCACCAGCTTGTCGACCTGGTCCAGCCCGCGCACGCGCGTGTGCCTGCCCGGCACCTGCCGCGCGCCGTTGAGCTTGTTCGCCAGCACGGTCGCCAGGATGTCGTTGACCAGCGTGGACTTGCCCGAGCCGGACACACCGGTGACGGAGACCAGGCAGCCGAGCGGGAACGACACGTCGATGCCGCGCAGGTTGTGCTCCCGCGCGCCGACCACGGTGAGCTGCCGCTTCTTGTCGACCTTGCGGCGGGTGGCGGGCATGGGGATCTCCTTGCGCCCCGCCAGGTACGCGCCGGTGATCGACTCCTTGTTCTTCAGCAGTTCCCGGTACGGGCCGCTGTGCACGACCTTGCCGCCGTGCTCGCCCGCGCCGGGGCCGATGTCGACCACCCAGTCGGAGGTGCGGATGGTGTCCTCGTCGTGCTCGACCACGATCAGCGTGTTGCCCAGGTCGCGCAGCCGGACGAGGGTCTCGATCAGCTTGTGGTTGTCACGCTGGTGCAGCCCGATCGAGGGCTCGTCCAGCACGTACAGCACGCCGACGAGACCGGAGCCGATCTGCGTCGCCAACCTGATCCGCTGAGCTTCTCCACCCGAAAGAGTGCCGGACGCGCGGTCCAGTGACAGGTAGTTGAGGCCGACGTCGAGCAGGAAGTGCAGCCGGGCCTGGATCTCCTTGAGCACCGCGCCCGCGATCATCGACTCGCGCTTGCCCAGCTTGAGCCCGTCGAGGAACTCGGAGCACTCCGACACCGACATCGCGCACACCTCGGCGATGGACTTGTCGCCCTTGCGCCCGTGGTGCAGCGTGACGGCCAGGATCTCCGGCTTGAGGCGCGTGCCCTGGCACGTCGGGCACGGCACCTCCCGCATGTAGCCCTCGTACTTCTCCCGCATGTACTCGGACTCGGTCTGCTCCTGCCGCCGTTCCAGGAACGGGATCACGCCCTCGTAGTTGGCGTAGTAGGAGCGCTCACGGCCGTAGCGGTTCTTGTAGCGGACGTTGACCTGCTCGTCGACGCCGTGCAGCACGGCCTTTTGCACCTTGGCGGGCAGCTGCCGCCACGGCGTGTCCATCCGGAACCCGATCGCGAGGCCGAGCGACTCCAGCAGCCGGGTGAAGTACTCGGCGGTCTGGCCGGACGCCCACGGCGCGATCGCGCCCTCGGCCAGCGACAGCTCGTCGTCCGGCACGACCAGCTCCGGGTCGACCTCCTTGCGCACGCCGATGCCGGTGCACGCCGGGCAGGCGCCGTAGGGCGAGTTGAACGAGAACGACCGCGGCTCCAAGTCCTCGATCGCCAACGCGTGGCCGTTCGGGCAGGCCAGGTTCTCGGAGAAGCCGCGCACCCGGCCCGGGTCGTGCTCCGGCACGTCGACGAACTCCAGCTCGACCAGGCCGTCGGCCAGGCGCAGCGCCGTCTCCACCGAGTCGGTCAGCCGCTGCTTGGAGCTCGCCTTCACGCTCAGCCGGTCGATCACGACCGCGATGTCGTGCTTCTCCTGCTTCTTCAGCTTCGGCACCTCGCCGAGGGCGTGGACCACGCCGTCGACCTTGGCGCGCGAGTAGCCCTGCGACTGCAGCGTGGAGAACAGGTCGAGGTACTCGCCCTTGCGTCCGCGGATGACCGGCGCGAGCACCTGGAACTTGGTGCCCGACTCCATGGCCAGCACCTGGTCCACGATCTGCTGGGGCGTCTGCTTGCTGATCGCCTCGCCGCACGTGGGGCAGTGCGCCTTGCCGGCGCGCGCGTAGAGCAGCCGCAGGTAGTCGTAGACCTCGGTGATGGTGCCCACGGTCGACCGCGGGTTGCGGCTGGTCGACTTCTGGTCGATCGACACCGCGGGCGAGAGGCCCTCGATGAAGTCGACGTCCGGCTTGTCCATCTGACCGAGGAACTGCCGCGCGTAGGCCGAGAGCGATTCGACGTAGCGGCGCTGGCCCTCGGCGAAGATCGTGTCGAAGGCGAGGCTGGACTTGCCCGAGCCGGACAGCCCGGTGAACACGATGAGGCTGTCCCTCGGCAGGTCGAGGTCCACCCCTCGCAGGTTGTGCTCGCGCGCCCCGCGAACGACAAGCCGGTCGGCCACAACGGTTCCCTTCGGTTCTTGACCTTCCCCCGAACAGACGTTCGAAAAGCGTATCGGACCACCACGTCGGCCCTGCCACCGCGTCGGCCCTGTCGGGGAGGGCGTCAACCATGCTAGGGCCGGGTACCGACAAATCGTGACGGGCACACTCCCGCGATCGTGCGCCAACGGCTCTACCGGTCGGTAGTCAGCGCCCCTACGCTGGGGTGATAGGCCGTTCGGCCGCAAACGCCGGGATGAGGTGCCCATGAGCTTCGCTGATGCCGCCCAGGTCCGATCCGCCCAGACGAGCGTACCCGCGCCCCGCGAGCAGTCGGCCGCGGTCCAGGACGCGGTCGCCGGGCTCGCCGAGGTCGAACGGGCGACAGGCGCGTTGTACGAGGTCGTCGCGGCCCTGGACCTCTCCGCGCTGCGCGGTCCGAGCCTGCTGCCCGGCTGGAGCCGGGCGCACGTGGTGACGCACCTCGCACGCAACGCCGACGCCCTGGTCAACCTGCTCATGTGGGCGAAGACGGGCGTCGAGCACCAGATGTACCCGAGCGCGGTCGACCGCGACGCCGACATCGCCGAGGGCGCGGGACGGCTGCCTCAGCTGCTGCGGGCGGACCTGGACGCGGCGTGCCAGCGGTTCGCCACGGCCGCCCGCGAGCTGCCGGCCACGGCGTGGGAGGCGGAGGTCGTGCACCCGACGTCGGGTCCGTTCCTGGCGCACCGGGTGCCGTGGCTGCGGCTGCGCGAGGTGTGGTTCCACCTGGTCGACCTCGACCGGGGCGTCGGGTTCGCCGACCTGCCGCCGGAGCTGCTGGAGCACTTCCTCGAGGAGGCCGTCGGCCAGTACGCCGACCGGGCCGACACGCCGTCGGCACGGGTGGAGGCGGTGTTCCCGGACGGCCGTCAGCGCAGCTGGGCGCTGACCGCGGACAGCGCGACGTCGCCCGCGGTCGGCGGCGCGGCGGCGGACGTGCTGGGGTGGCTGACCGGACGCCACAGCGGCGCCCGGCTGAACGGGACGGCGCCGACGCTGCCCAAGTGGCTCTGAGCTGCGTGCAGGCGGGCGGTGAGCAGCAGGCCGGCCAGCGTCGGCCGGCTCGCCGTCAGGGCCCGGTGCGCCGGGCGTTCCACGAACTTGGTGAGCAGCCAGCCGAGGAGGACGGCCGAGCCGGTGAAGAACGCCAGTTCGAGCCACGGCCCGCCGTAGGGTGAGACCTTGGCCATGACGAGGTAGCCGAGCTCCTGGTGCACCAGGTACACGCCGTAGGAGATGCCCGCCAGCCACTTGATCGGCCGGGAGAGCAGGCGCACGGGCGCGACGTCCCAGTCGGGGCCGCCCGCCGCGGCGCACACGCCGATCAGCAGGACGCCGAAGCCGACGGTCGACGCGAGGTCGCCGCTGTGCCCGACCTGCACCAGGAGGGTCGCCGTGAGCAGGGCGAACAGGTGCCGGTCGCCGAGGCGCTCCTTGGACCACAGCCAGATGGCGACGCCGATGGCGAACAGCTGCGCGCGCTGGGCGCCGAGGCCGTTGTACAGGGTGTGGACCAGGCCGGGGTCGGCCGTCCAGTCCCTGATGGCCAGGGGGACGACGATGAGGACCCAGAGCAGCGCCTTGACCGCCCGGCCGCGGATCCGCGACGCCAGCAGGGCGCCCGCGACGAATCCCGTGACCTGGATCGGGAGCGTCCAGTAGGAGACGTCGACCAGGCGTGCGTCGGGGAACCAGCTCTGGAGCATGAGGACGTTGACGAGCAGGTCGCGCGGTTCGAGTTCGCTCCAGCCGTCCGGTGTGAGGTGGCGCAGCACGGTGTACGTGCACACGGCGGCGACCACGTAGGCGGGCAGCAGGCGGGCCAGGCGGTTGTGCAGGAAGCGGCCGGGCTCGCCCTTGGCCAGCGCGGCGCAGGCGAAGAAGGCGGAGATCACCACGAGCGTGCTCGCGCCGAACTCGAAGCCGAAGACGAACGACGGCCGGCTGAGCTCCGGGTGGTTGGCCGGGCCGACGCGGGTGGCGTGCTGGAGGAGCACGCACAGCACGGCGAGGATGCGCAGGACGTCCCAGTTGATCCGACGTTTGGTAGGCACGAGGAGGAAGAACCCTAATCAGACGTTATCGGAGGAGCGGCGGAGATTGTTACCAACCCTATGGGGTCGACCTGTGGGAACCCTGAAGGGTGCCCGGTCGGATACGGTCGGCCATTGTGGACGTACTAGAGGACTACAAAGGACACGTGTCGCCGGGCGGCCCGGCGGCACGGCGGACTCTCGACGCGCTGACCATCACGAAGGTCTCGGTCGGCCCGATGGACAACAACGCGTACCTGCTGGTCTGCCGCGCGACGAACGAGGGACTGCTCATCGACGCGGCGGCCGACCCGGAGCGGCTGTCGGACGTGGTCGGCCACGAAGTGGACCGGCCGAGGCTGAAGACGGTCGTGACCACGCACCGGCACCAGGACCACTGGGGCGCCCTCGGCGCGGTCGCGGGCGCGAACGGCTCCAACACCATCGCGCACGAGGCGGACGCGGAGGTGCTGCCGATCCCGCCGGACGTGCTGGTGGCGCACGGCGACACCGTGCACGTCGGCGAAGTCCCCTTGACGGTGATCCACCTGCGCGGCCACACGCCGGGCTCGATCGCCCTGCTGTACCGCGACCCAACCGGACACCCCCACCTCTTCACCGGGGACTCGCTGTTCCCGGGAGGGGTCGGCAGAACCACGTCGCCCGAAACCTTCACTTCCCTGATCGACGACGTGGAGACCCGGATCTTCGCCGAACTGCCCGACGACACGTGGGTCTACCCAGGTCACGGCGACGACACCACGTTGGCGCGTGAGCGACCTCACCTGGACGAGTGGCGCGCGCGGGGCTGGTGACCGCAGGCGAGGTCGGCCCGCAGGCCCCTCCGCGCGGAATGTCACCCTGAGCGACTTGCCGGTCCCATCTCGTACGAATCCCAGGCGCGATCGGACCGTGGCTCGAGCTCTTCCAGCAGATGCCCGAGAGTCGAAAGTACAGGGGGCCGGCGGCCCTGGCCGCTGACGGCGGTCAGTGGACGATCGTGACGAACCCCTCGCTCCACGTGTCCTCGTCGACCCCGTACCGGGAGACCTCGAAGCAGTCCGGCTCTTCGGAGAAACCAGGAGTCAGCCGTGCGCGCTCGATCCGGTCGCGGGCACGGCTCTCCGTCGAGTAGACGCCCAGCAACTTCACGTCGTCGCCGTCCTCCTCGTGGTAGGACGGCTCACCGTCCTCGTCGACGTGCCCGACCGGCGAGCCGTCGAGGTTCCGGGCGTGGCGGACGTGCCAGAGCAGGAAGACTTCCACTCGCCCGACTGTACGAGGACCAGGCCGGGCCACCGCGGGACGGCTGCGACATCCGGGTGATCAACTGATCATCGTCGCCCGGCGACCGCGTCGCGTTCTACGTTCGTCACAGCAGGTGACGAACGGAGGGTGCATGGCTCTCAGCGCGCACGCCTGGCGAAGGGTGCAGCAAGAGGCCGGCGAGGTGCTCGCCCGGGCCGTGCCGGGGTTGTCGCCCCGGTCTCGCCGGGTCCTCACCGCCTTGCTCTCCGGCACCGCCACCGGTCGGCGGTTCTTCGTCCACGGTGACCCCGGGCGGCGGGATCGGGCGGATGCCTTCGTGGTCGGGGCCACTGGCGTCACGGCGGTGGTGATCGGCGAGGTCGGGGACGCGCGAGCGGTCGTCCGGCACGCCGAGGAGCGGTGCGCAGGCATCCGAGGGCCGCGCGGGCAGGTGCTGGTGCGCAGCGCGATCCACTTCGCGCTGATCGGCGCGGGCAGCGACGTGCCCCCGTTCCGGGTGCTGGACGAGGGCCGCCTGGAGCTGCTGTTCCGCCACGACGCCGCCCACCTGGACCGCAAGCAGGTCGACTCCATCGCCGAGCAGCTCGGCAAGCGGCTGTCGCGCTACCAGGAGCTGAGGGTCCGCGCGCCCGAACGCACGCCCGAGCAGGTCGGGCTGCTGGACGTCGAAGAGGTGACCGAGGACCAGCTCGCGGCCGCCCAGCTCAAGCCCTTCGACACGTGGCTGACCTTCCTGCACCCGCAGCAGCAGACCGTGGTCAACCGCCGCTACAACGGTCCGGCGCGGATCAGCGGCCCGGCGGGCACGGGCAAGACCGTGGTGGCCCTGCACCGCCTGCGGCACCTGGCCAGGCAGTCCACCGGTCCGCTGTTGTTCACCACGTTCGTCCGCACCCTGCCGCACGTCCACCGCGCCGCGTTCCTGCGGCTGGCCCCGGAGCTGGGCGGGCGGGTCGAGTTCACCAACCTGCACTCGTGGGCCCGCGACTTCCTCTCCGCGCGCGGCAGGCGGGTCGACGTCCAACCGATCCAGGCGCAGACGCAGTTCAGCCGGGCCTGGATGGCGCACCGCGAGGCGCTGGCCCCGTGGGAACCCGCCGCGGCCTACTGGCGGACGGAGATCGATCGGGTGATCAAGGGTCGCGGCCTGCGGACGCTCCAGGAGTACCAAGGGGTCGTCCGGCGTGGCCGCACCGTGCGCCTGGACGCCGGGCAACGCGAACGGGTCTGGCAGCTCTACCTCACCTACGAGCGGTTCCTCGCCGACAAGGGCGTGCACGACCACAACGACCTCATCGCCATCGCCTTGGACGAGCTCGAGCGACAGGGACCGTCCGAGCGGTACGCCGCCGTGGTGGTGGACGAGGTGCAGGACATCCCGTTGACCGGGTTGCGGCTGCTGCGCGAGCTGGCGGGTGACGCGCCGAACCGGCTGCTCCTCGTCGGCGACGGCCAGCAGCAGGTGTACCCGGGCGGCTGGCGGCTGTCCGACGCCGGCATCCCGATCCAGGGGCGGGGCGAGGTGCTGCGGGTGAACTACCGCAACCGCCAGGGCGTGCTCGACTTCGCCCGGCGGTTCGACGCGAGCAACACGGTGGACGACCTCGACGGCGCACTCGGCGTCACGTTGCGCCAAGCCGACGTGGCCGCGGCGGGTGGCGAGGCGCACGTGTGGCGAGGCGGCGAGCCGGACCTGCCTCAAGCGCTCGTGAGCGCGGTGCGCGGGCTGCCGGTTCCCGTCGGACAGGCCGCGGTGATCACGTTCGGCAACCAGGACGCCCAGCGCTGCGCCGCCGTGCTGCGACGGGCGGGCGTCCCGTCACGGTCGCTGGAGGACTACACCGGGGAGCAGGACGACCGGCTCAAGGTCGGCACGGTGCACCGCGCCAAAGGCCTGGAGTTCCAGGCGGTCCTGGTGGTCGAGTTCCTCCGCGCGGACGACGATGTGCACGAGGAGCAGTCCGAGCTGCGGACCAGGCAACGCCTCGTCGCCGCCACGCGGGCGCGTGACTACTTGTGGTGGGCCGCGGTCGAGCGGGCGAACACGTCCTCCGGGAGGAAGCAGCCGTAGTCCTGCAACGGCCGCGGCGCGTCCAGGACGAGCTCCTGGACGCGGCCGGCGGGCGACAGGCCGTCCGGGCGGTCCGGGACGCGGGCGCCGGGCAGTGGCGGGCGGCCGGCGCGGGCGGGATCGGGGACGAGGTCGCCGTCGCGGTCGATCAACGCGTACGCGGCGTCGGCGACGTCGGCGACCGCCTCGGCCACCTCGGCGTCGGTGAGGTCCGGGTTCAGCTCCCGGTACGCCGCCCGTGCGGCGGCCATGAAGCGCTCCGGATCGACCACCACGACGTCCCGGCGGGTCCGCACGCTGATCGTCATCCCGGCCACGGGGCTGCTCGGCTCGTCCACCCCGCCGAGCCTAGGCGCGAGCGGCGGGATCCGGGCGGGAGACCGGGGCAACCCTCGCTGGTCGTGCGGACGGGTGAGCCACCGGGTCATCCCCCGACCGGGAAGCCGGGGACCTCACCGCCGCCCGATCAGCACGGTGACGTGGACGTGTTCGGTGAACGGCGCGTGGGGCTCCAGCGCGTCACGGACCAGGTCGGTGAACGCCTGGCGATCCGCCGGCAGCCGGTCGGCGGGCAGCGCCGAGAGGACACCGCCCACAATGGACTCCCAGTCCAGGGGGTCGGTGTAGTCCACCCCGTGCACGTCGACCCGGAACCCGGCCGCGACCAGGCTTTCCCGGTACCGCGCCTGGCTCTCCTCGTCGGTGCCGCACGTGGTGCCGGCGGGCGTGCCCAGCCACTGCTCCAGGCACTCGCGCAACGCCCGCGACCAGTCCTCGTCCTGCAACCACAGGGGCGTGCCGTTGGTCAGCACGGCCACCCCGCCGCCCGGCCTGACCAGCGGGTGCACCGTCCGGAACAGCTCGTCGCGCCGCATCCAGTGCAGCGCCTGGCCGATCGTGACCACGCCGACCGACCCGTCGCCGAGCACCGCGCGCAACGCGGGCACGTCCGCGTCCGTCCCCACCACCCACGCCAGGTTCGCCGCGCCCCGCTCCTCCCCCGCACGGCGGGCGTGGGCCAGCATGTCCGGCTCCGGGTCGACGCCGATCACGGCGCGGACCCGGGCCGCCAGGGGCACGGTCACCTGGCCCGTGCCGCAGCCGAGGTCCACCGCGACGTCGTCCGGTGTCAGCCCGAACACGTCGACCACCGCGTCGAACACCGCCGGCGGGTAGCCGCGCCGGTAGCGGTGGTAGAACTCGGCCACGTCACCCCGGAAACCCTGCGCCATGCCGGACAGCGTGCCCGCCGCCGCCGCACGGGCGGAAGCGATTGCGCTGACGGCGGAACGACGTCCACCCCCGTGTGACGCACGGGCCGATGTCCTGATCCCGCACCGCAAGCCGTGTCCCGGCCGGCTCGAACCGGTCGGTATGTTCCCCGCATGGAGCAGGTGGTGGAGATCTACACCGACGGCGCGTGCAGCGGCAACCCCGGACCGGGCGGGTGGGGCGCCGTGCTGCGGTACGGGGCGCACGAGCGGGACCTGTTCGGCGGGGAGTCGTCGGCCACCACCAACAACCGGATGGAGCTGATGGCGCCGATCCGCGCGTTGGAGACCCTGAAGCGACCGTCGGTCGTGCGGATCTACACCGACAGCACGTACGTCCGCAACGGCGTCCTGTCGTGGATGGCCAAGTGGAAGGCCAACGGCTGGCTCACCTCGGGCAAGCAGCCAGTCAAGAACGTCGACCTGTGGCAGCGCCTCGACGCCGCCGCCACGCCCCACGAGGTCGAGTGGCACTGGGTGAAGGGGCACGCCGGGCACCCGGAGAACGAACGCGCGGACCGGCTGGCGGTCCGCGGCGTCCGGGCGGCGATGGAGTCAGATCTGCGGGCAGACGTCGTACATGATGCGGAACAGGCGTGAGGACTCCGGGCTCTGCTCCGGCGGCAGGTCGAAGTAGCCCTTGGCGGCCTCGACGCACCGGGTGAGCAGGTCGTGCTCGGTGGACAGGGTGGACTCCCGGGACCGGTTCGTCTCCAGCGTCGCGTCGGCCTCCTCCTGCTTGCCGGACACGTCGGCGAGGCTGCGCTCCTGGTCGGCCCTGGTGGCCGCGAGCGCGTCGCGGTCGGCGCGTTCGCCCAGGTAGAGGACGGTGAACACGCCCGCCACGAGGGCGAACACGGCGGCCAGCGCGGCCAGCGCGACGATCGGCGCCCGGCTGGGGCGCGCGGGTGGCGGAGGCGTCGGCTGGTGCTGCATCGGCACGCCGTTCGGCGGTGTCAGGGGTGTTGGCGGCGTCGGCGCGAACGAGGTCGGCGCGGACGGGTTCGACGAGGGCGGCGTGAACACCTGGTCGGGTTCTGGCGTGGTCATGTCGGCTCCCCGGCTCAGCAGTTGTCGGAGGCGCGGTCGACGGCGGGCCCGAGGGCCGCGTCATCGTCGTCCCGCGCCGCGATGATCGAGTCCCTGGCCGGGTCGGCGCACTTGTGCAGCTCGGCGTTCTGCGCCTCCAGCGTGGAGATCCGGCCGATGACGGTGTCGTTGGCCGACTCGGTCTCCTCCAGCCGCTCCTCGGCCTCGGCGAGCGACCGGCTGGTCTGGTCCAGGCGCTGGACCTCCAGGCCGTGCTCCTCCTTCGCCCCGACGAACAGCACGATCGCCAGCGCGGACGCGCCGACCAGGACCACGGCGAGCAGGCCCAGCAGCACGACGGCGGCACGTGCCCGGGGCCGCGGCGGTGGTGGCGGTGACGGGATCGACAGCGCGTGGTCGGTCATGTGGTCCCCTTATTTCCCTTGAGATGCCACGAAAGTAGGGACACGGGCGGCCACCGGCCAAGCCTCGGGCCGCCGGAAACTTCCGCTACCTGCCGGGGACCACGCCGAACCCGTCCCCGGACCGGGCCGGTCCGGGGATCCGGGGTTGCTCAGAGCCAGCCGTTGTCGTGCGCGGTGACGTAGGCCTCCGACCGGCTCGCCGCGCCGAGCTTCGCCACCGCCGCGGCCAGGTAGTTGCGCACCGTCCCGGCGGACAGGTGCGTCCGGCGCGCGATCACCGCCACCGGCGTGTCGTACTCGGCCAGCCGCAGCACCTCCAGCTCACGCGGCGTCAACGGGCACGGCGGCGTGGTCAGCGCGTCCGCCGCCAGCTCCGGGTCGACGTACCGGGCGCCGCCGTGCACCCGCCGGATCACGTCCGCCAGCGTGCCGCCCGGCGACCCCTTCGGCAGGAAGCCCTTCGCGCCGGCCGACAGCGCGCGGTGCAGGTGGGGAGGCTTGCCGCGCCCGGTCAGGATCACCACCGCGCACCCCGGCAACGACGACGCCAGCGCCGCGGTCACCTCGAACCCGTCCAGCTCCGGCATCTGCAGGTCGACCACGGCCACGTCGGGCCGGTGCGCCAGCGCCGCGCGCACCGCCTCCCGGCCGTCGCCGGCCTGCGCCACCACGTCGATGTCCGGCTCCAGCCCGAGCAACGCCGCCACCGCGACGCGGATCAGCTCCTCGTCGTCGGCCAGCAGCACGCGTATCACGTCCGCACGGTCGCCACCAGCGTGAACACCCCGTCCTCCTCCCCGGTGCGCACCGTCCCGCCCACCCGGGCCAGCCGCTCGGCCAGCCCGCTCAACCCCGACCCACGCGGCCCGCGCGCGCCGCCGGACGCGCCGTCGTTCGCCACGGTCAGCCGCACCTCGTCGGCGCCCGCCACGACGTCGACCGAGCACCACCGCGCCCGGCTGTGCCGCAGCACGTTCGTCCCCGCCTCCCGCAACGCCCACGACAGCTCGCGCGCCGCCGCGGGCAACTCCACCGGAACCGACACGGTGCACCGCACCCCGGCCGAGGTCAACACCTGCTCGATCGCCGACGCCTGCTCGGCCAGCTCCACGGTCCGGTACCCGCGCACGGCCTCCCGCAGCTCCGACAACGCCGCCGAGGCCAGCGCGCGCACCTCGTCCGCCTCGGCGCCGGCCCGCTCACCGTCCACGACCGCCAGCCGCGACGCCAGCTCCGCCTTCAGCGCGATCACGGTCAACCGGTGCCCCAGCAGGTCGTGCACGTCCCGGGCGAACCGCAGCCGCTCCTCGATCACCGCCAGCCGCGCCCGCGCCTCACGCCCCCGCTGCGCCTGCACGACCAGGTCCCACAACCACACCGGCAGCACGTGCATCAGCGCCAACCCGACACCGACGCCACCGGCGACCACCAACGCGCGCACCGGATCCGGCGACACCACCACGGCCACCGCGACCACCAGGGGCGCCACCGCCCACGAACGCCGCCGCACCAGCACCGGGGCCGTGCCGACGAGCGCCGCGCCGACCCACGCCCACGTGTCCCACCGCCCCGCGGCGACGGGCGCCAGCAACGGCACCGACAGCAGCGACGCCGCCACGAACGCCACGTCCCACCGGCCCCGCGCCACACCCGGCGTCACGGCCGCGTAGAGCACGCCCGCGTGCGTGGCGCCGAACAGCACCACGCCGACCAGCCCCGCCACCACCCAGGCAGGCCGGGTCTCCAGCAGCACGCCGACACCCGGCCCGACCAGGCTGGTCGACCACGCCACGCCCAGCGACACGAGCGTGAGCACCCTCGCCTGCCGCATCATGCGCTCACCATGCCAGCGACACGCCGACGAACGCGTCGACCACGGCGCACGCCAGCGCGTACCAGGTCGGCACGACCAGGTTGGCGCGGAAGTGCGCGAGGTCCCAGCCGGCGTGCGCCAACCAGCCCGCCGCGACCAGGTACCGGCCGACCTCGGGGTCCACCAGCAGGGCGATCCCCGCCACCGCGCCGAACCCGACCACACCCGCCACCTGCGCCCACACCAGCCGGGTGCGGCGCACCTCGCCGCGCAGCAGGCCCGCCACCAGGTAGACCAACGCGCACGCGACCAGGCCCCACGTGCCGAAACCGGTCCAGCCGTCGTCGCCGTCGGCCACGATCGCGATGCCCAGCGCCGTCGAGATCACCAAGGAGAGGATCGAAGAACGTTTCATGCCCACCACGTTGGGGCCGGCCGCGCACAAGCCCCACCCCCGCGGTGTCACGAAGAACCCGTGCGGATCGCACGGTCCGACGATGCGCTAACGCAGCACGGTCGCCAGCCGCCGCATCCCCTCGACGATCTCGTCCACCGCGTTGGTGGTGAACGACAGCCGCAGCGTCGACCGGTCCGGCGTCGTCGCGTAGAACGGCGCGCCCGGCACGAACGCCACGTCCCGCGCCAACGCCGCCGTGATCAGCGACGACGTGTCCACCTCGCCCGGCAGCGCCACCCACACGAACATCCCGCCGTCCGGGTCGCTCCACCGCGTGCCGTCGGGCACGGCCGACGCCAGCGCGCCGATCATCGCGTCCCGCCGCTCCCGGTAGGCCGCGCACAGCCCGCGGATGTGCTCGTCCAGGTCGTTCGCCTTCAGGTAGGCCGCCGCCGCGGCCTGGTCGATGGTGGACGTGTGCAGGTCCGCCGCCTGCTTCACGATCACCAGCGTGCGCATGATCGACGCGGGCGCGCGCAGCCAGCCCAGCCGCATGCCGGGCGCGCCGACCTTGGAGAAGCTGCCCGCGTGCAGCACGCGGTCGCTCATCGAGGCCAGCGACGGCACGGGCTCGCCCCGGTAGCGCAGCTCGCTGTACGGGTCGTCCTCGACGACCCACAGGCCGTGCCGGTCGGCCAGCGCGGCGATCTCGGCCCGCCGTCGCGCGGTCAACGTCCGGCCGGTCGGGTTCGCGAACGTCGGCACCAGGTACAGCAGCTCCGGCCGTTCCCGCTCGACCACCTCGGCCAGCGCGGCCGGGTCCATGCCGTGCTCGTCACCCGCGACGGGCACGATCCGCGCGTCGGCGAGCTGGAAGCACTGCAGCGCGGCGAGGTAGGTCGGCTCCTCCACCGCGACGACCGCGCCCGGCTCCAGCAGGGCGGTCACGACCAACGTCAACGCCTGCTGCGAACCGGACGTGACCAGCAGGTCCTCCACCGCGGTCGGCAGGCCGCGCCGGGTCAGCCGGTCGGCGACCAGACCGCGCAGGTCCACGTCGCCCTCGGTGGGCGCGTACTGGAGGGAACGGCGGGACAGTGCCTGGTCGAACGCCGTGCGCAGGCCGTCGACGTCGAACAGCTCGGGCGCGGGCAGGCCGCCCGCGAACGAGATGACCTCGGGCCGGGAGGTGAGGGCGAGCAGGTCGCGGACCGGCGAGCCGGCGAACGTGCGCGGCATGGAAGGGCTCCTCGAAGGTCGAGCGGAAGGGTTCACGCGGTTGTGCCACGCATGAGGTAGGCCGCACTGGGGTCGAGGCGCCGAACCCATCCTACCTTTCCGGCCCGTGTTGACAGCATATATGCCAGCATGGCTATATTCCTGTCATGGCATCTACGTTCGCCGTGCTCGCCGACCCGCACCGGCGCCGGATCCTCGACGTGCTCCGCGGGGGTGAGCGACCGGTCAACGACCTGGTCGAGGGGCTGTCGGTGAGCCAGCCGACGGTGTCCAAGCACCTGAAGGTGCTGCGCGAGGCGGGGCTGGTCGAGGTCAGGCGGGACGCCCAGCGGCGGCTCTACCGGCTGCGGCCGGGGCCGTTGGCCGAGGTCGACGCCTGGCTCGCGCCGTACCGGCGGATGTGGGAGGACAGCCTGGACGCTCTGGAACGGCGACTGGACGGGATCGACGGATCGGACGGGAGTGACTCGTGAGCACCGAGTTGAGGCGGATCGACGGCAAGCCCGTGCTGAGGTTCGAACGGGTGCTGGCGCACCCACCGGTCAAGGTGTGGCGGGCGGTGACCGAGCCCGCCGAGCTGGCGCACTGGTTCCCGGCGGCCGTGGCGATCGACGGCCGGGAGATGACGTTCTCCTTCCCCGACCAGGTCACCACCGGCGAGGTGCTGGAGTCCGACCCGCCCAGGGTGTTCGCGTTCCGCTGGAACACCGACGTGCTGCGGTTCGAGCTGGTGCCGCACGAGCGCGGCTGCCTGCTGGTGTTCACGCACGTCCTCGGCGACGAGCACGGCGCCGGGCGCAACGCCGCCGGGTGGGACACCTGCCTCGCGGGCTTGGAGGCCCGGCTCGCCGACCGCCCGTTCGAGCCGCCGACGGACGTGCGCGGCCCGATGGAGCGCTACATCCGCGAGTTCGGGCTGGACGAGGGCCGGGTGGACGACGGCGTGGTGCGGTTCGTCCGCGACCTCGTCTGGCGTCCGCTGGACGAGGTGTGGACGCTGCTCACCGACGGCGAGGAGGGCGTGCCCGCCCGCGCGATCAACCCGCACGTGCCGGCCGGCCCGCTGGTCGAGCGGACGCCGCCGCGCGTGCTGGCGTTCGACTCGCCGACCGGCCGGGTGCGCTGGGAGTTCCGGCACGACCCCGACCAGGGCACGACGGTCGAGCTGACGCACGCGCTGGCCGACCCGGCGTTCGCCCCGCGGGCGCTCGCGGCCTGGCACGCGCACCTGGAGCTGTTCTTCGCGGCCACGTTCGGCGACGTCCGCCCGTGGCCGGAGGACCGGGTCGCCGAACTGGTCGGCCGCTACAGCAGCTGAGCGTCCACGCCGGCCAGGTGGTCGCGGCCGAACGGCCCGTTCTCCAGCCCGTCCACCAGCGCCCGGGGCAGGTCGGCGCGGATCTCGGCGGAGCGCGACGCGGCGGCCAGCGCGACGGTCGCGACCGTGTCCACGTCACCGGTGAAGGCGACGCACGCCCGCAGCACCGAGCTCAGCGAGCCGCCGTCGGCCAACGCGGTCAGCGCCGCGCGCACGCTCATCACGCCCTTCGACCCGACCTTGCCCCGCCACGGCCGCGCCCACACGTCGGAACCGAGCCGTGCGGCGATCCACGAGCCGACCTCCGCCACCGGACCGAGCCCGTGGTGGCAGTAGTGCACGGCCAACGCCGCCGCCCGCGCCGACGCCACACCGTCCGGCGTGTCGTGGGTGACCTTGGCCTGCACGTCGGTGTGGTGCAGCACGTCGGCCACGGTGGGCAGCAGCCCGGCCGGGGCGGCGCGCATCGCCGCGCCGCTCTTGTCGCTGTCGGGCCGGATGCGGGCCAGGAACTCCGCGCCGGTGTGCACGCCCTCCAGGAAAGCCTGGAAACCCCGCGCGTAGCCCTCGCGCGGATCGCGGTGGAACGCGGTCACGAACGCCGACGCCACCGACTCGGGCGTCCACGGCGCGCCGGAGACCCGCAACTCCGCCAACGCCAGCGTCATCTGCGTGTCGTCGGTGTACGCGCCCGGCGCGATGCCGTGGTGCCGCGGGTGCCGCACGTACCCGGCAAGGGTGTTGTGGCTGGTCACGAGCGATGCGGGGGCGTACTCGAAGCCCGCGCCGTACGCGTCCCCGATGGCCAGTTCGACGAGCATGTCGCCCACCGTATAGCGCGCGTTATGACTGTTTCGATATATCCCTTTTCACCCGGTCGAGTGGTACGAATCTCGTGACCCAAGACACCCCTGTGCGCGAGCAATCGCGTGTCTTCGGAATCGAGGAACCCCTTGCGAATCACCAGGTTGATCCCTGCGCTCGCGGCCGCGTCGCTCTCCCTGCTCGCCCTCGCGCCGTCGGCGCCGTCGGCGCCGGCCGCGCCGGCGGCGGAGGGTGGCGTGACGCCGTACATCATCGGCGGCAGCTACGCGAGCAACGCCCCGTGGGCGGCCCGGCTGTTCTCCAACGGCAGGCAGACGTGCAGCGCCACCATCATCGCGCCCACGTGGATCCTGACCGCGAAGCACTGCGTCAGCGGCGGCGGGCTGTCGTTCCGCATCGGCAGCCTCGACCAGACCTCCGGCGGCACGGTGGCCAACGGCGTCCAGACGCACAACCACTCGTCGGACCTCTCGCTGGTCCGGCTCGACCGCTCCGTGTCCGCGACCTACGCCCGGCTCGGCCAGCCCGGCTCGGTCACCGTCGGCCAGAACGTGCAGGTCTACGGCTGGGGCGCGACGTCCCGGTGCGGCTCGGAGATCAACTGCCAGTCGCAGTACCTGAAGGTCGCGAACGTGACCGTCACCGGCGGCTGCACCGACGCCTACGGCGGCAACGCGATCTGCGCCCGGCGCGGCGACGGCATCACCGCGGGCGGCGACTCGGGCGGTCCGATGATGGCGGGCGGCGTGCAGGTCGGCGTCGCGTCCACCAGCGACCGGCAGACCACCACCGCCTACACCAACGTGACGCGCTACCGGTCCTGGATCCAATCCATCGCCGGCGTCTGATCCCCCGCGCGGGCTGGGGCGTCACAGCACGCCCCAGCCCCGCGAGCGGGCCATCAGGTGGCCGTGCACCAGCGCCACCGACGGGTTCGCCAGCCCGCCGACCCTGGTGGCCAGGAACAGCGTGTTCAACGGCGGCACGACCGCCTGGTGCGCCAACTCCACCGAGCCGGCCGCCAGCGCCGGGTCGGCCAGGTACCGCGGCAGCGCCGACACGCCGGCCCCCGCGACCACCGCCGCCAGCACCGCCCGCAGGTCGGGCACCACCACCGCGACCGGGTTGGGCGGTCGGCGGCCGAACTCGCTGCGCCAGTACCGCCGCACGATCGGCAGCTCCTCCGCGTACGCGACCAGCGGCAGGTGCGCCAACGCGCGCACCGGGTCGGACGCCAGCAGCGCGCGGTCGATCGTCCGCACCAGCGTCGGCGCGCCGACCAGCACGAACTCCTCGTCCACGAACGGCGTCGCGACCACCGCCCGGTCCGCGGGCCGCACCGCGGACACCACCAGGTCCAACCTCGCGTTGACGAGCGCGGCGAGCAGGTCGTCCGCCAGGCCGAGGGTGACCCGCAGCCGCAACCCGCGCGTGGTCAACGGCGCGAGCGCGGGCAGCACCCGTGCGGCCACCACCTCCACCGCGCCCGCCAGGTGCACGGTGCCCGCGTACGCCTCTCGGTCGTCCACTTCGGACAGTGCCGACCGCAGCTCGTCCACGTGCGCGCCGACGCGGCGGGCCAGCGCGTCGGCCCGCGCGGTCGGCGTGACACCGCGGCTGGAGCGCACGAACAGCGGCTCGCCCAGCTCCCGCTCCAGCCGGGCCAGGTGCCCGCTCACCGCCGGCTGGGTGAGGCCGCGGCGCCCGGCGGCGGCGGTCAGCGAGCCGGACCGGTAGATCTCCACGAACGTGGACAGCAGGTCGAGGTCGGTCACCGCAACTCCAGAGCTATAAGCACGCTTATGGCCAGCCGAACACTACCGGATGAAACGTGATGGGGTGGTCGTTGTCCGAGCAGAACAGCGACTTCTCGAAGGGAATGAACGGATGAGCAGGGTTCTCGTGGTCGTCTCGGCGGCCGACCGGCTGGTGCTGGCCGACGGGTCGAGCCACCCCACCGGGTTCTGGGCGGAGGAAGTGGTCGAGTCGGTGCGCGTGCTGCGGGACGCGGGCGTGCGGGTGGACATCGCCACGCCGGGCGGCGCGCGGCCGACCGTGGACGCGGTCAGCCTGACCGACGAGTTCGGCGCGTACCTGGCGTCCCTCGACGACGAGCTGGCGGCGCCGCTGCGGCTGGCGGACGTCGACGTGGCCGACTACGACGGCGTGCTGCTGCCCGGCGGGCACGGCCCGATGGCGGACCTGGCGCCCGACGCGGACCTCGGCCGGCTGCTGGTGGCGTTCGACGACGCGGGCAAGGTCGTCGGCGCGCTGTGCCACGGCCCGGCCGGGCTGCTGTCCGCGGTGCGCGAGGACGGTTCGTTCGCGTTCGCCGGGCGGCGGCTGACGGTGTTCACCGACGAGGAGGAGCGCCAGGGAGGCTTGGCGGTGCCCTACTTCGTGGAGGCGCGGCTGCGTGAGCTCGGCGCGGTGCCGCAGCCGGGTCCGGCGTGGTCCAGCACGGTCGTCGTGGACGGCAACCTGGTCACCGGCCAGAACCCTCAGTCCAGTGTGGACACCGCGCGGCGGGTGCTGGAAGCGTTGTCGTAGGCCGATCGCGCGGCCTCGATCTCGTCCTCGTGCCGCAGCGCCCACTGTCCCAAGGGGACGACGAAGTCCAGCAGGGAGCGGCCGAGCGCGGTGGCCGCGTACGCCACGCCGGCGGCCTTGCCCGGCCGCACGTCCCGGCTCACCAGGCCGTCGCGCTCCAGGTTGCGCAGCGTGCGGGTGAGGATGCGGCGGCTCAGCCCGTGCACGGTGCGGTCCAGTTCGTTGAAGCCGTAGGGGCGTTCGGCGAGCAGGGCCAGCACCAACAGGCTCCACTTGTCGCCGACGCGCGCGAGCAGGTCGGACACCGAGCAGGCGGCGCGGTCGGCGGCCGTGACCGGCACCGGGACCAGTGACATCGATGTGCCTTCTTTCGGGTCGTCGCGGCACGCACCAGGCTCCAGGTTATGGCGAACGCGGTGATCACGGGCGGCACGAACGGCATCGGCCGGGCCTTGGCGGAACGGCTCGCGGGCGAGGGGCACCGGGTCGCGGTGGTGGGCCGGTCGGCCGCCGCGCCGGACGGGGTGGAGCTGATCCGGGGCGACCTCCGCACGGTCGCCGGCACCGCCGCGGTGGCCGACGAGGTGGCGTCGCGGTTCGACGTGGTCGACCACCTCGTGCTCGGCGCGGGCCGGTTCACCCGGCGCCGCGAGGTCACCGCCGACGGCCTGGAGCACTCGTTCGCGCTCTACGCGGTGAGCCGGTTCGCCCTGGTGGAACGGCTGCTGCCGGTCTTGGAGCGGTCGGCGGCGCCGGTGGTCGTGAGCCTGTGCGGCGTGGCCGGGCTGCGAGGGCCGGGCATCCAGTGGGACGACCTCGCGCTGAGCCGCCGGTTCCGGGCGTTCGGGGCGGTCAGCCAGGGCGCGCGGGCCGCCGACCTGCTCGGCGCGGGGTTCGCCGACCGGCACCCGGGCAGCGCGGTGCGGTACGTGCTGCACAACCCCATGTTCGTGGACAGCGGGCTGGGCGCGCAGGTCGGCGGGCTGCGCGGCCGGGCGCTGGACCTGGTGGCCCGCCTGGTCGCCCGGTCGACGGCCGACGCGGCGGGCCAGGTCCACCGGTTCCTGGCCGACCCGCCCGCCACGCCGTTCACCGCGTCCCGCGCGGGTGTGCCGGTCGACCCGGGCAGGCCGGAGCTCGACCGGGCCGCCGCCGCCCGGCTCTACGCCGTGCTGGAGGACATCACCGCCTCGGCGCGGTGACGCGGCACGACGGCGAGCACCACCCCGGCGACGACGGTCGCGAGCCCGCCGACGGCCAACGCGCCCGCCGCGCCGAACCCCGTGCCCGCCAAGGCGATCAGCGCCGCGAGCCCGATCGAGCCGCCGACCTGCTGCGACGTGGTGGTCAACGCGGAGGCCACGCCCTGCTCGGCGTCGGCCACCCCGGACGAGGCGGCCACGAACATCGCCGGGAACGTGAGCCCGCCGCCGACGCCCCACACCAGCAGCCCCGGCAGCAGGAGCGCGAACCCGCCGTCCCACGCCATCGCGCCGGCCAGCAGCGCGAGGCCGACGCCGTTGACGACCATCCCGACCACCAGCGTGGTCCGCACGCCCCACCGGGCGATCGCCGCGCCGGTGCCCTTGAGCGACGCGGTCATCGACACCAGGGTCAGCGGCAGGAACGCCAACCCGGCGGCCAGCGGCCGGTAGCCCAGCCCGTCCTGCAGGTGGGTCGTGAACAGGTAGTACGCGCCGCCCAGCGAGCTCTGGAACACCAGCACCACGCCGATCGCGCGGACCAGCGCCCGGTTGCCGAACAGCCGCAACGGCACCAGCGGATCGCGGGTCCGCCGTTGCAGGGCCAGGAACACGCCGAGCACCACCACCCCTCCCGCCGCCGCGAGCCCGCCGCGGACCCAGCCCGACTCCGGGCCGGTGACCAGCCCGAACACCACCAGCACCGACCCGGCGGTGGCGAGCAGCGCGCCCGGCACGTCGAACCGCCGCCGCTCACCGCCGACCCGGTCGGCCGGCAGCACCGACACCGCGAGCGCCGCGGCCCCCAACGACAACGGCGCCAACACGAACAACGTCCACTCCCAGCCGAACGCGTCGGTCAGGACGCCGCCGAGCAGCGCGCCCGCCGCCAACCCGCCGCTGCCCGCCGCGCCCCACACCGACAACGCCCGGGTCCTGCTCGGACCCTCGGCGAACGTCGTGCTGATCAACGCCAGCGTCGCCGGCGTCAGCAACGCGCCACCGACGCCCTGCACGGCACGTGCCGCGACCAGCACACCGGGCGTCGTCGCGAGCCCGCCGACCAGGCACGCCAGCCCGAACACCACCAGACCGGCGACGAACGCCCGACGCGCGCCGAGCCGGTCGACCACCCGGCCCGCGCAGAGCAGGAGCCCGCCGAACGCGACGGCGTAGGCGCTGACCACCCATTGCAGGGACTGGCTGGAGAACCCGAGCGCACGCCCGACGTCGGGCAGCGCCACGTACACGATGTTGTAGTCCACGGCCACGATGAACTGGGCAAACGCCAGCAACGCGATCGCGAGCCCGGCACGGGTGCGTGCCGGGGCCACTGTGGTGTCCACGCGTGATTCACCCCGTATTTTTACTGCACGGCGTATAGTTTCAACACGGCGGACAGTACCGCAACGCTGTAGAGTGTCAACCGTGGGAGACCGAGTGCCCAACCGGAGGGCGCGGCTGCGCGCGGAGACGTCGGCCGAGATCAAGGCGATCGCGCTCAAGCTCATGGCCACCGGCGGCCCGGACGCGATCTCGCTGCGCGCCATCGCCCGCGAGATGGGCATGACGGCCAACGCCATCTACGGCTACTACGCCACCCGCGACGACCTGGTCACCACGCTGATCAGCGACGTCTACGCCGACCTCGTGCGGCACCTGGAGGCGGCCCGCGACGCCCGGCCGGCCGATGACGCGGCGGGCCGGATCCTGGCGTGGGCGGAGACCCTCCGCAGCTGGTCGCTGGCCAACCCGGAGGGCTTCCGGCTCATCTACGGCGACCCGGTGCCCGGCTACCAGCCGCCGGCGGAGGGCGTGGAGGCCGAGCAGCGGGCGTGCGCGGCCCTGCTCGGCCTGGTCGCCGACGCCTGGCCGAAGGCCGCCCGGCGGCAGTCGCACGGCGGGCACGAGTGGTCGGACTTCGACCCGCACACCGTGGAGCTCGCGCGGGCCGAGCACCCGGACCTGCCACCGGCGGCCCTCGCGCTGACCTTGCGGGTGTGGGGCCGGATGCACGGCCTGGTGGCGCTGGAGGTCTACGGCCACCTGCGCTCGCAGACCCGTGAGCCGGGCAAGGTCTACCGGGCCGAGCTGGCCGACCTGATCTCGTCGCTCGACCTCGCCTGACCACCCGGCCGCACCTCGCGACACCCCGCCTCGCCGAACACCAGGCTTGCCCGAACACCGGGCGTCAGCGGAACACCGGCGTCAACGGAGCACGCGGAACCTCAGGTGCACGACGTCGTCCGCCTCGGTCGCCTCGATCCGCTCCAGCTCGGCGGGCGGGAGGCCGTCCAGCAGCCGCGAGCCCCCGCCGAGCAGCACGGGCACCAGCTGGAGCCGGATCTCGTCGACCAGCCCGGCGCGCAGCACGTGCCGAGCCGACTCCGCGCCCGCCATGACCAGCACGTCCTTGTCCCCCGCCGCGGCACGGGCCTGGGCGATCGCGCTCTCCGGGCCGTCGGCGACGAACGTGAACGCCGCCGACTTCATCGCCAACGGCGCGCGCCGCTCGTGCGTGAGCACGAAGCTCGGCGCCGGGAACGGCGTGTCCTGCCAGTACTTCAGCCCCAGGTCGAACGTCCGCCTGCCCAGCACGACCGCGCCGACCGTCGCCGCGAACGCCGCGTCGCCGTCCGCCCCCTCGGCGAACAGCCACTCGTGCAGCCGCTCGCCGCCCTCGCCCATCGGGTGCTCCTCGCCCACGTCGGGCCCGGCGCTGTAGCCGTCGAGCGACACGGAGCCGTTCAGCACGACCTTCGTCACGGTGGTCCTCCAGCGAACTCGACGCGCACCCCCAGCAGGCGCACGGCACGGGTGTCCTCGAATCTTGCCAACGCCGCCACGGCCGCGTCCTCGATCGGCCCGGACTCCGTGGTCGGCTCCCCCAGCGACACGCCGCGCGTGGAGGTGAAGAACGGCACGAACCGCACCTTCACCACCACCCGGACCGCGGGCCGCCCTTCCGCCCGCACGTCCTCGACCACCCGCCGCGCGAGCAGCCGGACCTGGTCCCGGATCTCCGCCGGATCGGCCAGGTCCCGCTGGAACGTCGTCTCCCGGCTGCGCGACTTGGCCACCCACGGCGTCGCGGTCACGTTCGTGTCGCCCGCGCCCAGCGCCAGTTGCCGGAAGTGGGGCCCCATCGCCGGCCCGAACCGCGCCCCCAGCACCTCCGGCGCAGTCCGCGCCAACTCCTCGACCGTGCCGATGCCCAGCTCCGCGAGCTTGGCCGCGGTCCGCGCCCCGATGCCCCACAACGCGGTCACCGGCCGTCCGGCCATCACCTCGACCCAGTTGTCCCTGGTCAGCCGGTACACCCCGGCGGGCTTGGCGAACCCGGTGGCGAGCTTGGCGCGCAGCTTGTTGTCGCCGATGCCGACCGAGCACTCCAGCCCGGTCCCCTCCTTGACCGCGCGGCGCGCGGTGACGGCCAACGCCTCCGGGTCGTCGGTGCGCGCGCCCAGGAACGCCTCGTCCCAGCCGAGCACCTCGACCACCACGGGCAGCTCCCGCAGCACGTCCATCACGTGCGCGGACACCTCCTCGTACGCGGGCGCGTCGGACGGCAGGAACACCGCGTCCGGGCAGCGCTTCTTCGCCAGCCGCAACGGCATCCCGGAGTGGACGCCGAACTCCCTCGCCTCGTAGGACGCCGTGGCCACCACGGCGCGCTGCGTCGGGTCGCCTGCTCCGCCGACGACCACGGGCCTGCCGCGCAACTCGGGCCGGCGCGCCACCTCGACCGCCGCGATGAACTGGTCGAGGTCGACGTGCAGGACCCAGTCCGATCCGGACACCCCGCCAGTATCGCCGTGGGAGGCTGTCACCGTGCGACCGGAAGAACTGGCCCACCTGCGCCGGGCGCGGGACCTGATGGACCGCGAGTACGCCCGTCCGCTGGACGTGCCCGCCATGGCGCGCGCCGCGCTCATGTCGCCGTCCCACTTCGCCCGGCAGTTCAAGCTGGCCTACGGCGAGACGCCGTACAACTACCTGATGACCAGGCGCGTGGAACGCGCGAAAGCCCTGCTGCGCCGGGGCGACCTCAGCGTCACCGACGTGTGCGTGGAGGTCGGCTGCACGTCGCTCGGCTCGTTCAGCTCCCGGTTCACCGAGCTGGTCGGCGAGACGCCCAGCGCGTACCGGGCACGCCGCCACGACGAGGTCGCCGCGGTGCCCGCGTGCTGGTCCAAAATGGTCACCCGCCCGAGCAGATTTCGAGAAGCACGAGTCTGACCGGCGCGGTTAGGTTCCCCGGCATGAGCATGAAGATCTCGCACACGTTCCTGCAGGTCCGCGACCAGCAGGAGGCGCTCGTCTTCTACCGCGACGTGATCGGCCTCGAAGTGCGCACCGACGCGCCGATCGAGGAGTTCCGCTGGCTGTCCGTCGGTCCGGCCGGCCAGCCCGACGTGGAGATCGTCCTGGAGGACCCGCGCATGGGCAGGCCCGCGGACGACGCGACCGCGATGATGGAGCTGATGGCCAAGGGCTCCCTGGGCGCGGCCATCTTCCGGGTGGACGACTGCGACGCCACGTTCGAGCGGCTCCGCGCGGCGGGTGCGGAGGTCATGCAGGAGCCGGTGGACCAGATGTACGGGGTGCGCGACTGCGCGTTCCGCGACCCCTCGGGCAACCACCTGAGGTTCTCCGAACCGCTCAAGAGCTGAACCGCGCCGTTTCGCGACGGCTCGGTCCGTGACACGATCAAGGCGTGTCGACCAGCCCACGCGACCGCGACGAGCAGGGCCGCGCCCGCAACGCGCGCCCCCGCGACGGGCTCGGCCGCCCGCTGCCCTACGGGCTGCCGGGCGTCGAGCGCCAGCCCGAAGGCGTGCCGCGCACGCCCGAGGAGTCGCTCGTCGAAGCCCAGCGCCTGCTCGACCTCGGCCGGCCGTTCCACGCGCACGAAGTGCTGGAGGACGCGTGGAAGGCCGCGCCCGAGCCCGAGCGGGAGCTGTGGCGCGGCCTGGCGCAACTGGCCGTGGGCATGACCCACGCCGCGCGCGGCAACGCCTCGGGCGCTTCGGCGCTGCTGAGCCGCGGCGCGCGCAACATCACGCCGTACCGCGACGACCCGCCGCACGGGGTGGACGTGGCGGGCCTGGTCGCCTGGGCCGCCGCGGGTGCCGGCGTGCCGCGGCTGACCGGGTGTTCGTGACGCGCTGACCAGGCCTTTTCCCGGCACCGAGCTTGTGCCGACCATCGTCGCGTGGCCTCCACGAGGTCGACGTGCCGAACGCGGAGCCGTTGACCTACCTGGGCACACGAAGTGCGGCCGAACGCGCGCTTGGGGGACCCCACCGCGGGGTAACTGGTGGTCACCCCACCTCACCAGGGAGGTTTCCCGTGTTAGCGATCATCGCCGCGGTCATCTTCGGCCTCGCCCTCCTGCTGGACCTGGCGAACGCCTCGCTGGGCTCGGTCCTGGACGGCGGGACGCTGCTCTTGGCCGGCCTGCTGTGCGTGGCGTTGCACCTGGCCGGCGTCGGCGCCGGCGCGCGGGCGTTGAGCTTCCGCCGTCGCCGCTAGGAGAGCACGGCCCCCGTCGGGTGCGGGGGCCGTCCCGGATGGACAATCGGCGCGTGGACGTGTCCGCGCGCCGATTGGTCAACCAGCCGCCCGAGGTCGTGGCGCGGTACGCGATGGACTGGCGCCACGACCACGAGTGGACGCGGGGCATCAAGCGCGCCGAGCTGAGCGCGCCCGCGCCCGGCGGCGGGTTCGGCGTCGGCGCGGAGGTCACGCGCACCGCGCACTTCCTCGGCAGGCGCATCGACTACGTGCTGCGGGTCGTGGCGCACGAGCCGCCGACGCTGCTGGAGATGAAGTCGGTCGCCGGGCCGTTCCCGATGCACGTCACCTACCGGTTCGACACCGCCCACGCCGGCGGCACGATGGCGTCCATCCGCGTCCGCGGCGACGCGGGCCGGCACTACCGGCTGGTCGGCCCTCTCGTGGCGCGGTTCGTGCGCGCCAACCTCCGCAAGGACCTCCGGGCCCTCTCCCGCCGCGTCGGCTGACGACGGCGGGTGGACGACGACGCGGTTCAGCGGTGCGGCGGCGGCACCATGAGCAGGCACGCCACGCACGGCATCCCCTCGGGCTCGGGCAGCAGCTCCGCCGTGTCCAGGTCGAGCTGCTCCCCGCACAAGGTGAGCAGGGTCGACCGCGTGCCGTCGTCGGGCAACGGCGCCAGGTGGCAGCTCCGCTCCCACTCGCCGACGAGGTCTGCGCGCTTGCGCACGAGCAGGACGGGCTCGGTGTGATCCAGTGCCATGACGAAACGTCCTCTCCCCAGAGACCCTCAGTCTGGCACCGCTCCCAGAACGGCGCGACCACTGTTTTTCGACTTCACGGGCCTCACGGTGGATATGCTCCGCCGGTGATCAGGGTGCTGCGGGACTTCTCGACCGGTGTCGGACTACTCGGCCAGGGCTTCTCGCTGGTGTTCCGCTCGCCGAAACTGCTGCTCATCGGCGCGATCCCGGCGTTGATCACGACCGTGCTGCTGATCGGCGGCCTGGTCGGGCTCGCGCTGTGGATCGACGACATCGCCGCCTGGGTCACGCCGTTCGCCGACGACTGGAACGAGGGCCTGCGCGCGGCCACCCGGTTCGCCGCCGGGTTCTCGATCATCGGCGCGTTCGTCGCGATCGGACTGCTGCTGTTCACCGCGATCACGCTGATCATCGGCGGACCGTTCTACGAGCACATCGCGGAGACCGTCGAGGACACGCACCTCGGCGGCGTGCCCGAGGCCGAGCAGGTGAGCTGGCTGAAGTCGGCGGCGGTCGGCGCGCGGGACGCGATCGTGCTCGTCGGCATCGCGATCCTGCTCGCCATCCCGCTGTTCGCCGCCGGGTTCATCCCGGTCGTCGGGCAGACCGCGGTGCCGGTGGTCGCGGTGCTCGTCAACGCGTCGCTGCTGGCGATCGAGCTGACCGGCATCCCGTTCACCCGGCGCGGCCTCAAGCTCGACGTGCGCAGGCGGACGCTGCGCAAGCGGCGCGCGGTCACGCTCGGCTTCGCCGTGCCGACCTACCTGCTGTGCCTGATCCCGTTGGCGGCGCTGGTGGTGCTGCCGGCGGCGATGGCAGGCGGCACGGTCCTCGCGCACCGCCTGCTCCACGACCAGATCAGGTGAACGGCACCCACGCCTGCCGCGCCAACCCGTCGATCCGGTCCACGCCCACGCCCACGGCGGACACCGTCCACAGGTCGTCGCCGATCACCAGCGCCCGGCGGATGCCCGGGTCGTAGGTCGACTGCTCGTGCCGGACGGTGCCCAGCGCGGAGAACGCGCCGTCACCGAGCCGCAGCACCAGCAGGCCGCCCGCCGACGACCCGCTCGCGCCCGACCCGAACACCGGCAGCACCACCAGGTCGCGGGCCGGCCAGTACAGGAACGCGTGCGGGTCGAACTCGACCTCCGAGCTCGCGCCGGGCAGGTGGTGGCCCGCGACCTTGGTCGGCGCCGCCGGGTTCGACACGTCGAACAGCGACACCTGCGTGCCGGTGACGCGGCCCTGCTCCGTGGCCTCCTGGCCGACCCCGATCAGCTTCCCGTCACCGGCGGGGTGCAGGTAGGCCGAGTAGCCGGTGATCTTCAGCTCGCCGACCTTGCGCGGCTTGGCCGGGTCGGACAGGTCCAGCGTGTAGAGCGGGTCGACCTGCCGGAACGTCACCACGTACCCGACCGGCCCGGCGAACCGGACGCTGTAGATCCGCTCGCCGACGCCGAGCCCGTCGACCTTGCCGACCTCCGCGAGCTTCGCGCCGTCCCGCTTGAGCACGGTGACCGCGCTCTGCGTCGCGGGCGCCCGCTCGGGGATGCCCGGCGCGTCACCGGAGGTCGTCGCCACCCGCAGGTGACCCTGGTGCTCGGACAGCGAGTACTGGTTGAGCAGCGTGCCCGCGACCTGCCCGGAGGCGACGTGCTTCGGCGGGCCCGGCTGCGACACGTCGAACTGGTGGATCGCCGTGGTCGCGGACGTGGTGGGCGCGAACCGCGTCATCGGCCGCAGGTGGTGGTCGTCGGCCACGTACAGCGACGTGCCCGTGCCGTAGACGGTGTCGCCGTCGGCCATGATCGTCACCGCGTCGCCGTTGCCCAGCTCGCCCGGGAAGTCGAACGTCAGCACGGAGAGCATCGACGTGGCCGAGTGCTCCTGGGGGTGGCTGACCCGGTCGCACGCGACCAGCGTGCCCTCCGAGCGCGAACCGTCGACGTCGGACAGCTCGTAGCGCGGCAGCCACGACTCGATCGGCGCGGTGGCGACCAGTTCCCGGTTCGCGATCAGGGACTCCGCCTCGCTGCGGCCGTTCGTCGGGTACACCCACGGCAGCCGCGGCCCCGAGTGCACGACCATCCGCACCACGCCGCCGACCTGCCGCGCGTCGACGTACCGGCCGTCCACGCTGAGCGTGCCCAGGACGCGCGGCGCGGCGGACAGGTCGACCAACGTCACCGACGAGTCCTCGGCGTGCACCTCGGTGGGGCTGTCGAACTCGACCCCCCGCTCGGCGATGCCGTGCCGGGCGCCGATGAGGAGCGCGCGGTCCTCGTGCAGCAGCAGTTGGGAGGCGTGGCCGCCGGGCACGTCGAGCGTGCCGGTGAGCTGCCGGGTGGCCACGTCCAGCACCCTCAGCTTGCCGTCGGCCACCGTCACGACCCGCTTGCCGTCGGTCTTGACCAGGTCCGGCTCGTCGACGCCCGCCTCGTGCGCGTTCGTCTTGGAGTGCTCGGGCACGGCGGCGGCGTCACGCGCCGTGCTGCCCACCCGCGTGCCCGCCTGGCTCTCCATCGCGACGTCGCCGTCGGTCTTGGCCAGGAAGGTGTGACCGCCCACCCCGTGCACGCCGACGTGCGGCGAGATCGCCTGCCGCAGTTCGGCCAGCGCGGTGTCGCACGTGTCGAACGCCACCAGCTCCACCGGCACGGCCTCGATCGGCGGCACGATCCGCCAGTCCTCCGCCTCGGTGGGCCCGGCGGAGGCCGCGCTCACCCCCACCACCAGTGCCGCGCCGCCGAACAGCGCCGCACGCGTACCCCAGGACCATCGCCTCATGCACCCAGGACGGGACGGACGGGGCAAAGGGTTGCGCGGCCTCGATTGCGGTCCGGGTGCAGGCCGGTCGGCCGCACCCGGGACGACATGATTGAGTAGGGCAGGACCGATTGCCCAACGCCCTCGCGTCCGGGGGCGGAGCGACCACAGGAGAGTCAAATGGCCCCGAGCAAGCCCGAGGTCGAGCCGTACGAGGGCGCCCCGCCCGCCGACCTGGTGATCGAGGACATCACCGTCGGCGACGGGCCCGAGGCGGCCCCCGGTCAGCTCGTGCACGTGCACTACGTCGGTGTGTCGCACTCGACCGGCGAGCAGTTCGACGCCTCCTGGGACCGCGGCGAGGCGTTCAGCTTCCCGCTGGGCGGTGGCCGCGTCATCGCCGGCTGGGACCGCGGTGTCGCGGGCATGAAGGTCGGCGGCCGGCGCAAGCTGGTCATCCCGGCGCACCTGGGCTACGGCGACCGCGGCGCGGGCGGCGTGATCAAGCCCGGCGAGACGCTGATCTTCGTGGTGGACCTGCTCGGCGTGAACTAGTGCCGTGACCGGCGACCTTCGCCGCGTCTTCCGGCGCTCGGCGGGGCGCCTCGCGGCACCGGCCCCGCGTCCACAGCCGACCAGGATGAGGACGCGGGGCCGGCACCGCGATCCACCCGTCCGACCGTCGGAGCACGGGGCAAGGGCCCCCGGCCACGGCACTGGCGCCGGCACGGCCCGGTTGTGACCTCTGCTCCGATCGGAGCATTCGACCCGGGATCGGAACCGGGCCGTTCCCCATTGCGTCATCCTGAGTGGACCAACCGCGCGTCATCTTCGAGGGGGAGAGCCGTCGTGCCCGAGGACATCGGCGCGTCCGAGCGGATGCTCGGCCAGTGGCAGCAGAGCATCGAGCAGAAGGCCGAGCGCTACCAGGAGATGGCCGCCCGCGTGCAGGGCATGACCATCTCCGAGGCGTCGCGCGACGGCTCGGTGAAGCTCACCATCGGCTCGAACGGCATCCTGACCAACCTGGAGATCGCCGAATCCGCGCGGGACAAGCGGATGGCCGAGGTGTCGGCCGAGGTGATGAGGACGTTGCAACGCGCGCAGGCGCGCATCCCGGAACTGCTCCAGCAGGCCATGGCCGAGACCATCGGCACGCAGGACGAGACGGCCAACGTGCTGTTCAACGAGGCCAAGCGCAACTTCCCCACGCCGCCGCACGAAGAGCCCGCGCCGCCGCCGGTGGGCCGTGAGATGCGCTTCGGGATCGAGGACGACGACACGTCCGCGCCGCCCGCCTCGCGTCCCGGACCGCCGTCCACGCCACCGTCCGCCCCGCCGCCCACGCGCCGGCCCGCGCGCAGGCCGGACGAGGACGACGACTTCGGCGGACAGTCCTTCCTTTCCTGACCAGCCTTCCAGGGGGATCACATGGCCGGTTTCGAGATCGTCGCCGACACGCTCGAGGCGCACAGCAAGCAGCTGGACGACCTGGGCTCGCGGCTTCAGGGCGCGGTGGACGCGGCGAAGACGGTGAGCATGCCGACCGACGCCTACGGCATCATCTGCCAGCCGTTCCGGATGATGCTCGACCCGGTCGAGCAGTACGGGCTGGACGCGCTCCAGGGCGCGGTGGAGGCGATGGACGCCGCCGGCAAGGCCGTGAAGGGCACCGTCGACCAGTACCGGGAGATGGAAGAGGCGATCCGCGACAGCTTCAAGGCCGGTGACTGATGGCGGGCGAGAACCCGCTGGTCGAGGCGCCGGCGGCGGAGTCGGGGTCGTTCTTCAACGCCGGTACCGGTGACAACGGGTGGGCGACGGGGATCTCCATCGCGGAGTCGGCGATGGACACGTTCAACGGGATCAAGGACGGCAACTGGGTCGAGGCCGGCCTGGGCATGGTCGGGTTGGCGGCGGACGCGGCGGCGATGGCGATCGACCCGTTCGGCACCCTGTTGTCCTCGGCGGCGTCGTTCCTGATGGAACACATGCAGCCGCTCAAGGACATGCTGGACTGGCTGGCCGGGAACCCGCCGGTGATCGAGTCCTACTCCACGACGTGGAACAACGTCGCCGAAGAGTTGGGGAAGATCGCCGAGGAGTACACCTCCGGGGTGGCGCGGGGCACCGAGGGGTGGACCGGTGCGGCGGCGGAGACCTACCTGACCAACTCGAAGGTCCACGGTGACGCGCTGACGGGTGCGGCGTCGGCGGCGGGCACGGTGGGCACGGTCGTGGGTCTGATGGGCATGGTGGTGGGGTTCGTGCGCGAGGTGGTGCGCGACCTGATCGCCGACCTGGTGGGCAAGCTGATCGCGTGGGTGCTGGAAGCGGTGTTCTCGCTGGGGTTCGGCACCCCGGTGATCGTGGCGCAGGCGGTCACCGCGATCTCGAAGTGGGCCGCGAAGATCGCGAAGATCGTCCAGGACCTGCTCGACACCATCAAGAAGGTCTCCCCGATGCTCAAGCGTCTGGTCGAGGTCTTCGAGAAGATCATGAAGGTGGTCGGCAGACTCGCCGGCAAGGTCACCGGCCTGGACGTGCTCAGCCCCGGCAACATCACGCCGGGCGGTTTCCTGCGGACCGGCCGCGCCGACATCGACACGCCCTCCGGCAGCCCCGACACCAGCCCCTCCAACACCAACTCCCCCGGCAACAGCTCTTCAGGCAACAACTCCCCCGGCAACGGCAATCCGTCCACTTCGGACACTCCGGGCACCGGCACCACACCGTCGTCGAACCGGCCGGGCGACACCACTTCCGCATCCGGCACCACCACCGATCCCACGACGTCCTCGGCGTCGCGGCCCGGCCGGGGCGACCCGACCGACGTGCCCACCCCCACCACCCGCCCGGGACGCGACCCCGGCAGCCCCGACCACGACCTCCCACGCGGCAACACCCCCACCCCCGGCAACCCCGCCGGCAACCCGCCCATCGGCGAACACCGAGGCGGCCCCGGCGGACAACCCGCACCCGGCGGTTACGGCAACGGCGGCCCGAACGGCGGTTCACACAGCAGCGGCGGCACTGGCGGCGGTTCAAGCAGCAGCGGCAGCCCCACCGGCGGCGGCCCGAGCGGCGGCGGCTATGGCAGCGGTAGCGGCGGTGGATCGCACGGCGGTGGTGGCGGCAGCGGTTCGTCCAGCGGTGGCGGCAGCGGCGGCGGTGGTTCCTACAGCGGCGGTGGCGGCAGCCCTGGCGGCGGCGCGCCGAACCCCGCGCCCGCACCACGCTTCGACCAGACCTCCGCGGCCAACGCCGCGACCCCCGACGCCCCGGCACGCCCCGACCAGCCGAACACCTCCGCACCCTCCCGCGATCCTGGCACCACCCCGCAGGGCAACCAGCCCACCTCAGCACCCGGAACCGCGCCCGCAGGCGGCGGTGCACCGGGTGGCGGGGCTCCCGGCGGCGGCTCACCCGGTGGTGGCGGCAGGCCGGGCGGTGGCGGCTGGACCGGCACGCCCGGCAGCCCCGGTGCCCCGAGCAACAGCCCCACCGTGCCGAGCGGCCGGGGCGACCTCGGCTCGGGCGTCCCGACCCCGCGCGGCCCGGAAGGCCCGAGGCCGTCGTCGTTCGGCCCGTCGAGCACCGGCCCGTCCCACGCCGGCCCACCACACGCAGGTCCGTCCCACGCCGGACCACCCGCAGGCCCACCGCACACCGGCCAGCCGCCCTCCGGCCCTACCGGCAACGGACCTGCCCACGGCCCCGGCCACCCCGGTCCCGGGCACAGCGGCCCACCCAACCAGGGCCCCGGCCCGCGCCCGACCCACACCGGGCCGGGTAACACCGGCCCTTCACACACCGGGCCGGGCAGCACCGGTCCTTCGCACGCCGGGCCGAACGCACCAGGCGGTCCCCACCACGGTCCGTCCAACCCCGACCCCGGCAACCCCGGTCCGGGCAACGCCGGCCCCAGGCCTCACGGTCCGGCGGGCACCGGCCCGACCCACACCGGTCCGACCGGCCCGAACGCGCCGCACCCCAACGCGCCGCACTCGAACCCGCCGCACTCACCCGCGGGACCGCCCCAGCAACGCGGCGGCCCCGCCCCTGGCACGCACCCCAACGGCCCAGCTCCCCACACCCCGAACCGGCCGTTCGACGGCCCACCACCCCAGCGGCACCCCGACGCCCAGACGCCCACGCCCCGGCGCGACCCGGATGCGCAGACCCCGCCGCGCCACGACCAGGGCGGCATCCCGCCCCAGCGCCGCGACCCGGACGCGTGGACCCCGCCCCACCGCGACCCCGACCCGGGCACCACCCGGCCGGACAACGACACCCCGAACGGCGACCGCCCCGACAGCAGCCCCGACACCGACCGCCCGGACTCGGATCGCCCGGACAGCCCCGACGGCGACCGGCCGAGTATCGACGAAGCGCACGCCCGCCACGGCGAGACCACCCCCGCCGGCATCTCCCACCACCGAGGCGACTCGGACATGGGCGACCTGCCCCACCGCGTCCTACCGGACCCGCGCTACTTCACCGCCGACGTCCACATCACCCCCGACGGCCGTGCACGCATCGGCAACCACACCTACACCCCCGAGCAGTACGGCGACCTGCTGCGCCGCAACGGCTGGGACGGCAGGACACCCATCCGCCTCATCGGCTGCGACGCCGGCACCAACGACTTCGCCAACCGCCTGTCCCGCCACACCGACGCCGACGTCCTCGCACCCACCAAACCCGCCTGGACCGACAGCAACGGCCGCGTCTACACCAGCGACGCCACCACCGGTCCCGACGGCAACCGCCACCCCAAGATCCCGCCCAACGGCGAATGGGAAACCCACCGCCCCGACGGCACCAGGACCAAGACGAGCGAAGACGGCTACGCACCCGGCACCCACGACAGCGACAAGACCGACCACACCACCCCGGACGACGCCCGCGACCGCGGGGGCGACGACAAGCCGGAGTCGGAGGTCGACCGCCAGGAACGGGACCCGCGCTTCTCCGAGGACGGCAACCCGGACCGCCTGCCCGACGACCTGCCGTCCACGCCGCACGAACCGAGGCTGTTGCAGGAACTGGACCCGAAGCTGTGCGAGGTCGACGGCGACGGGCTCATCACGCACTACAACGGCCAGGACATCAAGTCCTACCTCAACGACGTCATGGTGGACCGCGCGCGGGTCGTGCAGACGATGATGAACGACGGCTCCCTGCCGCCGAACAACGCGCCGGGCAAGCCCAAGAACTGGGTGCAGAACAACGTCATGTGCACCTCGGTGTCCGTCGACCGCCAGACCGGTCGGATCTACGAGTCGATCAACGGGCCGCGGACGTCGGTGATCCCCGACGACCAACTGCACGGCGCCTTGCGCGACCGCATGGAGGACATGCGCCGCGACCCGGTGGAGGGTGAGGGCTACCCCCAGTTCGACCGCCGAACGGGCGAGGTCCTCAACCACACCGAGTTCCCGATCAACGACAACCCCCTGCGGCACGCCGAGGTGAAGAACGTCAACCAGATGCTGCGCGACCGCGGTGTGCCGGACGACGTCTCACCGGAGGAGTTGGCCGAGCACCTGCGCGGGATGAGGGTGGCCAACGTCTTCCCGCACTGGGAGCCGTTCCCGTCCAAGGCCAAGTGCTGCGCCAACTGCAACAACATGATCGCCGGCGTGCCCAGCAGCACCGGGCGCAACTCGTCGGTGCCCGGTGACCCGAACAACGTGGAGATCGAGTCGGAATGAGCGACATGCGCGTCACCATGGACGACGTGACCTGGGACACCGACGGTTGCGCCCTGTACGAGGGCAGCGGGTTCACCGGGGAGCTCGTCGACGTGGCCGACGACGGTTTCGTCATCTCCTCCTACGCCTACCGGTTCGGCTTCCCACACGGGCCCTACCGCGAGTGGTTCGCCGGCGGGCAGGTCGCCAAGGAAGGCACGATGCGGGACGGGCTGCCCGTCGGCCTGCACCGCGAGTGGCACCCCAACGGACGGCTCGCCTCGGAACTCGAGTTCGACGACCACGGGCGAGAGCTGGCGAGGAGGCGGTGGGACGAGCAGGGCGCCCCTGCCTGACCTCGCCGGAGGCCGGTGCCCCAACGGGCCGGTGAAGGACGAGGGCGTCAGCGAGGTCGGCACGGTCGTCCGGGACCGGCGGAGCCGGCACCCGGGCGGCGAGCGGTGCGAGGGCCGGCGGCGGTACCGCCGACCTGTGGTCTCACCCAACCGGACCACGCCGGCGTGTTGTGGCCGTTAAGATCAGCCCACCGTGTCCGGGGGGAGCCAAAGGGGTGTTCGACGCATGAGCCAGCCAGCCACACCGCTGACCGAGCAGGAGCAGAACCAGCTCGTCAAGCAGATCGGCCGGGCCATGCTCCCCGCCCTTCCGCCGGACTGGCAGCGGATCCGCGCGGAGTACCGGGCGGCCGGTCGGCACATCGAGGTGGACCTGGCGTTCGCGGGCCCCGACGGGCAGTGGCGGCCGGTGCGCCCGCCGATGGACGTGGTGCAGCTGTTCGGGCAGTTGCGGGCGGGGATGTACGAGCCCGTGCGCGGCACGTGGCTGAGCGCGGTGTACGAGATCGAGGCGCCGGCCGCGTTCTCGGTCGACTTCAACGCCGACGACGAGCCGCGCTGGCGCAACCCGCCGCCGGTGATCGGCTTCCAGGACGAGCTGCGCACGTTCCCCCGCCAGGACGAGCGGATCCCGCCGTGGCTGCGTCAGCGCGTCGGCCTGCCGCCGCTGCCCGAGCCCGAACCCGAGGCGACGCAGCAGGACGGCGACCTGCGCACCGCGCACGTCTACGACGGCCGTGACGAGGCGGGCCGCCCGGTGGTGAACCGGCAGATGCTCGACCCCCAGCTGGTCGACGCGCTGCTGACCTACCTGGAGGGCGCGCCGGTCGTGCTGGCCGCGCGCAACCTGGACGTGGACGAGTTCATCCCCGGCGACCAGGACGTGCCGCTGAACTTCCGCACCGACGGCGTCTGGATCTGGGCGGGCGCGGTGCCGCACTACCTGCGCAAGCACGGCCTCCCGCCGGAGCCCGACCTGGTGGCGCACGTCGTGGCCCGCGGTTTCCGGCTCGACGAGGTGGACGAGGCGACCCGTGACCGCGCGGTCGCGCTGATCACCGGCGAAGCCTGAGCCACCGCACGACGACCGGCCGCCACGTCACGTGCCGCGCGCACGATTCGCCGGTACGGCCCTCGTGCTTCCCGCTCCGACGAGCGAGGCGGACGTGGCGTGGCCTGCCCCGTGAGTGAGGCCGAGGTCACCATGCTCCACCTCGGATGTTTACGTAGAGTCGCTAGATGTGCGCACTCTGTCGACGCGGTCCGACGATCGGGTTACGTATGCGCACAGAAGCGCACGACCGGGATACCCTGTGCGCATGAGTCCCGCGCTGGAGGCGGTGTTGGCCAAGGCAGGTCTGCAGGTCACCCCCGACGAGTTCCTGTCGCTCGTGGCCGACGCGGCGAAGAAGCTGGCGCCGCCACACCCCGACCCGGCGAGCTACTTCCCACCCGACCAGCGCGACGCGCTGGAGGACGTCGGCCTCGACCTGAGCCCGCACCGCGTCACCGACGACCAGGGACGCGCGCGGAGCGTGGTGGCGCACGCCGTGCTGCGAGACTCGGCGCTGACGGTGGCCGAGGCCGCACGGCAGCTGGGCGTGGACACCAGCCGCATCCGGCACCGGCTCGGCGTGGGCCGCCTGGTCGGCTGGAAGGACCGGGGCAGCTGGCGGCTGCCCGCCTGGCAGTTCGCGGGCGCCGGCGTGCTGCCGGGGCTGGAGGCCGTGCTCGCGGCCGTGCCACCGGACCAACCCGCGCTCGTGGTCGCCGGGTTCATGACGACCGATCAGGAGGACCTGGTGGTGGACGGCACGCCGACGACGCCGCGCGAGTGGCTGCTGGCCGGCGGTGAACCACGCCGCGTCGCGGCACTGGCCGCGCAGCTGGGCACGCCCGCCTGACCGGGCGCCCACCCCCTGTCGCCGAGAACCTTGGACACGCATGTCACGGCTCCCCCAGCCGCCCTCTCCCGCTGTGCTCCAGGCGAACCTGCGCCGCACCGAGGACGTCGTGGCGGTGCACCGGGCCACCCGGTTGGTGCGCATCTTCGCCGCGAAGGGGCTGCACCCGCAGCGGTGGAACAGCTTCCGCTACACCGGTCCCCTGCCGCACGCCCGGTTCGACACCCAGCCGCCCGGCCCTGACGGCGGGCCGACGCACGCGCACGACCAGGGAGTGCTGTACTTCGGCCTGACCGTGCGGACGTCGGTGGCCGAGGTGTTCCAGGCGACGTCGGTGGTGGACCGGCGGACGCGCAGCCCGTTCCTGGTGGTGCTGCGGCCACGCCGGACGCTGCGGCTGCTCGACCTCACCGGCCTGTGGCCGACCCGGGCGGGCGCGTCGCAGGAGATCAGCGCCGGGCCCAAGGCGATCACGCAGCAGTGGGCGCGGGCGATCCGCGCGGCCTACCCCGAGCTGGACGGGCTGTGGTACCGCTCGTCGATGGACTCCGGCGACCCGGCGGTGTGCCTGTGGGACCCGCCCGGCGGCACCGGCCTGCCCGCCTCGCCGGACGTGCTGCTGCCGTTGGAGCACCCCGGCCTCGACCTGCCGCTGGCGCGGGTGTGCGAGGAGCTGAACTACACCCTGCTCGGCTGACCGCGACGGCGCGGCGCCGGGAGGAACCGGCCGTACCTGACCTCGGGCAGCTCCTGGTCGCCGAGCTCGTAGCAGTGCACCAGCCCGTCGTGCCGCCAGCCGTGCGACTCGTAGAACCCGCGGCTGCGGGCGTTGTCCTGGAACACCCACAGGACCGCGTACCGGAACCCCTGGTCCATCAGGTGGCGCAGCCCGGCCTCGTGCACCTCGTGCCCCGCGCCCTGACCGTGGTAGCGCGGGTCGGCGTAGATCGCGACCAGCTCCCCGGTGTGCAGGTCGGGGTGCGCGTCCTGGGACTCGCGGACCGCGTCGACGGCGCAGTAGGCGCCGATCCGGCCGGTGCTCTCGTCGACCGCCACGAACACCCGACTGGGTTCGGGCAGCCGCAGCACGCGCGACCACGACGGGAGCCTGCTCTCGGGCAGCATCCGGTCCAGCACCGGGTCGTCCACTATCCCGCGGTACGAGTGCTGCCACGCGTCCACGTTGATCCTGGCGATCTCGGGCGCGTCGTCGGGCCGCCCGGCCCGCACGGTCCACTGCATCCGGTGAGAGTGCCGCAACCACGCCGCCGTCCGCTAGCCATTGGTCCAACCGAGTCGGGGCGCGCCGGTGCACACGTAGCCCGAGTACGGCCGGCTCTTCACCCGGAAGCGGGTCGACCGGAACCGGGTGGGGTCGAGCTCGTGGAACCGGGTGCGCACGACGTCGTCGTGCAGCCGCTGCGAGATCGCCAGCACCAGGTCGTCGTCGGTGGCCGCCAGCGCGTCGCGGACCACCTTGGCGTCCAGCAGCCGGCAGGTCACGATCGGGGCGTCGCCGACCAGGCCGAACGCGCCCGCGGTGAGCGGGCCGCAGTGCATGGCCACGCGCAGCCGCAGCGGCGTGCCCGCGCGGCGCAGGTCGGCCAACGCCTCGGCGAGCTGCTCGGTGAAGTGGGCGACCACCCACGCGGCGTCGGCGTCGGGTGGCAGCACGGCCAGTTCGCCGTCGCCACGCACCTGCCGGTACCACAGGTCGCGGTCCAGCCCGGCCTTGCGGGCGGCCACGTCCAGCACGTCGCTCAGCCGCGACTGGACCAGCGACTGGTCCAACGCGTCGAGCTTGCTGTAGCCCTCGACGTCCACGGCCACCACGAGGCGGTAGACCAGTCCGCGGAGGGGCGTCACCATTTCCAGCGTCACACGAGGAGCATCGTCCCGGTCGGCGTTCGGAAGTAGGGCGATCACCGGGTTTCCCGTTTCACAGTTCGGCGATCTTCCTCAGCACGTCGTGGTCCACGATCGTGATGGTCCGGTACCCCATGGTCAGGACGCCGCGATCGCGCAGCGTGCGGAAATCCCGGCGCGCGGTGTCCTCTTCCACCCCGACGAGCGAACCGATCTCCCCCTGGGTGAGGTTGAGCTTCAACGCGATGCCCTCGACGCCCCGGTGGCCGTAGGCATCGGTGAGGTACGACAGCACCCGGGCCAGCCGCACCGCCGCCGGGTAGCCGTTGAAGTCCGTGCGCCGCTGCTCGCTCCACTCCAGCGTGCGCAGGATCATCTTGTCCAGGTCGAAGTGCGCGGCCGGGAACCGGGTGAGGTAGTCGGTGAACTGCGCCGCGGTGATCACCCGCGTGCGGGTGTCGACGCACGCGGTCACGGTCGCCGAACGCGGCCCGCCGGTCAGGAACGACATCTCGCCGACCAGGTCGCCGCCAACCTTGACGTTGAGCAGCGCGACCCGGCCGTTCTCCAGCGTCGCCGTGGCCTTGACCAGGCCCTGGACGAGCAGGATCACGTGGTCGGACCGCTCGGACTCGCGCACGAGCGCGTCGCCGCGCCGGAACACCTTCTGCACGCCGAGCCGCAGCAGCGCCGCGCGACCGGCGTCGGACACCGTCTCCAGGTACGTGCCGGTGGGCCAGCCCGATGCGATCGCCATCCCGATCGACCTCCTCCGCCAAGGACCAGTGTGCCGGTCGCGGAGGAGGTGGACCCCTGATTCCCCCTGGTTCAGGCCAAGTGGCGGGCCCACCAGTCCAGCACGGCCTCGAACCGCTGCGCGCGGTGGCGCGGCTTGCCCGAGCGGGTCAGCTCGTGGCCCTCGCCGGGGAACACCAGCATCTCGGCCTCGACGCCGTTGCGGCGCAACGCGACGAACAGCCGCTGCGCCTGCTCCAGCGGGCAGCGCCAGTCGTGCTCGGAGTGCACCACCATGAACGGCATGGAGATCTTCTCGGCGTAGGTCAGCGGGCTCATCGCGCGCTGGGTCTCCAGGCTCGACCCGCAGTAGGCGTCGGTGAAGAACCAGCCGATGTCCGACGAGCCGGCGAACGAGTCCCACGCGTTGACGGCGCGCTCGCTCCACGCGGCGCGGAACCGCTCGCCGTGGTGCGCGGCCAACCAGGAGGTCATGAAGCCGCCGTAGGAGCCGCCCATCACGCCCACGCGGTCGGCGTCGAGGTCCGGGCGCTCCAGCGCCACGTCGAGCACGGCGAGGATGTCGTCCACGTCCACCGTGCCGAACGCGCCGATCACGGCCTGGCCGTGCGCCTGGCCGTACCCGGCGGACCCGCGCGGGTTGGGCAGCACGACCGCGTAGCCGGCCGCGGCGTACACCTGGGCCTCGTCGAAGAAGCCCCAGCCGTGGTACATGAACGGACCGCCGTGCACGGCGAGCACCACCGGGTGCGGCCCCTCGCCCTCGGGCAGCACGAGCCAGCCGTGCACCGGGTAGCCGTCCGGCGCGGCGCCGGTCAGCTCGACCGACGGCCGCAGCGGCACGGTCGAGCCGAAGTCGGTGAGCGTGCCGCCGCCGACGAGCTCGACCTCGCCGGTGTTGTCCGCCGTGGACACCACGGCCACGACCCGGTCCCCGTCGGCGGCGAACGACTTCACCTCGGCCTGCTCGCCCGCCAGCAGCTCCAGGTCGGCGAGCACGGCGTTGTCGGCGTCCAGCGGCACGCGCCGCAGCTCGACCGCGCCCCGGTTGCGGACCGCCACGAGCACGCCCGCGTCGGTCACGACCGGCGCGCCGGAGCCCTTCTCGCAGTCGACGGTCTCCATGTCGGTGAGCCGGGTGAGCCGCTCGCCGTCGAACCGCCACAGGCTCATGTTCCGCGCGATGGCGGCGGTGCGCGGCGCCTGCTCGGGCGAGTAGAAGAGCACGCCGCCGTCGGGCAGCGCGACCGGGTGCGCGGCCCAGCCGGGGGTCTGCACGACCAGCTCGGGCTCCCCGCCGGTCGCGGGCACGCGGTAGACGTCGTTGTTGAACCCCTCGGTCGCGCCGAGGTCGCGTTCGGCCAGGAACAGCACGGCCTCGCCGTCCGCCGTCCAGGTGGGCTCCGCGGCGGAGAACGTGCCGTCGGTCAGCTCGACCGGCTCGGCGTCGGCGTCCAGCGCGTCCACGGCGAACAGCCGCGCGTGCCGGTCGGCGGTGAAGCCGACGTCGTCCAGCCGGTAGTCCAGCCGGGTGATGCGCCGCGGCGCCTCGGCGTCCGGCGTCGGCGCTTCGCCGCCCTCGACGAGCGGCGCGCCGTAGCGACCGGCTTCGGGCACCCGCGAGGTGAACGCGATCCGCCGCGAGTCCGGCGCCCACACCGGCGCGCCCGCGCCCAGCGTCAGGTCGGTGAGCGCACGCGCCTCGCCGCCGTCGGCGGGCATCACGTGCAGCTGGGGCGCCTTGCCGCGCGCCGTGACGCGCAGGAACGCGACCCAGCGGCCGTCCGGGGAGATCCGGGGTGCCAGGTCGCGTTCCGCCCACGTCCAACGCCTCGTCCCGCCGCCGTCCAGGGCGACGCGGTGCAGTCCGCCCCGGTAGGCGTTCGCGGCGACGTCCGGGGTGGAGACGTTCACCAGGACGAGGTCCCCACGCACCGACACGGAGCCGGGCTGGGTCAACGACTGCAAGTCATCGGGGCGCACGCTTCAGCACGTTACCCCACCGATCATTAGCAAGGCTTACGAGATTTTGACGCTCACAGATGGTCACTGGGAGCGGGCGGAACGGGCACCGGCTTGACCGCCTCGGGGTTGCGCCGCACCTTGATCAGGCTGGCGATCGTGGTGATGGCCAGCACGCCGATGATCACCGACAGCGACACCTCGATGCCGATCGTCGGCACGTGCAGCGGCTCACCGCCGTTGAGGAACGGCAGCGAGTTGGTGTGCAGCGCCTCCAGGATCAGCTTGACGCCGATGAAGCCGAGGATCACCGACAGGCCGATCGACAGGTACACCAGCTTGTTCAGCAGACCGCCGAGCAGGAAGTACAGCTGCCGCAGGCCCATCAGCGCGAACGCGTTCGCGGTGAAGACCAGGAACGGCTCCTTCGTCAGGCCGAAGATCGCCGGGATCGAGTCGAGCGCGAACAGCAGGTCCGTGGTGCCGATGGCGACGATGACGATGAACATCGGCGTGACGAACCGGCGACCGTCGATCTTCACGAACGACTTCGAGCCCTGGTAGGTGTCGGTCACCGGGTAGACCTTGCGGACGACCTTGAGCGCGACGTTCTCCTTGTACTCCTCTTCCCCCTCGTCGTGGTCCGTCCGCGCCAGCTTGTAGCCGGTGTAGATGAGGAACGCCCCGAAGAGGTAGAAGACCCAGCTGAACTGCGCGATGACCGCCGCGCCCACGGCGATGAAGATGCCGCGCATGACCAGCGCCATCAAGATGCCGATCAGCAGCACCTTGTGCTGGTGGATCGCGGGCACCTTGAAGGTGGTCATGATGATCAAGAAGATGAACAGGTTGTCGACGCTCAGCGAGTACTCGGTGATGTACCCCGCGAAGAACTCGCCCGCGTAGACGCCGTCCGAGAAGAACCAGATGCCGAGGCCGAACAGGATCGCCACACCGACGTAGAAGGTGACCCACCGGGCGGCTTCGCCGATGGTGACCTCGTGTGGTTTGCGGTCGACGATGAAGAGGTCGATGGCCAACAAGACCATCAGGCCGGCGATCGTGGCGAACCACAGCCACACGGGAACAGACATCTACACAACCTCCGGTGCATCGCGCGCACGCCAATGACCGGAGGTCTCCTCCGCCGGCTTGAACGACCGACCGGCGGCACCGGGAACCTCACGCCAGGCTCCGTGCTGACGACACCGCCGCGAGGGAGTACTCCCCTCCACGCCTGCACAGTCTCACGCATGAATGCGGTTCCGCGCCAGCGGAGGTGATCAGAGGCACCCGACCAGGGCCTGATCGGCGGGTTCGACTGAGAGCCCGACGCCCTGCTGACAGCCCGTTCTCAGCTAATCACGCCTATGGTCAACTCCGTGGCCTCCCTCAACCGCCTCCGCGGCAGGTGGTCGCTCCCCGCGCTGGTCGTGTTGGTCGCCCTGGTGGGCGCCATCGTGGTCTTCACGCGCCAGGGGGACGACCCCGCCCCGGTGAGCACCCGCGACGCGGTGATCGACGTGCCGGAAAGTCCGGACAGCGACCGCACCGTGCAGATCGACACCACCCTGTACCTGCCCGAACGCACACCCGCGCCCGCCGTCCTGCTGCCGCACGGCTTCGGCGGCAGCAAGGCCGGCGTCGCCTCCCAGGCCACCGAGCTGGCCCAGCGCGGGTTCGTCGTCCTGGCCTACTCGGCGCGCGGCTTCGGCCGCAGCACCGGCCAGATCGCCCTGAACTCGGTCGACCACGAGGTCCGCGACGCGCAGAAGCTGCTCGACTGGCTGGCCACCCGTGAGGAGGTCGTGACCGACAGCGCCGGAGACCCGAAGGTGGGTGTGACCGGCGGCTCCTACGGCGGCGCGCTCGCGCTGTCGCTGGCCGGCGTCGACCCGCGGGTGGACACCATCGCGCCGGTCATCACCTACAACGACCTGGCCCAGGCGCTGCTGCCGAACTCGGCGCGCGCCGAGGGCGTGTCCACCGCCACCCCGGCGGCGGGGGCGTTCGCCGACGAGGGCGTGTTCAAGCGGTCGTGGGCGGGCATCTTCTTCTCCGCCGGCCTGTCCGGCGCGGACGCGACCAACCCCGGTCAGGAAGCGACCGAGCCCGGTCAGGAGGACGACGACGCCCAAGGCGCCGAGAGCGCCGCCGCCGCGGTCACCGCACCGCCGCAGCAGGGCGACAACCCCCGACCGGTCGGACCGCTCAACGGCGCGTGCGGGCGCTTCCAGGCCGACGTGTGCGCCGCCTACACCGAGGTCGCGACCACCGGCAAGGCCGGGCCGCAGACCCTGGAGGTGCTGCGCCGCGCGTCCCCGTCGGCGGTGGCGGACAAGATCACCCAGCCGACGCTGCTGGTCCAGGGCGAGCAGGACACCCTCTTCGGCCTCGACCAGGCCGACGCCAACGCCCGCCAGATCGCCGCGAACGGCGCGAAGGTCAAGGTCGTCTGGTACTCGGGCGGCCACGACGGCGGCTCGCCGGGCCCCGAGCTGCGCGGCCAGATCGCCGACTGGATGGCGTTCCACCTGGAGGGCAAGGGCGCCGACCCCGGCACGAGCTTCGAGTACACCGTGGTGGGCGCGTTCCGCAGCAGCGGAACGCCGTCGTTGCGCAACGTCGTCGCGCCGAGCTACCCGGGCCTGACCGGCTCGGCGGGCACCGAGCGCCGCGACGTGCCGCTGACCGGCCGTGAGCAGGTCGTGGTCAACCCGGCGGGCGGCAACCCGGCGGCGGTGTCCAGCCTGCCCGGCCTCGGGTCGGTGGTGTCGCGGTCCAGCTCGCTGTCCTCGCGGCTGTCGATCGACATGCCGGGCCAGGCGGCGGTGTTCCAGAGCGAGCCGCAGACCGCGCAGACGTTGCTGACCGGCGCGTCCACGGTGCGGCTGCGCGTGGCCGCCGTGCCGGGTCAGCCGGTGCCCGCCGAGGGCGCGGTGCTGTTCGTGAAGCTGTACGACGCCGACGCCAGTGGCGTGCGGACGCTGCCCGGCTCGGCGGTCGCGCCGGTGCGGGTGACCGACCTGCCCGCCGACGGCACGCCGGTCGAGGTCACCGTGACGCTGCCCGGCGCGGTGCGCCCGGTCGAGGCCGACCACCGGCTGCAGCTGGTCGTGTCGACCACCGACATGGCGTACTCGAACGCCGCGGAGCCCGCCGCGTACCGGATCTCGCTGGCATCGCCCGCGCTGTCGGTGCCGGTGGTGCCGGGCGTGAACGCGACCAGCGAGGTGCCGACCGGCGCGCTGTGGGGCATCGCGATCGTGCTGATCATCTGCGTCATCGCGGGCGTGGTCGCGTGGTTCCGCCGAAGGCTGACCGCCGACGTCGACCCGGAGCTCGAGTCGGTGCCGCTGGTGATCGAGAACCTGAGCAAGTCCTACGCCGGCGGGTTCGTCGCGGTGAAGGACCTGTCGTTCCGGGTGGAGCACGGCCAGGTGCTCGGCCTGCTCGGGCCGAACGGCGCGGGCAAGACGACGACGTTGCGCATGCTGATGGGCCTGATCCGACCCACCGAGGGCGGGATCAGGGTGTTCGGCCACCGGGTCAGCCCCGGTGCGCCGGTGCTGTCGCGGATCGGGTCGTTCGTCGAGGGCTCGGGCTTCCTGCCGCACCTGTCCGGCGCGGAGAACCTGCGGCTGTACTGGGCGGCCACGGGTCGTCCGCTGGAGCAGGCGCACGTCGAGGAGGCCCTGGAGATCGCGGGGCTCGGCAACGCCGTGAAGCGGCGCGTGCGGACCTACAGCCAGGGCATGCGGCAGCGGCTGGCGATCGCGCAGGCCATGCTCGGCCTGCCGGACCTGCTGGTGCTGGACGAGCCGACCAACGGGCTCGACCCGCCCCAGATCCACCAGATGCGCGAGGTGCTGCGCCGCTACGCGGCGGCCGGGCGCACCGTGCTGGTGTCGTCCCACCTGCTCGCCGAGGTCGAGCAGACGTGCACGCACGTGGTCGTGATGCACAAGGGGTCGCTGGTCGCGGCCGGTCCGGTCGACGAGATCGCGACGGGTGGCGGCGAGGCGAGCTTCAAGGTCGACCGGCCGGACGAGGCGGCCACCGTGCTGCGGAGCCTGTCGGGCGTGCACGACGTGCACGTGGACGGCGAGCAGGTCCACGCGAGCCTCAACGGCACGCCGCGTGCGTCGGCGTTGCAGGCGCTCGTGGCCGCGGGCGTGGCGGTGGACCAGGCCGGTCCGCGCCGCCGGTTGGAAGACGCGTTCCTGGAGTTGGTGGGCGAATGAGCGAGAACGGTGTGCACACCGATCCGGCCGCGATCTCCGATCTGACGGACGCCGCGGAGGCCGAGCGCCCTTCGGTCGCGCCGGACGGGTCGAAGGTCGGGTACAAGGCCGGGCGGACGTTGCCCGTGCGGGTGGAGCTGGTGCGGCAGTTGCGCCGCAGGCGGACGCAGTTGGTGCTGGGTTTCCTGGTGCTGCTGCCGTTCATCCTGGTGGTGGCGTTCGAGCTCGGTCAGGCGTCGCCGAACCGGCGGGCCGGCGGCTTCGTCGACCTGGCCACGGCCAGCGGCGTGAACTTCGTGATCCTGACGCTGTTCGTCAGCGGCAGCTTCCTGCTGCCGATGATCGTGGCGCTGTTCTTCGGCGACACGATCGCGAGCGAGGCGTCGTGGTCGTCGTTGAAGTACCTCCTGGCCGCGCCGATCCCCCGGCACCGGCTGCTGCGGCGCAAGGCGCTCGCGTCCGGGCTGATGTCGGTGTTCGCGCTGGCGCTGCTGCCCGCGGTGGCGCTGGTCGTCGGCGTGGTCTGGTACGGGGCGGGCGAGGCCGTGTCGCCGACCGGTGAGGCCGCGTCCTTCGGGGCCGGTGTCTACGGCGTGGCGCTGGCCGTGGTCTACATCTCGATCCACCTGTTCTGGGTGGCCGGGCTGGCGCTGTACCTGTCGGTGTCCACCGACGCGCCGCTGGGTGCGGTGGGCGGCGCGGTGCTGGCGTCGATCGTGTCGCAGATCCTCGACCAGATCACCGCGCTCGAAGGCCTGCGGGACTACCTGCCGACGCACTACGCGTTGGCGTGGGCGGACCTGCTGTCGTCGGACGTCGACTGGTCGCAGATGGCGAAGGGCACGTTCTCCGCCCTGGCGTACGGGGCGTTCTTCACCCTGCTGGCGGCCCGGAAGTTCGCGCGCAAGGACATCACCAGCTGAGGTCGGGATCGTGGTCGACGGCGCATCGGGACCTCCCCGGTGCGCCGTCGCGCGTCACGGCAGGGAAGCCAGGCGGCAGGCCTCGTCGACGACCGCCTGCGGCGACACGTTCGCCCACACCAGGATCGACTTGCACGTCTCCACGTTGCCGTCCTCGCCGAACCCGCACGCGCTGTCGACGATCAAGCCGCCGTGCCCCTGCATGAGCAGGTAGAAGTGGCAGTCGGCGGCGTCGGCGGTCGCCACCGGCGGGCCGGCGACCGCGGTGGCCGCGCTGAGACCGAGGACGAGGGCCGCGCACCGGAGGAGCCGACGAAGTCGCATGGTCCCAGTCTCGCGGTGGTGGAGATCCACCGCACGGGACCGCACGGAGTCCTCCACCCCGCCGTCCGGCGGGGTGTTCTAGGAGAGCGCCGGCCGCTCGGACCTGGGCAGCTTGTCCAGGACGAGCTGGTAGGACAGGTCGAGGAGTTCGAGCAGCTCGTCGTCCGGCACCGCACCGCCGATGCGCACCCGGTTCCACCCGTGGCGCCCGATGTAGGCGCTGACCGCGACGTCGTCCGGGTACAGCTCGCGCCAGTGCCCCGCGTCGTCGGCGGTGGCGCCCGACTTCACGCCGACGCTGCCGCCGTCCATCCCGATGAACGCGAAGATCTTCCCGCCGACCTTGCAGCACAGCTCGCCGTCGCCGAAGGGGTAGGTCTCCTCGGCGCCGGGCTTGGCCAGGCAGTGCGCGATCACCTCGTCCAACGTCATGGCACCACGCTAACCGGCGGCGATTAGGGTGATCACGTGACTGTCTACACGGACGAGGAAGGCCGGACCCTGCGCACGGCGGTCTTCGGCGCGATGGTGCTGGTGTCCACGGCCGAGCCGGGCGCGCTGGACGAGGAGAGCCACGCGGGCATCCGGGCGATGGCGACGTTCTCGCCCCGGCTGCGGCAGGTGCTCGGCGCGGCCCGGCCCGAACTGCCCGCGGGTTCCACGGCCGACGTCGAGGCCGGCGTGCTCGACGCGTTGCGGCGTTCGGTCGACATCCTGGCGGCGAAGACGCCTGACGAGGCGGCGGCGTTCCCGGCGGCGGTGCTGGCCGTGTGCGAGGAGGTCGCTTCGGCGGACGGGCGCGTCGGAGAGGTCGAGAGCGCGGTGGTCGGCAAGGTCCGCGCCGCGCTGAAGGGTTAACACGCCACGGGCCTGATCGAGTGGTCCCGCGTCCTCCCGCCGTGGCGGGCGGGCCGAAGGCCGTTGGGGGCGCGTAGGCCGTGGCTGTCGGGGCGGCGAAGGCCTGTGGGCCGTGTAACAAGCTCTGGTGCGGCGCTGTCGATCCGAGGCACGGCCTGCGCGAGGTCCGCGGCGGGCACGTCGGCTGTGACTGTCAGCGGTGAATGGCGGTTCCCAACGCTATCCGGCGGATGACGGCGAGGTGACCACCGCTTCGCCTCCGACGCACAGGCATCTTCAGGCGCAGCGGCGGGCGGACTGGGTTTTGGCATCGTCGGTGCAGTACGCGGCAGTGGTTCAGTGCCGATGCGGACAATGCGGCGCTGCCAGGACGGCCCGCGGCTGTGAGCACTGCGCTGCGTGACCTCGCCCTGGGTGGGATTGCTCTGCGGAAGATGTGCAGAGGGCGGCCCGTCGTGCCGGTACGGTGCGCATGTCCGGAATACCTGGAGGGGTTCGGTTGATCGGTGATCGGGCGCGGTTCGGGGTCCTGGTGGGGCCGGCCGAGGTCGAGCACGCACAGCTGCGTTCGGTCAAGATCTACCTCGGCGGCGAGGACCTCACGTTCCGGGACGACCAGGTGTATGTGCCGAACTTCCTGCTCCGGGTGGGGTTGACGCTGCGTGCGCTGGACAACTGGCCCGATCTGGCGCCGCACGCGGCGGTGCTCGGCACCGACCCGCGGGCGCTGCACGAGCGCTTGGTCGTCGGGAGCGAGCACGACCCGGTCCTGGCGTCGTGGGACGAGCGGCTGTCGTTCCTGGAGTGGGGCGAGATCAGTTTCCCGTTCCACTCGTTCCTGTTCCGGTTCGGTGACCGGATGTGGCTGACCGCCCGGCACCTCGAAGGCGAACTGCAGGTGGCGGAGGTCGAGCCGGCCGAGCTGCGGGACATAGTCGAACGGGCGCACCGGGTGGTCGCCGACGACTACGCGGACTACCGGAAGCGTGCCGGGCTGGACTGAGCCATCCGCACACCAGCGCCACCTCCGCAGCGCCCCCGACACGCCACTCGGCGCTCTACCACCGAATCCGCCCCGGTAGCAGCGTCAACCTGGCCCGATCCCGCTCGGACCGCTCCAGCGAAGCAGAGATCCTCGACGTCGCACAGGTAAGGCTCCAGGACCCGCCACCACTCCCGGTGCATATCGAGAACGACCGACACTCCCGCCGACTATCGCTGGGACCTGCCGCCACCAAGCGGTTTCGTCCAAGAATCCCAGCGCCGACAGATCCGCCGTTTATCGCTGGAAGTCACATCGACCACGTGGTCACCGGTCTCACCAGGTAGCCGGCACGCCGCCCGCCGGGGTGCTCCCCCACACCACCGGCGGGCCGAAGTGGCTACTTCACGCCGGCCGCGTCCATGCCGCGCAGCTCCTTCTTCAGGTCCTGGATCTCGTCGCGCAGGCGGGCGGCCAGCTCGAACTGCAGTTCACGGGCCGCGTTCATCATCTGGTCCGTCAGCTGCTGCACGAGGTCCGCCAGCTCGGACCGGGCCATCGTGCCGGTGTCGCGGTCGGTCAGCACGCCCGAGCCGCCCCGGCCGTTGGCGCCCGGGTCGCCGGTCGGCTTCTTGCCCCGCGAGGTGTTGCGGCCGGAGCCGCCGGGGGCGATGGCGTCCTCCGCCTCGGCGTAGACCTGCTCCAGGATGTCGGTGATCTTCTTCCGCAACGGCTGCGGGTCCAGGCCCCGCTCCTCGTTGTAGGCGATCTGCTTGGCACGCCTGCGGTTGGTCTCCTCGATCGCGTGCGCCATCGAGTCGGTGATCCGGTCGGCGTACATGTGCACCTGGCCGGACACGTTGCGCGCCGCACGCCCGATGGTCTGGATCAGGCTGGTGCCCGAGCGGAGGAAGCCCTCCTTGTCCGCGTCGAGGATCGCGACCAGGGAGACCTCCGGCAGGTCGAGGCCCTCGCGGAGCAGGTTGATGCCGATCAGCACGTCGTAGTCGCCCAGGCGCAGCTGCCGCAGCAGCTCGACCCGGCGCAGCGTGTCGACCTCCGAGTGCAGGTACCGGACGCGGATGCCGAGTTCGAGCAGGTAGTCGGTGAGGTCCTCGGCCATCTTCTTGGTCAGCGTGGTGACCAGGACCCGCTCGTCCCGCTCGGCGCGCACCCGGATCTCGTGCACCAGGTCGTCGATCTGGCCCTCGGTCGGCTTGACCACGACCTCCGGGTCGACCAGGCCGGTCGGGCGGATGACCTGCTCGACGAACTCGCCGCCGGTCTGGCCCATCTCGTACGGGCCGGGCGTGGCCGACAGGTACACCGTCTGGCCGATCCGGTCGGCGAACTCCTCCCACGTCAACGGGCGGTTGTCCATCGCGCTCGGCAGGCGGAAGCCGTGCTCGACCAGGTTGCGCTTGCGCGACGCGTCCCCCTCGTACATGCCGCCGATCTGCGGCACGGTCACGTGCGACTCGTCGATGACCAGCAGGAAGTCGTCGGGGAAGTAGTCGATCAGGGTCGCGGGCGCGGTGCCCGGACCGCGGTCGTCGATGTGGCGCGAGTAGTTCTCGATGCCGTTGCAGAAGCCGACCTGGCGCATCATCTCGATGTCGTACGCGGTGCGCATGCGCAGCCGCTGAGCCTCCAGCAGCTTGCCCTGCCGCTCCAGCGCGGCCAGCCGCTCGGCCAGCTCGACCTCGATGTTGCGGATCGCCTTCTCCATGCGCTCCGGGCCCGCCACGTAGTGGGTGGCCGGGAAGATGCGCAGCTCGTCGACCTCCTTGACCACGTCGCCGGTCAGGGGGTGCAGGTAGTAGAGCTTGTCGATCTCGTCGCCGAAGAACTCGACCCGCAGCGCCAGCTCCTCGTACGCCGGGATGATCTCCACCGTGTCGCCGCGCACGCGGAACGTGCCGCGGTTGAACGCGATGTCGTTGCGCGTGTACTGGATGTCGACCAACGCCCGCAGCAGCAGGTCGCGCTCGACCTCGCCGCCGACCTCCAGCTTGATCGACCGGTCGAGGTACGACTGGGGCGTGCCGAGGCCGTAGATGCACGACACGGACGCCACCACGATCACGTCACGCCGGGTGAGCAGGCTCATCGTGGCCGAGTGGCGCAGCCGTTCGACGTCCTCGTTGACCGACGAGTCCTTCTCGATGTAGGTGTCGGTCTGCGGGATGTACGCCTCGGGCTGGTAGTAGTCGTAGTAGCTGACGAAGTACTCCACCGCGTTGTCCGGGAAGTACCCCTTCAGCTCGTTCGCCAGCTGCGCGGCCAGCGTCTTGTTCGGCGCCATCACGAGCGTGGGCCGCTGCACCTTCTCCACCAGCCACGCCGTGGTGGCCGACTTGCCGGTGCCGGTCGCGCCGAGCAGCACGACGTCCTTCTCCCCGGCGCGGATGCGCTTCTCGAGGTCCGCGATCGCCGCGGGCTGGTCGCCCGCGGGCTGGTAGTCGCTGACCACGCGGAACTTCCCGTCGGTGCGGGGGATGTCACCGACGGGACGGTGCGACGAGTGCGCCTTGACCGGGATCTCGGTTGGGAAAGCCACGGGTACGACGGTACGCCGCGGGTACGACAATTTCCGATCCGGCCCAGGTCAGCGGGCCTTGATCAGCAGTTGCAGTCGCAACCGCAGCAGTCGCAGTTGCAGTCGCAGTTCGGGCCGCAGTCGCAGTTGTTGCACCACGCCTCGCGCCGCTTGCCGCTGAACGGGCCGGGGTACGGGTCGCGGCAGCAGTACTGGCACGTGCCGCACTGGTAGAGCACGGCGAGGCAGCCCAGGATCGCACCGCGGGTCACCGGCGGCGTCTTCAGCTTGGGCCAGCACCACAGCCCGCTGCCGGGAGGGGGCGGCTCGTCGCCGCGCTTGCGCTTCTTGCCGCCCTTGGGCGGGTCCGGCGGGCCGCCGTGACCGGGTGCGGAGGGCGGCGGCACGTGACCGGGAGGCGGCACGCTGCCGGGGTGCGGGCCGGGCTGCCCGTAGGGACCGTGCGGTCCGGGCCGGGCGGGCGGCGGGTACATCCCCGGCGCGGGCTGCCGGCCGGGCGGCGGGGGCGGGTCGTGCGGACCCGGCCCGTGCGGCCCGTGGGAGTGCGTGTGCGGGTCGCCGAACGCCCGCCGGATCGACTCGCCCACCTCGTGCGCCAGCAGCACGTGCACCAGCCGGTCGTCGGCGAACTCCACCTCCGCCATCGCGAGCCTGATGCCCAACGCCGCGTCGTCGCACAGCCGCCGCGCCTCGTCCAGCGTGGTGCCGGTGGCGACCAGCGGGTTCCACGCGCCGGACGCCCGGTCCTCCGCCAGGTCCTCCACCGCGTCGAGCAGGTGCGCCAGCCGCCCGAACAGCCGCCCGACCTCGCGCAGCGGGGCCGCGTTGCCCGGCCGCCCGGCCAGCACCGCGGTCTGCGCCACGGCCTCGCCCGCCGCGGTCTCGGTCGGCTCCGTCACGGTCAGCACCGACGACCCGGGACCCGCCGCGGCCTCGACCGACGACTGCCGCCGCACGGCGTCCACCAGCACCGCCGTGTCGAACCCCAGGTCGAGGCCCGTCTCCGACGCCTGCGCCGCCCACCGCCGGGCCACCTGCCTGCCGACACCGCGCATCGGGGCCCGCGCGAACACGCCGTCGCCGTCGGCCACGTGGTCACCGACCTTCGCCGAGGCCAGCACCAGGGACACCGACGCGGCCAAGCGCGCGCCCGTGCCCACGGCGACGTCCGCCGACTGCATGCCCCGCAAGGCGCACGGCCCGGCGGAGCGCCGCGACCGTCCCGCCTGAGCCTCCACCAGGGCGGAGATCACCAGGCCGTCGTAGTTGGTGACCACGCGGGCCAGGTGGCCGTGGTCGTCGCGCAACGCCAGGCACAGCCCGCACAGGTGCGCCAGCCACGACTCGCGCAGCTCGGGGCCCAGGCGGTTGCGGCAGGGGCGGATGATGCCGAACATGGCGGGAAGAGTAAGCGATCATCATACTTTCGGGTGACAGAAAGGAGCGTTCCGCCGGTGTCGATGCCTAAGGTCGGCGCTGTGACGCCGACTGCCGCCGGGACACGCATGCACATCCACCCGCCGAAGATCGAGTACTTCGACCTCGACGCGAAGAGCAACACCGATCCCAAGGGCCACCTGCGCGGGGTCGAGGAGTACCGGCTGACAAGTCACGGCCTCTACATGTCGCGCCCGGTGCCCGGCCACCCCCACCTGTCCCACTTCGAGTCGTGGCTGCTGCCCGCGCACGGCCTGCGCGTCACCCGGCAGTCGTGGCACCCGGGCCACGAGCGCGACTACGACCTGTACGTCGACGTGGTCGAGATCAGCTCCAGCGGCTCGGTGTGGAAGACCGTCGACCTGTACCTGGACCTGGTCGTGCGCACCGGCCGCAGCGTGACCGTGCTGGACACCGACGAGCTGCTGACGGCGCTGGACCGCGGCTTCATCCAGGCCGACCGGGCGCAGTGGGCGCTGGAGACGACCTACCGCGCGGTGGCCGGCATCGCCGCGCACGGTCACGACGCGGTGCGCTGGCTCGCGTCCCAGGGAACGATCACCACCTGGCGTCGACGGTAATACAGACCGTCACACTTGCAGGTCAACCGCCATCGGTGTCCGTCACCTGATAGAGACCACATACCACACAGACCGTGATGTAACGAATCGAACCGAATAGTTACCCGGAGCACACTTCCGGCTACCCTCGGGTCGCGTGGGAGCGGTCATCACACCTCAGCTCGTCGACGTGGTCGACACCGTCAGCGCAGTTCGCAGCTACTCCAGCGGCATGTCGCGGCACCTGTCCACGTGCCGGGTGGAGCCGTGGGGACTGCGGCTGGAGTGCCCGACGCCGGAGGACCCGTTCTCCGATTCGGAGGTCACCTGGTTGATGCCCTCGATCGGGCTGCGGCTGACGCACCACCGACCTCGGTCCAGACACGCGCGCAGCGGCCCCAGCGTGCTCAGCGCGGTCCGCGTGCAGCGCGACGGCCGCGCGTGGCGCACCACCGACCTCCTGCTCGGCCTGGCCGTGCCCGGCGGCACGACCGCGCGGATCGTGCGCTGCGAGGAGTTCGCCGCCGCCGTGGCCGGCCGCGTCCTCGGACCCGGCGACGCCGACCAGGCGCTGCGCATCGTGCACCGCACCCTGGAGGAAGTCAGCCTCCACCGGCACGACCTCGGCTCGTGGCTGACCCACCGGGGCATCTACGACACCTGGCCCTCCCTCTAGGACGGCCCGCCCTCGAAGTGGGCGCTGACCCGCGCGGTCGCGGCGGCCATCCACGGCTCCTTCGACTCGCCGTAGGCGAAACCCTCCGCGTCACCCCGGTGCTTCTCCGCCATCTCCAGCTTCATCGCCGCGTACTCGTCCCGCGCCGCCGCGTCGGCCCGCAGCCAGTCGCGGAACCGCAGCGCCCAGTGCCACGCCGGACCGCCCTCGACCCGGACGTGCAGGTTGACCCGCCGTCCCGGATCCGCGCCCGCGTGCAACCTCTTGTGCCAGTCCTCCGGCGCGTCGCCCTCGTTCCGCACGCTGTCCTCGGCGTCGGCCAGGAACGGGAAACCCGCCTGCGTCAACGCCTCCTCCAGCTCCGCGGCCTCCGCCAGGGACGTCACGCCGAGCTGGAAGTCCAGCACGTCCTTGGCCGCGAGGCCGGGCACCGACGTGGAGCCGATGTGCTCCACCGTGCGGCCACCGGCGGCCAGCCGGATGCGTGCGGCGACCCGGGCCGCCTGGACGGGCCACGTCTCGTCGTACGGCACCACGATCGGGGCGCCGCCGGCGTAGCGGCGCAGCCTGATGTTCGACTCGTACCGCACCAGCCGGTCCGCCCACAGCGCGTCCACCTGCGCCAGCACCAGGTCGGGCGTGCCCGAGTTGTCCAGCCACACGTCCGCCACGGCCCGGCGGCGCTCGTCGTCGGCCTGGGCGGCGATGCGGCGGCGCGCGTCGTCCTCGGGCAGACCCCGGTCGCGGAGCCGGACGAGGCGCTGGTCGAAATCCGCGTGCACGATCACCACCAGGTGGTAGAGCGGCGCCATGTCCTTCTCCACCAGCAACGGGACGTCGTGCACGACGATCGCGTCCGCGGGCGCGGCGGCGATCAGCTCGCCCGTGCGGGCGGCGATCCTCGGGTGCGTGATGCCGTTGAGCGTGGCCAGGGCCTGCTCGTCGCCGAACACCTTCGCCGCGAGCGCGGGCCGGTTCAGCGCGCCGTCCGCGCCCAGCACGTCCGCGCCGAACGCCTCCACGACCTCGCGCAGCCCGTCGGTGCCGGGTTCGAGCACCTCACGGGCCAGCAGGTCGGCGTCGATCACCACCGCGCCGTGCTCGGCGAGCCTGCCCGCCACCGTCGACTTGCCCGACCCGATGCCACCGGAGAGCCCCACGCGCAACATGGCGACCAGCCTGCCACGTAACGGATCTTCAGGCGGGCTCAATCGGGGTCATCGACTGCTGCGCCACGGCGGCGAGGAAGCCGCCGATCGCGTCCTCGGGCAGCACGCCGACCTTCGCCCGCGCCACGAACGTGGTCTTGCCGAGCCAGCCGACGACGAGGCGCTCGTCCTTCGCGCTGATCAGCTGGCCCTTCCGCTTGCCGACGTCGACCTCGCGGACGGTCGCGCCGTCCTCGCGTTCGGCGGCCACGCTGTCCGCGACCCGGGCACTGGCGGTCGGCTCGTCGTTGTACGTGGCCAGGCCGATGATGACGGGCGCGGCGGCGATCGGCTGCCGCTCGGGCACGCCGTAGTAGCAGTCGATCTTGCCGGTGCGGCCGAGCGACGGCTCCGAGATGCCGATGATGGTCTTCAGCTCGCCGGGCAGCTCGCGGCCGAGCTTCTGGTGGAACAGCTCGACCGGGACGACCAGCTCGCAGTCGTCCGGCAGCGGCCGGTCCGTCATCTGCGGGATCCGGCTGAACGACGTGGGCGGCACGATCGTCGGGATCTGCGGCTGCGCCACGGGTTGCGTCTGCACGGCGGCGCAGCCCGCGCACGCGAGCACCACCATCGCCGCCAACACCGCCGTCCGCATGCTCATAGCATTCTCAATTTAGCGCACGACAACGCCGAGCCACCCCCGAAAGAGTGAACGACGATCGCCCCCCGCCCGAGGTGGGCGAGGGGCGATCGTCGTCGTTCAGTCAGCCGGCGTTGCGCCGACCGGTGCTGCTCAGGCGCCGCCCGACAGCTTCTCGCGGAGCGCGGCCAGCTGCTCGTCGCTGGCCAGGGTGCCGCCGGCCTGAGCCGGGGCGCCCGTGCTGGACGAGGTCGCGGCGGCCGGAGCCTCGCCACCGGAGGAGTAGTTCGTCTCCCCGGCGGCCTCTTCCTCGGCCGCGGCGGCCTTGGCCACCTGCTTCATGTGGGCCTCGTAGCGCGTGTGGGCCTCGGCGTACTGCCGCTCCCACTCCTCGCGCTGCTTGTCGAAGCCTTCCTGCCACTCCTGGGTCTCCGGGTCGAAGCCCTCGGGGTAGATGTAGTTCCCCTGGTCGTCGTACTCGGCGGCCATGCCGTACTGGGTCGGGTCGAACTCGGAGTCGACCGTGAAGCCCTCGTTGGCCTGCTTGAGCGACAGCGAGATGCGGCGGCGGTCCAGGTCGATGTCGATGACCTTGACCATGACGTCGTCGCCGACCTGCACGACCTGCTCCGGGATCTCGACGTGGCGCTCGGCCAGCTCGGAGATGTGGACCAGGCCCTCGATGCCCTCGTCCACCCGGACGAACGCGCCGAACGGGACGAGCTTGGTGACCTTGCCCGGCACGATCTGGCCGATCGCGTGGGTGCGGGCGAACTGGCGCCACGGGTCTTCCTGCGTCGCCTTGAGCGACAGCGACACGCGCTCGCGCTCCATGTCGACGTCCAGGACCTCGACCGTGACCTCCTGGCCGACCTCGACGACCTCGGACGGGTGGTCGATGTGCTTCCAGGACAGCTCCGAGACGTGCACCAGGCCGTCCACGCCACCCAGGTCCACGAAGGCGCCGAAGTTGACGATGGAGGACACGACGCCCTTGCGGACCTGGCCCTTCTGCAGCTGGTTGAGGAACTCGCTGCGGACCTCGGACTGCGTCTGCTCCAGCCACGCGCGGCGGGACAGGACCACGTTGTTGCGGTTCTTGTCCAGCTCGATGATCTTGGCTTCGAGCTCGCGGCCGACGTAGGGCTGCAGGTCGCGGACGCGACGCATCTCGACGAGGGAGGCGGGGAGGAAGCCCCGCAGGCCGATGTCCAGGATGAGGCCGCCCTTGACGACCTCGATGACCGTGCCCTTGACGGGCTCGTCCTTCTCCTTGAGCGCCTCGATGGTGCCCCAGGCGCGCTCGTACTGCGCGCGCTTCTTGGAGAGGATCAGCCGACCTTCCTTGTCCTCCTTCTGGAGAACAAGAGCCTCGACCTCGTCACCAACCTTGACGACCTCGTTGGGGTCGACGTCGTGCTTGATCGACAACTCGCGCGAGGGGATGACGCCCTCGGTCTTGTAGCCGATGTCGAGCAGGACCTCGTCCCGGTCGACCTTGACGATGGTGCCCTCGACGATATCGCCGTCGTTGAAGTACTTGATCGTCTTGTCGATAGCAGCGAGGAAGTCCTCCTCCGTCCCGATATCGTTGATGGCGACCTGCTTCGGCGCAGCGGCAACCGGGACAGTGGTGGTGTCGGTGGACATTAGGTAGGTGGCTCCGGTACGGATTGGGGTTGGTGGCCTGCGGGTTCAACGCTACGCGGAGGGCACGCCCCACCGCGAAGACCGACTCACCGAGTGATCACCGATCGAGGACAGCGCGAACCCACTACGCGGGCGATATCGTACGCGGCCGGAAGCCCGCCGGGCAAACCGGACCCTTGAATGGAGCAGTGTGCCCGACCAGCACGCGAGCGCGGAACACGCGCTCGGCACCACCGGCATCGCCAAGCGCGGCGTCGACGCCGCCGAGTCGCGGGCGGCCAACCGCATGTGGTGGGACGCCGACGCCGACGACTACCACGCCGAGCACGGCGACTTCCTGGGCGCGGCGGACTTCGTCTGGTGCCCCGAGGGCGTCCGCGAGGAGGACGCCGGCTACCTCGGTGACGTGCGCGGACGTCGCGTGCTGGAGGTCGGCTGCGGCTCCGCGCCGTGCGCCAGGTGGCTGACGTCGAGGGGCGCGCACGCGGTGGCGTTCGACCTCTCCGCCGGGATGCTGCGGCACGCGGTGGCGGCGAACGCGGCGACCGGCGTGCCCGTGCCGCTGGTGCAGGCCAGCGCCGACCAGCTGCCGTTCGCGTCGGGCAGCTTCGACGCGGCCTGCTCGGCGTTCGGCGCGGTGCCGTTCGTGGCGGACGTGGGCGAGGTGTTCGGCGAGGTGGCGCGGGTGCTGCGGCCGGGCGCGCCGTGGGTCTTCTCGGTGACTCACCCGATCCGGTGGATTTTCCCGGACGACCCGGGACCGGGCGGGCTGACGGTCACCCAGTCGTACTTCGACCGCACGCCGTACGTGGAGGTCGACGACACCGGGCGGGCGACGTACGTGGAGCACCACCGGACCACCGGGGACTACGTGCGGGCGCTCGTCGGCGCGGGCCTGGAGCTGGTGGACGTGGTGGAGCCGGAGTGGCCCGCCGGGCACACCCGCACGTGGGGGCAGTGGAGCCCGCTGCGCGGCCGGCTGTTCCCGGGCACCGCGATCTTCCGCACCCGAAAGCCGTAACCTGCCTGACATGACCGTCGGTCAAGGGCTGATGGAGGCGCAGAGCGCGCGCTTCGCGAGCGTCGACCCGCTGCTCCCGCCCGCGGTCGCGCCGCCGGACGGCGACGTCATCACCGCGGCGCTGCCGGACGGGACCAGGGTCGCGGGCGTGCTGCAGCGGCAGGTGCACGACCGGCGGTCGCCGGCCCGGCTCTGGTCGGCCACCGAGGTGTGGGAGCTGACGCCGCTGCTGGGCAGCGCGGGCGCGGCGGGCATGGACGTGCTGCTGCGCGCCTGGCGCAAGCGGCTCGACCTGCTCGCGCCGGCGGAGCGCGACTCGGCGTGCGTGCTGACCTGGCCCAGCCGGGACGCCGAGGCGACCAGGGCCCTGCTGGACCACGGCCTGGTGCCGCTGACCGTGATCGCGGTGCGGCAGGCCCCGGCCCCGCCGGTGACGGGCGCGGCGACGATCCGCCGGGCGACGCCCGCCGACCTGGAGACGGTGCTGGCCCTGGCGCTGGCCGAGCTGCGCTACTCGTCCATGGTGGGCTCGACGGTGCACCGGCCGGACGCGGTGGCGCTGAAGCGGCGGACGCTGGCCGAGCGGCTGACCGCGGGCGGCCCGGCGTGGCTGGCCGAGCGGGACGGCATCGCGGTGGCGCTGGCGGAGTGCGCGGTGGTGACGTCGGAGCCGGGCAACTGGACGGCGACCAGGCTGCCGCACGGCCGCTGGGGCTACGTGAACTGCGTCTCCGTGCTGCCGGGCGCCCGCGGCACCGGCGTCGGCCGCCAGCTGATGGCGCACGCGCACCGCGAGCTGCACCGGCTGGGCACGGTCGGCACCTACCTGTACTACAACCCGCCGAACCCGCTGTCCTCGGTGTTCTGGCCGCGACAGGGTTATCGTCCACTGTGGACGATGTGGGAGGTCCGCCCCGCCGGCGCGCTGCGCTAGCCACCGCGCGCCACATCACACCGAGTCGGGTTGCGCGCCACCTCTGGCCGGACCACTATTTGAACTGACCGGTCAGTTCAAAAGGGAGGTCCCCCGGTGCAGATCCACGCGCGGCGCGTCGGCGTCACCGGGCCGCACGGTCCGCTGCTGAAGCCGACGTCACTGCTGGTGAAGCCGGGCGAGCTGGTGCTGGTGGCGGGCGACCCCGGCACCGGGCACACCGCGCTCGGCCTGGTGCTGTCCGGGCGGATGCGCCCGAGCACCGGCGAGGTCTCCCCCTCGGCCGCCGAACTGCGCCGGCACGTCGTGCTGGTCGACTCACCGGACGTGAGCGAGCCCGAGGCGTCGCTCACGCTGGCCGGCGTGGTCGGCGAGGAGCTGGCCGTGAACGGCGCCCGCAGCGGGCGCAAGGCGGTGGCCGACTGGCTGGTCGGGCGCGGCGCGGACGAGCACCTGGACCACCGGTTCGACCAGGTGCCCGCCGCCACCCGGTGCGCGCTGATGCTGGAGCTGGCCGCGGGCAGGCCCGGCGCGACGACCCTCGTGCTGGACAGCCCCGACCGCTACCACGGCGACCCGCAGGGGTGGCTGGAGCTGGCGCGCGGGCACGTGACGCCCGAGCGGTCCGTCGTCGCCCTGTGCAGCACCACCAGCGCCGCCGTGCTCGACGTGCCCGTCGCGCGGATCGGCGCCGACAACGTCGTGGACGACGACGTCGTGGACAACGAGGAGTCCGAGTGACCTCCGTGCGGATGGCGTTCAACGAGCTGCGCCGGATCACCTCCGGCAAGCTGCCCAAGCTCGCGGTGCTGGCGTTGACGCTGGTGCCGCTGCTCTACGCGGCGCTGTACCTCTACGCCAACAAGGACCCGTACGCGCACCTCAACCAGGTGCCCGCCGCGCTGGTCGTGGAGGACAAGGGCGCGACCGCGGGCGACGGCACGCGCCTGGACGCGGGCCACGAGGTGGCCGAGGAGCTGGTGAACGGCGACAGGTTCGACTGGCGCCGGGTGGACGCGGCGCAGGCCGAGCGGGGCGTGCGCGACGGGACCTACACGTTCGCGCTGACCCTGCCCGAGGACTTCTCGCAGGCCCTGCTGTCGTCCGGCGACTTCACGCCGCGCCAGGGCGTGATCGTGCTGACCACCAACGACGCGAACAACTACCTCGGCTCCACGATCGCCAACCAGGTCGTGGCCGAGGTGCGCCGGTCGGTGTCGGTGAAGGTCGGCGCGGAGGCCGCGGACAAGCTGCTGCTCGGCTTCTCCACGATCCGGCAGAAGACCGCCGAGGCCGCCGACGGGGCGACGAAGCTGGCCACCGGGCAGCAGGACGCCCTGACCGGGGCGCAGCAGCTGGCGGACGGGACCGTGCCGCTGGCGGACGGTGCGGCGCGGGTGTCGGCCGGCCTCACGCAGCTGCGCGACTCGACGGCCGACCTGCCGGTGAAGTCGCAGCAGCTGGCGGACGGGGCCAAGCAGGTCGCCGACGGCAACGAGACCGTCGCCCGGACCGCCGAGGACTACGCCGCCAAGGCGCAGGACCTGGTCAACCGGCTGGACGCGGTCAACGGCGACGTGGCCGCCAGGCTGCGCGCGCTCGGGTTCACCGAGGAACAGGTGCAACGCGTGCTGGGTGCGTTGGGCGAGGCCCGCCGGCCCGTGGACGACGCCAACGGCAAGGTGCAGGGCACGGCCGGGCAGCTCCGCACGCTCGCCGACGGCGCCAAGCAGGTCTCCGACGGCGCGGCGCAGCTCGCCGCGAGCACGCCGGCGCTGACCGGTGCCATCACGCGGCTCGACGACGGGGCGGCGCAGGTGTCGTCCGGTGCGGCGCAGGTGCGCGACGGTGCGGGCGCGCTGCGCGACGGCGAGGCGCAGCTGGTCGACGGCGCGAACCAGCTGCGCGACGGCCTGACGTCCGGCGTCTCGCAGATCCCCAACCCCGACGACCCGACCCGCGAGTCGACCGCGCGGACCATCGGCGACCCGGTGAGCGTGCGCGGGGTGAGCCAGACGTCGGCGGGCAGCTACGGCGCGGGTCTGGCGCCGTTCTTCCTCGGACTGGCCACCTGGATCGGCGCGTTCGTGCTGTTCCTGCTGCTCAAGCCGCTGTCGAGGCGCGGGCTGGCGGCCGGGCAGTCGCCGCTGCGGGTGGCGGTGGGCGGCTGGCTGCCGGGCGCGCTGCTCGGCGCGGCGCAGGTCGTGGTGATGTACGCGGTGGTCACGCTGGTGGTGGACATCCGGCCGTCGCACCCGCTGGGCGCGCTGGCGTTCCTGCTGCTGGTGTCGGCGACGTTCGTGGCCGTGCTGCACGCGTTGAACGCGCTGTTCGGCGCGGTCGGCAAGTTCATCGGCCTGGTCCTGCTGATCCTGCAGCTGGTCAGCGCGGGCGGCACGTTCCCGTGGCAGACCATCCCCGTGCCGCTGTACCCGCTGCACTACGGGCTGCCCATGGGCTACGCCGTGGACGGCCTGCGGCACCTCATGTACGGCGGGTCGCTGGGCGGCGTGGGCCGGGACGCGCTGATCCTCGTCGGCTACCTGGCGGCGGGCCTTGCCTTGTCGACGCTCGCCGCGTACAAGCAGCGGGTGTGGACTCCCAGCCGCCTCAAGCCAGAACTGGTGCTGTGACCGGCGCGCGCCCCGGCCGCACCGCCGCGACCAAGCAGAAGCTGTTCGACGCCGCGCTGCGGCTCGTCGGCGAACGGGGCGCGGCCGGTGTCACGGTGGACGAGATCGCCGCCGAGGCGGGCGTGGCCAAGGGCACCGTCTACTACAACTTCGCCAGCAAGGACGCGCTGGTGGACGCGCTGCTGCGGCACGGGGTCGACCTGCTGGCCGCGCGGCTCAAGGTCGCCGAGGAGGAGGCCGAGACGTCCGCGGCGATGGAGTCGCTGGTGGACGGGATGCTCGGGTTCTTCGCCGAGTACCCGGCGTTCGGGCAGCTGCTGGTGTCGGAGCTGTGGCGCACGCCCGGCCAGTGGCACGACACGTTGAGCCTGCTGCGCGACGACATCGTGTCCATCGTGCGCGGCCAGATGCAGCGGCTGTCCGACGAAGGCCGGCTGCCCGACGGCGTGCGGGTCGGCACGGCGTCGGCGGCGTTGTTCGGCACGCTGCTCGTGACCGCGCTGGACTGGCAGGTGTTCCAGCCCGAACGCAGCCTCACCGACGTGCGCGAATCGGTGTTGTCGCTGGTCCGGGGCCTGCGGCCGGGCTAACCGGCTCCGGCCGACGTCGGCGGGCGGGCTAGTGCCGTGCGGCCCAGGTGTCGATCTCGCCGACCTGGTGCACCGACGGCGGCTTGCCGTCCAGGGCGCGGTGGACGGCTTCGAGCACCCCGACCGACGCCTCCTCGTGGCTGAGCCAGCGGGTGCTGCCGCCGTGCCGGACGAAACCCAGCACCACCTGCTGCGTCGGATGGCCGTCAAGAGCCGGGTCCGGCACTCCCCGGACCGCCTGGATGGCGCCGCTGTCGTGCACCTCGACCACCGGCGCGTGCGGCGCGAGCAGGGGCGCGACGGCCCGCAGCACGGGGTCCCGGTAGCTCGCGTGCACCCACGCGACCAGCAGGTCGGCGGGCTGGTCCACCACCTCGCGCACGCGATCGGCCAGCTCGGCCGGTCTGGCCCAGTCCGCGGCCACGGCGACCCGCGCCCCGTCCGCGCCGCTCACGTGGGGCACGTGGGCGCGACCGCGCAGGGCCGCCTTCGCCGCGCCGCCCAGCACGCCCTCGGGCCGCCTGCTGGGCAGCACGACCTGCCACCCCTGCGCCAGCAGCTCGTCCGCGCACCCCTTCAGCATCCCGGTGCCACCCAGGACCAACGCCGTCCGCTCGCTCATCGCACCGACTCCTCGCCGCGCTCCGCCGCCCGTCGCAACGGGCCGGACCGCCATTGGTCGACCTCACGCTGCCCGCGCAGCCGCACCACCGCCAGCCGGTCGGCGTGCTCGCCCCGGAGCACCGCCCCGACCCGCTCGCCGGTGCGGGCATGCGACTTCCACGCCCACCGCAACAGGTGCTCGGGATCGGTGAACACCGTCCGCAGGGGCGGTTCGACGTTGCCGTTCCACAGCTCCTCGCGGCGCAGCCGGCGCACCGCCGTCCGGACCGTCACCCGCCGCATCACCACGTGCCGGGGGTGGTCAAGCCAGACCAGCGTGTCGGCGTGCTCCAGCAGCACCGGCCGCACCAGTCGGTACTGCCACTCGGTCGCCCACGCGTCGCCCTTGACGAATTGGCGCACGTCGGCCTCGAACTCGGGCCTGGGCGTCCACTGTGGACCGTGGAACAGCGAGTCCATCTCCACATAGGACAGGCCGAGGGTGCGGGCGACGAGACTGGCCAGGGTCGATTTCCCGGAGCCGGACGTGCCGGCCACGAGCACCCGGCGCGGCGGGTGCGGCAACTCGTCGGCTGGTCCCAGGAGCGGCACCGAGCCAGGCTACCGCCAACCGACGTCGAGCAACTCCGCCACGCGCACGGGTCCACCGGTCTCGAAGCTCCGATTCGCCGCGAACCCGGTGACCAGGGACAACGCGCCGTCGCGGTGCGTGGCCCGGCGGCCGAGCGGGTCCGGTTGGCCGGGCGGGCCGTACAGCACCCCGGTCATCCGCGCGTCCGCGCCGCCGTGCCCGGCGCCGCCGACGTCCAGCGGGACCTCCTCCGCCCGCCCGAACAGCTGCTGCACGGTCAGCCGCACGTGCCCCTCCTCGGGGTTGGCCTCCCTGCCGTGCACCGCCGGCTGCTGCCCGCTGACCCAGCTGTTCTCCACGACCTCCAGCTCCAGCCGGCCGCGGCTGCCGTTGACCATCAGCCGGTAGCCCTCCCACGGCGAGTACGCCGTGAGGTGGTAGGTCAGGTTCGCGCGGTTGGCGTAGCGCACCAGCACCGACATGTCGTCCTCAATGGACACACCGGGCGCGAACGGGTTCCGGTCGCGGTGGTAGCCGTCCTCGTGCTCGGCGTCGAGGTAGAGCCGGCGCAGCCACTCGTCCCGCTCGACGTGCAGCGCGAAGGGGTCGTCCTGGGCCTCCGGCGAGCCGTGCACGCGGTCGTAGGGCCGGTGGTGGCCGTGGCGCTTGCCGTTCTCGTCGCCGTAGAAGAACAACCGCCCGTGCGCGTACACGACCTCGGGCACCGAGTCGACCCACCAGTTGAGCAGGTCGAAGTGGTGCGTGGCCTTGTGCACCATCAGACCGCCGGAGTCGGCCTTGTCGCGGTGCCAGCGGCGGAAGTAGTCGGCGCCGTGGCGGACGTCGAGCAGCCACTCGAAGTGCACTGAACCGATCTCGCCGACCGCGCCGCCGGTCAGCAGCTCGCGGACCTTCTCGTGCACCGGGTTGTACCGGTAGTTGAACGTGACGGTGACCCGGCCGTCGGTCCGCTCGACCGCGTCGAAGACCTTGCCGACGCCCGCCGGGTCGACCGTCATCGGCTTCTCGGTGACGACGTCGCAGCCCGCGTCCAGCGCCTCCACGATATAGGTGTCGTGGTGCCGGTCGACCGTGCAGACCACGACGACGTCGACCCGCTCGGTGGAGATCATCCGCAGGAAGTCCGCGGCGGCGTAGGTCGGGACGGGCCGGTCGAGGCGTTCGTTGTGGGCGGCCATGCGGCTGGGGTTGACGTCGCAGAACGCGACCAGCTCCCCCTGCTCCGGGTGCCCGACGATCGCGTCGACGTGCAGTTCGGCGCGTGCGCCGGTGCCGACGACCGCGTAACGCCTGCGTGCCATGCGTGCCTCCTGGTAAGCGCTTTCCGCCACGCTAGCCCGCCCGGACGGCACGCCGTCAAGGCCGGGTCCCACCGGGTGGGCCGCGACTCCGGCTCCGAGCCCTGCCGGCGTTCTCGCGGGACGGCGCGAGGTCGGCGGTGAGCGCCGAGGTGGAGCCCCGCCCGGTGCCGCTGCCGATCGGGATCGGCAGCGGTCGGCGAGGTGATCCCGATCGGCGTGCGACCGGCTGACGGTCTCCTAGCAGGCCGGGAAGAGGCGGCGGGTGGTGTTGGGCGCGGTGTGGGCGGTGGGGTCGGTGAAGCGGCAGCCGTAGTCCGGCGCGGCGACGACAGCCGGGTCGTCCACCACGTCTCCTGCGGGGCGGCGGCCGGTGTCGGCCCAGGTCAGCAGGTCGTCCCAGGCCGCGCCGACCTCGTTCGGACTGAACTCGCAGTGGCCGATCGAGCGGATCGCCCGCTGCACGAGCAGGTGGCCGCGGCCGGTGCGCTCGACGTCCCGCTCGTAGAGCTGCTCCATCGAGAACGGCACGAACAGGTCGCCGAGGCCGTGCAGCGACAGCACCGGCGCGGTCGGGCGGCCGGCGACGCGCGGCACCTCGGTCAGCTTCGGCGTGACGCGGGCCTTCACGTTCTCCGGCAGCACGCGCTGCACCTCGCGGTTGACGTCGACCGGCGCGTTCGGCTCGTACCGGGTCAGGGCGTTGGTGGCGATCTGGCCCGGGTCCGCCGCCAAACCCCCGCCGGACGGCGGGGCGGCGAGGCCGAACAGGAAGTCGTTCCAGTACGCGACGGCGGGCGCAGCGCCGGGACGCGGGCCACCGCTGCGGTTGGCGACGACCGAGGCGAACTGCGCGCCGCGCTCGTTCGGCGTGCCGGTCAGCCCGAGTTCGGCCTGGACGCGCGGCACGACCGCGGTCAGGTAGTCGGCCGGCGCGGGCCACGCGCGGATGCCGCTGATGGCCTGCGCGGCGAGGTTGAAGTCGAGGAAGAAGTCGAACAGCTCCTGGTCGCCGAGCACGCCGCACATCGGCAGCGCGGCCTTGTAGAAGCCGGGGAACTGCTCCAGGGAGCGGCCGATGACGTGGCCGCCCATGGACACGCCGGCGATGAACGTGTCGCGGGGCTTGCCGACCAGCTTCCCGAAGTGCTTCGCCAAGCCGTGGGTGCCCAGGACACCGGCCTTCACGTCGTAGTTGTTGGCGTAGTAGCTGGAGGCGGCCCAGGCGAAGCCCTGGTCGAGCAGCTTCTGGCGCAGGCCGTACGCGGGCGGGTCGACGGTGAGCACGGTGCTCGCGCCGCGGTAGCCGTGCGCCCACATGGCCAGGCGGCCGTTCCAGCGCGGCGGCACCTCGATCGTGTAAGCCGCGTGCTCGTGCACGCCCTGGAGCACGCGCGACGGCTCGCCGCCGACCTGCGCGGGGAGCAACGGCGGGTTGTCGATGGTGTAGCCGGGCAGTGGCTGCTCACCGGGCGGCGTCGACGCCGCGGCCGGTGGCGCCAGCAGGACCAGGACGAGCGCCAACCCGAAGATCCGTCGCATGGGCCCCATTCTGCTCACCACCGCAGGTCGGCCACCAGGTCTTCGTGGGTCAACCGGTAGTTCAACGGATAGGAGACGCGGATGACGTCGTCCTCGTCGCGGGTCAGCCGCGCGCCGGGGAAGACGCGCGCGACCAGGCGCAGCATGGGCTCGTTCTCCCCCAGCACGTCGCCGTGCAGCTCGGCGTAGCGCAGGTCGACGGCCAGCCGGCCGAGGGCGGCCACGAGCTCGGTGCCGACGCCCTTGCGCTGCCACGGGTCCACCACGGCGAGCGCGATCTCGGCGGTGTCCTCGCCGGTGGCGATCAGGCGGGCGATGCCGACGGGCGTGCGGCGGCACTCCGCGACGACGGCGACCTTGCGGTGGCCGTCGAGGTCGGTCAGCCGGCGCCGCATGGACCCGGTGAGGCGGGGCACCGGCGCGTGGAAGCGCAGGTAGCGGCTGCGCGCCGACAGGCCGTGGAAGACCGCGTCGACGGCGTGGCCCGCCTCGGCGGCGTGCAGTTCGCGGACTTTCATGGCGAGCGCCCCCTGGGTTCGGATTCCGAACCCTAGCTGGATTCGTTTTCCGAACGCAAGGGGTATCGTCGATGGGCATGGCCCCTGTGAAGGTCTCCGACGAGCTGTGCACCGTGTCGCTGCCGGCCGCCCTGCTGGGCGAGCGCTGGACGTTGCTGCTGCTGCGGCAGGCGTTCCTGGGCACGCGGCGGTTCGAGGACTTCCAGGCGGAGATGGACATCTCGCGCAGCGTGCTGACCGAGCGCCTCGGCACGCTGGTCGAGGAGGGCATCCTGCGCCGTGAGGCGTACAAGGACGTGCGGACCCGGTACGAGTACCGGCTGACCGAGAAGGGCCTCGAGCTCTACCCGGTGCTGATGGCGCTGCGGAAGTGGGGCGACCGCTGGATGGCGTCGCCCGAGGGCCCGTCGTTCGACCTGCACCACCGCACGTGCGGCGGCGACGTCGGCGTGCACGTGTCGTGCGAGGGGTGCGGCGCCGAGCTGACCGCGCGCGACGTCCGCGTCACCCCCCTGCGCGACTCACCTGCGTGAGGCGAGCACCTGCTCGACCGCGGAGACCACGAAGATCAGCCCGAGCAGCACGGCGAACATGACGAAGTAGACCGTGTGCTCCTGCAACTCGACGCGGTCGGCCGCCCAGACGTCCATGGCGGTGAACGCGGTGAACACCCCCAGCCAGCCGATCACGGCCGCCGCGAGCCACCGGGTGCTGCGCCGGAGCACAGCGGCCAGCGCGACCAGCCCCAGCGCCAGCTCGACGAGCTTCACGAGCCAGATCAGCGGCAGCACCCAGTCGACGCCGAGGCCGAGCGTGGCGTCCAGGTACCTGCCGAACTGCTGCTGCCGGTCCTTCCAGCCCAACGGCAGCTCGGCGGCGTTCAGCACGCCGAAGAGCGCGAGGAACACGCCGATCGGGAGGAACAGCCTCGACCACCGGGCGCCGCCACCCCACACCGGACCGCCGTCCATCGCCCACCCCCTCCGCCACCAGGAATGATGACCCCTGGCGGCGGCGAGCGAAGTACGGCTGTCCGTACCGCAGCCGGACCGGCTCAGTGCGCGGCGGCGTCCCAGGACCGGCCGACGCCCACCGAGACCTCCATCGCCACCGACAGCTGGTACGCCCCGCCCATCTCGGCGCGGACCAGCGCCTCCACCTGCTCGCGCTCGCCCTCGGCGATCTCCAGCACGAGTTCGTCGTGCACCTGGAGCAGCATCCGCGACCGCAGGCCCGACTCCTCCAGCGCGCGGAACACGCCGAGCATCGCGACCTTGATGATGTCCGCCGCGCTGCCCTGGATCGGCGCGTTCAACGCCATCCGCTCGGCCATCTCGCGGCGCTGCCGGTTGTCGCTGGTCAGGTCGGGCAGGTAGCGCCGGCGACCGAGGATCGTCTCGGTGTAGCCCTTCTTCCGCGCGTCCTCGACCACCGCGTGCAGGTAGTCGCGCACCCCGCCGAACCGGGCGAAGTACGCCTCCTTCTGCTCCCGCGCCTCGGCGGCCGAGATCCGCAGCTGCTGCGCCAGCCCGTACTCCGAGAGCCCGTACGCCAACCCGTACGACATGGCCTTCACCCGGCGGCGCTGCTCGGCGGTGACCTCCGAGGTCGGCACGGAGAACGCGCGCGACGCGACGAACGTGTGCAGGTCCTCGCCGCTGCGGAACGCCTCGATCAGGCCCGCGTCCTCGGACAGGTGGGCCATGATCCGCATCTCGATCTGGCTGTAGTCCGCGGTCATCAGCTCGGCGTAGCCCGGCCCGACCACGAACGCCTCGCGGATGCGCCTGCCCTCGTCCGTGCGGATCGGGATGTTCTGCAGGTTCGGGTCGGTGGACGACAGCCGGCCGGTCGCCGCGATCGTCTGGTGGAACGTGGTGTGGATCCGGCCGTCGTCGGCCACCGACTTGAGCAGCCCGTCGACGGTCGACTTCAGCCTGGTCACGTCCCGGTGCGCGAGCAGGTGCTGCAGGAACGGGTGCTGGGTGGACTCGAACAGGTTCTGCAACGCGTCCGCGTCGGTGGTGTACCCGGTCTTGGTCTTCTTCGTCTTCGGCATGTTCAGCTCGTCGAACAGCACCGTCTGCAGCTGCTTGGGCGAGCCGAGGTTGATCTCCTTGCCGATCACCGAGTACGCGTCCTGCGCGGCCTGCTTCACGCCCGCCGCGAAGTGCGCCTCCAACGCCGCCAGGTGCTCGGTGTCGATCGCGATGCCGACGGCCTCGACGTCGTCGAGCACCATCATCAGCGGCAGCTCCAGGTTCGCCAGCAGCGACTCCTGGCCGGTGGCGACCAGCTCCGCGTCCAGCGCGTCGGCCAGCTCCGCCACCGCGAACGCCCGCACGATCGCCGCCTGCGCGGTCTTCTGCCGCTCCTCCGCCTCGTCGGCCAGCAGCGACAGCTGCCCGTCGTCGGGCTCCTCGGCCCGCAGCTCGCGCTTGAGGTAGCGCAGCGCCAGGTCGTCCAGCGCGAACGACCGCTGGCCGGGCCGCACCAGGTAGGCGGCCAGCGCCGTGTCGCTGCTGACCCCGCGCAGCTTCCAGCCGCGCGCCCGCAGCGCCCGCAGCGGCAGCTTCAGGTCGTGCGCCGCCTTGACCACCGACTCGTCGGCCAGCCACGCGGCCAGCGCGTTCTCGTCGGCCTCGGTCAGCGACGCGACCTCGACGTACCCGCCCTCGCCGCCGACCGCGGCCAGCGCCAGGCCCTCCAGGTCGCCGCCCGAGGAGCGGAACGCGATGCCGACCCGGCCCGAGCGCGCGTGCGCGTCGAGCCACGCGGCCACCCCGCCGACCTCGACCGCGCCGCCGCTGACCGTGAAGCCCTCCTCGGCCTCCGGCTCGGCGGTGGACAGGGTCGAGAACAGCCGGTCCCGCAGCACCCGGAACTCCAGCTCGTCGAACAGCCGGTGCACGGCGTCGCGGTCCCACGCCCTGGCCTCCAGCTCCGCCGGGCCCAGGGGCAGCTCGACGTCGCGCACCAGCTCGGTGAGCTGCCGGTTCAGCATGATGTTGGCCAGGTTCGCCCGCAGCGCGTCGCCGACCTTGCCCGGCACCTCGTCGATGTGGTCGATCAGCCCGTTCAGCGAACCGAACTGCGTGAGCAGCTTGACGATGGTCTTGGGGCCGACGCCGGGCGTGTTCGGCAGGTTGTCCGACGAGTCGCCGCGCACCGCCGCGTAGTCGGCGTACAGCTCGGGCGGCACGCCCTGCTTCTCCAGCACCAGCTCGGGGGTGTACCGGGCCATCTCGGACACGCCCTTGACCGGGTACAGCACCGTCACCTTGTCCGTGACCAGCTGCAACGCGTCGCGGTCGCCGGTGCAGATCAGCACCTCGAAGCCCAGCGCCGTGGCCTGCGTGGTGAGCGTGGCGATCAGGTCGTCGGCCTCGAAGTTCGCCTTGGACAGCACCGGGACGTTCAACGTGCCCAGGACGTCCTCGATGAGGCTGACCTGGCCGCGGAACTCGTCCGGTGTCTCGCTGCGACCGGCCTTGTACTCCGCGTAGGCCTCGGTGCGGAAGGTCTTGCGCGAGACGTCGAACGCCACCGCGATGTGCGTCGGCTTCTCGTCGCGCAGCAGGTTGATGAGCATCGAGGTGAAGCCGTAGACCGCGTTGGTGGTCTGGCCCGTCCCCGTCTGGAAGTTCTCCTTGGGCAGCGCGAAGAAAGCGCGGTAGGCCATGGAGTGACCGTCGACCAGCAGCAGGCGGGAGGCTTCTGAAGTGCTCACGGCCCGAGTCTAGGGTGAGGGTCCGACAACACCGCACCGACTGGGCAGCCCAGACTGGAGCACACGTGACGCCAGCACCCGAGGACATCCCCGGCGCCGACCAGGCCGCCGCCCACGAGCAGCTCACCTCGAAGCTGGGCATCGAGATCACCCGATGGGATGCCGACCGGCTGGTCGGGACGATGCCGGTGAAGGGCAACCGCCAGCCGTACGGGTTGCTGCACGGCGGCGCGAACGCGGTGCTGGCGGAGACGCTCGGCTCGGTCGCGGCGGCCATGCACGCGGCGCCGGAGCGGCTGGCCGTGGGGCTGGAGCTGTCGTGCACGCACCACCGGGCCGTGGCCGAGGGCGTCGTCACGGGGGTGTGCACGCCGATCCACCGCGGTCGCAGCACCGCCACCTACGAGATCGTGATCACCGACGAGCAGGACCGGCGCGCCTGCACGGCCCGGCTGACGTGCTTCCTCAGAGATGCCCCGAAGGTGTGAAGGTGCGGTTCGGCCGCCCGAGGTGTGCAATTCAAGGTGACCCGGTGGGTCGTGACCCGGTGAGTCGGAGGTGGGCGTGCGGCGCGTGGTGTTGGTGATGGCCGTGGTGCTGGCGGCGGCCGGGTGCGGTGACACCCCGGTCGTGGCCGGGACGGAGACCACGGCGACGTCGGCGGCGACGTACCCGGTGCCCGTGCAGACGGTGCGCCCGGACGAGAAGCCGCTCAAGATACCCACCACCGCGGACGGCGACACGGCGTTCACGCTGGTCGGCCTGACCACCGAGATGCCGACGCTGATCGGCAGCCACGCCGAGTTCCACGCCAAGGGCCAGTTCGTGCGGATCCGGATGAGCGTGATCAACAACGGCCGCAGCAGCGTGTCGTTCGACGCGCGCCGGCACGTGCTGATCGACGACCGCGAGGCCGAGCACCCGGTCGACACGCAGGCCATGGCCGTCAAGCGGCAGCCGGAGACGATCGACCTGGGCGCGAACGTGCGCCTGGAGTACGACGTCTACTACGACCTGCCCAAGGACGCGAAACCGCTGGCCCTGCGCGTGTACGGCGGGCCGACGCTGACCGACCTGAAGGACGAGTCGAGCACCGAGATCCCGCTGGCCCAGCCCTGAGGGCCGGGCCGGCGGGTCCCCGGCTCAGTGCCCGCCGAGGTACGCCGCGCGCACCTGCGGGTCGTCCAGCAGCTCCGGTCCGGGCGCGCTCTTCACGACCCGTCCGGTCTCCAGCACGTACGCGCGGTCGGAGAGCTTCAGCGCCTGCTGCGCGTTCTGCTCCACCAGCAGCACGGTCGTGCCGCGCTTGTTGATCTCCTTGATGATCTCGAAGATCTGCGCGATGAGCATGGGCGCGAGGCCCATCGACGGCTCGTCCAGCAGGAGCACCTTCGGCTTGGTCATCAACGCCCGGCCGATGGCGATCATCTGCTGCTCGCCGCCGGACATGGTGCCGCCGAACTGGTTCTTGCGCTCCGCCAGCCGCGGGAACAGCTCGTAGACCTCGGCCAGGTCGGCGTCGAGCGCGTCCTTGCGGGTGTACGCGCCCATCAGCAGGTTCTCCTGCACCGTCATGCCGGGGAACACGCCGCGGCCTTCCGGTGACTGGCCGATGCCCGCGATGACCCGCTTGTGGCCGGGCATCTTGGAGATGTCCTCGCCGTTGAACAGCACCTGGCCGCTGGTCAGCGGGCGCAACCCGGAGATGGTCTTCAGCGTGGTCGTCTTGCCCGCGCCGTTGGCGCCGATGAGCGAGACGATCTCACCGTCCTCGACCTGGAGGCTGATGCCCTTGATCGCGGCGATCTTGCCGTAGTGGACGTGGATGTCCTTGAGCTCAAGAAGCATCTTCGGACACCCCCAGGTACGCCTCGATGACCTTCGGGTTGCTCTGCACCTCTTGCGGGAGCCCTTCTGCGATCAGCTGGCCGAAGTCGAGCACCGCCACGCGGTCGCTGACGCCCATGACCAGGCTCATGTCGTGCTCGATCAGCAGCACGGTCCGGCCGCTGTCGCGGATCTTGCGGATCAGCGCCTGCAGCGATTCCTTCTCGGCCGGGTTCATGCCGGCCGCCGGCTCGTCCAGCAGCAGCAGCTTCGGGTCCGTGGCCAGCGCGCGGGCGATCTCCAGCCGCCGCTGGTCGCCGTAGGGCAGGTTCTTCGCGGTCTCGGTCATCCGGCCGGGGATGCCGACGAAGTCGAGCAGCTCCCGCGCCAGCTCGCGCCCGCGCTTCTCCTCCTTGCGGTGCCAGGGCAGGCCGAGCGTGGCGCCGACCGCACCGGTCTTGTGGTGCGCGTCCGCGCCGACCATCACGTTCTCCAGCGCCGACATGTTGTGGAACAGCCGGATGTTCTGGAACGTGCGGGCGATGCCCAGCTTGGTGATCTTGAACCGCTTGGTGCCGTCGATCCGGGCGCCGTTGAACAGCACCTGGCCCTCGGTGGGCTGGTAGACGCCGGTGACCACGTTGAACACCGTGGTCTTGCCCGCGCCGTTGGGCCCGATCAGGGCGAAGATCTCGCCCTGGCCGACGCTGATCTTCGCTTCGCGGAGCGCGACCACGCCGCCGAAGCGCATGGTCACGTTGTCCAGCTGAAGGACGGGAGTGCTCACTTGGCCGCCTCCGTCGTCGAGACATCGGTGTCCGGACCCGCGACCTCGGCACCCATGGTGCCCATGCCGCCGGTGCCCTCGTGCAGTTCGGCCTTGCGCCTGCGGGAGGGCAGCAGGCCCTCCGGCCGCAACGCCATCATCAGCACCAGCACGCCGCCGAACAGCAGGATGCGGTACTCGGCCGGGTCCTTGCCCAGCGCTTCCTTCAGCCAGTCGACCTCGCGGAACCGCTCGGGCAGCCAGGCGATGACGAACGCGCCGAGCATGACGCCGGGCAGGTTGCCCGCGCCGCCGAGCACGACCGCGGCGAGGATGGTCGCGGACAGGATGAACGGGAAGGTGCCCGGCTCGATGAACACGGCCTTGCCCGCGTAGATGCCGCCGGCCAGACCGCCGATCATGGCGCCGATGGCGAAGGCGAGCAGCTTGAACTTGAACGTCGGCACGCCCATCAGCTCGGCCGCGTCCTCGTCCTCCCGGATCGCCGCCCACGCGCGACCGACGCGGCTCTTCTGCAGCCGCACCGAGAAGATGATCACCAGCACGATCGCGGCGACCATCAGGTAGTAGTACGGCGCGGGCAGCACGCCGAAGTCCAGGCCGATGGCCGGCATGTCCGTCGGGTGCGGGATGTTGGGGATGCCGCGCGCGCCGCCGATCTCGTCGGTGTTGTTCGCGGTGATGCGGATGATCTCGCCGAAGCCGAGCGTCACGATCGCCAGGTAGTCGCCGCGCAACCGCAGCGTCGGCGCGCCGAGGATGACGCCCGAGACCGCCGCCAGGAAGATGCCGAACACCACCGTCGGCCAGTACGACCAGCCGTGCTCGGTGGCGAAGTAGGCCAGCGTGTAGCCGCCGATGGCGAAGAACGCGACGAAACCGAGGTCGAGCAGGCCCGCTTGGCCGACGACCACGTTCAGGCCGATCGCCAGCAGGATGTAGGTGCCGATCGGGTAGATCAGCACCGTGGTCCAGTCCGCGCCCGGCGACATGAACGTGCCGATCCAGGGCGCGGGCAGGATCAGCGCGAACACGATCGCGCCGAGGTAGACGACGAACCGCTGCCAGGTCTTGGCGCGTTCCCACCAGTCGCGTGCGCCGTCGAACAGGGCGCCGACGCGCCTCAACGGATTCGCGTTGCCAGTCACTCCGTTGCCTTTCATGCGCGGGCCTTCTGCAGGGATTCGCCGAGGATGCCGGTCGGGCGGAACATCAACACGACCACCAGCACGGTGAACGCGATCACGTCCTTCCACTCCGAACCCAGGAAGATCGCGCCCCAGTTCTCGATGAGGCCGAGCACGATACCGCCGAGCAGCGCGCCGCGCAGGTTGCCGATACCGCCGAGCACGGCCGCGGTGAACGCCTTGATGCCGAGCACGAAACCGACGTTGAAGACGGTGTTCTCGAACTCCATCAGGTACAGCGCGCCCGCGACGCCGGCCATCGCGCCACCGAGCAGGAACGTCACCCGCACGATGTTGTCGATGCTGACGCCCATGAGCACGGCGGCTTCGGGGTCCTGCGCCGTGGCGCGGATGCCGCGACCGATCTTGGTCCGGTTCACCAGGCGGTCGAGCGCGATCATCATGATGACCGCGGCGACCACGACGATGATCTGGTCGATGCGGATGGCCGCGTTGCCCACGGTGAACACCGTGTCGCGGTCGACGATGCGCGCCGAGGACTGCTGGTTGCGCCCGGCGTTGCCGGTCAACCAGGGGATGATGACCAGCGCGAACAGTTCCTGGAGGAACAGCGACGCGCCGATCGCGGAGATCAGCGCGGTGAGCCTGGTCGCACCTTTTCTGCGCAGCGGCCGGTAGGCCACCAGCTCCAGCAGCATCGCGGCGCCGCCGGAGATCGCCGCGGACGCCACGATGATCAACAGCATCACGCCGAACAGGGCGATCCCGGTCAGCGGCGACGCCGGCGCGATCGCCGTGATCACCACGAGCGACGTGAAGGTGCCGATCATGAAGATCTCGGAGTGCGCGAAGTTGATCAGACGCAGCACGCCGTAGACCATCGTGTAGCCGAGGGCGACGAGTGCGTAGATGGAGCCGAACACCAGGCCGCCCACCGTACTGGGCAGGAACTGGTTGAGGAAATCATCAAGCATGACAGGTTTGCCTCACGGGACGGGCGGGGAGGAAAGAAACTTCGCCATAGTGACGGGGAGCGGGAACTGTCGTTCGCACGACACTCCCGCTCCCCAGCGCGCTAGCTCGCTTGCCTGATCCGTTCCCGGATCAGCCTTCCAGCTTCGCTTCCTCCGCCGGACCCAACAGCTTCACCTTGCCGTCGACGACCTGGTAGATGAAGATCGCGTTGTTCTCCGGCTCGCCGTTCGCCTTGAACTTGATCGGCTTGGAGACGCCTTCGAAGCTGACCGTCTTCAGGAACTCGTTGATCTTCTCGCCGGTGGTGTTGCCCGCCTCGACGGCCTTGATGAACGACGTCGCGGCGTCGTAGCCCTCGGTCGCGTAGATCGCGGGGTCGACGTTGGCGCTCTTCTTGTAGTTGTCGAAGAACGTCTTCAGCGCGCCGGTCACGTCGGGCGTCGGGATGTTGCACGGGCAGGCGAGGACGGCGCCCTCGGCGGCCGCGGTGCCCGCGCCGGTCACGAGCTGCTGGTCGAGCGAGCCGTCACCGGAGGCGAACGTGGCCGTGACGCCGCCGTCGCGCAGCTGCTTGAGCAGCCGGCCGGCCTGCGCGTAGTACCCGCCGAAGACGATCACGTCGGGGTTCGCCGCGGCGACCTTCGTGACCGTGGACGAGTAGTCGGACGCGTCCTTGGAGAACTTGTCGCGCTCGACCGTCACGCTCGACTTCTCGAACGACTGGGCGACGGCGTCGGCCAGGCCGACGCTGTACTCCTGGTCGTCGGACAGGACGAACGCCTTCTTCGGGCTCTTGGCCTTCACCAGGAAGTCCGCGATACCCGGGCCCTGGTCGGCGTCGTTCGCCACGACGCGGTGCCAGTAGGTCCAGCCGTTCTGGGCCAGACCGGGGTTCGTGGCCGACGGCGAGACGCTGGGGATCTTGCCCTCCTCCAGCTGGCCGCCGATCGCCTTGGACTCGCCGGAGAAGGCCGGGCCGATGAGGGCCACGATCTTGTCCTGCGTGATGGCCTTCGTGATCAACGAGGTGGCCTGGTCAGCCTTGCCCTGGCTGTCGTACTGCACCAGCTCGATCTTGACCTTGGGGTTCTTGGCGTTGTACTCCTCGACCGCCATCACCGCACCGTTCCGGGGCGGGATCACGATCGCCGCGTTCTCACCGGTGAGGTCACCCATGAACCCGATCTTGACCGAGGTGACGTCGCCACCCGCGTCGCCACTGCCGCCGCCTCCGGCACAAGCCGCGAGCACCAGCGACGAAGCCGCCGCCAGCGCCAGAACTCGGCCGAGTCGTGCTCCTGACACCGGAATACCTCCCATGACACCAACCATCCCGCCGGTAGGCGGAGCCCTCACACGAGGGCTTGGGTTAGGGAGGGAACGTAGCTTCAGTTGAGTTCGCTGAACAGGTGGTCTTACTGCTCTGTGTCCACATCGTGACGGTAGTCACCGGAAAATGCTCCGGCGTTAACCACCTTAAATCCAGCTCAAATCGCCGCAGGTCACAAGGTCAATGCGCGCAGTAACCGAGAATGACCCGACGGTCCGTCCGATACTCGAACGTGTATCACTCGCGGGGATAGTCACCCGAAGTTTTCGATGACGGCTTCGGCCACGGCCTTCATCGTGGTACGCCGATCCATCGCGGTGCGCTGCACCCAGCGGAATGCCTCGGGCTCCGACAGACCCTGCTTGGTCATCAGCAATCCCTTGGCGCGTTCGACGACCTTGCGCGTCTCCAGGCGCTCGGTGAGGCCCGCGACCTCGTTCTCCAGCGCCTGCAGCTCCGCGAACCGGCTCATCGCCAACTCGATCGCGGGCACCAGGTCGCGCTTGGCGAACGGCTTGACCAGGTAGGCCATGGCGCCCGCGTCCCGCGCCCGCTCCACCAGGTCACGCTGGCTGAACGCGGTGAGGATCACGACCGGCGCGATGCGCTTGCCCGCGATCACCGACGCGGCCTCGATGCCGTCGACCTTGGGCATCTTCACGTCCATGATCACCAGGTCGGGCCGCAGCTCGGTGGCGAGCGTGACCGCCTCGTCGCCGTCGGCGGCCTGCCCGGCCACCTCGTACCCCTCTTCGCGCAACATCTCGACCAGGTCGAGGCGGATGAGGGCCTCGTCCTCGGCCACGAGCACGCGCCGGGGCGCGACCTCGGGCTGGGCCTCGGCAGCCTGTTGGGTCACCGGGGTCCTCCTGACACTCTGGCGGCGGCTCGACGCGGTCGCGTCGGACGAAACCGCAGTCTACCGGCGTGCACCGCCCGGTCCGCGCGGTTGGGCCGTGATCACGGCCACCGGTGACGACTTCGTCGGTTCGGACGCCTCCGCTCGACCGAACGCCGGGGGTGAGCACCTCCCCGGGCAGGTGTCACCCGCCCGGGGAGGTCCGCTCACTTGACGGCCTGCGGCGGTTCCCACCACCCCGTGACGCCCTCCGGCCACTCCATCGCGGCCAGCGCTTCCTCGTGGTCGGGGTCCGGGCCGTCGACCTCCCGCAGGAACAGGTCGTACCAGCCGGTGGACACGCCGAGGCCGCCGCCGACGCTGGGCACCTCCACCGCGTCGGGCAGGCCGAACACCGGGTGCAGCAGCCGGTCGGCGACCTTGGGCACGCCGAGGCTCGCGGGCCACTCGACCCACCACCGGTCGCCCTGCGCCAGCGCGCGCACCCACGGCGCCGCGCTGAACAGGTGGTACCGGCGCAGCACGGCGCTGCCGACGCCCGTCGGGTACGGCGTCTCGGCCAGGTGGTCGCGCTCGACCGCGGTGAGCGGGCCGTCGATGAACGTGCCGCCCATGCCGCGGCCCTTGAGCAGGGTGCGCACGTACTTCAGGCCGTCCGCCCAGGCCCGCTCGTCCACGCCCGCGAGGTGCACCGCCGCGTCGAGCCCGACCAGCCGCAGCTCCACCGACCGCGGGTGGTGGACGACGCGCAGCCCCGGCACGCCCGCCACCCACGACTCGTCGTGGCGCGGCAGCAGCTCGTACAGCAGCGGCCCGAGGGCGTGCTCGGTGAGGTGCACGCGCGGGCGACGGCCCGGCTCGACGGCGCGGAACGCGTGCGCCGGGCGCAGCATGCTCGCCGGCGGGCGCAGTTGCAGGTGGCCGCCCGCGTCCAGACCCGCCCGCAGCAGCACGCACTCCAGCGCGCGCTGGTCGTCTTCGTCGGCGTCGGGCAGGAACAGGCCGCGCACGTCGGCCTGGCCGCGCAACGCGTCGACCACGCGTTCGCGGCGGTCGTCGGGCAGGTCGTGCAGCACCGCTTTCACCGCGGGCACGGCCTGGGTGAGGTTCTCGCCGGTGTAGCTCCGGCGGAGGTCGACCAGCTGTTCGGTCAACGACGATCGCGCCATGGCAGTCCTCGCTCCCGCCGCCCGGCCCGGCGTGACAAGGACGCGTCAAGCGTCGGTCAACGGTCTTCGGTGCTACTCCATGAGCAGGGGTGCCCTCACCCCGCGGCGGATCTGCCACCCGTTGCCGGGGAGTGGCTCCAGCCTCACGTCTGCTCACGCACGCCGTATCCGACGATAGCGCAACGTTGCCCGCGAGGCGTCGCGTCCCTAGCGTCTGGCGCATGGTGAGCGGGGCGGAGCGGTTGCTGGGCGTGCTGGCCGCGCACGGCGTCGAGGTCGTGTTCGGGCTGCCCGGCGCGCACAACCTGCCCGTGTGGGAGGCGCTGCGGACCTCCGGCATCCGGCTGGTCGGCGTCCGGCACGAGCAGACGGCGGTGTACGCGGCCGACGGCTACGCCCGCGCCACCGGCAGGCTCGGCGTCGCGCTGGTGACCACCGGTCCGGGCGCGGCGAACTGCCTCGGCGCGACCGGCGAGGCGTACGCGTCCGGGTCGCCGGTGCTGGTGATCGCCACCGACATCCCGTCGACGCTGCGCCGTCCCGGCGAGTACCGGGGCACCCTGCACGAGACGCGCGACCAGCGGGCGATGTTCCTGCCGGTGGTCAAGGGCGGGTGGACGCTGCGCACCGCCGAGTCGATCGGCGTCTACGCCGACAGCGCGGCGCTGCTGGCCACCACCGCGCCCCAGGGCCCGGTGTACCTGGGCGTGCCGACCGACTTCCTCACCGCGGACGCCGGTGTGTGGAACCGCATCCCGACCCGCGCGCCGTCGGTGCCGGACCTCGCGCCGGGCGTGGAGCTGGTGGCCGCCGCCGAACGCCCGCTGATCTGGGCCGGCGGCGGCGCCGCGCGGTCGGGCGCGGGTGCGGCGGTGGGCGCGCTGGCCTCGCTCATCGGCGCGCCGATCCTCACCACGTACGGCGCGCGCGGGCTGGTCGACCACCCGAACGTGGTGCAGGGGCCGGCGCACCTGCCGGAGGTCGGCGCGCTGTGGGACGAGGCCGACCTGGTCATCGGGGTGGGCAGCGACTTCGACGGGATGATGACGCAGAACTGGCTGCAACCCGCGCCGCCCCGGCTGCTGAACGTGAACGTGGAGGCGATCCGCACCTACCGGCCCGACGTGACGTTGCGCGGCGACGCGCGGATGGTGGTCTCGGCGCTGGCCGCCGCCGTGCCCGCGCGCCCGGACACCGGGGTCGCGTCCCGGGTGGCCGAGCTGAACGACCTGGTGCGCAAGGCGGTCGAGGCGGACGAGCCGCGCGCGGTGCCGCTGCTGGAGGCGATGGAGGGGCGCCGGGTGGTGGCCGACATGTGCGTGGCCGGGTACTGGGTCGGCGGGTTCGGCCGGTTCACCCGGCCGCGCGGGCTGGCGTACCCGGTGGGGTGGGGCACGCTCGGCTTCGGCTTCCCCGCCGCGCTGGGCGCCGCGGTGACCGGGCGGGTGGTGGCGGTGTGCGGCGACGGCGGGTTCCTGTTCGCGGTCGGCGACCTGGCCACGGCCGCGCAGGAGCAGCTGCCGGTGACCGTGGTGCTGGTGGACGACGGCGGCTACGGGATGCTGCGGCACGACCAGGCGCGGGCCGGCCACGAGCCGTTCGGGGTCGACCTGCGGTCGCCGGACTTCGTGGCGCTGGCGGGCAGCTTCGGCGTGGAGGCGTCCGCCGTGGACGGTTTCGGCGACGAGTTCCGGTCGCGCCTGGACGACTACGCGGCACGGTCGGGGCCCAACGTGCTGGTGGTGCGCGCGGCGGCGTTGAAGCCACCGGTCACCACGTCGCCGCGGTGGTACCGCAGGAGCTAAGGTGTCGAACATGAGTTCGAACGAACGCGTGTGGCCCGCGGCGGACGCCCACGACGAGCTGCGGCTGCTGACCGAGTTCCTGACCTTCCTGCGGCTGACCGCCGTGTCGAAGGTGGAGGGCCTGAGCTGGGAGGACGCTGCGGCGACACCGATCCCGACGTCACCGGTGGTGAGCGCGCTCGGCGTGCTGCGGCACTTGACCGCGGTCGAGCGGTGGTGGCTGTCGATCGAGGCGGGCGGCGTCGAGCTGCCGTCGTTGTGGGGCGAGGACGCGGACGCGTCGTGGCTCCTGCACGACGGCGACACGGTGGAGTCGGTGATCGCCGAGTACCGCGCCGAGTGGGAGCGGTCGGCCTTCGCGCTCAAGGGCCTCGGCCCGGACGACCGCACCAGGGGCGACCACGACGGCATCGGCCGCACCGTGCGTTGGGTCCTAGCCCACCTGGTGCAGGAGACCGGCAGGCACGTCGGCCACCTGGACTTCCTCCGCGAGCTGGCGGACGGGCAGAAGGGCGAGTAGCGCCCTTCCGGCCGATCGACCCTTGGCACGTGGCGCGGTCCGGACGACGCTGGGCGCATGACGACCTACGTGTCCTCCAATCCCGCCGACCTGTCCGATGTCGTCACGCGCGTCGACCTGGTCGGGGCGGAGGAGTTCGTGGCCGCCGCCCGCCGGGCCCGGTCGGCGCAGCGGGAGTGGGCCCGGGTGCCCGCGCCGGTGCGGGGGCAGGTGGTGGCGAACATCGGGCGGTTGGTCGAGGCCAACGCCGAGGCGCTGGCGCGGATCGTCACCCGGGAGATCGGCAAGCCCCTGCCCGAAGCCCGCGGCGAGGTGCGGGAGGTCGTGGACACGTGCACGTTCTTCTCGGGTGAGGGACGCCGGCTGTACGGGCACACCGTGCCCTCGGAGATGCCGGACAAGCAGCTGTTCACCTTCCGCGAGCCGGTCGGCGGCACGGTGGTCGTCACGGCGGGCAACTTCCCGGTGGCGGTGCCGTCGTGGAGCATCGTGCCGTCGCTGCTGTGCGGCAACTCGGTGGTCTGGAAGCCCGCCGAGTACTCGGCCGCGTCCGCTCGGGCGTTCTACGACGTCGTCATGCGCGCGGGCGTGCCGGAGGGCGTGTTCGAGATCGTCTTCGCGGACGGCGAGGAGACCTTCCGCGGGCTCGACTCCGGTCTCGGGCAGGGACTGGTGGACAAGGTCGCGTTCACCGGGTCGTCGGCGGTGGGGTCGCGGCTCGGCGAGCTGTGCGGGCGGCACCTCCAGTCGCCGTGCCTGGAGCTGGGCGGCAAGAACCCGATGGTGGTCACCGAGGACGCCGACCTGGACCTGGCGGTGCGGGGCGCGTTGTTCTCCGGCTTCGGCACCGGCGGGCAGCGGTGCACGTCGTTGGGCACGGTGGTCGTGCACGAGGACGTGCACGGCGAGTTCGTGCGGCGGTTCGCGGAGGCGGCCGGGACGGCGGTGGTCGGCGACCCGTTCGACGAGGACGTGCTGTACGGGCCGATGCTGGACGGGAAGTTCGCGGCGCGGTTCGAGGAGTACCTCGGCTGGATCGGCGACCACCACGTCACGCACGGCTCGACGGGGTTGGGCCGGATCACGAACGCCAACCCCCGCAACGGTTTCCGCGGCGACCCGGAGCGCGGCCTGTTCTACCACCCGGTCATCGTGGACGGTGTCCGGCCGGACGACGACCTGTTCCGCCACGAGACGTTCGGGCCGGTCGTCGGCGTCACCGCCTACCGCGCGCTGGACGAGGCGATCGAGCTCGGCAACCTGCCCGGCTACGGCCTGTCGTCCGCGATCTACACCACGGACCCGGCGAAGGCGTTCGCGTTCCGCGAGGGCATCGGCGCGGGCATGGTGAGCGTGAACAACTCGACCTCCGGCGCGGAGGCGCACCTGCCGTTCGGCGGGAACGGCAAGTCGGGCAACGGTTCCCGGCAGTCCGGCACGTGGGTGCTCGACCAGTTCACCCGGTGGCAGTCGATGAACTGGGACCGCTCGGGGGCGTTGCAGAAGGCGCAGGTGGACACGCCGTCGATCGAGGCGGACCTTGACTTCCGGCTGGCCTGACCGGGCGTCCGTCGTCATCGTCGGCGGCGGGGTGATGGGCGTGAGCGCGGCGTTCCACCTGGCCGAGGCCGGCGTGCGGGACGTGGTGCTGGTGGAGCGGGACGCGCTCGGCTCCGGTTCGACGGCCAAGGCGGCGGGCGGGGTGAGGGCCCAGTTCTCCGACGAGGTGAACATCCGGCTGGGCGCGCGGAGCCTGGAGGCGTTCGCGCGGTTCCCGACCAGGCCGGGCCAGGAGATCGACCTGCGCCGCGTCGGCTACCTCTTCCTGCTGTCCGAGCCGGAGCACGTGGCGGCCTTCGAGCGGAACGTGGTGGCGCAGAACGCGTTGGGCGTGCCGAGCCGGATGCTGGACGTCGCGCGGGCGCGCCGGCTGTCGCCGCTGATCTCGACCGACGGGCTGCTCGCCGCCGCCTACTCCCCCGACGACGGCCACTGCACGCCCGAGTCGGTGGTCCTGGGTTACGCGACGGCCGCGCGGCGGCTGGGCGCGCGGCTGCTGACCGGCACGACCGTGACGGGGATCGCGACGTCCGGCGGCGAGATCCGCGCCGTGGCGACCGACCGGGGCGTGATCGCGACCGGCGCGGTGATCTGCGCGGCGGGCGCGTGGTCGGCCGGGGTCGGCGCTCTCGCGGGGGTCGACCTGCCGGTGACGCCGCTGCGCCGGCAGCTGGTGGTCACCGGGCCGGTGCCGGGGCTGCCGCCCGTGGTGCCCTTCACGATCGACTTCGCCAGCACGTTCTACTTCCACCGCGAGGGCCCCGGGCTCCTGATGGGCATGTCGGATCCCGCGCAGGAGCCCGGTTTCCACCTCGACCGGTCCGACGAGTGGCTGCCCCGGCTCGCGGACGCGATCGGCAGGCGCGCGCCCTCGTTGCTGGACGTCGGCGTGACCGGCGGGTGGGCCGGGCTGTACGAGGTGACGCCGGACCACAACGCGCTGATCGGCGAGTCGCGCGAGGTGAGCCGCTTCCTCTACGCCACGGGGTTCTCCGGGCACGGGTTCCTCCAGGGGCCCGCGGTCGGCGAGGTGCTGCGCGACCTGGTGCTGGGTCGCACGCCGGTGGTGGACGTGTCCGCGCTGGACGTCTCGCGGTTCGCCGCGGGGCTCCGGCCCGAGCTGAACATCGTGTGAGGGTGACGTGGGCGCGTTGGACGGAGTGGTCATCGCGGACTTCGGGCGGGTGCTGGCCGCGCCGTACGCGACGATGGTGCTGGGCGACCTGGGCGCCGAGGTGGTCAAGGTGGAGCACCCGCGTGGCGACGAGACGCGGGCGTGGGGCCCGCCGCACGCGCGCGGCGAGGCCACGTACTTCCTCTCGGTGAACCGGAACAAGCGGTCACGGGTGCTCGACCTGGCGACGGCGGAGGGCCGGGCGGTGGCACGCGAGCTGGCGCTGGGCGCGGACGTGCTGGTGGAGAACTTCCGGCCGGGCACGATGCGGAAGTTCGGCCTCGATTACGAGGCGCTGTCGCGGGAGCACCCCCGCCTCGTCTACTGCTCGGTCACGGGGTTCGGCGCGGGTGGCGGCGCGGACCTGCCGGGGTACGACCTGCTGGTGCAGGCGGTCGGCGGGCTGATGAGCGTGACCGGCGCGGACGAGCCGACCAAGGTCGGTGTCGCGTTGGTGGACGTGCTGACCGGGGTGCACGCGGCGGTGGGCATCCTCGCCGCGCTGCGGCACCGCGACGCGACCGGCGAGGGCCAGCTGGTGGAGGTCGACCTGTTGTCCGTGCTGCTGTCGAGCATGGTCAACCAGAGCGCGGGTTACGCGCTGGCCGGCGTCGTGCCCGGCCTCTTGGGCAACCGGCACCCGTCGATCGCGCCCTACGAGGTGTTCCCGACGGCCGACCGGCCGGTGGCACTGGCCGTGGGCAACGACCGGCAGTTCACCCGGCTGTGCGACGCGCTGGGGTTGCCGGCCGACCCGCGGTTCGCCACGAACGAGCTGCGGGTCGCGCACGTGGACGCGTTGGCCGAGCTGCTGGCCGGGCGGTTGCGGACGCGCCCGGCGGCGCACTGGTCCGCGGTGCTGACGCCGCTCGGCGTGCCGTGCGGGCCGGTGAACGACCTGGCCGGCGCGTTCGCGTTGGCCGAGTCGCTCGGCCTGCGGCCCACCGCGGACGTCGACGGGCTGGAGCTGGTGTCGAACCCGATCCGGATGTCCGCGACGCCGCCGACCTACCGGCTGCCGCCGCCGAAGCTCGGCGATGACGCGAGCGGGTGAACGGGCGTGCGCCGTTCGGCGGCGGCTGATTGGATCAACGCCCATGCGCCACCTGGTAGCGGTGCTCGCCGCGCTCGTGCTGTCCGTGTCCGCCGCGCCCGCCTTCGCCGCGCCCGCGTCCGCCGCGCCGTCGGCCCCGGTGCGCGCGGAGCTCGACTTCACCGGCGTCGTGTCGTTGAAGGGATGCTCGGGCGCGGTGGTCCGGCCGCCCGAGCACCGGCCGTCGGACCCGGCGCTGGTGATGACGAACGGGCACTGCGTGAAGTTCATGGAGCCCGAAGAGGTCGTGGTCGACGTGCCGACGGACCGGAAGTTCACGCTGCTCGACCGCTCCGGCGAGGGCTCGCTCGCCACGCTGCGCGCGTCCACGCTGGTCTACGCCACGATGCACCGCACCGACGTCGCGCTGTACCGGCTCACGTCCACCTACGGAGAGCTCGAGGCGATGGGCGGCCGTGCGCTGGAGCTGTCGGCGGAGCACCCCGGCGAGGGCATCGACATCGAGGTGGTGTCGGGCTACTGGCGGCAGGTCTACTCGTGCCGGGCAGACGGTTACGTGCACCAGCTGCGCGAGGGCCGCTGGACCTGGCTGGGCTCGATGCGCTACACCGAGGACTGCCGCACGAAGGGCGGCACGTCCGGCGCGCCCGTGGTGGACGTGGCCACCGGCAAGGTGGTGGCGGTCAACAACACCGGCAACGAGGACGGCGAGCGGTGCACGGACAACAACCCGTGCGAGGTCGACCCGTCCGGTGAGGTGACCGTGCGCCAGGGCATCGGGTACGCGCAGCAGACCCACCAGATCGTGCCGTGCCTGACCGGGGGCGGCCGGGTGGACCTGACCGCCCCCGGGTGCGGGCTGCCGCGTCCGGCGGCCTAGGGCTGGAACCGCTCGCCGGACAGCGCCGCGACCGCGGCCATCGGGTTGCCCAGGTGGTAGTGGTCCACGGCCAGGTAGGTCGGGGTCTTGCGGGCGGCGGGCTCGCAGAACCGCCGGGCCCGGTCGGCGAGCTTGCCGTTGTCGGTGGTCGCGGTGCCGGTGATCGGGACGTCCCGGAAGTGGTTCATCACGAACAGCGGCCGGAAGCCGGGCTCGGTGCGGGTGAGGGGCGTGGTCCAGCGGCTGAAGCAGGACCAGTCCGACGTGCCCAGGCCCGAGCCCATCGACCAGTGGTTCTCCACCGTCCACTCCGACTGGTACATCACGCCGAACGTGTCGCGCTGCGGCGAGTCGCCGGACCGGCCGCGGTCGGTGAAGATCATCAACCGCTTGTCGCCGGCGCGCAGCGCGTCCAGGGTCGGCCAGCCGTTCGTCCGCACGCCCGCCTGGTCCGGGCGGAAGAGCAGGGTCGCCAGGCCGTCGACGCGGGCGAGCTCGGCGCGCAGCACCGCCGCGGGGACGTAGTCCTCCAGGAAGATCGTGACGAACTCGGTCGGGTTGCGTTCGAGGAAGTCCACGACCCGCTGCACGTCCACCCACAGCGCCACCGGTCGGCTGACGAACGTGCAGCTGTTGTGGCACAGGATCGCGCCGTCCGGGGTCTGGTGGACGTCGAGCTGGAACCCGCGCACACCGTCCCGGAGCTGCTGCTCGATGCCGCGGGCCTGGTTGGGCGCGAGGTTGGCGAACGGCGGGGCGAAACCGCCGTCCACGCCGTTGGCGTAGGCGTTGTGCGCGGTGAGGAAGGTGACCTGGTCCAACCGCCGCTGACCCTCCGGCGGGACTGGCGCCCGGCGGGGTGACACCGGGGTGAGGTACCAGAGGTCGGCTCCCGCGCCGATCCGCACCTGGTCCGTGCCGGCGGCGATCAGGTGGCGGTCGTCGCCGGGCACCTCGAGCCGGTGGCGATCGCCGTCGGGCAGCACGTCCCACTGCGCGTCGGCGCTGTCGCAGGACGACATCACGGCCCGGTCGCCCTGGCGGCCCAGGCACTGCGCGCCCTCGCGCAGCGTGCGGCCGGCGAGGGTCCACTGCTGGCGGTCCTCGTCGCCCTTGGGCCGCCGTTGGAGCACGGACGTCCCGGACACGCCGGCGTTCAGACCGGTGGTGACGCTTTGCACGTAGTAGACGCCGTCGGCGGGTGCGGCTTGAGCGGTGAGCGGTGTCATCAGGGAGGCGACGAGCGTGGCGATCAGGACTGATCGGGTGGCGCGCATCAAGAAGTCCTCTCGAAGGCTCCGCGGCGGCGGACAGTTCCACAGGTTAAACGCGAAAGCTCTTCACGTCAGCCCGTCCTACGCTGGTGCCATGACCGAACCGTGGGGAGACCCCGACAAGATCCGCCGCGTCCTCGCCGCCGGGGAGACGTGGGCCGTGGTGGGGCTGGCCGACCACCCGCACCGCGCCGCGCACGGCGTGGCGAAGTTCCTCCAGCAGCGCGGCAAGCGGATCGTGCCCGTGCACCCGGACGCGCCGACCGTGCACGGCGAGCAGGGCTACGCGACCCTGGCCGACATCCCGTTCCCGGTCGACGTGGTCGACGTGTTCCGCCGGTCCGAGGCGGCGGGCGCGTTCGCCGACGAGGCGGTGGCGATCGGCGCGAAGGCGGTGTGGTTCCAGCTCGACGTGGTGGACGAGGCGGCGTACGAGCGGGCCACGGCGGCGGGACTGGACGTGGTCATGGACCGCTGCCCCGCCATCGAGTGGTCCGAGCACGGGCCGCGCTGATCACCGCCGGGCCGCGGGGAACCCGTGCGCGCGGGCGGCGACGACCACGGTGAGGGCGGGCACGAGGAGCACCAGCGCGCTCCACGGCAACGAGCCCGCGCCGAGCCGGTCGAGCAGCAGGCCGCCCGCGACGCCGCCGCCCGCCATGGCCGCGTTCCACAACGTGACCAGCAGGGCCTGCGCGGAGTCCGCGGCCTCGCCGCCCGCGTCGCCGGCCGCCGTCGTGAGCAGCGTCGGCACACCGCCGAACCCCAAGCCCCACAACGCCACCGCGACGTAGACCAGGGGCGCGACGGCCAGGTCGACGGCCAACGCGGTGACCGCGACGGCGAACAGCACGGCGGCGGCGATCATCAGGGCGCGCAGGCGGCGGTCGATGTGCGCGCCGACGACCCAGATGCCCGCCACCGACGCCACGCCGAACACGAGCAGCACCGCGTCGACCCGGTCGGCCAGGCCGAGCCGCGCCAGGTACGCGGCGATGTAGGTGTAGAGGATCGTGTGCGCGAGCACGAACACCAGCGTCACCGCCAGGACCGGCGCCACACCGGGCAGGGCGAGCGTCCGCGCGACCGGGATCCGGCCGCCGCGCGGCTGACCGGGCCGGTCCGGCACCACGGCCGCCACCCAGGCGATCAGCGCCACGGCCAGCGCCGTCATCGCCCAGAACGCGGCACGCCAGCCGAGCGCGCCGCCGAGGAACGTGCCCGCGGGCACGCCGAGCGACAGCGCGACCGGGATGCCGGCCATGACCAGCGCGGTGGCCTTGCCGCGCAGGTGGTCGGGCGCGACGCGGCGGGCGTACCCGGCCAGCAGCGCCCACACCACGCCCGCGGCCACGCCGGCGACGAACCGGGCGGCCAGGGTGACCGGGAAGGCCGAGGAGACGGCGGTGACGGTGTTGCCGACCGCGAACCCCGCCACCCCGGCCAGCAGCAAGCGCTTGCGCGGCCAGGTCGAGGTGGCGGCGGACAGCGGGATCGCCGCCGCCACCGTGCCGATCGCGTAGACGGTGACCAGTTGGCCGGTCGCGGACTCGCTCACGCCGAGACCGGCGCTCATGCCGCGCAGCACGCCGGCCGGCAGGGCTTCGGTCAGGACCGTGATGAACGCGGCCGTGGCCAACGCGAGCAGGGGCCGCAGCGGCAGCCTCCCGGCCCCGGTCGGTGGCGCGGTGTCGTCACGAGCGGCGGTGTCGGATCGGGGCGCGGTGTCGGATCGGGGCGCGGTGAATCGCATACCGCATGGTCGAACCTCACACCGGTGTCACTTTCAATCCACGGCGGCGTGAGCCGGCACACACCCGCGGCTAGCGGGCCCGGCGGTGCGCGGTGACCTCGATCTCGATGCGCATCCTCGGGTCGGACAGGCCGCACTCCAGCATCGTCGCGGCCGGGCGCACCTCCCCGAACGCCGCGCGCAACACCGGCCAGCACGGCTCGAAGTCCTTGGCGTCGGGCAGGTAGTACGTCACCCGCACCACGTCGGCGAAGCCGCTCTCCGCCTCGGCCAGCGCCGCACCGATGTTGGCCAGGCACTGCTCCGCCTGCGCCACCACGTCGTCGGAGATGGTCATGGTGGTGTAGTCGAAACCGGTGGTGCCGGAGACGTGCACCCAGTCGCCGTCGACCACCGCGCGCGCGTAGCCGATCTGCTCTTCGAACGGGGAACCCGACAGGATCGCTCGTCTCATGGGATCAACCTATGTCGTGCTCCGGCCGACCTCGAAGCTGTTTCCGCGCGGCGATGGCCGCCGTGCGGACCCGGTCAGTAACCTGCGGGCCATGCCGGTCGTCGCGCTCAACGGGATCAACCTCAGCTACCACGTGCAGGGCGAGGGCGACCTCGTCGTGATGGTGATGGGCACCGGCAGCCCGGGCCGGGTGTGGCACGCGCACCAGGCGCCCGCGCTGCGGGAGGCCGGTTTCCGGGTGGCGACCCTCGACAACCGGGGCATCCCGCCGACGGACGAGTGCGCGTCCGGGATGGTGATCGAGGACCTGGTCGGCGACGTGGCGGCGTTGATCGAGTCGCTCGGCGGTCGGGCGCACGTGGTCGGCACGTCCATGGGCGCGCGGGTGACGCAGGAGCTCGCGCTGGCCCGGCCGGACCTGGTGGCCAAGGCCGTGATGCTGGCGACCGCCGGCCGCAAGGACCCGGTGCAGTTGGCGTTGTCGCACGGCGAGCGCGCGCTGCACGACCAGGGGATCACGCTGCCCTCGCGGTACTACGCGGCGGTGAACGCGGTGCTGAACCTCTCTCCCGCGACCCTGCGCGACCCGGTCGGCGCGCGCGACTGGCTGGACGTGTTCGAGTTCACCGGGTCGTCGGTGAGCAAGGGCGTGCGGGCGCAGATGGAGATGAACGACTTCGACGACCGGCTCGACGCCTACCGCGCCATCACCGTGCCGTGCCTGGTGGTGGGCTTCGCCGACGACCGGGTCCTGCCCGCCCACCTGGCCCGCGAGGTGGCCGAGGCCATCCCGGGGGCGCGGTACGAGGAGGTGGCCGACGCGGGCCACTACGGGTTCCTCGAACAGCCCGACGCGGTCAACCGGCTCCTGGTGGACTTCCTCAAGGGCTGAACCGCTGCCGTCCGGCGTCCGTTTGTGGAGTACGTGACCACGGATGGTGACCGGTCGACCACGGGAACTCGCCTACCCCCGCGTCGCGAACGCCGTTACCGTCGATCGCGACCTGGTGGGAGGCCCGATGGATGCGCGACGCGCCCGCTGGACCCGGCTGGGCCGCACCACCCGTCTGGTCGCCCTGGCCGCGGTCGGCGGTGTGACGTGCCTCGTGCTCGTCCCCGTCGCGATCAACGCCGCCACCGGCGGGTCGGCGCTGCCGGTGCTCGGCCCGCACGCGCGGTGGCTGTGGCCGGCGCTGATCGTGCTGTCCGCGCTCACCGCGTGCCTCGCGGCGTGGGACCGGTTGAGCGCGCTGCTGGTGCGACGACGGCCCGCGCACCCCGCGAACCGCCGGGCGGCGCTGGACCGGGTCGAGCGGTTCGTGCGGGCGCGGGTGGACGGGTCGCTGGGCGAGCAGCTGCGGCTCAAGCTCGGTGTCGCGCCCAGGGTCGGGCCGCGCCTGTCGACGCGCGTGCGCCACCCGGTGATCGTGGCCGGCGAGGCGGGCGCGGGCAAGACGACGTTGCTGCTGGAGCTGGCCGAGGCGTTGCTGGCGCGGGCCGCGCTCGACCCGGTCCGGCCGATACCGGTGGTCGTGGACCTCGGTGGTTGGCGGCGTGACGACGATTTCGGCGCGTGGCTGCTGCGCGTGCTCGCCGACCGGTACCGGATCGCGGCGCGGGTCGGACGGGCGTGGCTGCGGGAGCGCAACCTCGTGCTGCTGTTCGACGGGTTGGACGAGCTGGCGCCCGCCGACCGGGTCGAGTGCCTGGCCTGGATCACCGCGCTGAACGTGCCGCAGGTCGTGCTGTGCACCGCGAGCGACGAGTACGAGCACCTGCCCCGGTACGACGTCGTCCAGGTGGAACCGTTGTCCCGCACCGTGGTGCAGGAGCTGATCGCCGCGTGCGGTCCGCGGCTGGACGGCCTGCACGACGAGCTGGAGAAGAACCCGGACCTGTGGGACGAGCTGCGCACGCCGCTCGCGTTCGGCCTGCTGGCGTTGGCTTACCGGGCCGGGCGGGCGGAGTACCGGGGTGTGCTGGACACCTACGTGGTGGAGTCGGCCGCACGGGGTGCGACGCGTCCGGAGCGGACGGTGCGCGCGTTGCGGTTCCTGGCCCGCATCGCGACGCGCAAGCGCGACCTGCTGGCGCGATCGCGGCTGCCGCCGCGGCACGTGTGGCTGGACTTCGTCGGTCCGGAGGCGGTGTGGCGGCTGTTCCGGCGGGCCGCGCCGGGCGCGTTGGCGGGCGGGGCGGCGGCGTCGTGCTTCGTGGTGGGCGTGCGGCTCGGCCTGGTGACGGCCGCGGTCGCCGCCGTGGCCACGGTCTTCGTGCCGCACAGCGCTTTCCGGGTGACGCGTGGTGACCCGAGCCGGGGGAACGTCTGGGCGGCAACGGGTTTCGTCGCCGGCGCGTTGGCGACCGGCGGGGTGTCGGTGCTCGGCGGGGTGATCGGCACGCAGGTCGCGCGGTGGCCCGCGGCGGTCGGGTACGGGCTGGTCGTCGTGGTCGCGTTGCTCGTCGCGTACGGCAACACCCGTGACCGGTACTGGGCCGTGGCGTGCGCGCTCGTGCCCGCCGGCGTGATGGTGGTGACGGGACCGTCGGCGGAGTTGGCGGCCGGGCTGGGCATCGGGCTCGGCACGGGCGCGCTGGCGGGCGCGTTCGTCGGCGGCCTGCGTGAGGTCTGGTCCGGGGTGCGGGTCCGGCCGGCCGCCGGCCTGCGCTGGCTGCCCGCGGCGGGCGCGGTCGGGGTGGGGTTCGCGGCGCTCGCGGGCGCGGACGTCCGACTGTCGGCGTTGGGCGCGGTGACCGGGCTGCTGGTCGGGCTGGCCGTCACGCCGATCGCGAACCGGCCGTACCACCTGATCGCCGAGCTGCTCGCCCGGCCGCTCGCGCTGGACGAGTTCCCGTTGCGGCGCAAGGCGATCCTGCAGTCCGCGCGCGACCGGGTGCTGCTGGTGGACGAGCACCGGTTCCCGCACGACCTGGTCCGCGACCACCTCGCCGAGTGCGACCCGGTCGAGCTGGCGTCGAACGTCGAGCGCAGGCGCGCCGAGCTCAGCCCCACCGGGTCCGACCCCACGGCTTGAACACCGACAGCACGGTGTTGAACGTGTACAGCGCCAACGACACGCACGCCGCCACCAGCACGTCGCCACCCGCCGCGACGACGCCGTCCGCCGCCTCGTGCAGGCCCGAGCGCAGCGAGAACGTCGTGGCGATGACCGCGATGACGGTCAGCACGAACTTCACCAGCACCCACCGGTGCCTCACCAGGCCCCACTTCGTGCCGAGCGACAGCACCACGCCGGTGACCAGCGCGCCCAGCGCCAGCGGTAACACGACCAGGTCGCCGAGCAGCTCCATCGCCGGGTAGAGCTGCGGCGCGTCGAACGCCGCCAGCGCGAGCACGAGCATCCCGGTCGTGACGCCGAGCCAGCCCACGGACGTGATGACGTGCAGCAGCAGCCAGGTCTTGCGGGCCCGGGGTTTCAGGCCGTTCACGGCCCTGGCGGTGTTCCCGGCCCTGGCCGACTTCACGGTCCTGGTGGTCTTCACGGCTTCCATGGCGCACAGCGTGGCGCGCCGTGCGCCGTCACCGCGTCGGTCCGGCAGCGGCTCCCGCGACTACGCCTGTCGACGTACCCAGTGCGCCGGGCGGGTCACGGACTTCGGCAGCTTCGTCGCGTCGTCGCCCTTGGCGGCGTCCACCTGGGCCTGGGTGAGGAAGAAGCTCCCGGTGAGGTTCGCGCCGGAGAGGTCGGCGCCGCGCAGGTCCGCGCCGATGAAGTCGACCAGCCGCAGGTCCGCGTTGGTCAGCTTGGCGCCGATGAGGTACGCGCCGCGCAGGTTGGACGCCCGGAGGTTGGCGCCCTTGAGGTCCTTGCCGATCAGGTCCGCGCCGCGGCGGTTCTTGCCCTTGCCGCGGGTCAGCTCGCTGGCGCGCAGCAGCAGGGCGTTCGCGCGATCCCAGTGCGGTCCGACGTCCAGCGCCAGCAGCTCTTCGGGCGTGCCGGTGGTGAGGGCCTCGATCGTCTTCCTCAGCTCGCGCGCGGCGGGGTGCAGCTCGCGGGCCGGCTCCAGGTCCAGCGCCTCGGTCAGGTACCAGAGCAGTTCGTGCAGCTGCCGCATGACCGGGAACACGGCGAACATGGCGGGCGCCGACGCCGGGTCGTCACGCCAACTCGTGCCGCCGAACGTCACCTGCGCCACCTGCTGGCCCGCGCCGAAGCAGTCGTACACCGTGCAGCCGGTGAAACCCGTGTCCCGCAGCGCGGTGTGGATGCCGCAGCGGAAGTCGTCGCGCAGGTTCGGGCACGGCGTGCGGGCGGGCTTGTCGATCGCGAAGTCGACCGACTTGGCGAAGGCCGGCACCACGCAGCACAGGGCGAAGCAGCGCGCGCAGTCGGCGCGGAGGTCGTTCATGCGCTCAACGCGTCCAGGATCTGCTGACCGTACTTGGCGAGCTTGTTCTCGCCGACGCCGCTGATCGCGCTCAGCTCGTCCAAGGTGGACGGGGTGGTCGCGGCGATCTGCCGCAGCGTGGCGTCGTTGAAGATGATGTAGGGCGGGACGCCCTGCTCCCTGGCCTGCGTGGTCCGCCACGCGCGCAGCTTCTCGAACACCGGCGCGGCCTCGGCGGGCAGGTCCACCGGCGCGTTCTTGGCCGCCTTGGCGGTCTTGACCTTGGCCGCGCGCTCCTTCTCACGCCGCATCATCACCTTGCGGCCCTGGTAGAGCACCTCGTCGCTGCCGGGCGTGACGACGAGCGTGGAGTACTCGCCCTCCACCGCGAGCAGGCCCTGCGCCAGCAGTTGGCGGACCACGCCGCGCCAGCCGCTCTCGTTCAGCTCGGCGCCGATGCCGAACACCTTCAGCTGGTCGTGGTCGTGCTGGATGACCTTCGCGGTCTTGCGGCCGAGCAGGATGTCGATCGTCTGGCCCGCGCCGAACTTCTGCCGCCGTTCGTTGCGCAGCCGCACCACGGTGGACAGCACCTTCTGCGCGGCCACCGTGCCGTCCCAGGTCTCCGGCGGCGCGAGGCAGGTGTCGCAGTTGCCGCACGGCGTGGCGGACTGGCCGAAGTAGTCAAGCAGCCGCACGCGACGGCACTCGACCGTCTCGCACAGCGCGAGCATCGCGTCCAGGTGGGCCATGAGCTTGCGGCGGTGCTGCTGGTCGCCCTCGGAGTCGTCGATCATCTTGCGCTGCTGCACGACGTCCTGCAGGCCGTAGGCCAGCCAGGCGGTGGACGGCAGCCCGTCACGGCCCGCGCGGCCCGTCTCCTGGTAGTAGCCCTCCACGGACTTCGGCAGGTCGAGGTGGGCGACGAACCGGACGTCCGGCTTGTCGATGCCCATGCCGAAGGCGATGGTGGCGACCATCACCAGGCCGTCCTCGCGCAGGAAGCGGGACTGGTTGCGCGCCCGGGTGCCCGAGTCGAGGCCCGCGTGGTAGGGCAGGGCCGGGATGCCGTTCTGGCTGAGGAACTCGGCGGTCTTGTCCACCGAGTTGCGCGAGAGGCAGTAGACGATGCCCGCGTCGCCCTCGTGCTCGGTGCGCAGCAGTTCCAGCAGCTGCTTCTTCGGCTCGTTCTTGGGCACGATGCGGTACTGGATGTTGGGGCGGTCGAAGCTGGCGACGAAGTGCTTCGCGTCACCGAGGTTGAGGCGTTCGGCGATCTCGGCGTGCGTGGCCGGCGTGGCGGTCGCCGTGAGCGCGATGCGCGGCACCTCCGGCCACCGCTCGTGCAGGTGCGAGAGCGCCAGGTACTCGGGCCGGAAGTCGTGGCCCCACTGGGAGACGCAGTGGGCCTCGTCGATGGCGAACAGGGCGATCCGGCCGCGCTCCAGCAGGCGGGTGGTCTGCTCGGTGCGCAGGCGTTCGGGGGCGAGGTAGAGCAGGTCCAGCTCGCCTGCCAGGAACTCGGCCTCGACCATCGAGCGCTCGTCGGGGAACTGGGTCGAGTTGAGGAACCCGGCGCGCACGCCGAGGTCGCGCAACGCGTCCACCTGGTCCTGCATCAGCGCGATCAGCGGCGACACCACCACCCCGGTGCCCTCGCGCACCAGGGAGGGGATCTGGTAGCACAACGACTTCCCGCCCCCGGTGGGCATGAGCACCAACGCGTCCCCGCCGGCGACGACGTGGTCGACGATGTCCTGCTGCTCCCCGCGGAAGGACTCGTACCCGAAGATCCTTCGCAGCACCTCTTGCGAAGCCATCGCGCGATCCTAACGGACCCCTCCGACACCCCTCCGGTCCGTCCACGCGACGGCGCCCTCGAACAAGGCCACAACGGGGGCGGTGTGCCGGTCGGCACACCGCCACGGTTCGACTCCGCGCCGCCGGGAAGCCGCCGAGGCTGCCGTGCGCGCCTGGGCACCCGCCTCCCTGAGGGCGTTGTCGGCTGCCTCGACAGCCCGGCGGGTCAGTGCCGCCGGCTCGGCGCCGCCATGAACAGCTTCGGGAAGGAGGCAGCCGACCTGGTCGAGGCGAGCGGCCCGACGCTCACCCGCAAGGAGCGCGGCGAGAGCGGGGTCGAGCGGCAGGATCGAGGTGCCGGCCGAGGCGGACCGGGTGGCGGTCGGGCCGCCGCTCGACAGGGTCACGCTCCGCCCGTTCCCCGGAACACGTTCTCCCGGTGCCAGCGGAAGTACTTCGCGGACCGATCGGTGAACGCGCTGCTCCGCTTGCCCTCCAGCAGTCGCAGGTGGGGGTCGAGCGGTCCTCCGGTGGAGGTGGTCAGCACCACGCCCCGGTCGTCCACGGTGACGTAGCCCAGTTCGAACAGCCGGTCGCAGCCGAACGAGCAGGCGAGCATCGCGATGTTCTCCAAGTCCTGGCGCTCCGGGGGCGGTGCCACCTTCCTGGCCTTGATGTGGGCGGCGATCAGGAACTCCACCGGGAACGGTCGTCCGCACAGCGCGCACTCGGCCTGCCCTGCGCCGTCGACCAGCAGCTTCCGCAACGCGCCCTGCTCTTTGCGGTACTTGGCGAACGCCCGCCCGTCGAACCCGGCGAACTGCCGGTCGGTGCGCCTCGGCGGGCGGACCACGGCCTGCCCGCCGTCGACCTCGGCGCCGGCCGCCACCGCCACCAGCGCGTCCACCAGGCTCCCGACCGACGTCCTCCCGTCCTCAGCGAACCGGTCGAGCCCTTCCTGCACTTCGTCGAGCGCGACCTCCTCGTACCCGCGGGAGGTCTCCACCACCACGGCGCCGGCGGGCACTGCGACGATCCGACCGCCACCCGGCAGCTCCTCCCCGATGCGCACCCGCAGTTCGTCCTCGGCCTTGGCGGCGAACTCGACCCGGCCCGTCGGCCACACGACGTCCTGCCGCAAGCCCTCCAACTCGCGTCGCAGTCGCGCAACGTCCTGCGGCCCGTAGCCCGGCACGTCCAGCCGCAGCCGGATGCGCTTGCTGTTGTTGCCGGCCTTCAGCGCGCCCTCCCGCTGCCCGATGCGGCCCTGGGCGCTGGTGAGGCGCACCCGCAACCCGGCGAAGTCGAGACCCGGCGCCAACCGCAGCGGCTCGTGCGCCAGCAGCCGGTCCTCTTCCGGCAGCCCCTGCGTGGTGAGGGAGTCGACCAGGGCCGTGCGCACCACGGCGCGCCGGTCCCCGAGCCGGCGCAGCAAGAGTTCCAGCGCATCCTTGTAGTCCGCGTTCCGCACGCCCCCGCCGCGCTTCTTCCCGCCGGCGCTCTCCAGCACCAGCGACAGTCCGCCTCCCTCGGCTTCGATCGAGAAGTCGGCGTTCAACGGGCGTCCCGAGTCGTCCACGAGCATCCGTACACGTTGTCAGAAAGCAACGGGTCGGATGCACCCGATCCGGGCATGATGGGCACATGGGGGAACTCTCCGGGGACGAGGCCAGAGCGCTCGCGAGCAGTTTGCGGCGCCTGATGCAGTTGACCGCGAACCTCGTCGAACAGGACGGCGAGGCGGCGCCGTTGCTCGCGCGGCTCCGTGATCACCTCGGGTGCGAGTTGGCGCAGGTGTTGTCGGTCGCCACGCGGTTCGAGGTGTGGGAGCACGTCAACCTCCAGCGGGGTGTCGACGCGTACCTCGCGGAGCACACCCCGGACGCCGAGTGGTTCGGGGTCGGTGGGCACCACCGCGGCCACGAGGACATCATGGGGATGCTCCTGGCCGCACGGCACTCGGTCGGCGTCGGCCTCGGGTCGGCCGACTACGCGACCGCGGCGGTGGGGCCGGAGGACAGCGTCGAGGTCGTCCAGCTCGGCTTGGTGCCGACCACGGCTCCTGACGGCACGCCCGTGCTGGTGGGCATCCGCGGGTCCAACGACTTCGGGCCGCCTGCCTGCCGGTTGGAGGTCCTCGCGGCCGATCGCGCGGCGGCGCGGGCGGTCGGTGGCGAGATCGAGCGGTTGATGCGGAAGCACGACGTGTTCCGGCGGCAGGTGCTGGCGTTCGGGGTGAGCGAGCACCGGGGCAACGAGCTGCTGACGTTCCTCCCCCGGCCCGCCCTGGGCGCCGACGACGTCGTGCTGCCGGACGGTCTCCTGGACCGGATCGAGGAGCACGTGGTCGGGATCGCCGAGCACGCCGAGCGGCTGCTCGCGGCGGGACAGCACCTCAAGCGCGGGCTGCTGCTGCACGGACCGCCCGGCACCGGCAAGACGCACACCGTCCGCTACCTGATGAGCCGGCTGTCCGACTGCACGGTGATCCTGCTGACCGGCCAGGCGATGCGGCTGATCGGGCAGGCGGCGGCGCTGGCGCGGCGGTTGCAGCCGTCGATGGTCGTGGTGGAGGACGTCGACCTGGTGGCCATGGACCGCGGTTTCGCGGCCGGCCCCACGAACCCGCTGCTGTTCACGCTGCTCGACGCGATGGACGGGGTCGGCGCGGACGCGGACGTCACGTTCGTGCTCACCACGAACCGGGCCGACGAGCTGGAACGCGCGCTCGCCGACCGGCCGGGGCGCGTCGACCTGGCCATCGAGGTGCCACGACCCGACGCCGACGGCCGCCGCCGGCTCGTCGAGCTGTACGGGCGCGGTGTCGACCTGCGGGCCGACCTGGGGCCGGTGGTGGAGGCGACCGAGGGCGTCACGGCGTCGTTCATCAAGGAGCTGCTGCGGCGGGCCGTCCTGGGCGCGGTGCGGGCGGACGGCGCGGGCGGCGTGCCGGTGGTGGGCGACGAGCTCGCCGACGTGGCGCGGGCCATGGCCGACGAACGCGCGTCGCTCACCGGCGTCCTGCTCGGCGGCTCGGAGAGCACGGCGACCGGCCCGGGACTCAGCGGACCGGGTCCCGCGCAACCGGGCCTGGCGCCGCACGGGATCGCGGTGAGGGCCACCAAGGAGTACTGAGGGTGGGACGCCGCCAACAGGGTTGAGACTGACCGCGCGTACGAGCTACCGCTCGAAGCTACCGCGCTTCGCTGCGGCGACGAACGTGCTGAAAGCGCCGGCACGGAACGCGATGCCGACGTCAGGGCGCTTCGAGTCCCGGCATCCGACCGAGCCCTCGACGTAGGCCACCTCGACGCAGTTCGTCCCGCCGCCGCCGTTGCTGCTGCCGCTTCGGCTGCTCTTGCGCCATCTGGCTGCGGAGAAGTCGGGTCCAGTCATGCCGAGCCCACTCCCATCTTCCGTCACTGCGGCTCACGCTCCAGGTCTTCGATCACGTTGTTGATCAAAGTGATCGAATCGGCCGGGGTGAGGGCGATCCCGAGCAGGTGCCCGAACATCAGCGTACAGCGCCGCACGTCATCGGAGTCTTCGAGATACAGGCTCCCACCAGGGCCGTCCGTGTAGCCGATGTCCGCCGTGTCGTCAGGGAACTCGAAGATCGAGAACCAACCGGACAGGCCAGGATGCGCGCCGGCGTCGGCCCCCACCACCTGGAGCGTCACGTTGCTCCACGACGCCAGTCGGACGAGGCGTCGAAGCTGTCCTGTCCGCACGTCGATCGAACCGATCCGCGCCCGGAGCACACGCTCATCGAGCAACACCCAGAGCTCTTGCGGGTCGTCTTTCGTCAGTACTGCCTGCCTGGCCATGCGCGCGGTGACACGCCGTTCCAGTTCATCGGGCTCGACACTCGGCTCGATGCCGACGATCACGGCTCGGGCGTAGCCCTCGGACTGGCAGAGAGCGGGCACGAGCAGTGGCTCCCAGACGCGCTGCACGGTAGCGCGCTCCTCGTACTCGACGAAGTCCATCAAGTTCTCGGGCAGCCCGCGTCGTCGCTTCTGCCAATAGCCCTTGTCACGGGCGGCTCTCGCCCACAGCTTGAGCCTCGCGAGTTCCTCGGGGTCGTCGTGCCCGTAGATGGCCAGGAGGTCTTCGACCACATCGGGTTGCACCCGTGCTTGATCGTTCTCCATCCGGCTGAGCTTGGTGACCGACCACTTGCCGCTGCCCGGGATCGCCTGGAGCGCGCGGACGACGTCCTCTTGGCGGCGGTCACCGCGCAATTCCTTGAGCCTGGCCGCCAGCCGCTTGCGCACGTTGGGCGGGATGTTCTCCGTGGCCACGCCGACCCTTCCTCACCGAACTACCTCGAACAGCACCGTACGGCCAGCACTTGACGGCAGCAGTAACCCGATCGGGTCGAAAACCAGCAACTTGCTGGCGAAGAGCTTGCAAACCCGCAACTTGCGACCGACCCTGGTGTTGCTTCACGTGACCCGCACAGGACCAAGCGTAACGAGGAGGCTCTTGGTGACGACCACCACGGCTACCGATCCCCTCGCTGTCACTCCTCACCTCGGCCACGGCCGATCAGCAAGCAGTGACGGCGAGCCCCTGAACTACTCCCCTCCCGGTCGGTCCTGATGGGCGCCCGACCGTTCCGGTGGCTGCCGTACCAGGGACGTCGTCACGCGATCCCGGACTCAATGGCGGCCAAGGACGAAGGCCGGACGTTGTGCGGAGTGGCCGTCACGGTGCCGCGCGACCCGCCCCCACGCTGCCCCGACGGCTGCTGGCCCACGTGTCGCGACTGCGACCGGACGTGGCGGGAGCAGGAAGGCATCCCCGTGTTCCCCTGGCCTTGTGAGGCGGCGGACAACACGCACCGCCGCAGCCCGACAGGGTGCTCACCGAGATCGGCCGTGATGGTGGCGCACAACCCCGGTCCGTGCCCTGCACCGCTCGACCCGGAGGGTGAACATGATCAGCCACGGTGACCAGCCGCCTCCCAGGACGCCCACACCGTCACTGCGCGGTCGCGTGCTCGGGATCGAGCTGCGTCGCGTCCGTGAAGCCGCCGGCCTGACGGTCGCGGAACTGGCAGCGCGCAGCGGCCGATCCCCCGACGTCGTGCAGCGGCTGGAAAAAGGGCTCACGGACGAGCCGACGCCCGATCCGACAGTGCTGTGCGCGTGGGGTTCCCTGGCCACGAGCATGGTCAACATCCTGTGCCGCGCCTCGGAGCGGATCGACATCTTCGCACCGCTCGGCATCCACCCCGCCCTCGAACGTCTCGGCGCCGACCGCTGCACCGCCTACGTCCTGGAGAGCACCACCGTCGACCGTCACGACGTGGTCGTGCGTGCGCTCCGGCACGAAGCAGGCGCGTTCCCCGGCATCGAGCACCACCCGCTGACCCGCTTCAGCCTGCCCGACAGCACGGCGGTCGTCTTCTACCCCTACCTCCACGCTGCGCACTTCACCGAAGAGCCCGAGCACCTCCAGGCGGCGTGCACGCTGTTCGAACGGCTCGCCGAGTTCACCGGCACAGACAACCCAGCCCGGTCCGGCTGACAGCAGCAGGCGTTACCGCATCCCGCCCGAGGAGGACGGCGTTCCCCCGCGCGCCCGGTCGTGCCATCGTGGTCGAAGGTGAGAATTGGTCTGGACCTTCAGCGGAGAGGGGATCGGGACTATGCGCGGCACCACCGTGTTGCCGGGAACGCCCTGCCGAACGCCGGGCGACGGCGAGCTGCCCCTGCACCGGCTGGAGGTGCCGGCGCCCGGCGCGCTGCCGTTCGCGGTCGGCACGTTCGACACGATCGGGCCGATGTCGCGCGCGCCGTTCCCGCACCGGCACACGTTCCACGAGATCGTGCACGTCACCGGCGGCACCGGCACGCACGTCGTCGACCTGGCCCGCTGGGAGCTGCGCCCGCCGCACCTGTGCGTGATCGCGCCCGGCCAGGTGCACCACTGGGACGACGCGCACGACCTGCAGGGCTCGGTGCTGCTGTTCACCGACGACTTCCTGCTCGACCACCCCGCCGACCGCGACGTGCTGCGCCGGCTGAGCGAACGGCCCTGGCTGACGCTGGACGAGCCGGCGCACACCCGGATCGGCCGGCTCATCGCCGAGCTGCACGAGGAGTACCGGCACGGCGAAGCGGGCGTGGACACGGTGCTGAGGGCGTTGCTGCACGTGCTCGTCGTGCGCGCGGCCCGGCTGACGGCGACACCGGCCGCGCCGCCGCCCGCCCGGCCCGGCGCGGTGGCGGAGGAGTTCGTCCGGCTGTCCGGCCGCACGGACCACCGGCTGTGGTCCGTGCGGGCGTACGCGGAGCGGATCGGCGTGACCCCCGGCTACCTGACCGAGGCGGTGAAGGCCGCGACCGGGCGGACGCCGTCGCAGCTGGTCCGCCAGGCGCGGACGCAGGAGGCGCAACGGCTGCTCGCCAAGACCGGGCTGAGCGTGCGGCAGGTGGCGAACCGGGTCGGCTTCGACGATCCCGCCTACTTCTGCCGCTTCTTCCGCCGGGAGACGGGCGCGAGCCCCGGCGCGTTCCGCCGCGCGGCGGGTCGTTCACAGTGAGCGCGGGAGGCAACGGAGACCGCGAGGATCACCACGAACAGCGGCGTCAGTCCATCGTCCGCGGGTGAGCGGCGTCCGTAGGTTCGTGGTCGATCCCGAACCGAACGCCCCCACGAGGAGCAGGTATGGACGCATCCACGGACGGCGACCGCGGCACGACCGGGCAACCCCCGGCCGACGAGTCGGACGCACGCCACCTCAGCCGCAAGACGGTGCTGCGCGCCGCGGTGGCCGCGGGGGTCGCGCTGCCGGTGGCGATGATGGGCGTGCCCGCGCTGGCCCGCACGGTCGGCGCGAGCGGCGAGCAGGTGGAGCTGACGCCCGCGTGCGACGACGGCGACGACCCGACACCGCCGCAGACGGAGGGACCGTACTTCAAGCCGAACTCGCCGCGCCGCGCGTCGCTGGTCGACGCGGGCACGCCCGGCACCAGGCTCACCGTCACCGGCTACGTGTTCGGCCTGGCGTGCCTGCCGCTGGGCAACGTGCTGATGGACTTCTGGCAGGCCGACGTCAACGGCGTGTACGACAACGCCGGCTACCGGTTCCGCGGCCACCAGTTCACCAACCCCGACGGCACGTTCACGCTGACCACGATCGTGCCCGGCCTCTACCCCGGCCGCACCCGGCACATCCACGTGAAGCTGCAGGCGCCCGGCCGGCCGGTGCTCACCACCCAGCTGTACTTCCCGGGCGAACCGCGCAACAACACCGACAGCATCTTCGACCCGCGGCTGCTGATGGAGGTGCGCACCGCCGGCGGCGGCCGTGAGGCGAAGTTCGACTTCGTGCTGAACGTGCCGCAGAGCACCACCACGCGGCCGACCTCGACCTCGACCACGACGCCGTCGTCGCCGGGCGGCGGCACGTGGGCGGCGGGCACGAACTACGCGATCGGCGCGACCGTCACCTACAACGGCGTGGGGTACGTGTGCTTGCAGGGGCACCTCGCCCAGCCGGGCTGGGAACCGCCGAACGTGCCCGCGCTGTGGCGCGCGGAGTGAGCGCGGCCTGACGCCCCCGACGGCGAACCCCCGGTGTGCGGACGACACCGGGGGTTCCCGCGGCGTGCCGCGGGTGGAGTGCCCTGGTCAGGCGCTGTTGCCGGTGCCCTGCGGCGGCACGTCGGCCGGCTCGCGGAACAGGTTGGTGTAGGCGCGCTGCTCGTCGCGGCGCGGGCCGCTGGTGTCCTCGGGCCGGTCCGTGTCCGGGTGGCTGAACAGGTCGTGGTACGTGGATGACATGGGTTTCCGACTTTCTCCGCGTCCGATGCGTGCTCACGGTCGGCGATGCCGGTCCGGAGATCCCCGCACGGCGCGAGGGTGTTCGGGGTTCGAGAAGATGAAGAAACACCCCGATGAGACCACGGTACACGTCGCGGTGCGGTCACCGCCACAGGATTGGCGCGGGCGTGTCGGACGCACCCCCGGACGGCGGTGGAGCCCGCCCGCGACGAACCCGGAACGGGAGCACCACCATGACGCCGGGTTCCGACGACACCGCCGATCGGCGGGCCCCGCCCGGCGCTCGTCTGTCCACAGTGCACGGATGCGTCCGCGCGCCAGGCCGTCTACTTCGGACTTCCCACGTGGTCCCGCACAGCGGCTTCCCGGGCCGCGCCCTCGAACGGGTGACTTGGGCCACTCCGGGAGGGTCCGGGGAACTAACCGGGCCCTCCCGTGGTTGCACGGGGTGGTCGTCAATTTTGTGTCCGTGTTTCCATCGAAGTCTCGCGGGAATGATGTTGCGGACGAAGTTCTTCCTTTGCCTTGCAGGACAAGCTGGAGAAGTCGTCGTCTGGAATCCGACCCGGAGCCCCGACCGGGGCGCCGCAGCCAGCACTGCCAAGGAGAGATCATGACTCAGGGAACCGTGAAGTGGTTCAACTCGGAGAAGGGCTTCGGCTTCCTCGCGCAGGAGGGCGGCCCGGACGTGTTCGTCCACTACTCCGAGATCGAGGGCAACGGCTACCGCAGCCTCGAGGAGAACCAGCGCGTCGAGTTCGACGTCAACCAGGGCCCCAAGGGCCCGCAGGCCGTCGGCGTCCGCGCCATCTGATCACTTCGCAGCCCGTTCGACTAGCTCCTACCAGCGGTGACGCCGGCGGAGACTCGAAACCCGGCGCCCCTCGGTCCAGTCCTGGGCCGAGGGGCGCCGGGTTTTCCGCACCGGTCGCGCGAGAGCACGGGCGGCGCCGACCACGTCACCGCACGCACGGATCGCCCGTCCGGCGCGATTTCCGGCCCACCGAAGGAAATCCATCGCTCCACAATGGAGCCGGGTGACCACGGTCCCGCCGGCCGCACGCCCGTCCCGCTGATCCGCTCGGTTACGATTCGGCCCCGACCTGGAGGGGCCATGGCACACGACGGATCCGAGCACTGCGCGGACGAACGGCTCGACGCCGAGGGCGAAGTCGCGGTCGCCCGTCTGATCATGGCCGACGGCGACCTGGACCACGCCGCGCGCCACCTCGCGGACGCGTTGGCGGCCGACCCCCGGCTGCCGGACGCGCACGAGGCGCTCGCCGAACTCGCCGCCCGCGCGGGCGGGCCGGAGCACGCGTTGCGGCGCTTCGAGCCCGAGCCGGAGCGGACGTTCATCGGCACGGTCGCCGCGCACGCCCACGTGTGCGCCATGGCGGGCCACTGGGACCAGGCCGTCCAGGAGCTGTTCGCCGTCGCGGCGCACGAGCCGCACCGGCCGTGGCTCGACGTCGCCTGGCTGCAGCGCCCCGACCTGCCCGACCTGCTCGACCCCAACGCCGCCGCCATCGCCGTCGCCCGGTTCGCCCAACCCCTGGCCGACCCGGTCGAGCCCGACGAGCGCCCGCCGCTGCTGCCCGCGCTGGCCCTGCTGCGCGGCTGCGTCGCCCGCCACCCCGAGCACGCGATGCTGCTGTGGTGCGGTTCGACGCTGGCCCGCAGGCTGGGCGCGTTCGACGAGGCCGTCACGTGGGCGCAGCGGTCGTTCGACGTCGAGCCGACCCACCAGGCGGCGGTGGTCAAGGGGTACGCGCTGCGCACCGCCGGCCGCCGCGACGAGGCGCTCGCCGCCTGGCAGCGTGAAGCGGCCCGCACGCCCGAGGACCACGACCTGTTCCTCGACATCGCCGACCTGCTGGAGGCGATGGGCCGCCCGGCCGAGGGGCTGGCGTGGGCGCAACGCGCGGTCGAGGCGAACCCCGAGCACCCGAAGGCCCTCGCCACCGCCCTCGGCCTGCGGCACGTGGTGGACGACGACGTGCGGCACCTCGTCGCACTCGCCGACCACCTGCGCGACCGGCCCGACCACGGCTACGCCGCCGACGTGCTCGCCCGACGCGCGTGGGGCCGCCCGTGGCTGGGCCGCGTGCCCGACCCGACCGAGGCCGTGGTCAACCTGCTGCGCGAGGTGCTGGAGGACCACGAGCCCGCGCCGGACGCCACGCTGGACGTGACGCTGTCCGCGATCGAGCCGCCGAGCGCGCTGCTCGCGCTGCGGTCGGCGTTCCCACTGGCCACCGTGACGCCCGAGGACGCGCCGGAACCCGACCTCAGGCGGCCGGTCGGCGAGGTCCGGCACACCGCGTGGGCCTACGACGGCCTGGTGGCGCGCCCGGCCGTGCCGCCGCCGTCACCGGAGGCCGCCGAGGCGGTCCGGGGCGTCGCGGCGTTCCACTGGCCGTCCCTGCCCGCCGCCTACGACCGGGCTGTCGTGCTGTCCGCGCTCGACCCGCGCGACCTGCTCGGCGTGCTGGTCCACCCGCCCGTGCCGCCGGCCGACGAGATGGGCCGCGCCCTGGCCAGGCACGCGCCGCAGCTGTGGGTGCGGGGCGTGCAGGCGTGGGCGTGCCTCGGCCTGGCGCACCACCGCGCGGACGAGCCGTGGCCGTCCTCGCGCCGCCGCGAGATCCTGGCCGACCTGCTCAACGGGCCCGAGGACTGGGTGTCGGAGGCGGCCGGGCTGGGGCTCGTGGCGACGGCGTGGGTGGAGCCCGCGGCCCGTGCGGACGTCCAAGAGCTGGTCGTGCGCCGGATGCTCGCCGCCGCCGAGGCGCGGCGGACCCGTGAGGTCACCGTGCTGGCGTCGCTGTGCGAGCTGGTGCTGGCCCTGCCGGACGTGGACGACCGGTTCGCCGCACTGGCCCGCGACGTGCTCGCCTCGGAGAGGGCTCCGGCCGACGGCTGATGCCGGCTCAGCGTGTACCTTCGGGTGCAGGCGGGAACCGTTCGAGCATCAGTCATGAGTTGCCGGTGTCCCGACCCATCTCGCACCGCCCGGAGATCGACGCGCTCCGCGGGTGCGGACAGGACAGATCCGATGAACCACGTCATGCCGACCACCGAGTCGACCGACGTCACCGAGACCGACGCCGCCGAAACCCTTCAGTGCGCCGTGTGCCCGCACCCGTGGGAGTCCCACGACCGGATCGCGATGCGCTTCTGCACCGCGACCGTCAGCGAGAACCACCACCGGGGTTGCGTCTGCGGCTCCTGACTCACCAGGCGTCGCGGCTCCGGTAGGCGGGCTCCGGCTCCTCGTCCTCCACCGGCGCGACCCTCCGGACCACGCGGGGTGGCGCGGTGGCGGCGAACTCCTGCGGCGGCTCGTCGCCGAACACCCGCCGGTCCTCGGCGAGCACCCGGTCCAGCAGCGTGGTGTCGCCCAGCGCCGAGCGGACCACCTCGGCCTGCTTGCGCGCCGCGTCCGCGCGGGCCAGCGCGATCACGCGCAGGGTGGCGGACGACAGCGCCGCCGGGTCCGTCGTGCGCACGGCCGGGCTGAAGGCGATCGACTTGACCGCGCCGTCCGCCCCGGCGACCGCGGTCACCACGCCGTCGTCGGACGTCGCCGTGCCGACCACGTCGCGCAGCCCCTCCGCCATGCGCTGGAACGACTCCGCGCGCAGCCGGTTGTCGGCCGCGGCGGTGTCGATGGCCTCGATGCGCCGCAGCAGGATGTCGGCGGACTCGGTCACCGGGATGCCCCCTCGTCCGGTCGGATGGTCTTGAGGAACGCCTGGAAGTCGCCGACGAGGTCCTCGAACTGCCCGGGCGTCGCGCTGAGCGCGATCTGCAGCACCGCGCGCCTGCGCTCGTCGCGCACGTCCGCCATGGCCAGGAACACCTGCAACTGCACCAGGTCCACCGGACGGTCGCCGACGGGCGCGGTCAGCCGCAGCACCTGCGTGTAGGCGGACTCCAGCTCGTTGCGCCGTCCCACCTCCACCGCGCCGATGTCGCGTCGCAGCCGTGCCGCGGCCTGGTCGGCGATCTGCGCCAGCGTCGCGTCGTCGGCCCGGACCTCGCCGCTGATGGTGATGTTCGCGGTGAACCCCGCGATGGAGCCGGGGTGCAGCGCGACGAACGCCGCCTCCGACGCGCCGACCTCGTCGGGGGGCGCCGAGAGCCACCCGTCGGGCAGCGAGAACTCGATCGGCACCGGAAGGGTGGTGGCCATGCCTGGTGTCCTCCTGGGATAGCTCATCGGCCGAACAGGCGGCCGATCGCGCGGCCGGCGTTCTCCACGCCGCGGCCGACGTCCTTGGCGACCTCGCCGACGTCGTCCGCGACGTCGACCACCGTCTCCACGACCTCGACCGGGTCGACGGTGACGTCGAAACCGACCTTGCCACCCACGCCGAACGCGAGTCCCACCGACCCTCCGATGTGGAACTTGCCGTCCTCGCCCACGCCGAACTGCCCGCTCGCGTGCCCGCCGATCCCGGCCCACGCCTCGCCGTTCACGCCCGCGCCGATGCCCGCGACCTCGGCGCCCGCCTCGCCGGACACCTTCGCGCCCGCGAAGGCCTCCGCGTTGCCCTTCGCGCCGAGGATCCCGATCGAGCCCTTGGCCTCCGCGGCGGCGCCGATCGTGCCCTCGGCGCTGCCCGAGACGCTCGCGTGCTGCCCGAGCTTGATCTCGCCGTCGGCGTACCCGCTGGCCAGGTACGCGCCCGCGTGCGCGCCGACCGACACGCCCGCGTAGCTCGCGGTGGCGGTGTACCCCGCGTCCGCGCCGAGCACCGAGCCGCCGATCCGGCCCTGGCCGGTGACCGGGCCCGCGTGGAAGTCACCGTCCTTCTCGCCGTGCCCGACGTCGACGTGCTTGTCGTCGCCCCACTCGCGCTCGTGCAGGTCGATGCCGATCTTCTCGGCGATCTCGCCGAGCGCGTCGGTGAGCAGGCGCTTGGACTCGCTGCCGGACTTGCCCTCGTACGAGCGCCCGTTGACGCCGTACTGCCAGCCGCCGGTGTCCTCGCCCTCCTCGTCGGTCTCGCGGTGCGCCGCGCCGTACTTCTCCTTGCCGAACGACTTCTTGTAGCCGCCCTTGCCGTCGGACTCCCAGCCGAGCGCCTTCGCGACCACGTCGCCGATGCCGGACAGGCCCTTGCGGGCGTCGTCGAGCACCTTCTGCGCCTCCGCCGCGCCCGCCTGGCCGGGGTCCTGCAACGGCGCGGTCGGCGTGCCGGAGAGCGCCGCCGCGGCGTGCTCGGCGGCGGCCAGCCGGGTCGCGGCCTGTGCCGCCAGGTGCAGCTCGACGGCGCGTTGCGCCTCGCGCTGGCCCTCGACCAGCGCGTCGCCGTAGTCGGCCAGCAGCTGCCCGCCGCCGCCGAGGTCCTCGCCCGCCCGGAGCCACCGGGGAGGTTCCGCCTGGAAGGCCGACCGGAACGCGCCGCTCGCGCCGCCGCTCCAGCCGCCGGGATCGATCCGGCCGAGGTCCTCGCCGATGGCCACGACCAGCCGCAACGTGCCCACGAGCTGCCGCAGGTCGCCGGTGATCAGCTCGGGTTCGCCGGGGACGAGCGCCTTGGGGTCGGTGGTCTCGCCGAGTCGTGCCGCCATCAGGACACCGGCCCTTCCGGGTTGAGCCGGCCGAACACGTCCGCGCGCGCGTCGTCGACGTCCACATAGGACGATGCCGCCGCGCGCAGCCCGATGGCGTGCTCGTCGGCCTCCTGGCGCAGCCGCTCCACGTAGGCGCGCATCTCTTCGATGAACAGCTCCCACGCGCCGGCCACCCCGGCGTGCCCGTACTCGCCGCTCGGTCCGCACCAGAGGATGCCCGCGGTCCTGTCGCCGACGTCGCCGATCTGCCCGGCCGCCCGCCGCAACTCCTCGGGCGCCGCACCGAACCCACTCATGTCCGTCCCACCAGTCCACTCGACACCACGCCGTCGGACGGCGCCGGCGCGTCGGCCGTTTCCAGGGGTACAGCTATAGCGGCAGGCGCAGTGGTCGCGCAGACGTTTGGCCGAATCGGGTTCGTGCCGCAGGGCCTCAGGGGCGCGTCACGGCGTTCGGCGGAGTGCGGCGCCCGTCGCCGCCATGAGCGACCGGGTGCGGGCGACGGCCGTCGGCGGCAACGCGGCGATGACGTCGGCCAACGACTCCGCGGCGAGCGTGCGCCGCCACGCGTCGTGCGCGGCGGCCATCTTCGCGGCGAGCACGCACGCGTTCCGGCAGTCCTCGGCGGGCAACGCGCCCCGGCCGCGCTGCCGGATCTCCTGGCACTCGTACGGCGACGACGCGCCGTCGACGGCCTCCACCACGTGCAGCAACGTGATCTCCGAGGCGGGCCTGGCGAGCCGGAAGCCGCCGCGCGGGCCGGTCGTCGCGCTCAGCACACCCGCCTTGACCAGCCCCTGCAACTGCTTGGCGAGGTAGGGCGCGGGCAGGTCGTAGTACGCCGCGAGCTGGGCCGCCGACGCGGTGGTCCCCGGTTCGAGTTGCGCCATGGTCGTCGCGCAGTGCAGTACCCACTCCGTGCTCACAGGCAGCTTCACACGGGCCAGTCTATCCAAGACATTGCGGATCTGTTTAGTCCGAGATAGATTCACGGCACAGCCCAGCAGCGGAAAGGTTCGTCATGCGGATCGCAGTCGCCGGCGCGACCGGCAACATCGGCTCCCTCACCCTCGCCAACCTCGAACGCGACGGGCACGACGTCGTGCGCATCAGCCGGTCGGACGGTGTGGACCTGACGACCGGCGACGGGCTCGACGCGGCGCTGACCGGCGTCGACGCGGTGGTGGACGCGGTGAACGTGCCGTCGGCGGACCGCGCCGAGACCGTGCGCCTGTTCGGCGGGATGACCCGGAACCTCCTCGCGGCCGAGGCGCGCGCCGGCGTCCGGCACCACGTGCTGCTGTCGATCGTCGGCATCGCGGACATCGAGGGCAACGTGCACTACGCGGGCAAGCGCGAGCAGGAACGCCTGGTCGAGGCGAGTCCCGTGCCGTGGACGATCGTGCCCGCCACGCAGTTCCACGACTTCGCCGAGATGGTCGCGGGCTGGACCGAGCGGGACGGCGTCGCCACCATCGCGCCGCTGCTCGTGCAGCCGATCGCGCCGCAGGACGTGGCCGACGTCCTCGCCGAGATCGCCGTCGGCGAGCCGCAGGGGCGTTACGCGGACGTCGCCGGCCCCGAGACGCAGGACCTGGTCGACATGGCCCGGCGCACGCACCAGGCCCGTGGGCGTGACGTGCGCCTGGTGCCGACGTGGTCGGGCGTGTTCGGCCCGGAGATGGCCGGGAACGCGCTGCTGCCGGGCGAGCGCGTCCGGCTCGCGCCGACCACGTTCGACGAGTGGCTCGCGAAGTCGGTGTGAACCAGGACGGGTCCGGCGCCAGTGCTCGGCGCCGGACCCGTCGCGGTCACCTGGTGGCGTCGACCAGTTCCTTGCGGTCCGCCTCCAGCGCGGCGCCCTCCACGTCGAGGGTCGGCAGGCGGCGCAGCCACTTCGGCAGCCACCACGCCTTCTCGCCCAGCAGGGCCAGCGCGGCGGGCACGAGGACCATCCGGACCACGAACGCGTCGAACAGGATGCCGATGGCCAGGGCGAACGCGATGGACTTCATCGGGCCCTCGCCGGCGGGCACGAAGCCGGCGAACACCGAGAACATGATCAGCGCGGCGGCCACGACCACGGGCGCGGCCTGGCGGAAGCCGGTGTCGATCGCGGCCAGCGGCGGCTTGCCGTGGTGGTGCGCCTCGTGCATCCGGGACACCAGGAAGATCTGGTAGTCCATCGCCAGGCCGAACAGGATGCCCACCATCAGGATCGGGGTGAGGCTGAGCAGCGGTCCGGTGCCGTCGAGGTTGACCGCGTCGGCCAGCCAGCCCCACTGGAACACCGCGACCGTCGCGCCGAGGGAGGCGCCGATGGTGAGCAGGAAGCCCAGCACGCCGACCAGCGGCACCAGGATCGACCGGAACACGAGCACCAGCAGCACCAGCGCGAGGCCGACGACCAGCGCCAGGTAGACCGGCATGGCCTCGTCCAGGGCGACGGCCACGTCCACGCTCACCGCGGTGGCGCCGGTGACGTAGGTGGTCGCGCCGTCCACGTCGGCCAGCCGTTCGCGCAGGTCGGTGACCAGCTGCTCGGTGGCCTGCGTGGCCGGGCCGGACTTCGGGATCACGGTGAGCATCGCGGCGGTGCCGCCGGCGTTCGGCGTCGGCGGCGTGACCAGCGCGATGTCGCCCGCGCCCTGGATGGTCGCGACGGCGGCCGAGGCGGTGGCGGCGGCGTCGTCGCCCTCGAACAGCACGACCAGCGGGCCGTTGAAGCCCTCGCCGAAGCCGTCGGCGAGCAGCCGTTCCGCGCGGGCCTGGCTCGACTCGGCGGCCGGGGCCGCGACCAGGGTCGTCTCCATCGACAGCACGGGCACGGCGACCGCGCCCAGGCCCAGGACCGCCAGCAGCAGCGCCGCCACCCGGTTGCGGGCGACCGCGCCGATCCAGCCGCGGAAGAAGCCGCGCTCGTGCGGCTCGGCGTCCGCGACAGGCGCGTCGCGCTCCTTGCGCGGCAGCACGCGGCGGCCGAGGTAGCCGAGCACGGCGGGCACCAGGGTGACGGCGACGAGGACCGCGACCACGATCGTCAGTGCGGCGGCGACGCCCATCTGGGTCAGGAACGGGATGCCGACCACGGCCAGGCCCGCCAGCGCGATGACCACGGTCAGGCCGGCGGTCACGACGGCGGAGCCCGCGGTGCCGACGGCCGTGCCGATCGCGTCGCCCACGTCCCGGCCCCGGCGCAGCTCGTGCCGGTAGCGGTTGATGATGAACAGGGCGTAGTCGATGCCGACCGCCAGGCCGAGCATCGCGGCCAGGATCGGGGTGGTGGACTGCAGGTCCATGAAGCCGGTGGCGATGGTGACGCCGAGCGCGCCGATGCCGACGCCGACGGCGGCGGTCAGCAGGTTCATGCCGGCCAGCACGAGCGAGCCGTAGGTGACGGCCAGCACCAGCAGCGCGATGACCACGCCGATGACCTCCGCGGGACCGCCCACGTGCGGCGGTGCCTGCGTGGCCTCACCGGTGGCCTCCACGGTCAGCCCGGTCACGTCACGCGTGGCGTCGAAGAGCGCGGTGCGCTGCTCCTCGGTCACGTCGCCGGCCTGGGCCTCGTAGGTGACCGTGCTGTAGGCGACGTCCTGGCCCGCGTTCACGGTCGGCGCACGCGGGTCGAGCGGGTTGCTCGCGGACGTCACGCCGGGCAGCGCGGACAGCTCCCGCACCAGCCCGGCGAGCTTCGCGGCGTTCTCGGGCGAGGTGACCCGCTGCCCGTCCGGAGCCCGCACGACCACCCGCGCGGTCGCGCCGCCGCCGGTGCCGAACTCGTCGGAGATCTTGTCCAGGGCGGTGGTCGACTCCTGCCCCGGGATGGAGAAGGAGCCGGAGGTCGGGCCGGCCAGCGTGACCGCGCCGAACGCCGTGCCGCCGAGCACGAGCAGCCACAGCAGGACGACGACCAGGCGGCGCCGGTGCGCGCCGAAGCCGAGTCGGTAGAGCAGACGTGCCATGGGAGTCAGGCCTCCGGGTGGGATGGGTCGCGGTGCCCGAGCGCGTCGAGGCAGGTGGCGATGATGTGGGGCCGCCACGCGGTCTTCTCGCCCGCGTGGTTGGCGGCCAGGCTGAGCACGGCCAGGGCGCTGAGCATGCCGATCACGCGGACCAGCCGCGCCGTGTCGCCCGTGCCCTGCTCGACGCCGAACACGGCGAACACGTGCTGGGACAGGGCGTCCAGGTCGCCCTCCACGTCCTCGGCGCCCAGCAGGCTGATCGCGCGGGACTCCAGCGCGATCAGGCCGGGCCGGTCCAGGGCGAAGTCGACCAGCAGCTCCACGGCCCGCCGGTCCCGCGCCGGACCGACCGGCGCCTGCGCGGCCTGCGCGAACAACTCCCCGCTGTGCGTGCGCCCGACGTCCCGCGCGGCCTCGAACAGCGCCTGCTTGCTCGGGTAGTGGTGCAGCAGGCCGGCCTTCGACAACCCGACCGCGTCGGCCAGGTCCTTCAACGACGTGTGGTCGAACCCGTGCCGGGCGAACAGACCGGCCACGCGGTCCAGCAACTGGTCTTCGGTCAGCGCGCGTGCCATGCCTCCACGGTACGCACTTACCGACCGATCCGGTCGGTAAGCCGACCGATCCGGTAGGTGGCTTCCGTCACCCCGCGGCGGGGCACGGCGCTCCGGCCGGTGGGGATCAGCCGATGTCGACCACCCGCGCCCACGCGGGAGGCGAGTCCGGCACGTAGTCGGGATCGTCCTCGCCCGACCGGGGCGGTCGGGGGAACAGGCCCACGACCGTCCGGCACGGTGGCCGCGCGTCGGGCCAGGGCGTCTGCCCGTCGGTCAGGGCGACGATGACGTCGGGGCGGGGACTGCCCCGCAACGCCTTGGCGAAGCCGGCGCGCAGGTCGGTGCCGCCACCGCCCACCAGCGGGATCCCCTCGGCACTGCACAGCGGGCGCGTGACGTGGGCGGCGGCGTCGCAGGACAGCACCGAGACGAGGTCGCGCCGACCGCCCACCGCGCGGACGATCGCGGCGATCTCGACGATCGCGCTGCCCAGCTCGTCGTCGCTCACCGACGCGGAGGTGTCGACGACCACGCAGACGCGAGGCGGGCGGCGCCGCAGGCTCGGCAGCACGACCCCGGGCAGACCGGCCGACCGGCGCGAGGGCCGACCGTAGGTGTAGTCCTCACCCGCACCGGCCCCCGACACCGCCGACCGGACCGCCGCTCCCAGGAGGTCGCGCCACGGCCGCGGCGGGTGGAACGCCTCCTGCGCCCACCGCCGCCAGCCCTTCGGCGCGGTGCCCGGGCGGGCGGCGATGCCTTGGGCCACCCGGAACCGGACGGCGTCCTGTTCCTGCTCGCCGAGCCCGTGCGCGCCGTCCGGCCCCACGTCCCACTCCCGCTCCAGCCCGTCGGCGCCGCTGCCGCAGTCCAGCCAGCCGATCCCGTCGGTGTGCGGCCCGAGCCGGAAGTAGCGCAGGTACTCCTCCATCAACTGCCCCTCGGGCAACCGGAGCAGGGCCGGCAGGACGACGTCCGCCGGCCGCTCCAACCCCTCGCCGTACACGTCGTCGTTGATCTCGAAGTCCGCGGCGATGTTCATCCGCAGCCGCTCCCCCGGTCCGGTCAGCCCGTGCTCGGCCGCGAACCGGTCGCCGCGCCCGTGGTGGTCGCGCAGCAGGTGCGAGACCTCGTGCACCCAGACCCCGGCCAGCTCCTCCAACGGGGTGCGGTCCACGAACGCCGGCGAGACGTAGCAGCGCCAGTGCCGGTCCACCGCCATCGTGGGCACCCGCCGTGATTCCACCACGTGCAGCGCGAACAACGCCGTCGCCAGGTACGGCCGGCTCCGGACCGCGTGCAACCGGGCGGCGAAGAGCTTCTCCTCGTCCAGGGTCCCCGGCGTCATCGGCGGACACCCGCGCCGACCGCGTCCGCCCGCCGCGACAGCGACACCACGCCGGCCAGCCGCTCGATCGCCGCCGGCACCTGCCAGTCGTCGCGGCGCAGCGCGGCGAGCGTGGACGCCGGCACGACCACCAGGTCCGGCGCGCCGGATTCCAGGGCCAGCACCAGCAACGACCACGCGGCGTCCCAACGGGACCGCTCCGGCCGCCGGCGCACCGCCTCCACCACGCCGTCGAGAACCGTCTGGCGCAGGTCGCCGCGCTCGGGCAGCACGGCCGCCGCCGGGTCCGCGAGCAGCGCCTCGGGATCCGGCAGGTCCATCCGGTCCAGACTTGCCAGCAGCTCCAGGCCCGGACCGTCGCCCACGGTGGACCGCACCAGCATCGACAGCACCTCCCGGGAGGCGTCCGCGGCCGTGGCGAAGGCGATCAGCCGCAGCGTCATCTCCCAACTGCGCGGTGAGGGCCACGGACCGCCGCGGTTCGCCTCGTTCTTCGGCAGCTGGTGCACCAACCCGGGACGTGCGGCCAGGAGCTCGCACACCGCCCGACGGGCGAACGCCACGGCGTCGGTCAGCCGTGCCGGGTCCAGCCTCGGCAGCGCCGCTTCCGGCCACGTCCCGCCCAGCCCGCGCACCACGACCTCGTGGTCGTAGCTCCACCGCAGGTGGACGAACCGGTTGGCCAGCGGTGGGCTGAGCTCCCAGCCGTCGGCCGCGGACGAGCGCGGGTTGGCGGCGGCCACGATCCGGACACCGGGCGGTAGCCGCAGCGCGCCGATCCGGCGTTCGAGCACCACGCGCAGCAGCGCGGCCTGGACCGCGGGTGGCGCGGTGGACAGCTCGTCGAGGAACAACAGCCCCCGGCCGGCCCGGACCAGGCGCACGGCCCAGTCGGGCGGGGCCATCGGGACCCCTTGCACGGCCGGGTCGTCGCCGACCACCGGCAGGCCGGAGAAGTCGGACGGCTCGTGCACGCTGGCGATCACCGTGGTCAGCGGCAGTTCGAGGGTGTCGGCGAGCTGGGTGAGGGCCGCGGTCTTGCCGATGCCCGGCTCGCCCCACAGCAGCACCGGCAGGTCGGCGGACACGGCCAGGGTCAGGGCTTCCAGCTGGAGGTCGGGACGCGGCTCGGTGGTCGTGTCCTGGAGCAGGGCGAGCAGGTCGGCGGCGGCGTCCATCGGTCGGACGTGGGCCGCTTCGGCGAAAGTGCGCATGTTCCGGTCACCTTTGGGGTCGAGTCGGGGGGCCGTGAGGTCGGCCGGTGGGTCGAGCGAGGTGTGAGGTCAGCGGCTGATCGCGTGGCGCGGGTGCGACCGGACGTCACGGCGGCGGGTGTCCCGGGCGGCCGGCCCCGGTCCGGACCCGGCGAGCCCGGCCCGGAACAGCCCGTGCGCCACCCGACCACGCGCCGCCGCCTCCAACTCGTCGCGCAACGCCCCGCTGCGGAGCAGCACGTCGGGTCCGAGCAGTCGTTCAACGGTCGCGAGGGCGCCTTCGGTGTCCCCGTGGTCCAGCCGGGCGCGAACGTCCACAAGGGACTCCGGCCGCCGGTGCGCGTCGTCGATCACCCGCAGGCACGGCAACGGAGGGCCGCCGAACGCGACCAGCAGCTCCTCGCGGCGGATCTCGTCGGGGTCGTGGTCCAGCGGGACGAGGACGCCGTCCACCACGCCGATGCGGTGCGTGGCGCCACGGCAGTCGACCAGGCGCGCGTGCCCCGGGCCGTCCGGGCTCGGTGACGCGCCGGCCGGCCGGTGATCCGGCACGAGCGCCGACGCGACGAGCGGGTGCAGCCGGTCGACGTCGATCAACCCCGCGCGGAGCAGTTCCAGGTCGGGGAGCACCCGGGTCGCGGCGTCCGGCAGGACCGGCCACGCGCGGCTGCGACCTCTCGGCGGCGCCACCGTGATCCCTGCCGGGGCCAGCACCAGCCGGCGTCGGCTGTCGAGCCGCACGGTGACGAGGCCGTCCGCACGTCCCTCCGCGCGCAGCAGCAACGCAGCCTCCGCCGGCCACCGGTCGACGGCGAAGCCGCTCAACTCCGCCGTCACCCCGTCACCGATCGTGCTCCCGGACCGCTCCCCCAGCTCACCGGCCCTGCGCACGTCCCACAGGTGGCGGTGCAGGTCCAGGCGGAACCGCCGGTCGGGGCGGGGGTGGGGGTGCAGGCCGGCCCCGTCCCTCGGCCGGGACGGCACCCACAGCGCGAGGCTGATCCGCTGGCCGGCGTCGGCCCACGACGGCGGTGTGCGCGCCACCAGGTGCACCTCGCCGTCGGCCGTCGAGGGGTACCGCGCCAGGGACACGGTGAGGCCGGGCCGCAACAGGCCGTCCGGCGCGATCCTCGGGAAGTGCCAGCGCAGCAGGTCGGGAGCCAGTTGGCGGAGGTCGGCGCGGACCTGTGCCGCGAGGAGCCGGCCGTGGGCGCGACCCACGGCTCGCAGGTTCAGGTCCACGTCGACGCGCGCGGCGGAGCAGGCTCCGGCCCAGTCGCCCACCAGCCGGCGGGCGGTCGCTGACTCGATCATCGGCGGCGGCACGGCGAACTCGCGCACGTGCGCCCAGAAGAAGAGGCGGTCGTTCTCGTTCGCGGTCAAGGGGCGCATCAGCACTCACCTTGTGCGAAGAGAACCTCCGATCCGTTCACGTAGGTAACCATCGCCGCGAGCGTACCAGGATCGACAACGAGCGGGTCCGGTTCTGTTACCTCTGCCCGCCGGCTCTCGTCATACCGGCGACGACCGAGTGCGCCCACCGGTCGTCCGATCTGAGTGGAGTGGAGTGGAGAGCAGGATGCTGACGAACATCATGTACGTGACGGTCTACGTCACCGACCAGGACCGCGCGCTGGAGTTCTACACGGAAGGGCTCGGTTTGGAGAAGCACGTCGACTACCCCGGGCCGGACGGGCGCTTCCTCACCGTGGGCGCGCCCGGCAGTGCGGTCAAGATCATCCTCTGGCCGCACGCGCCGGCCGCCGGACACCCGGCCGAGCCGGGCGCCGCGCCCGGTCCGCTCATCCTCGAGTCGGACGACCTGAGGAAGGACTTCGAGGTGTTCCGCCGGCGTGGCGTGACGTTCGTCGAGCCCGAGCCGGTGGACTACCCGTTCGGCGTTCGCGTGGAGGCGGTGGATCCGGACGGCAACCGGATCTCGCTCCGCCAGCAGCCCCGCGGCGCCGGCAGGTGACCGACGCGGGCCGGGGGAACCCGGTGGCCGAGGCGTTCGAGGTGCAGCGGGACCGGCTGCGCGCGATCGCGCACCGCGTGCTCGGGTCGCACGCCGACGCGGAGGACGTGGTGCAGGAGGCGTGGCTGCGACTGTCCCGCCAGGACGCGGCGGCCATCGGGAACCTGGCGGGCTGGCTGACCACGGTGGTCGGCCGGCTCAGCCTGGACGTCCTGCGTGCGCGCCAGACCCGTCCCGAGGCGTCCTACGACAGCCGCCTGCCCGAGCTGGTGGTGACCGTCGACGACGGCGCCGCGCCGGAGGACGACGTGGCGCTCGCCGACTCGGTCGGGCTCGCGCTGCTCGTCGTGCTGGAGTCGCTGCGGCCGGGCGAGCGGCTGGCGTTCGTGCTGCACGACCTGTTCGCGGTGCCGTTCGACGAGATCGGCCGGATCCTCGGCAAGTCGACCGACGCCACCAAGATGCTCGCCAGCCGCGCCCGGCGGAAGGTGCGGGCGACCGGGCGGCCGGAGGTCCCCGGGCGGGAGCAGCGGGAGGTCGTGCAGGCCTTCCTGGCGGCGGCTCGCGACGGCGACTTCGAAGGGCTGCTGCGCGTGCTCGACCCCGACGTGCGGCTCACCGCCGACACCCCCGACGGCCAGGTCGTCGTCCTCGGCGCCACCAAGGTGGCCACCGGCGCACGGCTGGCCGCCGGCGCGGCCGGGCACGGGCTGGCCGTGCTCGTCAACGGCCGTCCGGGCGTGGTGTCCTGGCGCGACGACGGCACCCCGCTCGCGGTCATGGCCTTCACCGTCGTGGACGGCCGGATCGCCGGGATCGCGATCGTGTCCGACCCCGCCGAGCTCGCGTCCACGGACCTGCCGGAGCCACCGTGAGGTTCGCGGCCGGGGCACCGGCCACCACCCGTGCCCCAGCCCTCGAAGCCGCTCGGTCCGCGAACCCGTCAGTCCGAAGTGGACATCACGCCGGGATGAGGTCGATCACCACCGAGTCGGCCGTGAAGTAGGGGTCGTCCCCCGGCTTCTTGGTGAACGTGTCGCTGTCACCCTTCGGGCAGGCCAGGGGCGACCAGTCGTGGTCCCTGAGCACGCCGCCCTTGTACCACCTGATCTCCACCATCGCGCAGAGCCCGTCGGCGTTGGTGTCCGTCACCTTCCCGGACACCTCCGTCATGCTGAACTCGCCCGACGCGTACCCCCACTGGTTCGACCTGGACCACTTGGTGCCCGCACTTGCAGGCGTCACGGACATGGCGAGCAACGCCACGACCAGAACACCGACCCACGAGGCCGCAGCGCGCGAAAACCTCATGCCATCCCCCTCATCGCCTCCGTCAGCCGGCAACCCCGACTGCCGCCCAGCACGCTAATGAGCAGGACCGCCCGGTCCTGTCAGGCGATCGCCCGACAGGACTTCATCGTCATCGTCCACTTCCGCCACAGACCCTCGAGAAGGAGGAACCCCTCGCACTCCGGCAGGCCGAAGAACGCACGAGCCACCTCGACCTGGAAGTCGGTCAAGCCTTCGGGAGAACCCGCTTCCGACATCAAGCGACCTCGGCGACGGCACGGCGAACAACCGACGACCAAGCGGCTCGGGCCTCGCCCTCTCGGAGCACGATCTCGTAGACGCGCGCCCGTTGCGACCGGTTGGCGAGGTTGAACCGTCGCCCCGGTGCGGACCGGTTCAGGTGGATCGGCGAGGTCACGGTGGACGACGCCCGGTCCACCGGAAGCCGCGGAAGCTCGCTCAACGTGAAGACCGTGCGGCCACGCGAACGGGCGGGGTGGGTCGACGCCAACACGCACCCAGGCCTGCACCAGACGAACGCGGAGCACCACGAACAAGATCGGCCCCGGACCGGAAGCGCACTGGTCAGGGGCCGATGTGAGGTGTGGAAGACGTGCCCCCGGTCCGGCTCCGACAGGAAGCACACGGATTCGCCATCCGCTCAACCGGCACCATCCGCCCGGTTCAAGGGTATTCACACGACGACGCACCCGCTTGTAATCCGAGCACGAATCACCCTCGCAATGCAGCGCCGAACGTCGCTCACTACCGACAAGTCGTAGGCGGCTCTCAGTCATCCGGTCGAGTTGTCGTCGTTGAGCGAGGCCGAGCCGGCCAGACGGAGTCCGCAGAGCGGCGCCGCCCGGTCGGCGGTCAGCTCGACTTGTCCGCTGGGGCGGGCGTCGGAGTGCACGATCCGCCGATCAGAAGGTGTGTGTTGACTGCCCGGATTGTCGGAGCGGCCTGGTAGTAGTGGGGCATGTTCCGCGACTTCAACTTCAAGCTGCTGGTCATCGACAAGCTCATGTACCAGGACGAGGTGATCCAGCCCCGTTTCCGGATCGCCGACGTTCTCCACGCCAAGGGCGCCACCGGCGACCTGTGGAAGTACCTGTACGAACAGAACCTGCTGTACACCGTCCTCGGGGAAGCCCGCCAGTACTTCACCGACTTGGAGATCACCCCCGACCAACTGGCCGCCGTGGAGGAACTGACCACTGACGGCGGCTTGGAGATCTACCACCAGTGCTCGCCGTTCTGGGACGGAGAGGACGATCTCTTCGACGTCACCTCACTGGACGACCTCGCCCTGCTACCCAACCTCCGTGTGATCCACGGTGGCGACGAGGCCATGATGGCCGCCCCTGGCGCCGAGGACACCCTCAAGGCCCGCGGCATCGCCGTGGGATGAGCAGCCGCGTCCATTTGCCACCACTCGACGGCTCCCGCGCCCCGTAGAAGGAACTCTCCGATGGCTTCCCTTCTCCCCGGATCTGCCCGCGCGGCAAGCGCTCCGAGGTCAGGTGTTCGTTGACGCGCCTGGGCGGTGCAGCGGCGTCCAGTCGACGTCGTCGGAGTTCACCACCGGTGCGAGCAGTCGGTCCGCGTCGGCTGACGGCTCGTCCTCCAGCTGACAACTCGCGAAGGTGACGATGGTGAAACTCGTCCCGAGTACGGCCGTGGTGTCCACGACACCGGCAACCCATAGGGCCTCGGACGTTTCCGGTCGGTGCAGCACTCGTCGGATCCATCGACCTGCCCTGTTGTGCCGCGTCGGTCGGTCGCTGACAAGTGAGGAACATCGGCGATGGTGTCGTGGCGGTGGCGCAGCCGCTCGGCCAGGCTGATCGCCTGCGGAGTGGCCGATCATCGACTTCGGCCAGCCTCGTGGCCAGCAGGGTCAGCGTGCGCGGGATGGCGTCGAGCTGTCCGAGGCGTTCCTGCAGCCGCATGATGTCGCGGTAGATCAACTCGTTGTGCGGGTCGAAGGTCCGCGCGATCTCCAGCAGGTCCAGCGTCTGCTGCGGGGCGTGCTCGACCAGGGCGCCGGCCAGTGCGGCCACGGCGTCGATGGCGTCGCGGCGGATGGCCTCCCTAGCGGTTTCGATCCAGTCGGTGCTCATCCCGTCGGCCAGCGGACCGAGGTAGCTGTCGACGATGCGCCGGTGAGCCTCGATCCGCTGGTGGTCGGTGGCGGCGGTGCGGCGGGCGGTGACGGCGGCGCCGAAGGACCAGTAGTCGACCTCCACCAGGTCGGGGTCCAGGCGGAAGCGGCCTTCGCCGACCAGCACGACGTCGGACAGGGCGCCGCCGGTGGCGGTGGTCAGGGCGCGGCGTGGGCGACTGAGGCCGGTGTTCATGGCGTTGGTGGTCCGCTCCGGCGGGCTGGTGGCCCACAGGGCGGCGATCAGCGCCTCGCGGCCGGCACCGTCGGGGTGGAGCCCGAGGAACACCAGCAACTTGCGCAGGCGGGGTTGGAAGGCCGAGGTGATCTCGTGTTCGGCGTCGTCTGAGACTGGTGCGGGGCGCCACCACACTCGGGGCGGTCCGAGCATGCTGATCCGCAACGGCACGAGCGGGACGTGGCGATCAGGGTCGGCAGGGTCTTGCGGTTCGTCGCCCGTCGGGTGTGTGAGGGCGGTGACCGTGTCCGGCCGGGCCTGGTCGGCGGCAGGTCCGGACGGTACGCGGGTGGGTCGTTCGGGGGTGCGATTGGTTGCGGGCTGGAGCCGCCGCGACCACGTCGGCATTGCCGGTGCCGGCGGCGGACACAGGCATCGAGGGCAGGCCAACGCGTTGTCCGGAAAGGGAGATCAGGACCGCGCCGACGAGCACGGCCCCGGTTCGATGCACCGGTCCGGCCGCCGTGAGATCCGGCAACCTGGTGTCGCGGGCAACGTCGATCGCGCAACGGGCGACGTCGCGGGCGAAGAACGCCCACACCAGCCAGGTAAGGCGGGCGAGGAAGTCCAGCAGGAACGTCGTGGTCCCAGCCTTCGCATGTGTACGGCCGGACATCGGGCAGCTCAACGTTCGCCGCCCGGGCCGGCAGATCACCGCCGCGAGACTCATGGTTGGCCCGCAGTTCCTTGTCACGGACCCCCGGAAGCTGGCTTGAGTAAGCGGAGAAACCGATCAGGGTGTACGCAGCCGAACGTCGTTGACGAACACGTCCGGAGCTTTCGCACCGGGCTGGAGCAGGGGACACGTGGTCGACACGCCCCTTCGTGCGTGAACCAACCCACGATGTCGTCGAACGTGCGGAGCGCGCGTTCCTGGTCGGGCGCGCACGTGGCGTCGTGGGTGTCTTCCATTCGTCGGAGGTGCAGAACCTCTACAAAGGAGACCAGTTCACCTACCCACTCGTCGGTGAGCAGCGAGCCGTGACGTACTCCTGGCCCACCGATACCGTGTAGCCGACGGCCATGCTCAGGGGCTCGGCACCGGCACAGATGGCGTCAGCGAGAGACCACCTCTACGCCTTCAGACCTGGTTGTAGGCGCACGTGTCGCCGACCAGAACCGAATGAGTGAATAGGAGCGGGTATGACCGACGATGTGGCCAGCCGAGTGATCAAGGCTGAGCAGGATCGGATCCAATGTCTCCTCGACGTCGATCGCGGCACCTACGACCGCTTGCACGCCGCGGAGTACCGGTTGTGCAACCCGACCGGCACCGTGTGGACGAAGGCCGAATACCTGGATCTCCTCACCACCGGGCGGGTCGCATACCGGGAACTGGGGCTGACCGGCGACGTGGACGCCATCGTCGGCACCGACGTCGTCGTCCTCCGCTACCGGTGCGTTATCGAACTCACCGTCGACGGCGCGGACATCCCGCGGCACGATGCCTGGCACACCGACGTCTACACCAATGCCACCGGCACGTGGCGTTGTGTCTGGTCGCAAGCCACCGGCATCATGGACCCCTCCGTTGGCCGCACCCTGACCCAGCACGAGGAAGGCGCGGGCCCGCCGGACTTGACGTTGTGACAAATGGCAGGAACCAGTAGCGTCCAGTGGTTAAGTGGCCTTGTGGGGGCAGTTCCGGGCGACCGGAGAAGACGGCCAGGCGGTGTCTCGGTTTACTCAGCGCATGCGTGGCGGCGTCGCACTACCGCGCCGTCTCCGCCAACAAGCAGCGCAACCACTCTAAGACCACGTCTCACGTGGCGGTAAGCGTTGTGCCATGATCTTCGTCCGTGGTTGATCGGTTGTCGTTGCGGTTGGTGCCCGATGAGCTGTGGGCGTTGGTGGAGCCGTTGGTCCCGAGGTTCACGGCCCGTCCGCAGGGTGGTGGAACGGCGCCGGTGGACGATCGGGCGGTGTTCACCGCGATCGTCTACGTGCTGACCAGCGGGTGCGGGTGGAGGGAACTGCCGCCGTCGTTCGGCGTCACGGTGCCCACGGCGCATCGCCGGTTCACCGAGTGGACCAAGGCCGCGTTGTGGCGTCGCCTGCACCAGGCCGTGCTGGACGAACTCGGCTCGCGCGGGGAGGTCGACTGGTCGCGGGCGATCCTGGACGCCGCCTCGGTCCGGGCGAAAAAGGGGGCGACATGACCGGTCCGAACCCGGTCGACCGTGGCAAGTCGGGCTCGAAGATACACATCGTGTCCGACCGCGCCGGCCTGCCGTTGGCCGTCGGGGTCTCGGCCGCGAACCTGCACGACAGCCAGGCGCTCAAGCCAATGCTCATGGCCATCCCGCGCATCCGCTCCCGGCGCGGCCCACGCCGCTTCCGCCCGGCGAAGCTCCACGCGGACAAGGCGTACGACATCGACGACCTCCGCCGATGGTTACGCCACCGTGGCATCATTCCACGCATCGCACGCAAGGGCATCGACTCCTCCGAGCGGCTCGGCCGCCACCGCTGGGTCGTCGAACGCACCATCTCGTGGCTGACCGGCTACCGCCGCCTGACCGTCCGTTATGAACGCCGCGCTGACAACTACTGCGGTCTCCTCACTCTCGCCGCAGCGCTGACCTGCTTCAAACGACTCACGAAACCGGCCACGTGAGACGCGGTCTAAGTCACCGATATCGGGCCTAGTGCGTGGCCTGGTGCTGTGACCACATACGTTGGCCGGGTAGGTCAGGCTGCTCGGGCGTGGGCCCCAGCGGTGTTGGTGTTCGCTGCGTCCGCGAGCGCAGGGCGTCCGCCACTGGAGGTCCAGGCGGAGCAACGTCCCGCAACCTCAGCCACGAGGTGATCGGGCAGTGTCGATCCCCTCTCGCGGCGGAACCGTCCCCGAAGTACGAAGATGCTTGATCAACTTGATACTCGCGGCGGCGAGAGTGCCAGAGGTTAAGAACAGTGCTGATCAGCGGTTTCTTGCTGACGATGCGCAGGGCGGACTTGACGCATCCGCCCAGCGCGCTACGTGGCCGAGGGTTCCTCTTGGGCAAGACGGACCCGGTGACCTTCTGCAGTATCGCCGAAGTCGCGTTCGCCCAGGGCTTGTTCAAGTTCCCGATGGGTCCGGTAGGTGCTCGATTCCGGTTTGGCGAGTGCTGACATGTCCGACGCCTGATCAGTCGTCGGAGGTGTTGTCCTCGGTGGTCGTTGCGGGTTTGGTGTGGAGGAGCTCGCGGACCTGTTCTGCGGCGCGGAGGATGCTCTCGCTGATGTGGTCGCCGAAGCGGGCCATGTTCTCCAGGCGGTTGCCGGCCGGGGTGTCGCGACCGAGGACGGTGACGCCCTGCCGCGCGACCTCGGCGACCTGGACCATGCCGCGGGCGCTGGCGAGTGTGGACTCGTACCATACGTCGCCGTCGACGAAGTAGCGTTCGCGGCGGCGCTCGTCGCGCACTCGGGCGATCAGGCCCTCGCTCTCGAGGGACGCGACCGACTTGGAGACGGTCGCCGGGCTGATCCCGAGGCGCTGGACGAGTTCGGCGGCAGTGACGCTGCCCGAGTCCGCGATGAAGAGGCACGTCAGTACCCGAGCCGTCATCTTGGGCATGCCTTGGTGCATCAGGAGACTGGTGAACGTCTCCTCGTACTCGCGCACGGCCGCATCGTCCCTGCCGAAGTCCGGAGCCCCGGCCGCCTGCCGCCTGGGCGTGGTGCGCTTGGGTTGGCGAGCACGGCGCCCGGTGGCGAGGTGGGCCAGATCTGCGCGGTAGCCGCCGGGGCCGCCGTTGCGCATCACCTCGCGGGCGACCGTCGAGGTAGGACGATCCAGGCGACGTGCGATCTCCGCGTACGGGAGGTCGTCGGCCAGCCCGCGCGCGATCTGCTGCCGCTCCTGCTGGGTCAGCCTGCTCCCCGACACCGTGTCTCCCTCCGCGCTTCACCGGTACCGCCATCGTAGCGTTCGATTTCTGTCTAACGCAACGAACAGCCCCCATCGTTGCGTTAGATTTACATCCGTCGCAATATAGCCACGCCCTTGACCTGGTGTTTTATGGAACTGTCGCGAATTTCTTGTCGGCAGAAGAGGGAACGCAACGTAGCGTTTCTCGTGTCGGAAACAGAGAGTGCACGAGGAGCACGCCATGCAGAAGTTCGACACCGCCGCCCCGATCGCCGCCGTCATCGAGGTCCCCGCCGGGCGCATCCAGGTCATCGCCGCGGACCGGGCCGACACCACCGTCGAGGTCCTGCCCGCCAAGGCGTCCGAGAGCCGAGACGTGAAGGCCGCCGAGCAGACCGCGGTCGAGTTCAAGGACGGCGTCCTGCACGTCAAGACCACATTGCAGGGCAACCAGATCCTCGGCCTCTCCGGCACCGTCGAGGTGACCGTTCAGGTGCCGTCCGGCTCGGACATCGAAGTGAAGTCCGGCGGCGCCGAATTCCGGGGTGTCGGGCGCTTCGGGAAGGTCGACTGCGATGGTGTCTACGGCGCGGTCAAGATCGACGAGGCCGCGAGCCTCCGCCTGGCCCTCGGCGGCGACGTCACGGTCGGCCGCCTCACAGGCTCCGGCGAGATCAGCACGCAGCACGGCGATGTCGATGTCGATGTCGCCGAGGCTGACTCGGGCACGCTCGTGCTCAGCACCCAGACGGGGAACGTGACCGTCGCCGCCGCCCCCGGCGTCTCCGCCACCCTCGACGCAGGCACCGGCCACGGCCGCATCACCAACGCGCTGAAGAACACCGAAGGCGCCGCGGCTGCCCTGACCATCCGGGCGACCACCGGCCACGGCGACATCACCGCTCGCAGCCTCTGACTCCATTGACCGCTCAGACCACCACGCAAAGCAAGGAGACCCACCATGAACGGCAACGGCTTCACCGCATCGGGACTGACCAAACTGCACGACGGCCTGGCCCGGCACGTCGACTCCGGGAAGATCCCCGGCCTCGTCGCCCTAGTCGGCCGCGGCGGCCAGACCCACGTCGAGGCGATCGGGACGATGCGCCATGACGGCGGCACCCCCATGCGCCGCGACACGATTTTCCGTATGGCCTCCACCACCAAACCGGTCGCGGCCTCCGCGGCGATGGTCCTGCTCGACGAGTGCCGGCTCCGCCTGGACGACCCGATCGACCAGTGGCTCCCCGAACTGGCCGACCGCCAGGTCCTCAAGGCGCCGGACGGCCCGCTGGACGAGACCGTGCCGGCGTTCCGGCCGATCAACGTCCGCGACGTGCTCACCTCCACTCTCGGTCTCGGCCTGGACATGACCGCCCGGACCGCCCCGATGATGGCCGCGTTCTTCGAGCGCGGCGTCTACGGTCAGGCAGACGGGTGGCTCCTGCCCGAACCCGATCCGGACGAGTGGCTGCGCCGCCTCGCCACCCTGCCGCTGATGTACCAGCCCGGCGAGCGGTGGCTGTACAACCTCGGCGACGACCTCCTCGGCGTCCTGGTCACCCGCGTCACCGGCCGGCCGTTCGAGGAGTTCCTGCGCGAGCGGGTCCTCGAGCCGCTCGGCATGCGCGACACCGGCTTCCATGTGCCAGGCGAGAAGATCGACCGCCTCCCGCCCCTGTACGCCCCGCACCCCGAGACCGGCGAATTCCTCGTGGAGGACCCGGCCGAAGGCGGACACCACAGCAAACCCCCCGCATTTGCTTCAGGCGGCGGCGGACTCGACTCCACCGTCGACGACTACCACGCCTACTTCCGGATGCTGCTGGACGGCGGGAAGCACGGCGGCGAGCGCATCCTCTCCAAACCCGCCGTCGAGCTGATGACCACCAACCGCCTCACCCCGGGGCAACAGGCCGCCCGCGACGCCTGGGCGAACAGCATCGCCCACCTCTCCTACGGCACCGGGCAGCACGGCGGCTGGGGCTTCGGCATGACCGTGCGCGTCCACCGCACCGACTACGCCCCCCTCGGCCAGTTCGGCTGGGACGGCGGCGCCGGCATCACCGCCTACGCCGACCCCGCCAACGATCTCGTCGGCATCCTCTGCACCCAAGTTGGCATGTCCACCCCCGACTCGGCGCGGGTCATGCACGACTTCTGGACCACTCTCTACCAGGCCATCGACGACTGACACCGACGGTAGGATCGCCGACCTGCGCCCCTACCTCGACTCGGTGCCCGATCCCCGCCCACGGTGGGGCCGCTGGCACTCCCTGACCGCGATCCTGCTCGTCTGCGCCTGCGCGACCGTCTCCGGCGCCAAGAGCATCGACGAACTCGCCGAATGGGCAGCCCCGAGCTGGCACCGAGATTCTGGAGGCCATCGGACTCCGCCGCCACCTGCTCCGCTGACACCTCCCCGTTCCGGGCCACGATCGGCCGCGTACTCGAACGCATCGATGGCGACGCGCTCGACCGGGCAATCGGCGCTTACCTGGCCGACCGCCATCGCACCGGGGTCGATAACGACGACCGCCCGTGGCCGCCGGCAGCGGCCAGCGTGGAATGTTCGGTCTGCGGCGGCCGTTGGCGTATGTCAGCCACGCGCGGCCGCTGCGGGCTCGCACCGTCCCCCACGTCGGTGAACCGTCGGTCGAGCACGAAGTCAGCCGCCGACATGGATGCCGGGACGCCGACCTGGGTCGGGTTCGTTGGTGCGGATGATCTCCCGGACCACCGGGGCCGTGTCGCCGCGGCCGAGGAGCAGGTAGCGGAACAGGTGCCCCAGCGGGTTGCCCTCGCTCCAGGCGAAGTGGCAGTGCGGGAGGACGTCGGTGGTGTCGCGCAGGGTCAGCAGGATCGCGGCGATCGCGTTGGGCGCCGCGGGGCTCTCGGCTCGCAGGATCCGGTGTCCGTCGACCCGCACGCCGCGGACCTTGAGCACGTCGCTGAAGGCCGACGGGTCCACCACGTCGATCTCCAGGAACAGCACGTCGGCCAAGCCGGGCACCGGGTTCGCGCCGCGCTGCTCGACCTCCTTCTCCGCGTACTCCGCGGCGTCCCCGGCCTGGCGACGGTTGGCGATCAGGGTGAGCGCGCCGTCGTGGGCGATCGAGTCGGTGACAAACCGGCGGGCCTCGTCGTCGAACTCGATGTGGTCCACGCGCAACTCGGTGGTCCGGCTGACCCTGGACACCAGGGAGACGGCGATGATGCCGAGGATGAAGAAGAACGAGATCGTGATGCCGTCGGGCTTCTCGATCACGTTCTCCACCAACGCGTACAGCATGATCAGGGTGAGGACCGTGAACGAGATCGCCGCACGCCGCTGCCGACGGCGCACGGCGGAGATCGTCACCGCGACCGACGCCGACACCATCATGGCCAGGATGCCGGTGGCGTACGCGCCCGCCTGGGCGTTGACGTCGGCGCGGAAGACGACCGTGATCAGAATGCAGACGGCCGTGTAGACGAGCACGACCGGCCGCACCGCCCGTGCCCACTCCGGCGCCATGCCGTAGGACGGCAGGTAACGCGGCACGATGTTGATCAGACCGGCCATCGCGGACGCGCCCGCGAACCACAGGATCAGGATGCTGCTGATGTCGTAGGCCGTGCCGACCCACTCGCCGAGCAGCTCGTGGGCGAGGTAGGCCAAGGCGCGGCCGTTGGCCTCGCCGCCGGGCTGGAACTGCTCCACCGGCACCAGGACCGTGGTCACGAAACTGGTCGCGATCAGGTAGACCGACATGATGACCGCGGCGGCGGTAAGCAGCTTGCGGGTGTTGCGGATGCGGCTTTCCAGCCGCTCGGCCTCCGTACGGCCATCGGCCGCCACCAAAGGCATCATGCTCACACCGGTCTCGAACCCGGACAGGCCCAGCACCAGCAACGGAAACGCCAGTACCGCCGGACCGACCACCCCGGCCAGTCCCCCGCCACCGGAGGTCAGCGCGTCCAGCCACCGGTCCAGCGCAATCGGTTCGGACACCACCTCCGCCACACCAGCCACCACGACCACCGCGTTGAGCAGCAGGAACACCGCGACCAACGGGATCGCCACACCCACCGCCTCGCTGAACCCGAGCAGAAACACCCCGCCCAGGACCAGCAACAACACCACCGTGACCAGGACCTCTTGGCCGTGCAAGAACTCCGGCGCCCGCGGGTTCTCCAACGCGTGCACCGACGCGTCGGCGGCCGACAGCGTGATCGTGATGATCCACGACGTCGCCACGAACCCCAGCAACACCAACACGAAAAGCTTGCCCCGCCAGAACGGCAGCAGGTCCTCCAACATCGCCACCGACCCCTGACCGTGCGGACTCTCCCGCGCCACCCGGCGGTACATCGGCAACATCCCGAACAACGTCAACGCCACGATCAGCAACGTCGCCAACGGCGAGATCGCACCCGCCGCCAACGCCGCGATACCGGGCAAGTAGGACAAAGTGGAGAAGTAGTCCACCCCGGTCAGGCACATGACCTTCCACCACGCCGTCGGCCTGGCGTGCTGCCCGGAACCCGCCGGCCCGACCGGCTGCACCCGGTGCTCCAGCAGCCAACGCCCCAATCGGGAGGAGGGTGCGGCCGGCCGAACCGGGCTGTCCACCCGGGCCGGGACCGCGAACGGCGGCGTGTCGGTCATACCAGGTCTCCTGTTGGCGATCAGGTCGTCGGGATGCAGGTCAGGGAACGTCACGGGTTGGGCGGGCGACACCGGCGAGCGCACCACGCGCACACCGGGCCGGCGAACGACGTGGATCGGCTCACGAGCACGAACCGCGGATCGCCGGCACCGTCCGGGATCCTCAGCCGGTCAGCCGGTCATGCGTGCCGCAGGGTGCGATGATCCGCTCGGCGCCGCTCGCCGCGTGGATGCCAGCACGGGCCTGATCGCGTTACCCAACCCGAAATGGTCTGACCACTCACACCACGGAGTGAACCCCGCCGACCGGCCCTCCCGACGCGAAAACACGGCCATCCGGCGTAAAGATTCCGCTAAGACGGCCCCATCGCGGCGGATGCCGCGCGGGCTTATCCAGGGCATGATCGACTGTCATCGCGATCCCAACCAGCGGCGAATCCAGGCCGCAGCGCCGTCCGGCGGGACGCGGTAGTGGCCTGTGGCGTCTACGTAGACGGTGTCCAGTTGCCCGACAGTCGGTCACCGGCCGACGCCGCCGCCGAAGTCCGCAGCCACGGCTGCCTTGCGGTCCGACGCTGCGACCCACGCGGCGTAGACGCGCAATGTGGTCGCGCCTCCCCCGCCATACCCGAGGCGTCCGGCGACGGTGCGGAGGTCCACGCCGGCGGTCAGCAACTCCGTGGCCGAGTAGTGCCGTAGTGCGTGCAGGTGGGTGTCGATCTCCAGCCTGGTTGCCATGTCCTTGTACCGCTGCGTCACGGCGTTCGGCGAGTACGGCTCCGTGTGGTCGAGCGAGCGGGTACCGCTGAAGACGAACAGGTCTTCGGCGAACTCGCCGCCTACCGACCGGACCCGTTCGGCCACGCGCTCACGGTGCTCGCGGAGCAGCGCGACCGTTTCCGAGTCCAGCGCGATCCGGCGGTTCTGATGGGTCTTGGTGTCCTTCTCCTTGCCACCGACCCAGTTCCGGCGCAAGTCGATGACTTCAGCGTCTAGATCCACGCGGTTGAAGGGGAGCCCACACGACTCCCCGCGACGCATCCCCGTCGTCATGACCAGCCACACGAGGGTGCCCCAGTCGTCATCCATCCGGAACGCCTCTTCGACCAACCGCGCGGCCTCAGCGGAGGTAGGCGGGTCCGGCTCCGGCGGCTTCTGCTTCGGGCGACGCGCGAGCTTGGCGGGGTTGAGCGTAATCCAGCCCCATCGCGCCGCCGCGTTCATGGTGCCGCTGATGATCGAGTGGATCTGGCGCACGGTGGACGCGGCCATGCCCTTGCAGGCGTGGGGCTTGCACTTCTCCGCCACGCAGTCGTGGTCGCCTTCGGCGTTGTGCTTCTCGATGAACGGCTTGCGGTCGCAGCGGACGCGGCACCGGCGAACCTCCGTGTAGAAGCTCTCCAACTCCAGCGCACCCAGCTTGTTGACCGCGATCGTCCCGAGCGCCGGCTTGATGGTCCGCTCGATGTACCCGACGTAGGTCTTGCGCGTGCTGTCCTCAAGTTCGTTCGTCGCGAGCCACCGGTCGATGGCGTGGTCGAGCCGAACCGCCGAAGGCGTCGAGCGCTGCTTGTCCACCTGGACGACACGACAAGTTCGTTGCGCTTCTTCTCGGCGCGCTTCCACGCTGCCTTGTCTGTGCCCTGGATGGTCTCCCGAAGGTAGACCGCTTACCTGTGACGGGGTCGAGTCCGGCATAGACCTTGACCCGCAGCGTGTCCCCCGCTGCTCGGACTCACCGCGCCGGCGACCCTCCGGAACGCGTGCAGCACTGACAGCCCTAGGCTACTCGCACCCAGGGCCGCACCCACTGATCAACTTCTGATCAACATCTTCGGTTGTTCGGCCTGGTCAGGCCTTGTGCCCCCGGTGCGACTCGAACGCACACTGGACGGATTTTGAGTCCGCTGCCTCTGCCGATTGGGCTACGGGGGCCGGCGGGAGCACTGTACTCGATCAGGTCGCCCGGCCGCCGTCCGGGGTGGCGGCCGGGCGCTCGCCGGTCAGGAGCGGACCAGGCGGGTGATCGCGGCGGAGGCTTCGGCGATCTTCTCCTCAGCCACCTCGCCCCCCTCGGCCACGGCCTGCGCCACGCAGTGCTTCAGGTGCTCGTCGAGCAGACCCAAGGAGACCGCCTGCAACGCCTTCGTCGCGGCGGAGATCTGGGTCAGCACGTCGATGCAGTACTCGTCGTTCTCGACCATCCGCTGGAGGCCGCGGACCTGCCCCTCGATGCGTCGCAATCGCTTGAGGTACGCGTCCTTGTCCGCCGTGTAACCGAGCATCGCTCCCGACCTTCCCTACCCTGGGCGGGTATCAGGGTCCAGGATAGGCCACTCGACCGGGTGTGACCGGCACCACGGGGTGACCGCTCGCGGGCCGCACATTTCGGCTCCGTGCGGTTTGTGTCGCGAAATGACCCGTCCGGGGGCATCACTCACATTTTCACCGCGAAAGGTTAGGCGATATTCCTCTCGTGCACTATGGTGTCGACCTAAGCGTGTGGCGCAGAACAAGTCGAGGGCAGCACGCGCTATGCGAGCACACACGGAGGAACAGTGGCACAGCAGACCGTCGTCCAACTCATCGACGACCTCGACGGCAGCGAAGCCGCCGAGACCGTGACCTTCGCGCTGGACGGTGTGGAGTACTCCATCGACCTCTCCAAGGACAATGCGGACAAGCTCCGCGAGTCCCTGGCCGACTTCGTCGCCAAGGCGCGCCGCGCAGGTGGCCGCAAGCAGCGCAAGGGCACCGGCAAGAGCACCGTAAAGGCTGGTGACAAGGCGCAGGCCCAGGCCATTCGGGACTGGGCTCGCGCGCAGGGCCACCAGATCTCCGACCGGGGCCGCATTCCCCAGGGTCTGGTCGTGCAGTTCCAGGAAGCCCACGCTTCCTGAGCCACGTCGTTTTCCCCTGCGGTGGACTACACCTACCGCAGGGGAAAACAGCAGGTCAGAGGACCTCAGGGCAGGGAAGCGCGGCCCGGGAACTGCACCCCGGCCAGGCTGAGCAGGGCCGTCGCCTTGACCGCGGTCTCCTCGAATTCCTCCGCGGGGTCGGACAGCGCGATGACCGCGCCCCCCACCCCGAAACTCACCTTGTCGCGGTCCACCACGAGCGTCCTGATGACGATGCTGAAGTCGGCCGTTCCGGAGAGTGAGAAGTAACCGAGCGCCCCGGAGTAGACACCCCTGGGCCCGGCTTCCAGCCCGTCGATGATCTGCATTGTCCGGATCTTGGGCGCGCCCGTCATGGACCCACCGGGGAACGCCGCCCTAACCACCCGTGCGGCGGAACTACCGGAACGCAGACGAGCCCGAACGGTGCTGACGAGCTGGTGCACTGTCGCGTAGCTCTCCACCTCGAAGATCCTGGGCACCTCGACGCTGCCGACTTCCGCGCAATGGCCCAGATCATTGCGGACCAAGTCCACGATCATGAGGTTCTCGGCGCGGTCCTTCGCGCTGGCAGCCAAGGCCCTGCGCAAAGCCTCGTCCTCGGCGGCGGTCGCCCCGCGGGGGCGCGTGCCCTTGATTGGCTCGGATTCGACGACACCCTGTCGGTCGACTCGGATGAACCGCTCGGGTGAAGTGCTGAGCACGGAGAGCGCACCGAAACGGAGCAACGCCCCGAACGGCGCGGGGCTTTCCGCACGCAGGAACCGGTAGGCGTCCCACGGGTCGACCGGCCCGCGCCACGTCACCGTGTTCGTCAAGCACACCTCGTAGGTCTCGCCCGCCGTGATGGCCTCCTGACAAGCCGCCACCAGCTTCAAGTAGTGCGAACGGCCGTGTCGCGGCTGCACCGAGTCGGCACGGGCCGGGCGCGGCGCGGGCGCCGGCGGCGCGGTGAACCGACGCAGGAAATCGGCCGTTCGGCCCAACCACCCGTCCTCGTCGGACAACGCCAACAGGTAGACGCACCGGGATTCGTGGTCGAAAACCAGCGCCCGGTCGGCGAACACGAATGCCGCGTCGGGCTGCTCCGAACGGTGCGCCGCCGCACCGCCGCATTCCGCCTTCAGCTCGTACCCGAGGTAGCCCACCCAGCCGAGCGCGAACTCGAACGGCACGTCCGGCGGCGCCACCCGCCACGCCGCCAGGTCGGCCTCCAGCCAGTCGAAGAACGGCCCGGGCCGCGTCACCCCGTCCACCGTCACCTCGCCGGTCCACACGTCGTACGTCGCCACGCGCGCCAGCGGCCCGGACGCGTCACCCATCACGGAGAACCGGCCCCGCTCCCCGGTGAGGCTGCTGTCCAGCCAGAACGCGTCGTGCGACGTCCCGTACAGGGCCGCGTAGACGTCCTCGGGCGAAGGGTGCACGTCCACCCGCCGCACGAGCACCTCACGGGCCGCCTCACGGGGACGAACGGGAGGCGTGGGGAGCACGGGCACAACGGCGGCGGCGTCGGTCAGGTCGCGGAAGTTGGCCAGCAGCTGGTGGCCGTGCGACGTGCACACCGACTCGGGGTGGAACTGCACGCCCCAGGCGGGCCGCGACCGGTGCCGCACGCCCATCAGCACGTCGTCGGACGACGCCCAGGCGATCGGCTCCAGCGACGGCGGCAGGTCCGACACGGCCAGCGAGTGGTAGCGCACGACGGGCAGCGGCGACGGCAGGCCGGCGAACACGTCCACCCCGGTGTGCCGCACGTGGTCCACCACTCCGTGCCGCGGCGTGACCAAGCCCACGGACGCGCCGTGCGCGAGGCACAGCCCCTGATGCCCCAGGCAGACACCCAGAAGGGGGATGTCGGCGTGCTCGACCACCGCGCGGCACAGGCCGAAGTCGGCGGCGCGCTGCGGCCGGCCCGGTCCGGGCGAGATCACCACGTTGTCGAACCGGCCCAGGTCGGACAGCCGGAACCGCGGGTCGTCGTTGGTGATGACGACCGGTTCGCGCCCGTTCACCTCAGCCAGGTACTGGAAGAGGTTGAACGTGAACGAGTCGTGGTTGTCGATGAGCAGCGTCCGCATGGCAAACAGCACGGTACCTGCACGAACACCCGGGTGGAGTACCCACGGACGAGGGAGGGGGAAGACTCCGGGGAACGACCCCGGGACGCCGAAGAGGCCGGGCGCGCGTGCCGCCCGGCCTCCCGTCCCCGGCGGTGGCTCAGTCCAGGTGGAACTTCGGGTCCGCGGCGATCGCCGCGAGCTGCGCACCGGTCAACGCCGGCCGGGACAGCGCCGGGTGACCGGACTCCCGGTACTCGCTCGAGTACGCGACCGTCACCAGCGTGCCGTCCGGGTGCCGGTAGAACGCCGCGGCGTCCATCGTGTTGCGGTCGCCGTCGGCGACGGCCCCGGTCACGACGCCGACCTTCTTGCCGCCGACGTCGACCAGCTCGCACGTGCCGCCCTCGACCGGGTACGGGTACTTGGTCGCCGCCTCGCACCCGCTGAGGTCGCCGAGCCGCGTGTTGCCCTTGGTCTCGACCTCGAGGCTCAGCTCGCCCACACCCCCCTCACCCGTGATCACGACCGGCGTGTGCGCCCAGTACTCCCAGACCTGCAGGTCGCCGACGTACTCGACGAACTGCGCCTGGTGCCGGGTCATCGGCCCGTAGTCGGCGAAGCCGATCCGGGTCCGGTCCTCGGCCTTCACGCCGGGCGGCAACGACGACGCCAGGTCGTTCAGCACCCGGGCGCCCTTGTCCGCGCGCGGTCCGCTGGTCGCGGTCCGGTCGCCCTGCCCGTCCGGCCACTGCGTCTCGGTCCCGCTCGCCGGCGGCGGCGACCCGCTGGGCGGCAGCACGGTCGCCGACGGCGGCTCCGACGGCGGCCGGTCGGTCGGGGTGACCCGCGGTCCGGACTCCGACGGCTGCCCTCCCGCCACCTGGACGACGCCGCCACCGTCGCCGGTCAGGGTCGGCAGCAGCACGGCGCCGACCGCGATGGCCACCACCGCGAGACCCGCGACCGCGCCTCCCCAGGTGGCCTGCCTGCGGCGCTGGGCACGTCGACCGCGGTCCAGCGCGGCCTCCGGGCTCATGGGCGGCGGCGGGCTGCTCGCCACCATCACTTCCTGCAACGCGCTCTTCAGCTCGTGCTCGTTCATCGCACCTTTTCTCCCTGCTGAGGGGTGATCAGGCCGCGCAGCGTCTGCAGCCCCCGCGCGGCCTGGCTCTTCACCGTTCCTTCGGAGCAGTCCAACGCCCTGGCGGTCTCCTCGACCGACAGGTCTTCCCAGTACCGCAGCACGAGCACGGCGCGTTGCCTGGGCGGCACCTGGGCCAGTGCCGCCAGCAGCACCAGCCGGTCCTCCGCCGAGCCGCGCGAGACGGCCGCCGCGTCGACGGTCGTCTCGCTCACCCGTTCCTTGCGGAACCAGCCCCGGCGCAGTTCGGACACGAACGTCCGGACGAGGGTCTGCCGGGTGTACGCGTCGAGTGCCTCGTGCCGGTTGATCCGCCGCCACGCCACGTAGAGCTTGGCGAACGTGGCTTGGACCAGGTCCTCCGCACGGTGCCAATCGCCGCACAGCAGGTACGCCGTGCCGCGCATGGCCTCGGACCGCGCCGCGAAGTACTCGGCGAACGCGGTGTCCCGATCACTCATCTGTCCTCCCCCGTGCTGCGGTACGAGGTAATCACGCTCGCGGGTGGCAGCGGGGTTGCATGCCCGCCCCGAGATTCGTGGAAACTGGACCCACCACCACTGGGAGGCCCCGCCTTGTTGTTCTTCGTGCTGTTCGCGGTCGTGATGGGCGTGGCCCACTACTACATCTGGGCGCGTGCCGTGCGGGCCACCACCCGACCCGGGCGGGGCCGTCGGATCGGCACCTGGGTCGTGCTCTTCCTCTACGTGCTGCTGATGACGGCGTTGTCGGTGTCCAGGAGCGGCGGGTCGGGGTTCGCCGTGGTCCTGGCGTGGCCGGGATTCATCTGGCTGGCGGGCGCGTTCTACTTCGCGTTGGTCCTGGGTGTGCTCGAGATCCCCCGGCTGGTGCTGAACCGCGCGATGCGCGAGCACGAGGTGCCGGCCGCGGTCGGCGCGCCCACCGCGGAGGTGGAGGCGCCCGAGGCCACGCTCGGGGGGCAGCCGGCCGACCCGGGCCGACGGCTGTTCATCGCCCGGTCGCTCGCCGTCGCGAGCGGCGTGGCCACGGCGGGCGTCGTCGCCTTCGGGACCACGCAGGCGCTGGGCGACCCCGTGGTCAAGCGCGTGCCGGTGACGCTGGGCAAGCTCGACCAGCGGCTGTCCGGCTACCGGATCGCGGTCGTGAGCGACATCCACCTCGGGCCGCTGCTCGGCCGCGAGCACAGCGAGCGGATCGTGCGCATGATCAACGAGCAGCGGGTGGACCTGGTCGCCATCGTCGGCGACCTGGTCGACGGCACGGTGGCCGAGCTGGGCGAGGCGGCGGCTCCGCTGCGCGACCTCGTGAGCACGCACGGCAGCTTCTTCGTCACCGGCAACCACGAGTACTACTCGGGCGTGGAGCCGTGGGTGGCGGAGCTGGAGCGGCTCGGGGTGAACCCGCTGCGCAACGAGCGGCTCCGGATCGAGCGGGCCGGCGCGTCGTTCGACCTCGCGGGCGTCAACGACGTCACCGGCGCGAACGTCCAGGACGGCCCCGACTACGCCCGCGCGCTGGACGGCCGCGACACGTCCACGCCGGTCGTGCTGATGGCGCACCAGCCCGTGCAGGTCCGCGAAGCCGCCAAGCACGGGGTGGACCTGCAGCTGTCCGGGCACACGCACGGCGGGCAGATGTTCCCGTTCCACCTCGCGGTGGGCTTGCAGCAGCCGGTGCGCAGCGGGCTGGAGACCGTCGACGGCACGCAGGTCTACACCAGCAACGGGGTCGGGTTCTGGGGTCCTCCGGTGCGCGTCGGCGCGGCGCCGGACATCTCCGTCGTGGAGCTGCGTCACAAGTTCGCCGGCTGATAGCGCTTTTTTCGCCTTCACCACCTAGAGTGGACCGCCGTGCCCGAACACGGTCGGACCGTGCCTGATCACGGTCGCGAAGGGGGACCCCTAGCGAGATGACGACGAGCTTTGCCGACGAACGGCTTCACGAGGCAATGGCTCGTATTCGTCGTTTCCTGGACCACGACCGCCCCGACACCCCCTGCCTCGTCATCGACCTGCCGACGGTGCGCGACCGGTTCGCGGCGATCCGGGCGGCGCTGCCGCGGGTGGGGATCTTCTACGCGGTCAAGGCGAACCCGACGCCCGACGTGGTCGAGCTGCTGGCCGCCGAGGGTTCGAGCTTCGACGTCGCCAGCCCCGCCGAGATCGACCTGTGCCTGGCGCGGGGCGCGGCGCCGGAGGCCGTCTCCTACAGCAACCCGATCAAGAAGGCGCGCGACATCGCCTACGCCTACGGGCGCGGTGTGCGACTCTTCGTGTCCGACAGCGAACAGGACGTGCGCGCGCTGGCCGAGCACGCGCCGGGCGCGTCCGTGCTGCTGCGGATCTTGGTCGACAGCAACGGTTCCACCTACCCGTTCGGCAAGAAGTTCGGCTGTTCGCCCGAGATGGCGACGGATCTCCTGCGGTTGGCCGCCGAGCTCGGACTCGTTCCGCTCGGCGTGGCCTTCCACGCCGGGTCGCAGCAGCTCGACCCGAACGGCTGGGACGGCGCGATCGCCGACGCCGCCCTCATCATCGGGAAGCTGCGCGCCGAGGGGCTCTCGCCGACCACGGTCAACCTGGGCGGCGGCCTGCCCGCGGGCTACCTGGCGCAGCCGCCGCCGCTGGCCGAGTACGCCGCGGCCATCACCGCGTCGATCGCCCGTCACTTCGGCGCCTTCGCTCCCGAGGTGATGATCGAGCCGGGACGCGCTATCGTGGCGGAGTCCGGTGTGATCCGCTCCGAAGTGGTGCTGGTGTCCCGGAAGTCCTATTCGGACGAACGGCGCTGGGTCTTCCTCGACATCGGCCGCTACGGCGGCCTCGCCGAGACCGAGGGCGAGGCCATCGCGTACCCGTTGGCCACCAGCCGTGACGGCGTGCCGCAGACCGGGGCGCCCGTCGGTCCGGTCGTGCTGGCCGGTCCCACGTGCGACGCGGACGACGTGCTGTACCAGAACACGTGCTACGAGCTGCCGCTGGAACTGCGCGCGGGCGACCACGTCGACCTGCTCGGCGCGGGCGCCTACACGGCCAGCTACTCGTCGGTGGCGTTCAACGGCTTCCCGCCGTTGGCCACCCACTGCGTGCGATGAGCGCGCCCCCGACTGTCCGCTGCACCGCCCCTCCTGAAGATGTTTGGAGTGATTGATGTCCGAACTCCCGTGCGAATCCGAGCCGGTTGGCTTGTTCGCAGGACAGCACGTGCTCGCCGAGCTCGAAGGCGTGAGCCCGGAACTGCTCGACGACGAGCGGTTCCTGCGACACGCGCTCGGTGAAGCGCTCACCCAGGCTGATGCCACGGTGTTGGAGGTGGTCTCCAAGCAGTTCGAGCCGCAAGGGGTCACCGTGCTGGCCCTGTTGTCGGAGTCGCACGCGTCCATCCACACGTACCCCGAGGTCGGGGCCGTGTTCGTGGACGTGTTCACCTGCGGCACGCGCGCCAAACCCGCGCTCGCGGTGCAGTTGCTGGCCGAAGCGCTGGGAGCTGCGTCGGCACGGACGGACATGATCAGCCGGGGCCACCGCGTCCCCGCGCTCGTCGGTGAGGAGAAGGCGTCTTGATCCGCGAACCGCTCGCGGCCGGTATGACCAGGCACTGGGACGTCGACGAGGTGGTGGTCGACACCCGCACCGAGTTCCAGCACCTGGTGATCGCCCGCACGTCCCAGGGGCTGTCGCTGTTCTGCGACGACGACCGGCAGAGCACCGAGTTCAGCCAGCTGACCTACCACGAGGCGCTGATGGTCCCGGCGCTGCTGCTCGCCGACCGCGTCGACCGGGTGCTGGTCATCGGGTCGTCGGAGGGCGTGGTGTGCCAGATGGCGGTGGCCGCCGGCGCTTCGGTGGTCGACCACATCGACATCGACGCGCAGGCCGTGCGGCTGTGCGCCGAGCACCTGCCCTACGGGTACACGCTCGACGAGCTCGCGTTGGCGGAGAAGGGCGAAGGCCCGGTCCACGTCAGGTACATCGACGGCTACGAGTACATCCGGACGACGTCGGAGCGCTACGACATCGTCCTGGTGGACCTGCCGGACGAGCGCGAGGAGGAGGCGCAGCACAACCGCTTGTACGGCGCCGAGTTCCTGGCCATGTGCAAGGCGCTGCTCACGCCCGGCGGTGTCGTGGTGTCGCAGGCGGGCTGCCAGACGATGTGGCGCAACACCACGTTGATCCGCATGTGGGAGCGGTTCAACGAGGTGTTCGGCACGGTCGCGTACTACGGCTCGGACGAGCACGAGTGGGCGTACCTGTTCGGGCGCGCCGACGAGGTGGCCGACCCGACCGCGCTGATGGTCGAGCGGCTGCCCGAGTGCGGCTACCGGCCGGAGTCGATCGACGACCTGGCGCTGGTGGGCAACTCGATCCCGCCCTACCAGGTCCGCCACTCCCTGGCCTGACCCGAGAGTCCTACGTTCACGCCGCGAGAGTCCTACGTTCACGAGCCCTGAGTTCAACACTCGACCGACCAACCGGTATGCCGAATGTCGAACTCAGGTGCGCTGAACGTAGGACTCTCGCGCGCTGGGCGTAGGACTCTCGCGCTAGTGGGTCAGTGAGCGGTGGAGGAAGTCGACCTGGAGCAGGAGCAGGTTCTCGGCCACCTGTTCCTGCGGGGTCATGTGGGTCACGCCGGACAGCGGCAGCACGGTGTGCGGGCGGCCGGCGGCCAGCAGCGCCGAGGACAGGCGCAGGGTGTGCGCGGCCACCACGTTGTCGTCCGCCAGGCCGTGCACGATCATCAGCGGGCGCGCCAGCTGCGGCGCGTCGGCGATGAGCGAGTTGGCGTCGTACACCTCCGGCTTCTCGGCCGGGTGGCCGAGGTAGCGCTCGGTGTAGTGGGTGTCGTAGAGCCGCCAGTCGGTGACCGGCGCGCCCGCGATGCCCGCGTGGAACACGTCCGGCCGGCGCAGCACGGCCAGCGCCGCCAGGTAGCCGCCGTAGGACCAGCCCCGGATGCCGACCCTGGTCAGGTCGAGGTCGGGTTCGCCCTTCGCGACCGCGTGCAGCGCGTCCACCTGGTCCTCCAGGGTGGCGCCGGCGAAGTCGAACGCGATCTCCCGCTCCCACGCGGGGCCACGACCGGGCGTGCCGCGACCGTCCACGACGAGGACCGCGAAACCCTGGTCGGCCAGCCACTGCGAGGCCAGGTAGGCGTTGCGCGCCGACACCACGCGCTGCGCGTGCGGACCGCCGTACGGGTCGAGCAGGACCGGCAGCTTCGTGCCCGGCACGTGGCCGCGCGGGAACAGCAGCGCCGCCCTCAGGTCGCGCTCGCCGACGGTCAGCAGCCGCACTTCCGGTGTCAGCACGGGGGTTTCGGCGAACGTGCCGATCCCGCCCCCGGTCGACACCGTGACCTCGGGCCCGAAGTGGTCCATCGACGAACGGGACAGCACCAGCACGCCGCCCGCGCGCGTCGCGCCGTGCACGCCGTCCTCGGTGGACAGTCGGGTGACCTGGTCGGCGGCGACCAGGAAGACGTGCGTCTGGGTCGGGTCGTCGGTGGACGCGGTGACCAGCACGCCGTCCTCGGCCACGTCGAGCACCGCGCGGACCTGGAAGCCGTCCGGCGTCCACGGCCGGTCGCCCACGACGAGCCGGTTCGCGTCGCCGATCGGCAGCACGCGCAGCAGTTCGCCGTCCGGGGTCCAGCGCGGGGCGCCCGGCACGATCTCCAGCCAGTGCGGGTCGGTGTCGTCGGCGACCACGTCGGTGGCGCCGGTCTCCACGTCGACCGCGAGCACCTGGACGCGGCGCTGGTCGCGTGACTGGACCTGCACCAGCGGCTTGCCGTGCGGGGTCCACGACACCGTGTTGACGTACGGGAACGCGTCGCGGTCCCACGTCACGTCGGTCCGGCCGGCGCCGAGGACGGCCAGCTCCACCACGGCGTTGGCCTCGCCGGCGGCCGGGTAGGCGATCTCGGCGGCAGGCGTGCCCGGGTTCGCCGGGTCGGCGATGTGCCAGCGCGGCACGGGCGCGTTGTCCACCCTGGCCGCCAGCACGCGCTCGCCGTCCGGGGAGAACCAGTAGCCCCGGTAACGGCCCATCTCCTCGGCCGCGATGAACTCCGCCAGGCCCCACGTGACGTCCGGGCCGTCCGGCGACGCGACCACGCGGTCCGCGCCGGACTCCAGGTCCACCACGTGCAGCGCGCCTTCGGCCACGTAACCGACCTTGCGGCCGGTCGGGTCCAGCCGGGGGTCGACCGCCGGGCCGGCGACCGGCAGCTCGCGGACGGCGGCGGTGGCGAGCTCGACCACGAAGAGCCTGCCGGACAACGCGAACACCGCCTGCCGCGCGTCGCTGTCGGTGGCGTAGCCGACCATCCCGGCGGCCGACTCGCGGGTGCGCTCGCGGCGTGCCCGTTCCTCCGGGGACAGGTCCTCGGGGTCGGTCAGCAGGACGCCGGGGTCGGCCAGCAGCGTCTCGGACCGGGTCGCGGTGTCGAACGCCCACAGGCCGTTCGCCCGGCTCGTGGCCGTGGCGGTGCGGAGGAAGTACACCTTCGCGCCGTCCGGCGACGCGGTGAACGTCCGGGGTGCGCCGAGGGTGAACCGCTGGGTGCGCGCGTGCTGGCGCGGGAAGGAGATCTCGTTGCCCACCCGGACACCTTATGTCCCCGGTCGGTCGGCGGTGGGGCGATGCGGCGGTGACCGGTCGCGGCGGAGGTGCGCGACCCCTGTCTTGGTCCGCGTCGTCGAGGCGGGCTGAACCGCGTCGGCGGACGGGCCGTAGTCGTGGGTGGAGCGATTGACGGACCAAGGAGGAGTGAGTGTGATCCGACGAAACCGCATCGCCATCGCCGTCGCGGGTGGCATGGCCGCCGTGCTCGCGCTGGTCATGTGGACTTCCAACGCCACCGGCCTGCAGGGCAGGACGGTCGCGCAGACCGAGCAGGTCGGCGCCGCGGCCCAGGGCGACTACGGCGACGTTCAGGAGCCCTTGGCCCCTCCGACCAGCGAAGAGGCGGCGCCTGTCGAAGAGGGTGAACCCGCCGCCGACGCGCCGGAAGGCCAGGCCGCGCCCGCGCCGTCCGGCCCGCAGGTCACGTTGGTCGGCAAGAGCGTGCCCAAGATGGGCGAGGTCGTGCAGGACGGCGACGGCCGCACGCTGTACCGGTTCGACAAGGACACGCCGGACCCGGCCAAGTCCAACTGCGAGGGTCAGTGCGCCGTGACGTGGCCCCCCGTGCTGTCCAACGGCACGCCGCAGCTGCAGGGCGTCGACCCCGCGCTCGTGTCGACGGTGAAGCGGGCCGACGGCACCGACCAGGTGACGCTCGACGGCTGGCCGCTCTACACCTACGCGAAGGACGAGGCGCCCGGTCAGTGGAAGGGCCAGGGCGTGGGCGGCACGTGGTTCGTCGTGCAGCCGAACGGCAAGCGCAACGTCGAGTGCCTGCCGCCGGGGGTGACGCCGCCCGCCGCCTAGTCCACTGTGTCTCGCCCTGATCCCCCGGCCCGGGGTTGGCCGGGGGATCAGGGCGTCGCATCGCGGACTCGACGACGCCCCGGGAACGGCGGCACGGCGTGCGCCGAGGCGTCAGACGGTGCGGACGGCGTCGGCGAGGTCCAGGCGCGGGTTGCGCGGGTGCGTGCCGGAGTGGTCCGGGTGTCCGATGTTGACGATCACCAGGGGCAGCTGGTTCGTGCCGGCGAAGAACTCGCGGCGCACGCCCTCGGCGTCGAAGCCGCTCATCGGTCCAGCGGCGAGGCCGGCCGCGCGGACGCCGACGATGAAGTAGCCGACCTGGAGCAGCGCGCTCGTCTTCGCCGCCTCGGTGCGCGTCGCGTCGTCCGCGAACGCCGCCTTCGCGCCCGGGTAGTGCGGGAACGTCGTGGCCAGGTGCTCGTGGAAGTCGGTGTCGGCCGCCAGGACCGCGGTCACCGGCGCGGCCAGGGTCTTGGCCCGGTTGCCCTCCGCCATGTGCGGCGCGAGGCGGGCCTTGGCGTCCTCGCCCCGGACGAGCAGCACGCGCAGCGGCTGGCTGTTCATCGCGGTCGGGCCCCACTTCACGAGGTCGTAGACGTCGCGGAGCTGCTCATCGGTCACCGGCTCGTCGGTGAACGCGTTCGCCGTGCGGGCCTCGCGGAACAGCAGGTCCTGCGCGTCGCGCGGCAGGGCCAAGGAGTCGAGGGTCGCGGTCATGGTGCCTCTTTCGGTTGTCCCGTACGCGGGTTGCGCACGGGACAACCTCCAGTAAGCGCGAACTATTTCGTGTCGTGGTTCACACGGTCGGGTACAGCGGGTGCTTGGCCGCCAGCACCTCGACGCGCGCCCGCAGCTCCGCCAGGTCCGGCGAGGGCTGCAACGCCGCCGCGATGACGTCCGACACCTCGGCGAAGTCGGCCGCGCCGAACCCGCGCGTGGCCAGCGCCGGCGTGCCGATGCGCAGGCCGGAGGTCACCATCGGCGGGCGCGGGTCGTTCGGCACCGCGTTGCGGTTGACCGTGATGCCCACCTCGTGCAGCCGGTCCTCGGCCTGCTTGCCGTCCAGCTCGGACGCCACCAGGTCCACCAGCACGAGGTGCACGTCCGTGCCGCCGGTGAGCACCTTCACACCCACCGCCGCCGCGTCGGGCTGCGACAGCCGCTCGGCGAGGATCTTCGCGCCCTCGACCGTGCGGCGCTGGCGGTCGGCGAACTCGGGCGACGCGGCGTGCTTGAACGCCACCGCCTTGCCCGCGATCACGTGCTCCAGCGGGCCGCCCTGCTGACCGGGGAACACCGCCGAGTTGATCTTCTTCGCCAGGTCGGCCTCGTTGGTCAGGATCACGCCGCCGCGCGGGCCGCCGAGCGTCTTGTGCGTGGTCGTGGTCACGACGTGCGCGTGCGGCACGGGGCTCGGGTGCAGGCCCGCCGCCACCAGGCCGGCGAAGTGCGCCATGTCCACCATCAGGTACGCGCCCACCGAGTCGGCGATCCGGCGGAACTCCGCGAAGTCCAGCTGACGCGGGTACGCCGACCAGCCGGCCACGATCAGCTTCGGCCGGTGCTCGGTCGCCAGCCGCTCCACCTCGGCCATGTCGACGCGGCCGTCGGTCTCCGACACGTGGTAGGGCACCACGTTGTAGAGCTTGCCGGAGAAGTTGATCCGCATGCCGTGGGTGAGGTGGCCGCCGTGCGCGAGGTCGAGGCCCAGGATCGTGTCGCCCGGCTGGAGCAGGGCGAACATCGCGCACGCGTTGGCCTGCGCGCCCGAGTGCGGCTGCACGTTCGCGAAACCGGCGCCGAACAGCGCCTTGACCCGCTCGATCGCCAGCCGCTCGATCACGTCGACGTTCTCGCAACCGCCGTAGTAGCGCCGGCCGGGGTAGCCCTCGGCGTACTTGTTCGTCAGCACCGACCCCTGCGCCTGCAGCACCGACACCGGCGTGAAGTTCTCCGAGGCGATCATCTCCAGCGTGCTCTGCTGCCGGTGCAGCTCGGCGGCGACGGCGTTCGCGACCTCCGGGTCGAACTCCGCGAGGGAGGTGTTGAAGTGCTCGGACATGTGTGGGGTCTCCCTTACGAGGTGCGCTTGTAGAAGGGCAGTGCGACGACTTCGACCGGCTCGTGCTTGCCGCGGACGTCCACCGACAGCCGGGTGCCGGGCTCGGTGCTGCCGACCGCCACGTAGGCCATCGCCACCGAGTAGCCCAGGGTCGGCGACAACGCGCCGCTGGTCACCTCGCCGATCCGGGCGCCGGAGGCGTCCAGCACGGGGTAGCCGTGCCGCGGCGCGCGGCGGGAGGTGGTCTTCAAGCCGACCAGGACCTGGTCCACGCCCCGCTCGGCGGCGGCGGCCAGCGCGTCGCGGCCGACGAAGTCGCCCGGCTTGTCCAGCTTCACCACGCGGCCGAGGTTCGCCTGGAACGGCGTGCGATCGCGGCCGAGCTCGTTGCCGTACAGCGGCATGCCCGCCTCCAGCCGCAGCGTGTCGCGGCAGCCGAGGCCGGCGGGCTTGAGGTCGTGCGGCGCGCCCGCCTCCAGCAGGGCCTGCCACACGTGCGCGGCGTCGTCCGGCGCGACGAACAGCTCGAAGCCGTCCTCGCCGGTGTAGCCGGTGCGGGCCAGCAGCACGGGCTTGCCCGCGACCTCGGTCGGGTACGACGCGTAGTACTTCACCGCGGCCAGGTCGGTCGGCGTGAGGCCGGCGAGGATGGCGGTGGCCTTCGGGCCCTGCACGGCGAGCAGCGCGTAGTCGGTCGACTTGTCCGCGACCACCGCGTCGAAGCCCTCGGCCCGCTCGACCAGGGCCTCGTGCACGACGGCGGCGTTCGAGGCGTTGGCGACGACGAGGTACTCGGTGTCACCCGTGCGGTACACGATCAGGTCGTCGATGACGCCGCCGTCGGCCTGGCAGATCATCGTGTACCGGGCGCGGCCGACGCCGATCGCGGACGCGTGGCCGACCAGGGCGTGGTCGAGCGCGGCGCCCGCCTCCGGGCCGGTGAGCAGGATCTCACCCATGTGGGTCAGGTCGAACAGGCCCGCCGACGTGCGCACCGCGTGGTGCTCGGCCAGCTCGCTGTCGTAGCGCAGCGGCATCCGCCAGCCCGCGAAGTCGGTGAACATGGCGCCCAGCGCCTCGTGTTCGGCGTGCAGGGGTGTGCGGCGGCTTTCCATCAGGCGGGCCCTCCCTGGGTGCGGACATGCCGACGGGCCGACCGGTCGGGTCGACGGGCGGGCACGTCCGAGCGATTCACGAGCGAAAGGATGACACGGTCCACCGGAGACTCCTCGTCGAGTGAGCCTCCCCCTCTGCCATGAGCCTGAGAGCTTCACCACCCGGTGGGGGTGGCTTGCACCGTGGGTGAGGCGCGCCGCGGCGCGCCTGCTTTCCAGAGTTGCCTTCGTCGCGCGGTACCTGTGCCTGAGAGATTCCGGGGAGGAGTTGCTCCTTCGGCGCCCCGCTCGGGGACTCTCCCGCGCGACATCGACGGCCGTGTTCAGTTGGTACCGCCAGACGCTAGGGGCGCACGGCGGGCGGGGTCAACCCCGGTCACAGGCTCTTCTCGGCCCGGACGCTCTCGACCACCTTGCGCTCGGCGTAGAACGACACGAACGGGATCGTGCCCGCGAGCAGCACCAGCACCGTGCCCTTGATCGACCAGCGGGACTTGAGCGCGAGGTCGACGGTGAGCACCAGGTACACCGCGTACAGGAAGCCGTGGACCGGGCCGACGACCTGCATCATGCCCGTGTCGCCGCCCGCGTACTTGACGATCATCGCGACCACGAGCAGCAGCAGCCCGACACCGACCACGTAAGCCATGAACCGGAACCTGGTCAACGCGCCGCTCATCGCCCTACCTTCGCTCACCGCTGGTCCCGCGCGTTGAGTTCGGCGAGCATGCGGTTGTAGGCCGCGAGCTCTTCGTCCTCGTCGTCCCGCACGGGCGCTCTGACGGGTTCAACGGTAACGACCGGCCGCGGCGGCACGGCCACCGGCTCCGGCGCGGCCTCGTCGGCGGCCCCGGTCGCCGCGGCGGCGTCCTCGGCCTTGCGGCGGGCGTCCAGCCTGCGGATGCGCCACACCATGAACGCGGGGAAGAGGCCGAACAGCGGCCACTGGAACACGTAACCGAGGTTCTGGAACGTGCCGCCGGCCTCGGAGAACCGCTCCCACTGCCAGTAGGCCAGGCCGCAGCACACGACCAGCGACGCCAGGCAGACGGCCGCGATGGCCAGGCGCTGGGGGGTGATGAGGCCTCGCACGCCTCAAGAGTACTTCGTGCGTCGCACGAGGCTGGGGCTCCCCGCACGGGAGCCCGCACCTCGAAGGCAAGGGCTCCTCGACCGCAGGAGCCCGCCCCGACTCGTCGGACCTAGGCCACGCCGTCCCGGCGTTGCCTCTGCAACCTGGCCACGCACCAGGCCGCCGCGCTACCCCGACGCAGGTGCTGGAGCACCGTCATCGGGCCGAGGCGACGACCGAGGTCGGCGGGCGAGAGCCCGGCCGCCCGGTAGTCCAGAGCGCGCTGGTCCAACGGGCTGATGCCCGCGTCCCACCACTGCTCCGCCTCGGACAGGTCGCCCACCAGCTGCCAGTAGCTGGCGGCCGCGGCGAGCAGGGGCTCGGGCACCTCGGGCGCCCGCTTCCGCATCGCCGTCACGTACGCCGGATCCGCGGACTCGACCTTCATCAGGCCGCGGGGACCGCCATTCGCCCGCTGCACCGGGATCCCCGGCGCGGACGGCGGGGCTTCCGCGAGCCACGCGTCCTTGATCCGGTTCACCTCCTGCAGCTCGGCGTCGTCCGAGCGCTCAGCCGCCCACTGCCGCAACAGCTCGTCGACTCCGGAGTCCTCGACCATTCTGCCTCCTCATCGGTCGAAGATCAGCCAATGCGACGCACCGTATTAGCGGGTACCGACAACCGCTAGACCCTGGTTTGTCTAAAACCCTGTTACCAGGGCGTTATAGCCCTCATTCCACCCGTACGGTGCAACGGTCGGGGCGCATAGTCACCGATCGTGACCGCATTGAGCGGGGGTGCGAGGGGTTACCGCGAGTCCTCTAGGCGAACAGGCTGCGGACGAAGGTGATGATCGACTCGGCGCCGGACTGGAGCCACCCGAGCGCGGTCCTCACCGCCTCGGCGGACTCGTTCGGCTGGGTGATCAGGAGGAACAGCACCAGCGCGACCGCCGCCAGCGTCACCACCTTCTTGACGTTCACTGATCGGTCTCCGTCCGTCTCACAGTGCAGTGCGGCCGAGCGCCGCTCCGGTCGTGTCAACGGCCATGGTCCCTCATTCACCCGGATGATGACGATCGAACCCGCCGCCGTCCCCCGACCGGTCGCACGAACACCACGCAACCACGCCTGGGGAGACCCGAGTGTCACCCGAACGGACGATCAAGGGGACCGGTGGCCCCGCCGATCACCAAGGTACGGGCCACTCGCCCACCCCCTGGCACGGACACCGAGGTTCTTCAGACACTGCCACCTCCGCACAGCCCATCACCTGATTGCGCCGACGCACGCACCGAGCGTGACAAAGGCCGCTGGCGGCTGCCACTCATTTCCGGTACCCCTTCAGGTGATTTCCCTTGCCTTTTTCTTGCCCGATCGGGTCCCGCTCGACCGGGTCCGTCAGCCGATCACGCCGGACCGCCGCAGCCCGGCGATCTCGTCCTCGCCCAGCCCCAGCCCGGCCAGCACCTCGACCGTGTGCTCGCCGACCGCGGGCGGCGGACCCGGCGCGGCGGCGGGCGTCCGGCCGAACCGCGGCGCCGGCGCGGGCTGCACCACCCCGTCCACCTCGACGAACGTCCCCCGCTCGGCGTTGTGCCCGTGCTTCGGGGCCTCACCGGGCGCCAGCACGGGCGCGAGGCACGCGTCGGTGCCCTCCGCGAGCGCGGCCCACTCGTCCCTGGTCCGGGTCGCCACCGCCGCGGCGATGCGGGACCGCAGCTCCGGCCAGTTCGCCGGGTCGTGCCGCCCGGGCAGCCCGGCGTCGGCGAGCCCGAGCACGACCAGCAGCTCGGCGTAGAACTTCTCCTCCAGCGCCCCGATGCTGACGAACCCGCCGTCGGCCGCCTCGTACACGTCGTAGAACGGCGCGCCGCCGTCCAGCAGGTTCGTCCCGCGCGCGCCCGGCCAGGCGCCCACCGACGACATGCCGTGCAGGAACGTGGTCAGCAGCGCCGCGCCGTCGACCATGGCCGCGTCCACCACCTGCCCGCGCCCGGACCGCTCCCGCTCGTACAGCGCGGCCAGCACGCCCAGCGCCAGCAGCAGCCCGCCGCCGCCGAAGTCGCCGACGACGTTGAGCGGCACGGTCGGCGGCGCGCCCGCCCGCCCGATGGGCTCCAGCGCGCCCGCCACCGCGATGTAGTTGATGTCGTGCCCGGCGCGGTCGGCCAGCGGCCCGTCCTGGCCCCAGCCGGTCACCCGCCCGTAGACCAGCCGCGGGTTGCGGGCCAGGCACTGCGCCGGGCCGATGCCCAGCCGTTCGGTCACGCCCGGCCGGAAGCCCTCGACCAGCACGTCCGACTCCGCGACCAGCCGCAGCACCAGCTCGGCGCCCTCGGGCCGGCGGACGTCCACGCCGATCGAGCGCCGGCCGCGGCCGAGCAGGGGCACCTCCGCGGCGCCGCCGACGCGGTCCACCCGGACCACGGACGCGCCGAGGTCGGCCAGCACCATGCAGCCGAACGGCGCGGGCGCGAGGCCGGCCAGCTCGACGACCTTCAACCCCTCCAGCGGCCCCGGCACTAGAGCGACCTCGCGATGATTTCCTTCATGATCTCGTTCGTCCCGCCGTAGATCTTCTGCACGCGCGCGTCCGCCCACGCGCGCGCGATCGGGTACTCGGCCATGTAGCCGTAGCCGCCGAACAGCTGCACGCACTCGTCCACGACCTGGCACAGCCGTTCGGTGGCCCACCACTTGGCCATCGCCGCGGTGGGCACGTCGAGGCGGCCCGCCAGGTGGTCCTGCACGCACTCGTCCACGAAAGACCTGGTCACGCGGGCCTCGGTGGCGCACTCGGCGAGCTTGAACCGGGTGTTCTGGAACTTGATCAGCTCCCGGCCGAACGCCGTGCGGTCCTTGACGTAGGCCAGCGTGAGGTCGACCGCCGCCTCGATGCCCGCGACCGACGCCACCGCGATGATCAGCCGCTCCTGGGGCAGCTGCTGCATCAGCTGGATGAACCCCTGGCCCTCGCCGGTGCCGAGCAGGTTCGCCGCGGGCACTCGGACGTCGTCGAAGAACAGCTCGGCGGTGTCCTGGCCGTGCATCCCGATCTTGTCCAGCACCCGGCCGCGGCGGAAGCCCCGCGCCTGCGCGGTCTCCACGACCAGCAGCGAGATGCCCGTCGCGCCCTGGCTCGGGTCGGTCTTGGCGACCACGACCACCAGGTCGGCCTGCGCGCCGTTGGTGATGAACGTCTTCGAGCCCGACAGCACGTACTCGTCACCGCGCCGCAGCGCCCGCGTCTTGATGTTCTGCAGGTCGGAGCCGCCGCCGGGCTCGGACATGGCGATCGCGCCGACGTACTCGCCGGAGGCCATCTTCGGCAGCCAGCGCAGCTTCTGCTCCTCGGTGCCGTAGGCGTTGATGTAGTGGGCCACGATCCCGCTGTGCACGCTGTTGCCCCACGCGGTGTCGCCGCACCGGGCCTGCTCCTCCAGCAGCACGGCCTCGTGCGCGAACGTGCCGCCGCCACCGCCGTACTCCTCCGGGATGGACAGGCAGAGCAGCCCGACCTCACCGGCCTTGGTCCAGAAGTCCCGGTCCACCTGCTTCTGCGCGGCCCAGCGCTCCTGGTTCGGGACCGCCTCCCTCTCGAAGAACGTGCGGGCCAGCTTGCGCAACTGGTCCAGGTCCTCGGTCATCCATGCGGAACGGCGAGTTGGCATGCCTTCGACGGTCCCACCGGCCGGCCCGCGCCGCCATGACCGCAGCGCCCACGGTGGGTGGTGATCGTGAGCGGATCGGTCAGGGTTTGCGGGACACTGGGGGCATGCGACTCCGGCGGCTCGGGCCCGACGACTGGGTGACCTGGCGCGACATCCGGTTGACCGCGCTGAGCAGCGATCCCGAGGCGTTCGGCTCGACGTTGGCGCTGGAGCGGACGTTCGACGAGGCGCGGTGGCGTGAGCTGTTGACGCCGGAGCGCGGGGTGAAGGTCGTCGCCGAGGACCCGGAGCCGGTCGGGCTCGTCGCCGGTGTGCCGCACGAAGTCAACCCGGACGTGTTGTACCTGTACTCCATGTGGGTCATGCCGGAGTTCCGACGGCGCGGCGTCGGCGAGGCGCTGGTCGCCGACGTGCTGGCGTGGGCGCGTGAGCACGGGTGGGCGCGGGTGCAGTTGCGCGTGTTCCAGGACAACGCGGCGGCCCGGCGGCTGTACGCGCGGCTGGGGTTCGCCGGCGAGGGCGAGATCATGGACTACCCGCTCACTCCGGTGAGCTAATAAGTCACCTCGGGAGGTCATGGGCAACCGCCGCCGTGCTCCCTACCGTGGCTCGCATGAGCGAAGCCTTGATCTTCGACGCGGTGCGCACACCGCGTGGCAGGGGGAAGCGCGGTTCGCTGCACAGCGTCAAGCCGATCACCCTCGCTTCCGGGGTGCTCGCGGCGCTGGCGCGGCGCAACGACCTGGACACCTCCGCCGTGGACGACGTGGTGTTCGGCGTCGTGTCGCCGGTCGGCGAGCAGGGCGCGGACATCGCCCGCACGGCGGTGCTGGCGGCCGGGTGGGACCTGCGGCCCGCCGGCGTGCAGCTCAACCGGTTCTGCGCGTCGGGCCTGGAGTCGGTGAACCTGGCCGCGGCCAAGGTCGCGTCCGGGTTCGAGGACCTGGTGGTGGCCGGCGGCGTCGAGTCGATGTCGCGGGTGCCGATGGGCTCGGACGGCGGCGCGTGGATGGCCGACCCGGAGACCAACATGGCGGTCAACTTCGTGCCGCAGGGCGTGAGCGCGGACCTCATCGCCACGCTGGAGGGTTTCACCCGCGAGGACGTGGACGCCTTCGCGCTGCGCTCGCAGCAGCGGGCCACGCTGGCGCGGGACAAGGGCTACTTCGACCGGTCCCTGGTGGCCGTGGTCGACCAGAACGGCTCGGTCGTGCTCGACCACGACGAGGCGATCCGCCCGGAGACCACGCTGGACGGGCTCGGCAAGCTCAAGCCGAGCTTCGCGTTCCACGGCGACCTGGGCTTCGACGCCGTCGCCATCGACCGCTACCCGACGGTCGAGCGCATCGACCACGTCCACACGCCGGGCAACTCGTCGCAGATCGTGGACGGCGCGGCGGCGATGCTGATCGGCAACGCCCGCATCGGCCAGGAGCTGGGTCTCACGCCCCGCGCGCGGATCATCGCGACGGCGGTCGTCGGCTCCGAGCCCACGATCATGCTGACCGGTCCGGCGCCTGCCGCGCGCAAGGCGTTGGACAAGGCCAGGCTGACCGTCGAGGACATCGACCTGTTCGAGATCAACGAGGCGTTCTCGTCGGTGGTGCTGAAGTTCCAGCGGGAGCTGGACCTGCCCGACGACAAGGTCAACGTCAACGGCGGCGCGATCGCCATGGGCCACCCTCTCGGCGCGACCGGCTGCATGATCCTCGGCACCCTGCTCGACGAGCTGGAGCGCCGGGACCTGCGGCGGGGTCTGGCCACGCTGTGCGTGGGCGGCGGCATGGGCATCGCGACGATCATCGAGAGGGTCTGATGGCTATCCACTTCGAGCGGGACGACGAGGGCGTCGTCACCCTCACGATGGACATGTCCGGCTCGGCGAACGTGATGAACGCCGAGTACCACAAGGACATGGGCGAGGCGGTCGCGCGGCTGGAGGCTTCCCGCGACGACATCACCGGTGTCGTGCTGACGTCGGCCAAGAAGACGTTCTTCGCCGGTGGCGACCTGAACGTGCTCATCCAGATCACGCCCGAGAACGCGGCCGAGGCCCTCGGGTTCCTGGAGGAGATCAAGGGCCAGCTGCGGCGGCTGGAGCTGCTGGGCAAGCCGGTCGTCGCGGCGATCAACGGCAGCGCGCTGGGCGGCGGCCTGGAGATCGCGCTGGCGTGCCACCACCGGGTGGTCCTTGACGACGACAAGATCAGGCTGGGCCTGCCCGAGGCGACGCTGGGCCTGCTGCCCGGCGGTGGCGGCGTGACCCGGATGGTGCGGCTGCTGGGAGTGCAGCCCGCGTTGCCGCTGTTGATGGAGGGCAAGCAGCTGCGGCCGGCGCGGGCGTTGCAGGCCGGGATCGTGCACGAGCTGGCGTCCTCGCGCGAGGAGTTGATCGCCAAGGCGCGGGCGTGGATCAAGGAGAACCCCGCGCCGCAGCAGCCGTGGGACAGGCCGGGGTACGCGGTGCCGGACGTGCGGGTGGGCGACCCGAACCTGTACGGGCTGCTGGCCGCCGCGCCCGCCGTGCTGCGGAAGAAGACGCACGGCGTGTACCCGGCGCCGGAGAAGGTGCTGGCCGCCGCGGTCGAGGGCGCGCTGGTGGACTTCGACACCGCGTTGAAGGTCGAGGCGCGGTACTTCGTGGAGCTGGCCGCCGGTCAGGTCTCGAAGAACATGATCAACACGTTCTGGTTCCAGCTCAACGAGATCAACGCCGGCAAGTCGCGGCCGGCCGGGGTCGAGCGGTCGGAGGTGGCCAAGGTCGGCGTGCTCGGCGCGGGCATGATGGGCGCGGGCATCGCCGAGGTCACCGCCAAGGCCGGCATCGAGGTCGTGCTGAAGGACGTGACGCTGGAGGCGGCCCGGCGGGGCGCGGGTGACACGCCGGGGATCACTCCGACCGACTCCGACGCCGACCTGGCGGGCTGCGACCTCGTGATCGAGGCGGTGTTCGAGAACCGGGAGCTGAAGAACGAGGTGCTGCCGGCGGCGGAGTCGGCCGCGTTGCCGGACGCGGTGATCGCGTCGAACACGTCGACGTTGCCGATCACCGGGCTGGCGTCGGCGGTGGGCGACCCGTCGCGGTTCATCGGGCTGCACTTCTTCTCGCCGGTGCCGAAGATGCGGCTGGTGGAGATCATCCGCGGGGAGAAGACGTCGGACGAGACGTTGGCGCGGGCGTTCGACTACGTGCTGCGGATCGGGAAGACGCCGATCGTGGTGAACGACAGCCGGGGCTTCTACACGTCGCGGACGTTCGGCACTTACGTCACCGAGGCCGTGTCGATGGTCGCGGAGGGCGTGTCGCCGGCGTTGATCGAGAACGTCGCTCGGCGTGCGGGCATGGCCGTGGGTCCGCTGGCGGTGTCGGACGAGGTGACGTTGACGTTGCAGCTGAAGATCCGCGACCAGACGTTGGCCGACGACCCGACCGCCGCGGGCGCCCTGGGCGATCACCCGGCGTTCCGCGTGCTGGAGGAGCTGGTCGCCGAGGGGCGTACGGGCAAGTCCGGTGGTGCGGGGTTCTACGAGTACCCCGAGGGTGGCCGGAAGTTCCTGTGGCCGGGGTTGGCGCGGTACGCGCGGGCCGACGCGGGCGTGACGGAGCAGGACGTCGAGGACCGGTTGCTGTTCATCCAGGCGTTGGAGACGGTGCGGTGCCTGGACGAGGGCGTGCTGACGTCGATCGGTGACGCGAACGTGGGCAGCGTGTTCGGGTTCGGGTTCGCGCCGTGGAGCGGCGGCACGGTCCAGTTCGTCAACTCCTACGGCCTCACCGGGTTCGTGGAGCGCGCGGACTACCTGGCCGACACCTACGGCGAGCGCTTCCGCCCGCCGACCTCCCTCCGCGACCGCGCCACCCGCAACACCCCCTTCTAACCCGCGAGAGTCCTACGTTCAGCGCGCGAGGGTCCTACGTTCAGACCGCGCGTGTCCTACGTTCGGAACACGTGAGTTCAACGCTCAGAACAAGATCGTTTGTTCTGAGCGTTGAACTCGGGGGTCCTGAACGTAGGACTCAGGCGACGCGAACGTAGGACTCACGCGGTGGTCAGGGCTTGATCAGGGGGTCGTAGGGCTCGTTCTCGGGGGTGAAGATGAGGACGAAGTCCTTGCCGGGGCCGGTGGCCACCTCGTGGAGGCGGGTCAGGACTTCGGCTTCGGTCAGGAGATCCAAGCCGAGAGCGGCGGCTGCGCGGTCACGTTGGGCGACCATGTCCGGGATGTCCCGCAGGTAGTCGGCGGACGCCTCGGTGCTCTCCTCCGCGGTGAACGCCGGGCAGTCCCGCCACCACGGCGCGACCAGCAGGAGCCGCAGCAGCTCCGGCAGGCCGATCGCGACCAGGGACGCGCGCCCTTCCGAGTCCGCGTACAGGACCGGACGTTCCTCGCCACCGTCGCCGCAGAAGAAGTACGTGCCCCCGGCTCCGTCACCCGCGAAGCCTTCCAGCGCCGCACCGGACGCGAGGTGCACCTCTTCGACGTGATCCCGTCGCCGCAGGTCGAAGTCGCCCGGCCAGTCCAGGAACCGGGCGACCTCGTCGTTCTCGGCAACGGCAGCGAGCAGCGATCGCACGCACAACCCCTTCTGAGCGTTGAACTCGGGTGTTCCGGACGTAGGACACACGCGTTCCGAACGTAGGACTCTCGCGGGGTGAGCGTAGGACGCTCGCGGGGTCAGGCGGTGGCGCGGCCCCAGGAGGGGAAGGAGGTGGTGACGTCGGTGCGTTGGGTTGCGCCGTTCACGGTCACGGCGACAGTCACCCGACCGGGGCGCAGCGCGGTGAGCGCGCCCGTTGTCGGGTCCAGCCACGCGACGTGCCACGGGCGCAGGCCGGAGATCGGGCCCACGTGCAGGTTCGGGGAGCCCGACCAGTCCGCGGACACCGGGTAGGCCACCGGCACCTGCCGCGCGCCCTGCGCCAAGGCGGCCGTGACGCGGACCGGCGCGCCCATCCGGACCTCGGCGGGCGCGGTCAGGGTCAGGCCGTCCACGTGCGGGCGGATCTCGGCCGCCAGCCACGTGTCGCCGCGACGCGGGTCGACGCCCAGCATGGTCCAGCCGGTGAACCCGCCCCGGCCCGCCTCGCCCGCGGGAGCCTTGCCCGAGTTGCCGTTGATCAGGTACGGCACGCCGTCCACCCGCGACGCGTGGAACAGGCCCACGTGCGCCCCGATGAACGCCGCGCCCTTGCCGGTGTCGCGCCGGAACGCCGCCAGCCAGTCCTCGACCACGTCGGCCTCCAGCCGGTCGGTCAGCTGGCTGCCCTTGGTCGGCGTCGGGTCACGCGGTGGGTGGTGCTCCATCACCACGACCGAGTTCACCGAACCGTGGTCGCGCAACGCGTCACGCAGCATCACGGCCTGGTCGAACCCACCGCCGCGCAACGTCCCGGTCGACGAGTCCAGCAGCACGAACCGCGTGCCCTTGTGGTCGAAGACCCGGTTGGTGGACCCGAACTCGCGCCGGAAGTTGTCGATCGTGCCCGGCCCCATGATCTCGTGGTTGCCCGGCACGTAGTGCCACGGCAGCTCGTCGCCCAGCTCCTCGGTCAGCACCCGGCGCGCCAACGCCAGGTCCGCGGGCGACGCCTCGTCCACGAAATCACCGTTGACCACCACGAAGTCCGGCCGCTGCGCCTTGATCTCCCGCAACGTCCGCCGCGCCGCGCGCACCAGCTCGCTGTCCGGGTTGCGCGCCACGAACTGCGCGTCGGACATCACCGCGAACCGCCACGGCCGGTCGGCCACCGTGCCGTCCTGCACCACGAACCGGTCGGCCGGCTCGTCCGCCACCGGCAGGTCCACCGCGGGCGGCACCTTGGCCACGATGTCGTCCACGACCACCTCGCCGGTGTACTGCCGGTCCGCCTTGGTCTCGATCGTGTAGAACCTGTTCACCCGCAAGGGGAACGCGAGCCCGGACGGCACCGGCACCTCCAGGTAGCGCCACCCCGTCCAGGTGATGTACGGCCCGTAGAGCGAACGGCTCAGCCCCGACGAGTCGGTGACGGTGAACGCCGTCCACTCGCCGCGACCGTGCCCGTAGACCCACGCGCCCAACGCCAGCGGCTGCCCGTCCACCTCGATCGGCCGCGGCGGGATCGCGTAGGCCGTCCGCGTGCCGGTGGACTTCGAGAAGTCGTACGACATCCGCAGCCCGGCCCCGGTGCGCCCCTCGGCCACCGGCGCGACCGCGCCGGAGCCCCGCGCCGAGCCGAACGTCCACGCCGCGCCGTCGTCGAAACCGGCGATCAGCCGCTCCTCCAGCCCCACGGTCACGGGCACGCGCACCACGTGCGACCCGACCCGCGCGACGACCGTCGTCGCGCCCGGCCTCACCGCCGTGACCCGCAGCGAGCCGTCGGCGCCCGGCGCGATGCCGATCACCGAGCGGTCGTAGTCCAGCGAGACGTCCGCGGGCTCGACCGGCGCGGTGAACCCGTCGCCGTCCCGCCCGACCACGCCGAACCCGCTCGTGCCGCCCACCTCGGGCAGGCTCAGCCGGCTCGTGGTCGCCGACAGCCCGGCCAACGCGCCCAGCACGGTCAGCTCGACCTCGCCCGTCACGCCGCCGCGTCGCGCCACTGCCGTCGTCGTGCCGGGCCGATGCGCGTGGAACACGCCGTCGCCGTCCACCCGTCCCACGTCGGCACGGGCCGCGTGCCACCGGTGCGCGTCGTCCCGCGCCGGGCCGTACGTCTCGTCGTGCCCGTCGGCCACCAGCCGCCGGGTCAGGCCGGGGAACACGCGTTCCGGGTGACCGCCCGGCACGGTGTCCGACCCCGGCGCGGCACTCGGGTCGATCGCCGTCCGCACCCAGAAGCCCGTGAGCTGCCCGCTGCCGATCGGCGCGTAGAGCGCGAGCCCGTTCGGCACGGGCCGCTCACCGCCGTCGGACGGCGTGTTCTCCACGGCGACGGTCTCCGCGCCGGGCGTGCGGGCCACCAGCGTGGACGAGCCACCGCCGTCGAGGTTGAGCGCGTTGTGCGCGCCCATCTCCTTCAGGATCGCGGCCACGTCCTGGAGGTTCAGCCCGAGCAGGTAGGCGCCCTGGCGGCCGTCCACGGTGAGCAGGAACATCTTCTTGCCGTCCGCCGAGAACCCGACCGCGGTGCGCGGGTGCAGCGGATCGGCGGGCGCGACGACCTCGCCGTCCTTGAGCAGCAACTGGTTCCCGCCGATCGCGGCACGCGGCGCGCTGCCGTCGTCGGCCTTCGTCGTGTGCTCCACGGCGACCCGCTCCCCCACGGCCAGCGCGGCGAGCGCGTCGGCGCCCGCCTCCCGGCCGACGAGCACCTGGCCGTCGGCGGGGATCGGGTCGTCGCCCGCCCGGTCGCGCCGTTCGGCGACCACGCCCGCGCGCACCACGACCTCGGTCACGCGGGAGGCGCCCTGCACCGCCCGCGCCCGGCTGTAGGAGCCCCAGATCGGGTCGAACAGCCCGACGCCGCCGGACTCGACGGCGGCGCTGTTGAGCTGGTCCAACCGGATGGACGTGCCGTCCTCGCGGGTGATCTTCCCGTCGAAGAACACCTCCATCACCCGGCCGACGCCCGCCGCGTCGAGGCCGACCGCCCGGCGGTGCCCGGCGACGGGCGACTTGACCGTGCGGCCGTCCTGGACGCCGACGCCGCGCGGCGCGTTCGAGTTGTTGATGTCGAAGAAGTCGCCGTTGACGGCGGCGACCGCGCGGGTCCGGTTGGCCTGCGCGGACAGCGGTTCGGCGGCGGCGACCTGCCCGGGGTGCAGGTAGTCGACCTTCGTCCCGGCGGTGAGGTCGACGGTGAGCGCGTCGCCGCGGATCCACCCGCCCGCACCACCCGGCTCGTACCAGTCGAACGAGCTCAGCGACACGCCCGGCGCGACCGGCCGGGTGGTGCGGGCGGTCTCGACGCGGCGGGCGGGGTCGACGGCGGGCGCGACGGCGACGCCCGGGAGGTCGACGACGGACGAGGGCGGAGCGGTCGGCGGATCGGCGTGAGCCGCGGGCGTGGCCGCCGTCAGGGCGAGCACCAGGGACGCGGCCAGGGCGGCGGAGCGAGGGCGTGGGAACACGGGCACTCCCGCAGGGATGGGTGAGTAACTTACGCGATGTAAGTCCACCGTGTTGACGATTCGCCGGACACGGCCGTTCGGCCGTAGTTGACGACCCGCTCGGCCGCCCGGCGACATCAGCCAACCCCGCCACCCCGGTAGGTTCCAGGGCTGGCGCCCGTCCACCTCTTGAACGCCCGGTGAAATGCGCTCGCCTCGGAGAAACCCAGCCGCAGAGCCAGTTCCTCCACCGACTCACCCCCGCGCACCAGGCTCGCCACGGCCTGGTCGCGCAGCAGCTGCTCGCGCACCTCGCGGAACGACGTGCCCTCCGCCGCCAGCTTCCGCCGCAACGTCGGCGCGCTCATGCCCAGCCGGGCGGCCACGTTCTCCAACCCCACCACGCCGCCGCCGAGCATCCGCCGCACCTGGCTGGACGCGTCCGCGCCGTAATCGCGCCGGGACAGCAACTCGGCGGGTGAATTCCGCAGAAACCGCCTTAATGCGGCTTCGTCCTGCACGACGGGCATCCGCAGAAACCGCGCGTCGAAAGTCAACGTGGTGGTGGGTGCGGAAAACCGCAGCGGAGCGCCGAAGATCAGGTGGTATTCCGCGCCGTGTGGCGGCTCGGGATAGTCGAGGTCGACCCCGCGCAACGGGATCCGCCGGCCGATCAACCACGACGAGAACCGGTGCCACAGCACCAGCAGCGACTCGACCAGGAACCGGTCCGGGTCGTCCACGCCCTCCGTGGACAGGGTGAACGCGGCCACGCCGTCGTGCTCGCCCAACGCCATCGCCGGCCGCACGTCGAACAGCTCGTAGAACGCCAGACCGCGCCGCAGGGCGTCCTCCAGCGACGCGCAGTGCACGGCGAGCAGGCACATGGTCGGGAACGTGCCGCGCTTGCTCGGGCGCGGCCCCAGGCCCATGAACTCGTCGTCCAGCGCGTCCCACAGGGCCTGCACGAGCCTGGTGTACTGGGCGGGAGTGACGCGGGCGCGCTCGTCGGAGAGCAGGGCCTCGCCGATCCCCGCGGTCGCCAGGAGCCGCGCGACGTCGTGACCGCGCCGCACGGCGCCGCGCAGCGCGGCGTTGACGTAGTGGATGGCGATGGTCCTGGTGAGCATCACTCACAGTGTGCATCACGATCGTCCACCGGCCGTGTGCGGCGGCGCGGAACGGGGAGAGAGAGCGCCGCGCCGCCGCCAACGGTGGCCCACCCCAGTGAGCCGGCTCCTCGTCGATGGGGCATCCGCCCGCCCACCAACGAGGGACGTTGTGGTGCTACCACTGTATGTGGTCTAGACCAGATACGTCAATACGGCGAAAAGGCTATACGCGGCCCAGACCATCGCGCATTTGTTTCGCCTATGTGTCAGCCCTGTTCCAACGCCGCTACTCCGAAGCCCTCCGAAAACCTTTTGCACCAGATCACGACGCTGCGGACCGTGCTCAGGTCGATCTCGGCCGGCACCTCGTAGACCTGGTTGCCGCGATTGGCCTTGAGTTTGCCGAGGTTCGTGAAACCGGAGTCGAACGCGGCCTCGGGCGAGTCCGCGGGCTTGTCCGACAGGTACACGTAGAGGTCCGGGCCGTCGCTGGTGTCGAGCGCCTCGAACTGCACGGCGTGCTTGCCGTCCGGCAACCGGACCAACGTCGCGCTCCCGGTCGTCGTGTAGTCGAGGGAGCGGAACGGCCCGGAGGCCAGCGCGACCGGGCCCGCGGGCGGTGCGGGCGTCGTGGTCACCGGAGCCGTCGTCGTAGACCCGACCGTGGACGTCGTGGTCGTCGTCGCGGCCGGCAGCAGCAACGCCTCGTCGGCCGTCCGGTCGGTGAACAGCCGCCACGGCTGGAACAGGTACAGCCCCACCACCAGGGCGACCACCAGCACGCCGGCCACCCCGATCACCACTACCCGCTTGGACATCTCACGCCTTCCGAAGTCGACCCGCCTGCCGGACAACTCTGGCGAACCGGACGCCGGTCGGCGGGCGAAACCCGCTTACGAAGTTCTGACGTCTGCCCGGCCGGCGTTGTTAGGGTCGCCGGGTGGGTGAACGGGCCGGGTTGGCGATCGTGTGCGCGCTCATGGTGGGCTGCGCCGCGTTCGGCCCGTTCCCGCACCCGGTGCCGCTGCTGTTCCTGATCGCCGCGGTCGGGGCCGCCAACGCCGCGTTCCCGTTGATGCGCACGTTCGGGTCCGCGCTGCTCGGCGGGGTCGCGGCGGCGAGCATCGGGCTGGCCTCCGTGCCGTACGTGACCTGCTCCTCGGAGAAGTTCACGGACGTGTTCACCTGCACGGGTGACTCACCGACCTGGCACATGACCGGCGCGGTGCTCGTGGCCGGGCTGTCCGGCGCCGGCCTCGTGCTGGCCCGCGTGCTCGGCACGGCGGTGCTGGAACGCCGGCTCGCGGCCGGGCCGGACCGGGGCGGACGCCGGTGAGCGTGACGTGGCGGCAGGTCGCGGCCTGGCGCACCCGCAGGCACGGCCTCGACGCCCGGCGACCGGCCGAGGAGGCGTCGGCGGTGGTCTCGCGGCTGTGCGGGCTGCACGCCCAGCTCATGTCCTCGGCCGAGGCGACGTTGCGCGCACGCGTCGACGGGCTCGCGGACGACGCCGTCGAACGGGCGCTGTGGACCGACCGCACGCTGGTCAAGACGTGGTCGATGCGCGGCACGCTGCACCTGCTGCCCGCCGCCGAGTACCCGCTGTGGCAGGCCGGGTTCGCCACGTACCGGCACCACCTCAAGCCGGTGTGGCTGCGGAACTTCCACATCACCGCCGAGGAGCTGACCGCGCTGGTGGACGCGGTCGGCGAGGTGCTGGCGGACCGCGTGCTGACCCGCGCCGAACTGGCCGACGAGGTCGCCGCGCGCACGTCCGCGCACATCGGCGAGAAGCTGCGGGAGAGCTGGGGCGCGTACCTCAAGCCCGCGTCGTTCCAGGGCCGGCTCGTGTTCGGGCCCGTGGAGGGCCAGTTCGTCCGGTTCACCGCCCCGCGCACGTGGCTCGGGGTCGACCTGGCGGCGCGGGACGGCGCGGTCGAGGAGATCGCGCTGCGGTTCCTGGCCCAGCAGGGGCCCGCGACCAGGGAGGACTTCGCGCGCTGGTGGGGTGTCGGCCCGGCCGACGGCGGGCGGGTGTTCAAGGCGCTCGGCGACCGCATCGAGCCCGTGGACGTCGAGGGCGCGGCCCATTGGGCGCGGGCGGAGGACGTCGCGAGTCTGCGCGAGGCGGAGCCGGTGAAGACCGTGCGGCTGCTGCCGGCGTTCGACCAGTACGTCGTCGCGGCGACACGCCACGCCACACACCTCCTCGATGGTGGGACGCCCGAAAAGGTGTACCGACCGCAGGGATGGCTGTCCCCGGTACTCATGGTGGACGGGATGCTGGCCGGCGTGTGGTCGCAGGAGCGCAAGGGCGGCCGGGTGGCCGTCACCCTCGAGCCGTTCCGCTCGTTGTCCGCTGCGGCGCGGAAAGCCGTGCTCAACGAGGTGGACCGGATGACCGGTCCGGCCGAGGTGCACTGGGTCGGGTGAGGCCCGCCCGGTGGGCGGTACTGTTCAGCCGCTCACCGTTGCGCCACAAGTGCGTTCTGTTAGGAGGCTTGCTGTGCGGGTGCTGTGGGCCACGTGCGGCTTGGCCGTGGCGGCGTCGGCGCTGACCGGGGTCCTCATCGGGGTGTACCTCGACGGGGTGAACGACGAACAGCAGGCCGACACCCCCGCCTCGACGTGGATCACCGGTCGGCCGTCGACCAGCAGCGTCACCACGCCACCGAGCTCCGTCACCGCGGACGCCATCTCGGCGCCGCCGAGTTCGACCACCACGGTCCGGACCACGACGACGACGACGCCACCGGCCGCGCCGCCGCCACCGCCGGACACCTCGACCGAGGCGCCGACGACCACCACCACGACCACCACGGTGAAGAACACCGAGTGGCCGTGCAGCCCGCTCAACCCGCTGCCGCCGCCGCACTGCGGGGACTGAGCGCGGAGGGGCCATCCCTCACGTCGCCGAAACGCCCGCGTCGCCCCAGCGCAACGTGGGCCGTCCAGCCTGGTCGCATGGACACCACACCGAAGACCTGGCGACTGCGCGTCGAGTTGGACGACAGTCCCGGCGCCCTGGCCCGGGTGACCGTCCGGCTGGCGCACCAGGACTGCAACGTGCTGGCGCTGTCCGTGATCCCGGTGCCCGGCGGCGTGCTGGACGAGCTCGTGGTCCAGGCCGCGCCGGGCCTGCTGCCCGCGGACCTGGTGGACGCGGTGCGCGCCGAGGGCGGCCGGTGCGTCGGCATCACGGCCGCCGACCTGCGCGACCTGGTCGACGCGCCGACGGCCGCGTTGCGCGCCGCCGCCCTCGGGCTGCACGACCCCGACGCCATCGGCGAGGCCCTGCGCATCGTCATGGGCGCCGACTCGGTCGTCATCACCGCCGCCGATCCCGGGGCCACCTCCCCCGCCCACGATGCCCAACACGACCACGACCGCGAGGTCGCGTCGACCGGTCGCGACTCACTTTCCGGCAATCACGTTTTTCGATTGCCGGGAAATCAGGCGCGACCGGTCGACTTCCGGGCGACCGAGCCCGCCGTCTGCGGAGCAGCGGCGATCAAACGCGGCTGGGCGCCGTTCACGCAGGTCGAACTGGCCCGCGGGCAGGCGTTGATCGACCTGCTGTCCACCGCGGGCGCGGCGACGCCCCGGCCGACCGCGCTGCTGACCGAGGACGGCATGGCGCTCGTGCTGCGGCCCGGCCGCGCGGGCGACGAGGAGGCGGTCGCGGAGCTGCACTCCCGCTGCTCGATGGGCACCCTGTTCAACCGCTACCACTCGGGCATGCGGACCGTGCCGAGGCGGTGGCTGCACCGCCTGCTCAGCCCGCCGCGCGGCAGCACCGTGGTGGCGCAGTGCGCGGACCGGGTGGTCGCCATGGGCCAGCTCATCCCGATGTCCACCCCCGCCGGCGCCGAGGTGTCGTTGCTGGTCGAGGACGGGTGGCAGGGTCGCGGCGTGGGCACCGCGCTGCTCGGCTCGCTGGCCGGCACGGCGCGGGCGGCCGGGTACCGGGAGCTGGTCGGCTGGTGCCTGCCCGCCGAGACGGGGCTGGTCCGCACGGCGGCTCGCGCCGGGCTGCCGACCTCGGTGCGCCGCGAGGACGGGTTGCTGCGGGTGTCGATCGCCACCGACGGTCCGGGCGTCACCGGTCCGGGTCGCCTTGAGAGCGCTTCCCGCCAGGTCGCCTCCGGCTAAGCTGGGATTCGTAGGGCGATCGTCGAGGAGTGGTGCTCGTGTCGGTTCAATCGCACTCAGCCGCGCGGCCCACGTTGGAGGACGTGGCGGCCAGGGCCGGCGTCTCCCGTGCGACGGCGTCGCGGGTGCTCAACGCGTCGCCCAGGGTGAGCCCGGAGGCGCACGAGGCGGTCACGGCGGCGGTGATGGAGTTGGGCTACCAGCCGAACCAGGCCGCGCGGGCGCTCGTGACCAGGCGTTCCGGCGCGGTGGCGGTGGTGTTCTCCGAGCCCGAGCCGAAGATCTTCGACGACCCCCACTTCGCGTGGCTGATCCGCTCGGCGGCGCGGTCGCTGGCCGACGCGGACGTGCAGATGGTGCTCATGCTGGTGCACTCGACGCAGGACCAGGCCCGCGCGGAGCGGTTCCTGGCGGGCGGGCACGTGGACGGCGCGTTGTTGTTCGCGCCGCACAAGGGCGACCAACTGCCGACGGTGGCGCGCAAGCTTCCGCTGCCGGTGGTGTACGCGGGCCGGCCGTGGGGCTCGCTGCGCGGGCTGCACACCGTCGACCACGACAACGAGGGCGGCGGCCTGCTCGCCACCGAGCACCTGATCTCGTTGGGGCGCAAGAAGATCGTCTCGGTGACGGGGCCGTTGGACGAGCACTCGGCGATGGACCGGCTGGCCGGGTGGCGCACGGCGGTCGGCGCGGACGACGAGACCACGGCGTTGATGACGGCGGACGGCGGCTTCTCCCGCGAGGGCGGCAAGAAGGCGATGGAGGCGTTGCTGGCGCGGGTTCCGGACCTGGACGCGGTGTTCGTGGCGTCGGACCACATGGCGGCCGGCGTGCTGGACGCGTTGCGCGAGGCGGGCAAGCGGGTGCCGGAGGACGTCGCCATCGTGGGGTTCGACGACCACCCGATGATCGCGCCGCACACCACGCCTTCGTTGACCAGCGTGCGACAGGACACCAGCGCGCAGGTCCGCCACATGGTGACCCACCTGCTGCGGCTGCTGCGCGGCGAGACGATCCGCGCGCGGCGCGAGGTCCTGCCGACGATGCTGGTCCGCCGCGAGTCCGCGTAGTCCGCCCGGTTCGCGCGGTCGGCGCAGTGGGCGCCGTCCACCCGGTCGACGCGATACGGGCGATCCGCGGCCCGAGCGCCGGGCGGGGGCCGCCGCGGCGACATGCGGCCCCCGACCGACAGGTCAGGGCAGGTCGTGCCCGGCGGCCGGGACGGCGTTGGCGCCGATCACCCCGGCCAGCGTCCTGCCGCTCCGCTTCACCGTGCGCACCTGGGTGTCGTAGTCCACGTGCACGATGCCGAACCGCTGGCTGTACCCCTCCGCCCACTCGAAGTTGTCGAGCAGCGACCACGCGAAGTACCCGCGCACGTCGACGCCCGCCTCGATGGCCCGGTGTATCGCGCGCAGGTGGTCGACCAGGTACCGGGTGCGCTCCTCGTCCACCACCTCGCCGTCCTCGACCACGTCCGGGAACGCCGAGCCGTTCTCCGTGATGTACAGCGGCAGGCCGACGTCGCGCTGGAGGCGTTCCAGCAGCGCGGTGAGGCCACTGGCGTCGACCTCCCAGCCCATCCCGGTCAGCTCGCCGCGCGGCGGCAGCAGCTCCACGCCCCGCAGGCCCGGGAACGGCCCGTCGGTCACCACGAGCGGGTCTGCCGCGGCGGAGACGCGGGTCGGGCTGTAGTAGTTCACGCCCATCCAGTCGATCGGCGAGGCGATCACGTCCAGGTCGCCGTCGCGCACCACGGCGGTCCAGTCGCCCAGCCACGCGGTGTCCTCGACGACGTCCCGCGGGTAGCCGCGACCGCCCAGCGGGTCGAGGAACAGGCGGTTCTGCAGGCCGTCGACCTTGCGCGCCGCGTCCAGCTGCGAGTCGTCCTCCACCGTCAGCGCGCAGAAGTTCAGCACGATGGAGAGCTCGTGGTCGTCCGGCGCCTGGTCCCGCATCACCTGCACGGCCAGGCCGTGCCCGAGCAGGAGGTGGTGCGCGGCCTCCAGCGACGCCTTCGGGTCGACCACACCGGGCGCGTGGATGCCGTTGGCGTAGCCGAGGAACGCCGAGCACCACGGCTCGTTCAACGTGGTCCACTGCCGCACCCGGTCGCCCAGGTGCCCGTGCGCCAGCGCCGCGTACTCGGCGAACCGGTAGGCGGTGTCGCGGTTGCGCCAACCGCCGTCGTCCTCCAACGCCTGCGGCAGGTCCCAGTGGTACAGCGTGACCACCGGCTCGATCCCGCGGCCCAGCAGCTCGTCCACCAGCCGGTCGTAGAACGCCAGTCCCCGCGGCTCGACGCGGCCCGCGCCGACCGGCTGGATGCGCGGCCACGCCAGCGAGAACCGGTACGCGCCCAGACCCAGCTCCGCCATCAGCTCCACGTCGGACGGGTAGCGGTGGTAGTGGTCGCACGCCGGTTCGCCGGTGTGGCCGCCGAGCACCGCGCCCGGCTTGGCCGCGAACGCGTCCCAGATGGACGGACCACGCCCGTCCACCGTGGTCGCACCCTCGATCTGGAAGGACGCCGTCGCCGCTCCCCACCGGAAATCCGGCGGGAAGCGCAGCACGTCCCGCCGGACCCCGGTGTCCGGGTCCGTTGTCGTCATCTCCGAGTTCACCCCTTCACAGCGCCCTGCATGATCCCGCCGACGATCTGCCGCGCCAGCAGGATGAAGATCCCCACCACCGGCAGCACCGCGAGCGACGCGCCGGAGAGCATGAGCGAGTAGTCCGTGTAATAGCCGCTGGCCAGGGTCGACAATGCCACCTGGACCGTGGGGCTGTCATTGGGGTCCAGCACGATCAGCGGCCAGAAGAAGTCGTTCCACGCGGTCATGAACGTGAACATGCCCATCACGGCCGCCTGCGGGCGCACCGCCGGGAACGCCACGTGCCAGAACGTCTTCAGCACCGAGCAGCCGTCCACCCGCGCCGCCTCGATCAGCTCGTGCGGCACGGACTCCTCGCACGCCTGCCGCATCCAGAACACCGAGAACGCGCCGATCAGCGCGGGCACGATCACCGCTTGCAGCGTGCCGTACCAGTCGAGGTCCGACATCAGCATGTACAGCGGGATGACGCCCAGCTGCGTCGGCACCATCGACGTGCCGACCACGACGAGGAACAGCGAGTTGCCGCCGCGGAACCGCAACCGGGCGAACGCGAACCCGGCCAGCGTGCCCAGCACGACGTTGCTGATCGCCACCGTGCCCGCGACCACCAGCGAGTTCTGCATGGCGAGCCAGAAGTCGACGGTGTCGAACACCCTGGTCAGGTTGTCGAACAGGTTCCCGCCGGGCACCAGCGACGGCACCGCGTCGCCCAGCGCGGAGTTGTCCTTGCTGGCGATGAGGAACGAGTAGTACAGCGGGAACACCGACGCGAGCAGGACCACCACCAGCAACGCGTACGCGATCGGGCCCGAGCGCGTGAAGCGCTTCGCGTTCACCGGCCTCACCCCTTCGACGCGATGCGCCGCGCCACCGCGAAGTTGACGATCGCGACCACGAGGATCACCAGGAACAGCACCCACGCGATGGCCGAGGAGTAGCCCGCGTCGAACAACCGGAAGCCCTTCTCGTACAGGTACATCACCAGGGTCTGGAACTGCCGGTCGTCGCCGCCGGTGCCGGTGGCCGTGCCGCCCGGGTCGAACAGCTGCGGCTCCACGAACAGCTGCATGCCGCCGATGGTCGAGACGATGACGGTGAACAGGATCGTCGGCCGGATGCTCGGCACGGTGATCGACCAGAACACCCGCCGGCGGGACGCGCCGTCCAGCATCGCCGACTCGTACATGTCCTTGGGCACGGACTGCATCGCGGCCAGGTAGATCAGCGCGTTGTAGCCCGTCCAGCGCCACATCACCATCGAGCTGATCGCCAGGTGCGACGCCCACGTCTCGGCGCGCCAGTCCACCGGGTCGATGCCGACGAAGCCCAGCAGGGCGTTGACGATGCCGAAGTCGCGGCCGAACAGCTGCGCGAACACCAGCGCCACCGCCGCCACCGAGATCACGTTCGGCAGCAGCACGCCCGCGCGCCAGAACGCCCGGCCGCGCAGGCCGCGGTCCAGCAGGGCGGCCAGGCCGAGCGCGGCGAACAGCTGCGGGATCGTGGAGAGCAGGAACAGGCTGACCGTGTTGCCCAGCGCGTTCCAGAACTTCTCGTCGGACAGCAGTTCGGTGTAGTTGGCCAGGCCGGTGAAGCCCTGGTCGCCGTCGATGAGCTGCCAGTCGTGCAGCGACACCCACGCGGTGTACAGCAGCGGGTAGAGGCCGAAGACGCCGAACACCACGAAGAACGGCGCGATGATGACGTACGGCGTGTACTTCGTGTCGAGCCGGCCCAGCTTGTCCCGCCACGACAGGCGCTGCGCCGACGGCGGGACGGGCCCCGAGCCCCGCCCCGCCGTCGCCCGTTCCGGTGCGACCGTCACTTGACGGCGTCCCGCGCTTCCTGGACGGCCTGGTCGAACGCGTCCGAGGTGGACTGCTTGCCGGTCTCCACGCGCGACAGGGCGTTGCCGAAGACCGGGGTCACCTTGGAGTCCTTGGTGCCGCGGTAGGTGGGCTTGAGGCTCTCGGCCGAGTTGCCGAAGATCCGGCCGACGGGCGCGGCGTTGAAGTACTCGTTGGTCGTCGCGGTGACCTCCGGGTCCTGGTACGCGGCGGGCTCGCTGGGCAGGTTGCCGGTCTCCTTGAAGATCCGCTTCTGCTGCTCGGGCGCGGTCAGCCACTTCGCCAGCTCGTAGGCTTCCTTCGGGTGCTTGGTCTGCTTGGGCACAGCCAGGAACGAGCCGCCCCAGTTGCCGCCGCCACCGGGCGCCGCGGCCACGTCCCACTTGCCCGACGCCTCGTCGCCGGCGCCGGCCTTGATCAGCGCGAGCGCCCAGGCGGGGCAGGTGGTGGTGGCGAAGGACGCCTGCTTGAGCGCGACGTTCCAGTCCTGGCTGAACGGGGCCAGCGCGCCGGTCTGCTTCTTCTCGCCGAGGCTCGCGGCGAGCGTGAAGGCCTGCTTCACCTTGTCGTTCTTGTCGCCGATGAACGAGTCGTCGGCCTTGGCGAAGTACCCCTCCTCGGTCTGGTCGAGGATCGCCTTGTAGACGTTCTGCGCCGTGTCGACGAACTTCTTGTCCGGCAGCTTCTGGGAGAAGGTGTCCGCGACCTCCAGGTACTCCTCCCAGGTCGGCCACAACGTGCCGACCTGCTCGCGGTCGGTCGGCAGGCCGGCGGCCTCGAACAGGTCACGCCGGTAGCACAGGGCGAGGCTGCCCATGTCGGTGCCGAGGCCGAGCACGAAGTTCCCGCCGTCGGCGGTGCCCTGGTTCCACTTCCAGGCCGCCCACTGGCTCTCGAGCTCCTTGGCGCCGTGGTCCGCGAGGTTGACGAACTTGTCCTTGGACTGGCGGAACTGGGTGATGTTGCCTTCCTCGATGGCCACGAGGTCGGCGGCGCCCCGGCCACCCGCGAGCTGCGTGGCGAGCTGCGTGTGGTGCTGCTCCATCTTGACCGTGCGCTGCTCGATCTCGATGTTCGGGTGCGCGGCCTGGTACTCCTCGATCAGGTTGGTGTAGCCGAAGTCGGAGAAGACCCCGATCGACAACTTGATCTTGCCGTCGCCCGCGTCACCTCCCCCGCCACCGCACGCGGCCACCAGGGTGGCGGCCAACGCCACCGCGGTGACCGACGTCGTCCGACCGGCCAGAGTCCTGCTCATCCGTCCTCCTCGACGCGCTCGCCGGGTTCGGAACCGGCGTCATGAGAGCGCTCTCACAGTCGTGAGTCACGGTCCGGGGTGTCAACCCGGGACGTACCGGTCGACACCGTTCCGCAACATTCTGAAGCGCTCTCGTGCGCCGATCGTGACGGTCGCGCACGTTCCGTGAGCCCGGCGGCAGCGGTGGGGAAGCCGGGTGGCCCGGCCCTCGCCCGGGCCACCCCGCACCCTGTTAGAGGCCGTTCACGGCCGGATGTGACGCGCGCTCGCGAGAAATCCTGTGACCCGCGTCGCACTGCCGGGTCGACCTCGGTCGCACTCCGGTCAGGGCATCGAGCAGGGGCGTGCCGCCAGGCGTCGCACACCGCATGACCAGGTGGTTCCCGTGGGCGACGGAGTTCGTGCGAGTGGACCACCAAGGACCGGCTGCTCGTCACCGCGCGGGTGCCGGCGGCGTTCGGGCTCCGCCTGCTACTGCCAACCGACGGCGCGAGCCGCGACGCCCGGCCGGACGCGGTGGACCGGCGGGCGACGCGGCTGCTCCCGCTCGCGGCGTGGGACCCGGTGGCCCGCTCCTCCCCCGAAGAAGAGCGGGCCACCGGGTCCTCTCACGCCTCGGCCATCCCCGCGACGACCGAGGTCCTGGCGGCACGCCGGGCGGGCAGCGCGGCGGCCACGATCGCGGCCACCACGGCGCCGGCGAGCATCACGCCGATCTGGCCGAACGGCACCACGAGGTCGACCGAGATGGTGTCGGTGGACAACGCGCCGGTGATCACCCAGCCGAAGCCGATGCCGAGCAGCAACCCGATCGCCGCGCCCATCAACGCCATCAGCACCGACTCGACCACCAGCATCAGCCGCAGCTGGCCGCGCGTCAGCCCCAACGCCCGCAGCAACGCCGACTCGCGCGTGCGCTCCAGCACCGACAGCGTCAACGTGTTGGCGATGCCGAACAACGCGATCACCACGGCCAACCCGATCAACGCCCAGATGAACGCCAGCACCTGGTTGAGCTGCTGGTTCAGCTGTTCCTTGGTCTCCGCCGCGCTGTCCAGGACCGCCAGCGGCGAGGGGTCGGTGACCTTCTCGACCGCCGCGCGCCCGTTGGCCACGCCGTCCTCGAGCTTGACCAGGATGCTGTCGTAGCCCTCGGCGGCCTGCTCGAACCGCATCGACGTCTCGATCGTCATGATCCCGTCGGACAGCCGCTGGCCCTCGACCACCGCGACGACCTCGAGCTGCTGGGACGCGCCCCTGCCCGTCTCGACCGTCACCATCTGGCCGACCGCCACGCCCTGGCGCTTGGCGTACTCCGCGTTCACCGCGACCGTGCCGTCACCGAGGTCGTCGAGCGACCCGCTGGTCACCGTCGGCCGGAACAGCGTGCCGAGCGCGTCGCGCGGGATGCCGGTGAAGTACTCGCGCTCCCCGTAGACGACGGTGGTCGGCGCGACCTGCGCCACCTCCGGCACGGCCGCCAGCTGCTCGGCCAGCTCCCTGGGCAGCGGCCGGTCGTGGACGGCGGACGTCACCGTGTAGTCGGCGGGCATCCGCTCGTCGATCTCGGCGTTCGCGGTCTCCTTGGCGCTGTTGGCGACCACGGTCACCAGCGACACGATCGTCACGCCGATCATCAGCGCCGCGGTGGTCGCGGCGGTGCGCTTGGGGTTGCGGCCCGCGTTGGCCGAGGCGAGCTTGGCCGGCACGCCGAGCAACGCCCGCGGCACCGCGCCGAGCACCCGGTTGACCGGGCCGACCAGCAGCGGACCCAGCACGAGCACCGCGGCCAGCAACGCCATCGTGCCCGCGCCGCTGGTGAGCATGGCCGCTTCCTCGTCCTCCAAGCCCATGCCGAACACCACCGCGCCGACGCCGATCACCCCGAACAGCACGGCGGTCAGCACGCGCACCACACCGGTGCGGGAGACCTCCTCGCCGCTGTCGGGCTGGCTGCGCAGCGCGGCCACCGGCGCGACCCTGGTCGCCTTGCGGGCGGGCAGCACCGCGGCGAGCACGGTCACCAGCGTGCCGACCGCGAACGCGGCGAGCACGGTCGTCAGCGTCACGGGCAGCAGCACCGTGCCCTCGCCGCCGCTGAACGAGAACATCACCCGTTGCAGCAGGGCGGACACGCCGATGCCGCCGAGCAGGCCGATCACCGACGCCGTCAGGCCCATCGCCAGCGCCTCGGCCAGCACGCCCCGGAACACCTGGCCCCGACTCGCGCCCACGCAGCGCATCAGCGCGAGCTCGCGGGTGCGCTGGGCAACCAGGATGGTGAACGTGTTGTAGATGACCATGGCCGCCACGACGAGCGCGATGATCGCGAACGCCAGCAGCAGCGTGGTGAACTCGCCCGACCGGGACTCGACCCGTTCCAGCGTCTCCTTCGTCAGCTCCTCGCCGCTCTGGACCTTGAACCCGGTGCCACCGATGGCCTTGCGGACGTTGTCCACCACCTGCTGCTGCGTGAAACCGGCCGCGGCGGTGGCGACCACCTGGTACGGCGGACGTTCCGGCTCCAGCGCCTGGAACGCGTCCGGCGTCAGCCCGACGTGGTCGTAGCCCGCCAGCGACAGCTGGTTCGTGCCCTGCTGGTACGTGCCGACGAGCGTGTAGCTGTGCCGCGCGTCCTCCTTGCCCAGCAACACGACCGGCTGCCCGATCGTCAGCTTGGCGGTGGTGGCGGTGCGCTGGTCGACCGCGATCTCGTCGGCCTCGGTCGGGTAACGACCGTCGACCAGGTCGAACTCGCGCAGCTTCTCGTTGCTCGCCAGCGGAACGGCCCACGCGGGCTTCGCCTTGCCGTTGGCCGCGACCAGCGGCACCTGCTGGAAGTCGCGCGGGTCGGCGCCCGCGACGCCCGGCGCCTGCCGGATCTTCGCCAACGTCTCCGCGGTGATGCCCGGGACCTCGGTGGACGAGTCGCCGGACGACGCGCTGCCGTCCACGGTGACGGAGACGTCGACGTTGCGCGCGTCCTTGGCGAACTCGTCGCGCAGGCTCGCGTTCATGGCGTCGCCGAGCACCAGCGTGCCGGTCACGAAGGCGACGCCGAGGGCGATCGCCACCGAGGACAGCACGAGTCGCGCGGTGCGGGCCTTGAGGCCCGCGATGATCGTGCGCAGCATCTGCTCACGCACCCAGGTGCTTGAGGGCGGACAGCACGGAGTCTGCGGTCGGGTTGTCGATCTCGCCGGCGAGGTGGCCGTCGGCCATCAGCACCACGCGGTCGGCGTAGGACGCGGCGACCGGGTCGTGCGTCACCATGATCACGGTCTGGCCGAGCTTGCGCACGGACATGCGCAGGAAGTCGAGCACCTCGGCGCCGGAGCGCGAGTCGAGGTTGCCGGTCGGCTCGTCGGCGAACACCACGTCGGGCCGGGCGACCAGGGCACGGGCGCAGGCCACGCGCTGCTGCTGGCCGCCGGACAGCTCGGTCGGCTTGTGCTTGAGCCGGTCGCGCAGGCCGAGCACGTCCACGATGGTGTCGAACCACTCGCGGTCGGGCTTGCGGCCCGCCAGTTCGAGGCCGAGCAGGATGTTGGCCTCGGCGGTGAGCGTGGGCAGCAGGTTGAACGCCTGGAAGACGAACCCGACCCGGTCGCGGCGCAGCCTGGTCAGCTCCTTGTCGCCCAGAGAGGTGATCTCCGTGCCGCCGATCGCGACGCTGCCGCCGTCGACGTTGTCAAGGCCTGCCAGGCAGTGCATAAGCGTGGACTTGCCGGACCCGGACGGCCCCATGATGGCGGTGAACCTGCCCGCCGCGAACTCGACGCTGACACCGTCGAGCGCCCGCACGGCGGTGTCGCCCTTGCCGTACACCTTCACCAGGTTCGCGGCGGCTACAGCGGTGCGGGTTCCGACGTCGGACACCAGTGCGGACATGCTCCCTCAATTCCTCGGGTCTGGCTGATGTCGAGAAAGCTAGGGGCCGGACGGGTCGGCAGGCGTCACCTCGGCGGCGGAACCGGAGGTCAACCGGCGGGATGACGGGCACTAGTCCCGAGGTCTGACGGCTCCTGCCCGCCGGGTGGTCCGGGCAGGTCGAGCAGGCCGCGGTCGAACGCGTTGGCCACCGCCTCGGCCCGCCTGCTCGCGCCGAGCTTGGACATGATCCGGCTCAGGTGCACGCTGACCGTCTTCTCCGAGATGTAGAGCTCCTCGCCGACCTGGCGGTTGGTGCGGCCGAGCGCCACCAGCTCCAGCACGGACCGCTCACGCGGCGTGAACGGGTCGACCCGGTCGCGCGGGTCGACGTCGCGCAACGCCACCCGGGCCCGCCGGGCGACCAGGTCGAGCGCCTCGCGCAGCGGCGCCGCGCCCAGCTCGTCGGCCACCGCGCTGGCCAGCCGCAACTGGGCCGCGGCCTCGTCGCGCCGGTCCGCGCCCAGCAGCGCCTCGGCCAACCGCCACCGGCACACGGCCTGCTCGAACACCGACCCGAAGCCGAAGCCGTCGACCGCGCCGCGCCACAGGTCCGGGTCGCCCGCGCCGGTCAACCGCGACTCCTCGGCCGCGGCCCGCACCAGCCACGCCCGCCCCTCCGGGCCGAGCTCGCCCGAGCGGGGGCTGCCCAGCTCGGCCGTCGTGCGCGCGTACTCGGCCAGCTCCCGGCCGGCCAGCACGGCCTGCTCCTCGGCCGCGTGCTCCTTGCGCCGCCGTGCCCGCGCGGCGATCTCCACGTGCCCCGCCACGCCCAGGGCGGCCAGCCGGATCCCGGCCAGCATCCACTCGCCCTCCTTGCGCGACCAGCTGATCGCGTCGGCGACCCGGTCCACGGCCAGCTCCGGCCGGCCGCGCCACAACGCCAGCTCCGCACCCGTGCCACCGGTGATCAGCGCGATCTGCAGGTCGCGGTGCCAGTCCTGGCGCAGCTCCCGGATCATCCGCTCGGCCTGCTCGAACTCGCCCCGGCTGACCGCCACGTGCGTGCCCGCCGCGGCCAGCCGCGCCGACACCGTGCTGGAGACCCGCAGGCCGGGTGGTTCGGCCGCGGTCGCCGCGCCGTCCCACTCGCCGCGGTAGTACCTGGTCAGCACCTGGAGGATGCGCAGCTCCAGGCCGAACGAGCTCCACGTGAGGCCGGTCGCCTTGGCCCGCGCCACGCCCTCGTCGAACACCCGCCCGGCCTCGTCCAGCTCGCCGAGGTCGTAGTGGTGCAGGCCGAGGAAGTACCGGGCCCGCAGCTCGGTGCTGACCGCGTCCGCCCGCATCGCGCACTCCACCGCGGCCGTCAGGTGCTCGTGCGCCCGCGACACCTGGCCCTCGGGCTCGTCGAGCAGGCCCAACGTGGTCAACGCGTCCGCCACGGCCGACTCCGCGCACGCCGTGCGGCCGTCCGCCACCGCCATCTCGGCGCGCTGACGTGCCTCGACGTACTTGCGGTCGTGCCGCAGGCTCGCGGCCCACACCGCCAGCACCCACGCGCGGGCCGGGCTCGCGGGCCGGTCCCGGACCAGCCGCCACGCCTCCTCCACCGCGTGGTACTTCTCGTCCTCGGTGCCGTCGAGCACCTGCAACGCCTGCGCGAAGCGCCGCCACATGACGGCGGCCTCCTCGGGGTCCGACTCGTCGATGACGGTGGTGCCGGTGCGGGCGAACGCGATGGCCCGCTCGGGCTGGCCGGCCGTGCCCGCCGCCCACGACGCGCTGCGCAGCAGCGACAGCTCGGTCAGGCCCGGTGGCCGCTGGTCGGCGGGCACCGCGTGCCACAGCTTCAGCGCCTGCTCCAGGTGCCTCAGCGACTCGGCAGGCGCGCCGGCGGCCCGCGCCTCCTGCCCCGCGTCGACCGACGCCCGCAGCGCGCGGGGCAGGTCGTGGGCCTCCAGGCTGTGGTGGGCCAGCGCCGCGGCGGCGCCGCGGTCGTCGGACGACGCGAGCCGGTCCGCGTAGGCGGAGTGCAGCCGCACGCGTTCGCCGGGCAGCAGGTCGTGGTAGACGGCCTCGCGCAGCAGGGCGTGCCGGAACGTGTACACCTCGGCGCCGTCGACCACCAGCACGTGGTGCTGCACGGCCTCGCGCAGCACGCCGTCCAGGCCGACCTCGTCCATCCCGGCCACGTCGCGCAGCAGGTCGTGGCGCACGGACCGGCCGCCGACCGACGCCACGCGCACCAGGCGCTGCGCGTCCGGCGACAGGCCCTCGATGCGGGCCAGGAGCACCTCGGCCAGCGTCCACGGCACCTCGCGGTCACCGCAGCAGGCGACCGCGATCAGCTCCTCGGCGAAGAACGGGTTGCCGTCCGAGCGCTCGGCGACCTCGAGCACCACGTCGTCGGGCAGGTCGTCGGCCAGCGCGGCGACGAACGAGCGCGCGTCGATCGCGCTCAACGGGGTCAGGTCGAGCCGCTGCACGGCGGGCAGCCGCACCAGCTCGTTGAGCAGGGGGCGGAGCGGGTGGCTGCGGTGCAGGTCGTCGGACCGGTAGGTGCCGACGATGAGCAGCCGCTGCGCGCGCAACCGGGAGAACAGGAACGACAGCAGGTAGCGGGTGGAGGCGTCGGCCCAGTGCAGGTCCTCGAGCACGAGCAGCACGGGCCGCTCCTCGGCCAGCTCGCCGAGCAGGCCGTGCACCGCGTCGAACAGCTGGAGCTGGCCGACGTCCTGCTCGGGACGGCGCCCGACCAGGTGCGACGGCAGGCCGGACACCGACGTGCCGCCGTCGTGGCCGACGGGCAGCGCGAGCTCCGGCAGCAGCAGGCCGAGCGCGGGCCGGGCCGCGACGTCGAGCAGACCGGCCTGCCGCACCTGCCCCAACGCCTCGGTGAAGGGGAGGTACGGCAGACCGGTCTCGCCGACGTCGAGGCAGCGGCCGTTGAGCACGAGCGCGTCGCCCGCCGTGGCGGCCAGCTCGTCCACCAGCCGGGTCTTGCCGACGCCCGCGTCGCCGGCGAGGAGGATCGCACCCGCCTCGCCGCGCGCGGCGTCGTCGAGGGCCGCGCGCAGCCTGGTCATCTCCCGGCTACGCGCCACCAAGGGGATTCCGGAACCGATGCGTGCCACACCAGGCATGCTGTCACACCTCAGGCGGCGTCGCGGTGGCCATTTCCGGTGCCTGGCACGTCCGGGCCGGCATCGTGGCCGAGCCGCCGCCACCACGACCGCTTCGCCGGGTGGGTCTGCCGGCCGACGCGGTAGTCCGCCGCGTCCGCGCGCAGTGCGGCCTGCCGGTAGTCGATCTCCGCCTTCAAGGACTCGGGCGTCCACTCCATGACTCGCTCCTCGTGTCGTTTCGCTTCTCTCTGGTGACACGAAGAGTCGTCCTGAGGCGCGGGTGCGGGCATCGGGCGTTCACGTGGGTTGCGGCGTTGGTCCCCTTACCCGCCGCCGTAAGGGGTGACAGACGGCGGGTAAGGGATGCCTCAGCGGCGCGTCAGACCAGGTCGGACACCCCTCAGCAGGCGCCTTGGTCGCGCCAGACGCCCCACTCGCCGGTGGTGCCCGGCTCCTCGCCCTGCGTCCACCACTTGGCCTGCCAGCGCTTGCCCCGGTGGGAGACCTCGTTGCCGCCGTTGTAGACCTTGGCGCGGTCCCAAGCGGGCACGGTGCAGCTGGGCTGGTCGGTCGTGGTGGTGGTGGTGGTCGTGCTGGTCGGGTCCGGGCCGCCTGCGCGCGGGTGGTCGGAGGCGATGGCGTAGGACCGGCCGCCGAACGTGAGCTTGACGTTCGACGGCGACGCGATCGGCAGCTGGTAGCTCAGCGCGACGTCCACCGACGCGCCGGGCGCGAGCGGCTGCCAGGTGGGCAACGTCAGCTCGACGTGCTGGAAGTCGCCCTTCAGGCCGCCGACGTTGCTGCCGGAGTGCCCCTTGGCGGTGACCCGCAGCCCGAAGCCGGACTGGTCGGCCATGCTGCCCGGCGCGCTGGTGCCGTAGTCGAACTCGATCTTCGTGCCGCCCGGGAGGGTGGTGGTCGAGCGGTTGGACAGCGTCAGCTTGGGCGTGATCGGGTAGTTGCTGTCGCCGAGCGCGAACCCGGAGACGGTGGCGCTCACGTCCAGCACCTGGCCCGGCGTGGCGCCGGCGGCCTTCCGCGCGCCGTACGGCGCCGCGCCGCGCAACCCCTCGTTGATCTTGGTGAGCAGGGTGTCGCCGACCGTGTACTGCCCCTTGGCGCTGTCGAAGCGGTAGTCGCCCGCCAGCTCCCAGATCATGATGCCGCCGATGCCCTTGTCCGCCACGTACTTCGCCTTGGCCGCGATGGACTGCTCGTCCTCAGTGGACAGGAAGACCTTCTTGTCCGCGTTCCACAGCCACGGCGAGGTGAGCGTGCTGTCGTAGAACCGGTGGTAGGAGCCGGAGATCCGGTCGGTCGGGTCGTTGGCCGGGTCCAAGCCGTGCTGGGCCAGGTAGTCCGGCGTGATCTCGTTCTCGAGGTTCTTGGCGTGCCACATGGGGTTCACGCCGGACGGCACCTCCGCGCCGCCCGCGGTGGAGTCGTGCCACAGGTTGTCGATGCCGACCGCGCCGTTGCCGCACGGCGTGGTCGAGCCGACGTCGGAGCCCGTGCCGGGTGGGCACTTGGCCTGGTCCGGCAACGCCGCCCGGCCCCACAGCCCGTTCGTGCCGCCGGTGACGCCCTGCCAGCCGCGGCTGTAGAACGGGACGCCGATGTTGATCCGACCGGCCTGCATCGCGCCGCGGTAGTAGTGGTAGGCCCAGTCGGTGTTCAGGTAGCCCATGCCCTCGTACTGCGGCGCGGTGTAGACGCCGCCGGCGGCCAGCTCGCCGTCCTTGCCGTCGTCGTAGAGCGCGGCGTTCGGGCCGACGAAGTGGTTCCACGACCCGTGCAGGTCGTAGCTCATCACGTTCAGGTAGTCGAGGTAGCGGGTGACCTGGTAGGCCTCCTGGCCGCGCAGCAGCCAGCCGGACGCGGGCACGGCGGCGGTGAGCAGGTAGTGCTTGCCGTCCTGCGCCGAGGCGCGGTCCAGCTTCTCCCGCAGCGTCTTCATGATCTTCTCGTAGCCGGCCCACAGCGTGCCCCGGTTGGCGTTGGAGATCCAGAAGTCGTCCGGGTTGCCCGCGTGGTTGTTCGAGGTGGCGTACTCGTAGTCGATGTCGACGCCGTTGAACCCGTACTTCCGGATGAAGTCGACGGCCGAGTCGGCGAACGCGTCCACAGTGGACTGGGGCTGCGCGCCGAGCTTGTAGAACCCGCCGGAGGCGTTGCGCGTGCCGTCCGGGTCGAGGAAGCCGCCGGTCTCCGCCCAGCCGCCGACCGAGATCAGCGTCTTCACGTTCGGGTGCTGCTTCTTGTGCTTGGCGAGCAGGTTGAAGTGGCCCTTGTACGGCAGGGACGGGTCGAGCTCGACACCCGGCCAGGTCATGCCGGTGGAGGCGTTGTCCGGGCCGTCGGGGCCGACCGAGACCCGGTTCTGCGCGTCGACGTGCGCGAACGCGTAGTTGAGGTGCGTGACCTTGGTCCACGGGATGTCGGACGCGAGGTAGGCGGGCGTGCCGTTGCGGCCCGTGCGCCAACTGGTGAAGTAGCCGATGACGCGGCGGGAGTGGGCGGCTCCCAACGACTCCCGACCTTCGGTGTCGTAGACGGAGCAGTAGGGCACGGCGACGCCGGGGGTCTGGTAGAGGCCGTCGGGACGGCACTCCTCCCCCGCCGCGGCGGCACTGGGCGGTGTCGGGGACACGACGGCGACGACGAGTCCGACCACCGCGGCGAACAACGCCACGAGCGGCGACAACCTGGTTCTCTTGGGCACGACCGGCACCTCCTGCACGAGGCGGCGGCCACGACGCAGCCACTGAACCGTAAATAGGTCTAGACCTCTGTGTCAATAGGTCCAGACCACCAGGGGGTGACCCGATCCGACCACCCACCGTGAGGCGCGATCCCCCGATCCCGCTCTCGTCGAGTGACACACCCTCGGACGAGGGGCGTTCCGCCTCCGGGCCGGATGCGCGTGGGACCTTGGCCCTCACCCGATCACGCGCGGGGCCGCACCTCGCCGCCGTCACCGTCGGAGGTCACCGATGCCCTACTCGCTCACGCCGGCTCTCCTCGAGCTGAGCATCACCGACGTGTTCGACTACCAGTACCCGGAGTTCGTCACCGCCAACGGCCTCACCGGGGGTGGCGGCTACGAGAACTGGGCGCTCGTCACCTACCTGCTCTACCTGCGCTACCGCCACGGGCAGTTCGACTACCAGCGCGAGTACCCCGCGGGCGCGAAGGGGGGAAGGCGGGTGCGGGTGGACCTCGCGTTCAACCCGAACATGGTCACCGCCGGCACGCCGCTCATCCTGACCGAGTGGAAGTGCAACCCGGACCGCACCGACCTGGAGACCGGCTGCACCCAGGACGTCCAGAAGTTCGTCGACATCCTCGAGTACTACGGCCCGCGGAAGATCTACCCGCTCCCGCTCGTCTTCGGCATCGGACCGGACGGTCCACCGCTCGCCAAGGGGTTCACCACTTACAGTTTCGGCGACGGCCTGGCCCTCTACACGTCCGGTCCGGGGACCTGGAGCACCCTCGGCCTCCTCGGCTACACGTGGTACGAGCACCAGCCGCTCCCCGAGCAGGCCGTGCCGGACAGCGCCCCGGCCGACCGGGCGCCGATCACGGACCACCCGAGCCGACCGCGGGCACCGCTGCCCCGTCGCGCGGAGGAGGACCTGGCCGAACCGGTCTGAACGCCCCGGTCGACGCGGACGCGGTCAGACGGAGGTGGTGGCGCGGGCGCGCGCCAGGCGTTCCCGCACCTGGTCGGACTCCGGGGCGCCGAGCTCGGTGAACAGCGCCAGCGCCCGCTGCCAGTGCGCCACCGCGCCGGGCAGGCCCTGCCGGTCGAACACCGTGGCCAGCCGGTCGTGCGCCATCGCCTGGTGGTACGGGCTCGCCGCGGCCGACGCGACCGACAGCGCCGTGCGCGCCGACGTGACGGCCTCGCCGCCCTCGCCCGACTCCAGCAGCACCGTCGCGAGGTCGGTGTGGCAGGTCGACTCACCGCACTGCTCGCCGACCTCGCGGTACATCGTCACCGCCGCCCGCAGCCACGTCTTGGCCTCGTCGTAGCGGCGTGACGCCAGGTGCAGCAGCCCGAGGTTGTGGTGCGCGTTCGCCTCCGCCCACCGCGACCCGGCCGCCCGGCTGACCTCCAGCGCCTCCCGGTAGGAGGCCTCCGACTCGTCGACCCGACCCAGGAACGCGAGCATGTCCGCGACCGCCGTCAGAGCTCTGGCCTGCGCGTTCACGTCGCCGGACGCCCGCGCCACCTCCAACGCCTCGCGATGCCGGTCCAGCGACTCGTCCATCCGCTGGAACTGGGCCAGCGCGATGCCCAGGTTGAACAGCATCACGAACCTCGCCTCGGGGTCGCCGAGGGTGGTGGCCGCCTCCAGCGCGGCCTCCGTGGTGCGCAGCCACGTGGTCCGGTCCGCGCGCAGCCAGAGGAACCGCGACAGCGTGTACGGCAGCTGCCAGGCGTGCACCAGCCACCCCGGGTCCGAGCCGGGCGCGGCGGCCAGCTCGGCGGCGGCGACGATGTTGCCCTGCTCGGCGTCCAGCCAGGCGCTCGCCTCCGCCGAGCCGTGCAGCTTCGGCACCTCCAGCGGCACGTGCTCGGGCGCCACCCGCACGCTGCTGCCGCGCGTCACCGGCAGCCGCCCGTCGGCCAGGTCCGCGCAGTGCAGGTAGAAGTCGAGCATCCGGCTGGTCGCCTCGTGCCGCACGGGCGCGGGCAGTTCGGCGGCCAGCGTCCGCATGTAGACGCGCACCAGGTCGTGCGCCCCGTAACGGCCGGGTTCGTTGACCGACAGCAGGTTCGCCGCCGTCAACGCGTCCAGCGCGCGCTGCGCGTCGCCGAACCGCACCTGCGCCATGGCGGCCACCACGAACGCCGTGACGTCCGGGCCGGGGTGCAGGCCGAGCAGCGCCAGCAACCGCGCGGGCAGCGGCGGCAGCGCCCGGCGTGACGCGTCCAGCGCCGCGCGCACCGTGGAGTCCTCGTCCTCCAGGCCGAGGGCGGCCAGCCTGCCGTGCTCGTCGTCCAGCTCGGCGACGAGTTCGGCCACGCGCAACGTCGGCGCGACGGCGAGGCGGGCGGCGGCGATCCGCAGCGCCAGCGGCAGCCCGTCGCACAGCACGGCCAACCTGCGCAGCGCCGCTGCCTCCGTGGCGTCCCGGCCGGCGACCCGGCTGACCACGGCCACCGACGCGTCCGGGTCCAGCATGTCCAGCTCGACCAACCGCGCCTCGGCGTGCGCGACCAGCCCGACCAACCGCCGGCGGGACGTGACCAGCACGCACGACGGCGGTCCTGGCAGCAGCGGCAGCAGCTCGGTCGAGCCGCGCGCGTTGTCCAGCATCACCACCATGCGCCGGTCCGCGATGAGCGTGCGGAACAGCGCCGACCGCTCCTCGACCGTGACCGGGATGTCGGGCGACGGCACGCCCAGCGTGCGCAGGAACCGGCTCAGCACCTCGCCCGCGCCCAGCGGCTCCTGGTTCGGGTCGTAGCCGTGCAGGTCGACGTACAGCTGGCCGTCCGGGAAGTCCTCGCGCACGCGTTGCGCCCAGTGCAGGGCGAGCGCGGTCTTGCCCACGCCGGCGGGGCCCGTGACGACGAGGACCAGCCCGCCCTCCGGGTAGGAGGCCAGCAGGCCGTCCAGGCGCTTGAGCTCGTCGTCGCGGCCGATCAGGGACGCCGAGACGCGCGGCAGCTGCGCGGGCGTGATGGCGGGCGAGGACTCGGCGGCCGGCCGCACCGCCATCGGCCGGGTCGGGAGGTCGGGCTCGGGGTTCTCCCCCGCCAGCACGGTCTGCTGGAGCTTGCGCAGCTCCGGGCCCGGCTCGACGCCGAGCTCCTCGACCAGCACCCGGCGTGCCTCGCGGTAGACGGCCAGCGCCTCGGCCTGCCGCCCGGCCTGGCACAGGGCGCGCATCAGCAGGCCGTGCCCGCGTTCCCGAAGGGGGTGCTCGCCGACCAACGTGGTCAGGGACGGCACCAGCTCCGCGCCGCGGCCGATCTGCAGCAGCAGCTCGGCCCGCTCCTCCAGCACCGCGAGCCGGCGTTCGACCAGCCGGCCGCGCTCGACCTCGGCGAACAGGCCCGCGACACCGCCGAGCGGCTCGCCGCGCCACAGGCCGAGCGCCTCGTCCAGGGCGGTGGCCGCCGCGATCAGGTCGCCGGACGCGCGCAGCCGAGCCGCGGACACCACGCCGCGCTCGAACTCGTCCAGGTCGACCTGCTGGGGGTCCACCCGGAGCAGGTAGCCGTCGCCGACCGAGGTCAGCAGCTCGGCCGGGGCACGGCGGGCGCGGCTGGGCTCCAGCGCGCGGCGCAGCCCGGCCACGTAGGTCTGCACCAGGTTGACCGCGCTGGTCGGCGTGTTGTCGCCCCAGACGGCCTCGATGATCTGGTCGCGGCTGACCGGCGCGTTGCGGGCCAGCAGCAGCACCGCCAGCACGGCACGCTGCTTGGCGGCGCCGAGGTCGACCTCCCCGCCACCGCGCACCGCCCGGAGCAGGCCGAGCACCTCGAACCGCAAGCGCTCGCCGCCGCCGTCTGCCACCGACCGATCCTTCGCCGACACGTTGAGACCCAGACCGAGCCTAGGAGATCACTTCAGTCCGGCTCCAGTCGTCCTGTAGCCGCATTCTTACGCTAAGCGTGTCCGATCAACCACACAGGGCGAACCCCGGTGAGCGAGGTTGGACCAGACAGCGGAACATCCGCTGCTCTCCCTGAACGACGAGGGCAGGCCGGCGTGCAAGGGGCATCCAGCCCGCGGCGGCGGAACGCCGGCCCGCCCTCGTCCCCTTCTCCACCCGGAGACGGGTCATCCGGTAGGGGATGGCCCATCTCCATTGCCCTCCCCCCAGTCGAAGGGGCCGTGCCCGGGACCGAACCCCCGGACACGGCCCCTTCGGCGTTGCGCGCTGACGTCGGCTCGGTTGCCTGGCGACGCACCACCTCCGGCGCCCCCTCACAGGCAGACGGCGGCGCCGTGGTCGGGGCTCCCGGGGAGATCGCCGCCTTTCCGGCACCGGACGATCCAGCACCTCCTCGCCGCGGTGCCCGCACACCCCTCCGCGGGCTTCCGCCGAGCCGGCGACGGACGCGTCGCCCGGTCACCGGCCCGGTGAGGACTCAGCCCACCTCCTCCAGCTCACGCGGCTCGGCGCCGGCCTTGGCCGCCTTGCGCCGCTTCCGCAGCACCACCACGACGCCGACCACGACCGCGATGCCCATCAGGCCCCACATCGCCCCGTTGAACACCGACTCGATGTACTTCGCCGACGCCCCCGCGGCCGAGCCGATGCCGATGTGCAGCGCCGACCAGCTCACCGCGCCGGCGATCGACGCGGGCAGGAACCGGCGGTACTCCAGCTTCGACGCACCCGCCGACGCGGGCACCAGGGTCCGCACCACCGGCATGAACCGGGCGAAGAACACCGCCCACGCGCCACGCCTGCGCAGCAGCGCGCCGGCCTTGTCCCAGTGCTCCTGGCCGAGCTTGCGCACCACCTTGCTGTCCCGCAGCCGATCACCGTACCGGCGGCCGAGGAAGTAGCCGATGCTGTCGCCCGCCACCGCGCACACCGACACGACCAGCCACATGACCAGGAACCGGGGCACGCTGGTGACCGTCGTGGCGGCCAGCAGCAGCGCGCTCTCGCCCGGCGCGATGAAGCCGACGCCCAGCGTGCACTCCGCCAACGTCAACGCGCCCGTCACCGCGAGCACGGCGGGCTGCGGCAGACCGGCGAGCCCTTCCAGGGCGTCGGTCAGCAAGGCCATGGTTCATCCCCCTGTGGATCATGACGAGCACTCGGCGTGCAGGCTAGGGGGAGTCCACCGCAACCACGCCGGCGGGCGCATCGGACCGGGGTCTGACCGGCCGCCAGACCAAGGTCGTACGGGTAGGTGGCCGAAAGTCGGGGACGCGCCTTACGGCACGTCCCCGAGGTGAACGGGCCGGCGGGTCACCGGGTGTCGAATGCGCCGTTCTTCGCGCTGCCCACGAATCGGGACCACTGCGCGAAACCGAAGCCCAACTCGCCGCGGGTTCGGTTCTTCGAATCACGCACACCGGCGCCGTTCGGGTCGAGCGCGATTTCCACGCACTCGGGACCACCCGCGGACGACCACGTGCTCTTGCGCCACTGGCGTTGCATGGCAGTTCACCTCGGATTCAGGCGAGCTCGCGCGCCACCCGCCCGATCAGCGCGGACGAGGCGGCCGGGTCGAGCGATTCGGCGCTGAGCCGTGCGAACATGTCGGAATACCTGGCGACGTCCGAGGGCTGTTCCCAATAGACGTCACCCCTCGGGCTTTCGATGTATACCACGGCCGGATCCGACTGCTCGGGAAACGACAGGATGACGAACGGACCGTCCATCGCAGCGTGACCGCCCGCCTCGAAAGAGGCCACCTGCAGAGTGATATTCGACAGTTCTCCGACCTCGTTGAGTCGCGCCAGCTGCTCGGCCATCACCTCCGGGCCGCCTACCAACCTCCGCAAGGCTGCCTCGTCCACGACCGCGTGCAGGGACAACGGGTCGTCCTCCAGCAGCAGCGCCTGGCGCGCCTTGCGCAGCTCCACCCGGCGGTCCACCTCGGCCGGCGCGGCGTCCGGCAGCACGGCCCGGATCAACGCCCTGGTGTACGCCTCGGTCTGGAGCAGACCGGGCACCATGAGGCCCTGGTAGGTGCGCACCCACTCGGCGTCGGCCTCGAACCCGACGTACCGGCCGGGCGCGATGTCGCCGAACTCGTCCCACCACGCCCGGCGCCGCGCGTCACGGGCCAGCTGCACGAGCTCTTCCGACGTGGCCCGGTCGGCGCCGTAGGCCGAGAGCATGTCGCGGACGTCGCGCGGAGTGACGCCGACGCGGCCGGTCTCGATGCGGCTGATCTTGGACGCCGAGCACTCCAGCCGCTCGGCGACGTCCTCGATGGTGAGGTCGGCCGCCTCGCGCAGCCTCCGCAGCTCGCTGACCAGCCGTCGCTTGCGCAGCGTCGGGCTGCTGCCCCGTGGCATCCGGACACCTTTCGTCGACGGCCCCGACCCGGGGGCCGCGGTCCAGTCTGTGGGCGGGCGCGAACGGAGCAAAGTGACGTCATCCATTCGTGTACTGCAACTTGCAGAGGGCCGGACGCGGTAACAGGCTGCGTGCAGCACACCGCCCCCAGGGAAGGAGCGCTGAAGGTGTCCACCACCGTCTTCAGCCAGCTCGACCGGTCCCTCCGAGAACACCTGGCCACGCTGGTCCGCCTCGCGGCGATCGGCGACGACGAGACGGCGGTCGAGTTGGCCCGCTGCGAGCTGCCCAGGGTGGTGACCGCGATCAAGGCGCTGCTCGACGAGCACACGCCCGATGAGCACGGCCGCTGCCCGACCTGCCGCACCCGCCGCTTCCGCCGCCGCCCGCCCTCGCCGTGCCGGGCGTACCTCGGCGCGCAGCTGGCGCTGACGGTGGGCGGCGACGAGCCGTCCGGCAACCACCGCAAGCACCTGCGCAGCGTCGGCTAGCCCAGCTCGGTCGGGCGACGCGCCTCCCCCGCAAATCGAGCCCCACCAGCGCCGCCCGACCTGATCCGAGCCCGACGCCGGACCGGCCACGCACCCCCGACCGAGGCCGGTCCGCCGTCGAGGCTCGGCGCGGGGTGGTCGGTCCGGTGGGGGCCGACCACCCCGTGTTGCATCGCTGTGTCGGATGGGGTTGAGGGGGTTGAGGGATCAGGCGTAGACCGGTTCCAGGCCGTCGTGGTCGGGGTCGACCAGGTAGACGCGGGCGGCGGAGATGTCGAAGTACATGCCGACCAGGCGCAGCGAGCGCGTGGCCACCGCTTCCCGCACGCTCGGGTAGGCCATGAGGTTGTCCAGTTGTTGCGCCACGTTCGCCACCGACAGCCGTTCCACCACCGGCAGGTCGGACTCGGCCGCGTGGAACCGGATCAGGCTCGGCTCGACCGCCTTCAGCCACGTGTGCAGCTGCGTGCCCGGCCGCGTCGAGCCGTGCACCACCGCCTTCATCGCGCCGCAGTCCGAGTGCCCGCACACCGCGATCGTCTCGACCGCCAGCACCTCCACCGCGTACTCGATCGCCGCGCCCACGGAGTCGTCGCCGTCCAGCGGCACCAGGTTGCCGATGTTGCGCACGCAGAACAGGTCGCCCGGCCCGCTCGTGGTGATCAGGTTGGGCACCACGCGGGAGTCGGCGCACGTGATGAACAGCTGCCGCGGGCGTTGGCCTCGCGCGGCCAGCTCCGCCAGGAACGGGCGGACCAACGGCGCGGTGGTGCGCTCGAACTCGCGCATGCCGCGGATCATCGGGTCCACGTCGGCGCGCGGCCGGGGCAGGGTGACGTGCCGGTGGCGCTGCCAGTGCGACCACGGCGCGAACCACCTCGGCAACGGCGACAGCGGTGTCTTGCGCAGCGCCGGGATGCCCTTCCCGGCCTTGCTGAACCACGTGTCGTGCACCTCGTCCACCTCGACGTGGCCGCCCAGCCGCTCGTAGCCGACGCGCCAGTCGTCGATCGCCTCGAACGCGCCGTGGTCGAGGAAGTCGATGTGCAGCTCCAGCACCACGCGTTGCCCCAGTGGGATGGCGCGCAGCCCGCGCACGAGCCGCCCGGCGCCGAGGAACACCAGCGAGCCGCGGATCACCACGCGCCAGCCGTCGGGCTCCTGCTCGACGCGCACCGAGGCGCGGGTCAGCCGGTGCAGCGACCGCAACGCCGCCACCGCGACGCCCAGCAGCACGCCCTCCACCAGCCCGAGCACGAGCACGCCCACCACCGTGACCGCGTACGCGGAGAACTCGCCGTGCCGCCACAACGCCTGCATCCGGCGCACGCTCACCAGCCGGAGGCCCACCACCAGCAGCACGCCGGCCAGCGCGGCCAGCGGGATCAGCTCCAGCACCGAGCCCAGCGCGATCACGAACAACGCGATCCACACACCGTGCAGCACGGTCGACGCGCGGGTCCGCGCGCCCGCGGCGACGTTGGTCGAGCCGCGCGCGATGCCGCCGGCGATCGGCAGCCCGCCCAGCGCACCCGTGACGACGTTGGCGGCGCCCTGCGCGATCAGCTCCCGGTCGAGGTCCGCGCGCGGACCTGCGTGCAGCTTGTCGACCGCGACCGCGGACAGCAGCGACTCCATGCTGGCCACCACGGCCACGGTGAGCACCGCGAACGCGATCCCGCCGAAACCGCCGGCCGGCAGTTCCGGCAGCACGACCTGGCTGAGCACCTCACCGGGCAGGTCGACCCGGGCCACGTCGAACCCGGCCGTCGCGAGCGTCGCGACCAGCACGGCCACCAGCGGCGCGGGCACGACCGAGGCGCGCGGCACCCGCGGCCACAGCACCAGCGTGGCCACCGCCAGCGCGCCGACGAGGACGGCCGACCACCGCACCTCCACCGTGGCCACCCTGGCGACGTTGTCCAGGACCGAGGTGGCCGTGGCGCCGCCGAGCACGACGGCCAGCTGCCCGATCGCGATGCTCAAGCCGATGCCCGCCAGCATCCCGTGCACCACGGCGGGCGAGAGGGACAGCGCCATCCGGCCGAGCTTGGCCAAGCCGAACAGGAGTTGCACGGCGCCCGCGGCGAGCGTGATGGCCGCGGTGGCGGGCCAGCCGTACTCGGCGACGAGTCCGCCGGTGATCACCACCAAGCCGGTCGCGGCGCCGCTGATCTGCAACGGCGCGCCGGACAGCGAGCCGGCCACGATGCCGCCGACGACGCCGGAGATCAGCCCGGCCATCAGGGGCGCGCCGATCGCGGCGGCGACGCCGAGCGAGAGCGGCACGGCGACCAGGAACACCACGACGGAGGCAGGCAGGTCGTGCCGCAGCACGCCGGCGAGACCGCCCGGAGGGCCCGCCGTGGTGTGCTCGCCCGCGTGGGACTTGTTGGGGCGCGGTCGGTTCATGTCGGGTCCTTTCGAGCGCAAGGGGTCGTCGCCCCACGCGGTGCGCGGGGTGTCGTCGATCGCAGAGGGGGTCTAGCGCCGCGCTAAGGGCGGCAGCATGCGCGGCCAGAAGGCGTCGAGTCGGAACTCGGCCCCGGCGCGGTGGTGAGGGTTCGCCACGGTGGCACCTCCGTGTCGGCACAGGGGAACGTGTCGGCACAGCCCGCGTCGCACAGGTCGCGTCCACACCATGATGACTGAGGAAGTGCCAGGTCTGACAGCGGATCCACCCGGTCGTGTTGATCACGAGCGGGGCGTGACCCCTGGTGACGGACCTACCGGCCGACGGCGGCGTAGGCGCGGCCGACCGCGACCGTGCCGGCGCACAGTCCGATGAGGACGGCCGCGACCTGGCCCACGGCGGCGAACTCGGGCACGGCTCCGGACCACTCCGCGCCCGCCAACGGGTACGCGACGAGCAGCGCCGGCCACGGCACGCGCAGCACCACCGGCCCCAACACGGTGATGCCGCCGGCCGCGGCGCACGCCACGTAACCGGGACCGACGTCGACCACGTCGGTGAGATCGGTCGGGTAGACACCCGAAGAGATGACGAACGCCGTCACGAGCGTCGCGCCGACGTGTCCCGCGAGGACGACCGCCGCCGCGCGCCACGGCCCCGCCTCGCGTTCCAGCACGCCGAGGCAGACCGCCACGCAGACCAGGGCCAGCCCGGTGGCCACCAGGCCGTCGCCGGCGGGGTCGAGCACGAACGCGCTGCCCAGCAACGCGTTGACCGGGTGGTCGTCGAGGTTGGCCGCGTTCGTGCTCAGCGATTCCCGCACCTGCGCCGACATCCCGTCGGCGAACACGAACCGCGTCAGCAGGGCGAGCACCGCCACGGCCGACAGGTAGCCGGCCGTGACGGGGTGGCGGCGGAAGCGTTCACGCACCCGGCCATGATCGGTCCGGTGGGCTCAAGCGTCCACTTGAGACCTGTCACCCGACCAGAGGGTGTGGAAGCTGCCCTCGCGGTCGGTGCGGCGGTAGGTGTGCGCGCCGAAGAAGTCGCGCAGGCCCTGGATCAGCGACGCGGGCAGCCGCTCGGACCGCAGCCCGTCGTAGTACGCCAGCGCGGACACGAAGCCGGGCGCGGGGACGCCCGCGGTCACCGCCTTCACCACGACGCGCCGCCACGCCGCCTCGGCCGACTTCACCGCGTCGCGGAAGTAGTCGTCGACGAGCAGGGACGCCAGCTCCGGCGCCTTGTCGTAGGCCTCGCGGATGCGGTCGAGGAACCGGGCCCGGATGATGCAGCCGCCGCGCCAGATCGTGGCCATCGCGCCCAGGTCGAGGTCCCAGCCGTACTCGGCGCTCGCCGCGCGCATCTGGTCGAAGCCCTGCGCGTACGCCACCACCTTCGACGCGTACAGCGCCTGCCGCACGTCCTCGACCAGCGAGCCGTCCGCGCCGCCCGCGACCTCGGCGGGCCCGAACGCCGACCGCACCGCCTGCCGCTGACCCGCCCGCCCGGACAGCGACCGCGCGAACACCGCCTCCGCGATGCCGGTCACCGGCACGCCCAGCTCCAGCGCCTCCTGCACGGTCCAGCGGCCGGTGCCCTTCTGCTCGGCCTCGTCCGCGATCACGTCCACCAGGGCGGCGCCGGTCTCGACGTCGACGTGGCCGAGCACCTCGGCGGTGATCTCCACCAGGTAGGACTCCAGGTCGCCGGTGTTCCAGCCGCGGAACACCTCGGCGACCTCGCCGGGCGCCATGCCGCCGACCCGGTGCAGCAGGTCGTAGGCCTCGGCGATGAGCTGCATGTCGGCGTACTCGATGCCGTTGTGCACCATCTTCACGAAGTGCCCGGCGCCGTCCGGCCCGACGTGCACGCAGCACGGCACGCCGTCGACCTTGGCCGCGATGTCCTCCAGCACCGACCCGAGGTGCTGGTAGGACTCCTTCGAACCGCCCGGCATGATCGACGGGCCGTTGAGCGCGCCTTCCTCGCCGCCGGAGATGCCCGCGCCGACGAAGTGCAGCCCTGCCTCCTTCAGCGCGGCCTCGCGGCGGCGGGTGTCGGCGTAGTGGGCGTTGCCGCCGTCGATCACCATGTCGCCGGGCTCCAGCAGGGGCACGAGCTCGTCGATGACGGCGTCGGTGGGGCCGCCCGCCTTGACCATGATGATGATCTGGCGGGGCGTCTGGAGGCTCGCGACGAGCTCCTCCAGCGTCTCGGCGGGCACGAAGTCGCCCTCGTGGCCGTGGTCGGCGATCAGCGCTTTGGTGCGGGCGGAGCTGCGGTTGTGCACGGCGACGCGGTAGCCGTGCCGGGCGAGGTTGCGCGCCAGGTTGCTGCCCATGACGGCGAGCCCGGTGACGGCGATCCGCGCGGGTGCCTCGGAGGTGGTCATCTGCACAGCCTGCCGAAATCCGCGCCCGCGCGCACCTGTGTGACACCCCTCAATGCCCACTGCGCCGAACACGGCCGACCGCGCTGTAACATCGTGAAACGCCAGTGGAACAGGGGGACGTGGATGGCCAGGGCGACGGTGCGTGATGTGGCGCGGGCGACCGGGCTCTCCATCGCCACGGTGTCGCGCGTGCTCAACGGGCAGACCAACGTCGCCGAGCACACCCGCGAACTGGTGCTGCGCGCCGTGGCCGGGTTGGGCGCGGAGGCGCCGCGGGCACGGGGCGCGAAGCCGGCCGGCCCCGTCTACGTGCGCTGCCCGTACCTGCTCACCGACTACTTCGGGCTGATCGTCTCCAGCGTCGCCGAGACGTTGGCCCTGCACCACCGCCAGGTCCTGCTCAGCGCGGGCGTGTCGGCGCAGCGGGAAACCGCGCTGCCCGGTCTGGCGGCGCGCGCGGACGTGGGCGGCGCGATCCTGATCCTGCCGCCGGAACCGGCCGAGGAGCTGGTCCGGCTGCGGGACCGCCGGTTCCCGTTCGTGGTGGTCGACCCGCGCACCGAGCTGCCGCGCGACATAGCGTCGGTGTCGGCGGCGCACTTCTCGGGCGCGCGGCGGCTGATGGCGCACCTGGTGGAGCTGGGCCACCGGCGGATCGGCATCATCGGCGGCCCCGGCGACTGGCTGGCCGGCGACGGCAGGCTCGCCGGGTACGCGGCGGCGTTGTCCGACGTCGGCGTGCTGCCGTCGGCGGAGCTGCTGCGGCACGTGGACGAGCCGACCGAGGAGAACGGCTTCCTGGTCGCCCGCGACCTGCTCGGCCTCGCGGACCGGCCGACGGCGCTGGTCGCGTTCAACGACAAGATGGCCGTCGGCGCGCTGCGGGCGGCCCGCGAGCGAGGTCTCGACGTGCCGCGCGACGTGTCCGTCGCCGGCTTCGACGACCTCGACCTCAGTCGTGCCACGCGTCCGGAGCTGACCACCGTGCGGCAGCCGTTGCAGGAAATGGGCCGGCTGGCCGTGACCCTGCTGATGCGGTTGCTCGACCGGCACGAGCTGGAAGCGCTGCACGTCGAACTGGCCACGGAACTCGTGGTCAGGGCGTCCACCGGGCCCGCGCCGCGCCCCTGACGGCCGGCGCCTTCACGGTATTTACCGGTATCCACCGGCGGGTGTCGCACGACCTTGACACGGGTTCGGCAGCATTGTTTCCTTTCACCTGCGGACAATTTCCACAAATGTTCCATTTTGTTACAGCCTGCCGACCCCTGCCCACAACGTCGTGAAAGGAGTCCGGGGTGCCCTCTTCCCACCGTCGGGCTTTCGTCAGCGCCGGCATAGCCGTGATCACCGTCGCAGCCGCCCTCGCCGCCTCGCAGCCGGCCGCGGCAGCGGGCGAGACCGTCAACGTGTACCTGACCACCACCTCCGACAGCGGCGGCCGGGTCGTCGCCCGAGGCCTGGCCCAGCAGCCGTCCATCGCGTTCGGCTCGAACGGCGGCAGCGCCACCCACACCATCACCGTCAACGAGGGCACGACCTACCAGCAGTTCGAGGGCGGCGGCGCGTCGATCACCGACACCACCGCCTACCTGCTGCGCGGCGGTCCGGTCTCCGCCGCGACGCGGGACGCGGTGATGCGCAAGCTGTTCCACCCGGTCGACGGCATCGGCCTGTCGTTCGTGCGCAACCCGATCGGCGCGTCGGACCTGTCCAGGCCGGGCCACGTCTCGCTCGACGACACGTGCTGCGACCTCGACGACTGGGGCGCCAACGGCTACGACACGAACGTGCGGCTGCTGACCCAGCAGGCCAAGCAGCTCAACCCGCAACTGCGGGTCAAGGGCGTGCCGTGGAGCGCGCCGGGCTGGATGAAGGACAACGGCCGCATGGACCAGATGGGCTGGCTCAAGTGGGAGTACGCCCCCATGTACGCCCAGTACTTCGTCAAGTACGTCCAGAGCTACCAGGCGGCGGGCATCCCGGTCGACTACGTGTCCGTGCAGAACGAGCCGAACTGCTGCCAGGCGTCCAACCCGACCGCGATGAACTACCCCGGCATGAGCTGGAACCCGGCGGGCCTGGTCGAGTTCACCAAGAACAACCTCTACCCGGCGTTCCGCGCGGCGGGCATCAGCACCAAGGTGCTGGTGCACGACTGGAACTACGGCGACTACGCCAACTTCGGCTCCGGCGTGCTGAACGACGCGGGCGTGCGCAACGACCCGCTGTTCGGCGGCATCGCGTGGCACGGCTACTTCGGCGACCCGGCGGTCGGCACGCAGGTGCGCGACCAGTACCCGAACGTCAAGCAGTTCAGCACCGAGCACTCCGGCGGCACGTGGATCTCGAACCAGCACAACGAGGACATGGCCGACATCGTCAACTACGCCCGCAACCACAGCTCCAGCCTGGTGAAGTGGAGCCTCGCGCTCAACCAGAACATGGGACCGCACAACGGCGGCTGCGGCACGTGCACCGGCCTGATCACCGTGCAGGAGGGCGGGTCGCGGGCAGGCCAGGTCGACTACACCGTCGAGTACTACACGACCGGTCACCTGACGAAGTTCGTCAAGCCGGGCGCGTACCGGATCGACTCGACCGCGAACGGCACGGTGCAGAACGTGGCCTACCGCAACCCGGACGGCTCCAAGGCCCTGATCGCCCACAACGGCGGCACCTCGTCCCAGTCGATCCGCGTCAACTGGGGCAACCAGTCGTTCACCTACACCCTGCCCGCCCGCACCTCGGCGACGTTCACCTGGCAGGGCACGCCCGGCAACGGCGGAGGCACGGGCGGCGCGATCACCGGCCTGGCCGGCAAGTGCGTCGACGTGGCGGGCGCGAGCAGCGCGGACGGCGCGGCCGTGCAGCTCTACACGTGCAACGGCACGGCGGCGCAGCAGTGGTCGCGGCCCGGTGACGGCACGCTGCGCGCGCTCGGCAAGTGCCTGGACATCAAGGACCACGGCACGGCCGACGGCGCGCAGTTGCAGCTGTGGAGCTGCGCGGGGGGCGCGAACCAGCAGTGGACCCACACCTCGGGCCGCGACCTGGTGAACCCGGCGACCGGCAAGTGCGTCGACGTCACCGGAAACACCAGCGCCGACGCCACCAGGCTCCAGATCTGGACCTGCACCGGCGCGGCCAACCAGAAGTGGACCATCGCCTGACCGCTGCCGTCCGATCGCGGTCTCCGACCGCTGCGGGATCCCGCTCCACCGGGGCGGGCCACCGCTGACAGCCGGCCGCGACGGCGCGAGAGTCGGGAGAATGACCCGATTACTCGTGCTCGTCGCGGCCGTGGTCGCGGCCTGCCTGACCGCGCCGACGGCCCAGGCCTCGTGGACGCTGACCACCGCGCAGCGGCAGGCGTACCTGAACTACTACGCGCCCGTCATCCTCAAGCGGGGTGACGAGAACGACGGCAAGCAGGGCCGGGACTGGCTCGCGAACTTCGACTTCGACCGGGACGGCGTCTTCGCCACCAACCGCGCGAACTGGAAGCTCGTCCCCCGGTACGTCGCCGGGACCGCGGGGTACGAGCGGTGGCGGATCCGGCCCACCCTCTACACCGCGCTGCTGGAGTTCACCGAGAACGGCGGCAAGTCCTTGGTGCTGCTGTACCACGTCTACAACGCGGCCGACAAGGACGGCGACGAGATCCACGACTGGGAACGGGTGGAGATCGTGGTGCGCGGGGTGGCCGGCACGCCGGGCGGCGCGGGCGAGTCGTTCGGCAACGCCACCGTGACGCACCACAAGGACCACGTCATGCGGCGGTCCTACGACCCGGACGTCAACTTCCTGCACACCTCGACCGGCAGGCACCTGTTGCTGTGGCAGGCGGACGAGAGCGACTTCGACCTGCCCGACGCCGGGCCGCACGCGCACGAACTGCGGTTCGTCACCGACACGTGGGCCCACGTGTCGGGTCGCATGGCGGCGGCCGGGACCGCCGAGGTGCGCATCTCGGGCGCCGACGACCGGCGCAACGTGCACTACGCGTTCGTGCCGGAGGGCGCGCCGGGTGCGGTGGCCGCGTTCGGCGCGGTGCCGCTGACCTGGGCCAACGCGTCCACGCAGGCCAGCCGGGTGGACAACGGCACCGAGGTGGCGTGGCCGCGGGTCAAGCGGCTGACCTACGAGCTGCAGGACCTGGCCGACATCGTGCCCACGCACTGGTCGCGGTCGGCGTGGCAGCGGCACTGGCTGGCCACCGACGTGGTGGACGTGCGGTTCGAGACGCCCGCGCTGGGCATCGGGACGGGCGTGCAGCGGTTCTACAACCAGTCCCGCGACGACGCCGCGTCGGACCTCACCGACGGGCGCGAGGGGTACCTGTCGAAGGCGTGGTTCTTCGGCGCGTACTCGGCGGAGCTGGACGAGGACACGCCGTCCGGGTCCGACGACTTCGGCGGGTTCGCGGGCACCGGGCTGGACAGCTCGGGCCGTAGCCGTGGCGCGGTGAGCGGCGACCCGGCGTCGCACGGCGCGTACTGGCGGCAGCACGAGTACTTCGTGCACTCGGGCGGGATCGACGACAGCGCGAGCCGCGAGGTGGGCGTGTGGCTGCCGCCGGGCTGGCACCTGGCCGCGAACGGCGGCTTCGACGGCCGGTGGCAGCCGCTGTTCGACGACCGGCCGGCCGACTGACTGAGGGGTACCGGCCCGCCGCTGCTCGACCAGCGACGGGCCGGTACCGCGGAGCGCCCGCGCCGCACGACCGGCGGCGGGCGCTCGCCTAACCGGTGGCGCGGTACGCCACGCCGGCCCGGTTCGGCGTCCCTCCGGGCACGTACAGCCCCGTGCCCGGTTTGTCGGCGGGGAGCGCGAACCACGCGTAGCGCTCCAAGCAGGGCAGGCCTTCGAGCATCCGGGACGACGCGCCGGCGAAGTCGGCCAACTCCCGCTCGTCCGGGTAGCGCACGCCGCCGCCGGAGAAGTCCATCAGCGAGTACTCGGTGAGCCAGACCGGCAGGCCGTAACGGGCGTGCACGGCGTCCAGGTAGCTCTTGAGGTGGCCGACGGCGGCCGGGCCGAAGTCCGAGCCGTACCAGTGCAGCGTGATGAAGTCGACCCGCAGCCCGCGCTGCCGGGCGCCTGCCAGGAACCGGTCGAGCCAGCCGCCCGCTTCGTCGCCGCTGTGCGCGACGGCCGGGCTGCCCAGGCGCATCCCCGTCGCCTGGAGCTGCGGCCACAGGTCCAGCGCCTGCTCCACGGTCATGTTCGACTGCTCCGCGAGGTCCGGCTCGTTGAAGCCGAGCAGGGTGGTGCCCTGGTCCTTCACCGCGGCCAGGTTCGCGGGCGTCGCGGTCTTCGCGCCCCAGATCATCGGCACGTACTCGACACCCGGTGGCGGCTGCACGTTCTCCCTGGTCGGCGCCCAGTTGTAGAACCAGCCCGCGCCGACGTCGGACAACGCCGCGGTCACGCCGTCGAAGTGCCAGGTGCTGACGCCCTTCTTGACCGACCTGGCGACCGGCTGCACGACCGGCGCCGGTTCGGTCGGTGCGGCCGACGTGGTCGTGGTGGTGGTCGTGGTGGTGGTGGTGGTGGTGGTCGTGGTGGTGGCCGGGACGGTCGAGGGCGCCCGGCTGGTCGTCACGGCGACCGGGGCGGCCACGGGCGTCGGCGCCCGGTCGACGGGCAGCAGCACGACCGCGCCCGCCACCACCGCGACGGCCGCCGCCGCGATCAGCGGTTTGGTGGCCGCGTTCGCCCAGAAGCCCTTCTTCACCACCGCGATCACGGGCTCGGCGGCGGCCGGGTCGAACCCGGCGGGCAGCGGCACGAGCGGGATCCTGGCGAGCAGGCCGTCCACCGCCGCCAGGTCGTCGAACCCGCGGGCGCAGCGACCGCACTCCCGCGCGTGCCGCACGATCCGCTTGCGCCACAACGCGTTCGGCTGCCCGTCCCAGTCCGCGATCACCTCGGCCAGGTCCCCGCAGCGCGGCAGGGCGAGCACCCGGACGACCACCCGCGCCCCGTCGAGCTGCGCCTTCATCCGCTGCACCCGCACCGCCGCGTGCTGCGGCGTGAGGTCGAGCGCCTCGGCGAGCTCGGCGCGGGTGATCCGGCCGACCTGCTCCATCCACCACAGCGACAGCAGCTCGCGCTCGTCGTCGCCGATCCACCGGGTGGCCGCGACGACCTCGCGGCGTTGGCCGGTGAGCTGGAGCCGGGTGATGGCCAGGTCGGCGAAGTCCGCGCCGGGGTCGGCGAGGTCGGCAGGCTCGGCGTCGGCGCGCGGCGGCCCGGTCCGGTGGTGGTCGCGCACCTGGTTCAGCGCGATGGCCAGCAGCCACGACCGGAACGCCTCGGGCTCGCGCAGCTTCGGCAGCCCGTTGACCGCGCGGAGCATGGTCTCCTGCACCACGTCGTCGGTGTCCGGGTGGCCCGACAGGGCGCGTCCCACCACGTTGTAGACCAGCGGCAGGTAGGCGGCCACCAGCGCGTCCAACGCGCCCGGCTCCCCCCGCTGCGCGGCCGTCACCGCCGCGGCGTCCCGTGGTGCGCGCATACCGTTCCTCTCGGCCGAGTCGGGCTTACCCTCACCGGAGACTCCTCGGCCGCGACACGATAACGAGAATTACGCGGCGAGCACCGAAGCCGCCATGCCGATCAGGGCGGTGCCGCACAGCCGCTCGAACACCGGCCGCACCTTCGGCCGCGACAGCAGCGCCGCCAGCCGGCCCGCCAACGGCACCACCACGGCCCAGAAGCACGCGAACACGCCCACCGCGACCGCCGACAGCAGCGCGGCCTGCGGCAGCGGCGGCGACGCCGGGTCCATGGCCTGCGGCACGAGGCTGAGGAACGTCAGCATCACCTTCGGGTTGAGCAGGTCGCACAGCAGGCCGCGCAGGAACAGCGACCGGTCGGACTTCGGCGCCCGCCTGATCGGCCCGCCGCGCCGCGCCGCCAGCAACGTGGCGACGCCCAGGTGCACCAGGTACAGCGCGCCCACCGCCTTGACCGCCAGCAACGCCGCCGGCGCCGCCGCGACCAGCGCGGACAGCCCCACCGTGGCCAGCAGGGCGTGCACGAGCAACCCGGTGACCACGCCGGCCGCCGTCAGCGCGCCGTACCGCACGCCGCGCACGGCGTTGCCGGTGACCAGCACGAAGTCCGGGCCGGGCACGACGGTGATGACGACGAGGGCGAGCAGGAAGGAGGTCCAGGCGATGTGCACGGCCGCATCCTGGGCGATCTGTTCGGGCGTATTCCACTCGACGGTTACAGTGTTCGGTTGTGAGCGAGACAGCCGAACTGGATTCGGTCGACTGGCTGATCCTGGAGGCGTTGCAGAACGACGCGACGCTGCCGAACCGGAGCCTGGCCGAGCAGGTCGGGATCGCGCCGTCGACCTGCCTGCACCGCGTGCGGCGGCTGCGCGACCTCGGGGTGATCACCGGGTTCCACGCCGTGGTCGACCCGCGGACCACCGGCCTGCCGCTGGAGGCCGTCGTGTCGGTCAACGTGCGGCCGCACACCAGGCCGGTGGTGGCGGCGTTCCGGCGGTTCGTGATGGCGCAGCCGGAGACGCGGTCGTTGTTCCACGTCAGCGGCCAGGCGGACTTCCTGGTGCACATCGCGGTGGCCGACAGCACGCACCTGCAGGCGTTCCTGATGGACAAGATCGCCTCGCGCACGGAGGTGCGGAACCTGACCAGCTCGGTGGTGCTGGAACGGGTCGAGACACGGGCCCTGACACCGCCTGACGATCAACGCCCCACCCACCGCAGGCGACGCGTATAGATTTCGGGGCATGGACCCTGACGAGTTCCGCCGGATCGGCCACGAGGTGATCGACTGGATCGCCGACTACCGCTCGCGCGTCGAGGACTTCCCCGTCTCCTCGCCCGTCGAGCCCGGCTGGGTGCGGCGGCAGTTGGCCGGGCTGCCCGAGCGCGGCGAGGGTTTCGACGGGCTGCTCGCGGACCTGGACCGGGTCGTGCTGCCGGCGACGACGCACTGGCAGCACCCCGGGTTCTTCGCCTACTTCCCGTCGAACGCCTCGCTGCCGTCGGTGCTCGGCGACCTGCTGTCGTCCGGCCTGGGCGTGCAGGGCATGTTGTGGTCCACCTCCCCCGCCGCGACCGAGGTCGAGCAGCACCTGATGGACGAGCTGGTCGGGGCGCTCGGCCTGCCGTCGTCGTTCGTCGGCGGTGGGGTCATCCAGGACACCGCGTCGTCCGCGGCGCTGGTCGCGATGCTCGCCGCGCTGCACCGGGCGTCGGGCGGGAAGTGGCGGCAGTCCGGCGTGGACGGGTCCGAGACCGTGTACGTGTCGTCGCAGACGCACTCGTCGCTGGAGCGGGCGGCGCGGATGGCGGGACTGGGCGAGCAGGCCGTGCGGGCGGTCGAGGTGGACTCCCGGCTGGCCATGCGGGTGGACGACCTGGCCTCGCTCATCCGATCCGATGTGGACGCGGGCCGCCGCCCGGTGCTGGTGTGCGCGACCGTCGGCACCACGGGCACCGGCGCGGTCGACCCGGTGCGCGATATCGCCGCCCTGTGCGCCGAGCACGGGATCTGGCTGCACGTGGACGGGGCGTGGGCGGGCCCGGCGGCGTTGTGCCCGGAGTTCCGGCACCTGTTCGACGGTGTGGACCTCGCCGACTCGTTCACCGCGAACGCGCACAAGTGGATGCTGACCGCGTTCGACCTGTCCCTGTTCTGGACCGCGCACCCGGACGTGCTGGTGGACGCCCTCACGATCCTCCCGGAGTACCTGCGCAACACCGCCACCGAGTCGGGCGCCGTCGTGGACTACCGCGACTGGCAGATCCCCCTGGGCCGCCGCTTCCGGGCCCTGAAGCTGTGGTCGGTGCTGCGGTGGTACGGCCTGGAGGGCATCCGCGACCACCTGCGCGGCCACGTGGAGCTGGCCGCCCTGCTCGAATCGTGGGTGGACGCGTCCGACGACTGGGACCTCGTCGTCCCCCGCTCCCTGTCCCTGGTCACCCTCGCGCACCGCTCCGGCGACGACGCCACCCGTGCCGCGATGGACCGCGTCAACGCCACCGGCGACGCTTTCATCACCCACACCGTGGTCGACGGCCGCTTCGCGGTCCGCGTGGCGATCGGCGCGGAAGCGACCAAGGAACACCACGTGCGGGCGCTCTGGGACGCTCTCGCGGCTAACGGCTGAGCAGCGAGTCGAGGTCCAAGGTGACCGGGAAGGGCTCGGGGACCTCGACCTTCCCGGTGCCTCCGGCGACGTGCCGGTACTCACCGTCGACCAGGGCGAACGCCAGGAGCGTGATCGGCTCGTCGAGTTCGAGCAGCCAGTAGTGCGGGATACCCGCATCGGCGTACTCGGCGGGCTTGAGCATGCGGTCCATGCGCCTCGTCCCCGGTGACACGATCTCGACGGCCAGGAGGACGTCGTCGGGGTCCACGCGCTTCGGGTACTCCAATGCGCGTTCGGTCGGGACGACGACCATGTCGGGTGCGCGCACCGTGATCGGGACCACCGGGTTGATCAGGACGTCGATCTCGGGCACCGCCACCACGTCGTGGGGCAGTTGCTCATCGAGCCACGTACCCAACCGCTTCGCGGCCAATTGGTGCTTGAGTGCCGGCTTCGGCGACAGGAGCAGGGCCCCCTCGACCAGCTCGACGTGGTGCAACTCGTCCTCGGGGAGCGCGTCCCATTCCTCCAGCGTGAGCCAGTGGCCAGGCCAGTGCATCGTGCTCATCGCGACCCACTTCCCGTGACTTCCCGTTGACTGCGCAGCGTAGCCGGTCGATTACAGGACCCGAAGCAGACCCTCCTGGACCACGGTAGCCACCAAGTGGCCGTCCTGGCTGTAGAAACGGCCCGTCGCGAGGCCCCGAGCGCCCGAAGCGGAAGGTGAAGCGCAGTCGTAGAGGAACCACTCGTCGGCGCGGAACCGGCGGTGGAACCACATGGCGTGGTCCAGGCTCGCGCCCAGCACCTTGTCGGTTCCCCAGTACACGCCGTGCCTGACCAGCACCGAGTCGAGCAACGTCATGTCCGACGCGTACGCCAGCACGCACACGTGCAGCAGGTCGTCGTCCGGCAGCTCGCCGTCCGCCCTCATCCACACCTGGCTGCGCGCCTCGCCCGGCCCGTCCTCCCGCGCCCGCCACGGCGGCTCGGTCACGTACCGGATGTCGATCGGCCTCGGCAGCCGCGCCATGCCGACCTTCTCCAGGTACCCGGCCGCCGACTCGGCGTACGTGGGCAGCGAGGACGGCGCCGGCACCGCCGGCATGGGCTCCTGGTGGTCGAGACCCGGCTCGTCCAGCTGGAACGACGCAGACAGGGCGAAGATCGCCTTGCCGTGCTGGATCGCGACCACGCGCCGGGTGGTGAACGAGCGCCCGTCGCGGATCCGGTCGACCTCGTACACGATCGGCACGGTCGGGTCGCCACCGCGGATGAAGTACGAGTGCAGCGAGTGCACCCGGCGCTCACGCGGCACGGTGCGGCCGGCGGCTACCAGCGCTTGGCCCGCGACCTGCCCGCCGAACACCCGGACGGGCGACTCGGCGGGTGACACACCGCGGAAGATGTTCTCCTCGACGCGCTCCAGGTCGAGCAGCGCGACGAGTCGGTCGAGCACGGGCTGCCCGTGGGGCACGCCGTCGGCGTCCAGTGGAACGTCCGAGAACTCGGCGGTCGCCGCGGCACGGGCAGCCTCGGTCACGTCATCTCCTAAGCGTGGTCGTCCTCCCCCAGGCGGTGCACCCGGATGAGGTTCGTCGAGCCGATGGTGCCAGGCGGCGAGCCTGCCACGACCACGACGAGGTCGCCCGGCTGGTACCGACCGATGTCGATCATCGACAGGTCCACCTGGCGGACCATCTCGTCCGTCGAGTCCACCTTAGGCACCAGGAACGTCTCGGTGCCCCAGGTGAGAGAAAGCTGACTGCGCACGCTGGGCTCCGGCGTGAACGCCAGCAGCGGCAGCGGGGTGTGCAGGCGGGCGAGCCGCCGCACGGTGTCGCCGGACTGGGTGAACGCGACCAGCGCCTTCGCGTTCAGCCGCTCGCCGATGTCACGCGCCGCGTACGAGATCACGCCGCGCTTGGTGCGCGGGACGTGCGTCAGCGGCGGGACCACGGTGGACTCGGTCTCGACGGCCACGATGATGCGGCTCATGGTCTTGACCGACTCGATGGCGTAGCGGCCGACCGAGGTCTCGCCGGACAGCATCAGCGCGTCGGCGCCGTCGAGCACGGCGTTCGCGACGTCCGAGGTCTCGGCGCGGGTCGGCCGGGAGTTCGTGATCATCGAGTCGAGCATCTGGGTGGCCACGATGACCGGCTTGGCGTTCTCGCGGGCGATCTGGATGGCCCGCTTCTGCACCAGCGGCACGTGCTCCAGCGGCAGCTCGACGCCCAGGTCGCCGCGGGCGACCATGACGCCGTCGAAGGCGAGCACGATCGCTTCGAGGTTGTCGACCGCCTCCGGCTTCTCGATCTTGGCGATCACCGGCTTGCGGCCGTGGCCCACGCGGTCCATCACCTGGTGGACCAGGTCGATGTCCGCGGGCGAGCGCACGAACGACAGGGCGATGAAGTCCACGCCCAGGTTGAGGGCGAACTCCAGGTCCTCGATGTCCTTCTCGGACAGCGCGGGCACGGACACGTCCATGCCGGGCAGCGAGAGGCCCTTGTTGTTGCTGACGGGGCCGCCCTCGGTGACCTCGCAGACCACGTCCGGCCCGTCGACCTCGGTGACGGTCAGGCCCACCTTGCCGTCGTCCACCAGCAGCCGGTCGCCCGCCTTGGCGTCCTGCGCCAGCTGCTTGTAGGTGGTGGAGACCCGGTCGTGGGTGCCCTCGACGTCCTCGACGGTCACCCGGACGATGTCACCGGTGCGCCACTCGACGGGACCGTGGGCGAACCGGCCGAGGCGGATCTTCGGTCCCTGGAGGTCGGCCAGGATGCCGACCGCGCGGCCCGACGCTTCGGCCGCGTTGCGGACGAGGTCGTAGACCTGCTTGTGGTCGGCATGGCTGCCGTGGCTGAAGTTCATCCGGGCAACGTCCATACCGGCCGCCACCAGCTCGTTGACCTTGTCCTCGGTCGCGGTGGCAGGACCCATCGTACAGACGATCTTCGCGCGTCGACTCACGTCTAGTCAGAGTAGTCCCTGTCACTGGACCGATCAGGATGTACCGGGAAGTAATCTCCGCGAAACAGGCAGAATCTGGTCCGTGGGCCCCAGAATCCTTCCGTTCGTGGTCGCGGTGTTGCTCAGCGTCATCGTGCTGTTCACCCCGGCGTCAGGTGTGCCCACAGCGCCCCCGGGCACCGACAAGGTGGTGCACTTCCTGCTGTTCGCCCTGCTCATGGGCGCCGGGAGGTACGCGCGGCTGCCGTCCGGACCACTGGTCATCGTCCTCTTGGGTTACGCCGCGGTCTCGGAAGTGTTGCAGTGGCTCATCACCGCGCTGAACCGCGGCGGGGACGTCCTGGACGCCCTTGTGGACGTGGCCGGCATCGCCTTCGGCGCCCTGGTCGCGCGGTCGACGGCCCGAAAACGTCGTACCCCTCTGGGAGAATAAGATCAGGGGTCCCCTGGCGGGCGACGCCTGCGCAGCGATGACCGGGGTTGAGGTGACCCGACGAGCTCGCGGCCTGGTGACGTCCGCCGGTGACGTTGACGCGCTGGTCGCGGTGGACCGCGAGCCGGACGTGGTGCCGGACGACGTCGTCCACGTGCAAGGGCTGCCGGCGTCGTGGCGGGAATCGGGGGACGCGGCCCGGCGTACCGGCTCCTCGGCTACCCGGAGAACTCCGCCGACGTGCTCGCTTCGCGGGCATCGCCGGCCGACCGCCGACCCCGGATCAGCGGTGCGCGACGACCCGACGACCGCCACCACGTCGATCAGCGAGGCGACCCGCCGTCCGCACCCGGCTGAGGCCGTCGATCGGCCGGACCGAACCGCTCGGCCGAAGTCGTGGACCTCCCGGGCGAACACCCCGGTCAGCGCCGGAAGCCGACCTCGGTGAGCCCGATGTGGTCGGCGCACCAGTCCACGAGCGGTGTGACCTGGCGCCAGCCCTCGCGGACCCGGTCCAGGCAGCCCGGCTCGTGCAGCACGTCGTCGGGCGGCCACACCTTCGCCACGTAGAGGCGCTTGTGCTTGAGCAGCTCGACCCGGGGGTGCTCCGGGTCCAGGCCGCGCGGCGCGCGCTTGAGCTTGTCCCCGCGCAGCTCCCAGCCTGCCTTGGCGAGCTTCGCGAGCAGCTTCTCCAGCGCACGTCCGCGCACGTCGTCGGCGACCGACTCGCGGTAGCGCGCGAGCTGGTCGGACGCCATGGCGAACGACCCACCGGCCACGAACAGCCCTTCGGTCCCGATCTGCACGTAGTGCGCGCCGCCGCCGCGGCCGAGTTCGACCACCCCGCCGCAGTGGTCTTTGTACGGCGTCTTGTCCTTGCTGAACCGCACGTCCCGATAGGGCCGAAAGACCTTTCCCTTGCCGAACTCGGGCTCGAGCGCGGCGAGCAACGTCTCCATCGGCGTGCGCACATCGCGCTGGTAGACGTCCTTGTGGTCGTCCCAGTAGGCCTTGGAGTTGTCGGCGACGAGTCCGTCGTAGAAGTCGATGGCGTGTTCGCCGAACCCGGTGAATTCCACGGCGCACAGCTTACGTTCGTCCATTCGTGGCTCATTCGAACGCTCTATCGCAACGCATCACCGAGCGGTCACGTTCTGTGCATAATCGCCGGGTGGGTAGGAAAACTGCGCTGGCCGGCTGGCTGCGCGCGCTCGACGCGGTGGAGCTCCGGGACATCTTGGCCCTGCGCAAGGACGCCGCCGACCGCAGGCCCCACTCGCTGCGGGCGCTGGCGGACGAGCTGACCACGACGGCGTCGCTGCGCGCGGCGGTCGACGGGCTCGACCAGGCGTGCCGGGACGTGCTGGACACCGTGCTGCGGCTCGGTGACGAGGCGGGCGTGGAGGCGCTGGCGGAACGGTTGCGCTGCAACGGGAAGGCGTCGCGGGCGGAGCTGAAGCGGGCGTTGGGCCAGTTGCGCGCGCGGGCGCTGGTGTGGCCGGCGGCCGGGCGGTTGGTGAGCTCGCCGGGGTTGCGGCTGCTGGAGGAGGAGCCGCCGCGGCGCATCACGCCCGCGCCGCGCACGCCCCGCCGTGCGCCGCAGAACCGGGGTTTCGCGGACCGGGCCGCGATCACGCCCGCGACGTCCACTGTGGACGGTGTGACGCGGCTGGTCGACCTGTGCGACGTCGAGCAGGTGACGTGCCGCGCGGTGCTGGGGTTGCGGGAGCTGCGGCGGCTCGCGGGCGTGCTGCGGTCGGACGAGGGCCGGACGAGGTTGTGGGTGGGGCTGGCCGTCGAGGCGCGGCTGCTCGCGGTGGACGACGGCAGGCTGGTGCCGACCGTCGGCGCGGACGCGTGGCGTGCCGCGTCGCCCGCGGAGCGGCTGACCGCGCTGGCGCGGGCGTGGCCGCGGTTGACGTGGACGCCGGGCAAGCAGCGGCCCGCGTCGGCGGAGTCGTCCTCGTCGGACTCGGGCGACCGGACCAGGCACGGCCTGCTGGAGCGGTACGCGCGGCTGGACGAGGACGAGGCGTTCGAGCACCGGCACGAGGTGGTGGCCGAGCTGGTGTGGACGAAGCCCGCCGTGCACGGGCGTGCGGCGACCGAGGCGGCGTTGGTGGAAGCCGAGTCGGTGGGGCTGGTGGCGTTGGGCGCGGCGACCGCGCTGGGCCGGGCGGTGCTGGCGGGCGGGGTGGACGAGGTCGCGGGCCGGTTCGTGCCGCCCGAGGCGGTCACCGCGCACCTGCGGCCGGACCTGACCGCCGTGGTGGCCGGGCTGCCGTCGCGCGAGCTGAGCGCGGTGCTGGAGCTGGCGGCGGACGGCGCGGCGGGCGGGTGGCGGTTCAGCGGCGCGAGCGTGCGGCGGGCGTTGGACGCGGGGCACGAGCCGGACGCGTTGCTGGCCCGGTTGGCGTCGGTGGCCGAGCACGGCGTGCCGCCGACGTTGGCGCACCTGGTGCGTGAGGTGGCGCGGCAGCACGGACGGATCACGGTGACGCCGGTGGCGTGCTGCGTGCGGACCGAGGACCCGGTGCTGCTGAGCGAGATCGCCGCGCACCCGTCGTTGGCGCAGCTGTCGTTGCAGCCGCTGGGGCCGACGGTGCTGGCGTCGGCGAAGCCCGCGACGGAGACGTTGGCGTTGCTGCGGGCGGCCGGTTACGCGCCGACGACGGCCACGGTGGACGGCATGGCGGTGGTGGAGCGGGTGCCGCGACGTCGTGTCGAGCCGCCGCCCGTGCGTTCGGCGACGGGCGGGTGGCGTGCGCCGTTGACCGGGCACGAGGTGGCGAAGCTGGCGGCGGCGCTGGTGGAGCGGGAGCGGCCGAGGCACCGGTTCGTGCTGCCGCCGGTGGAGTCGCAGCGGATCGGCACCGTGCGGCTGCTGCGCGACCAGTCGCTGGTGCTGCCCGACTCCGAGGTCGTGCTGCTGGCGGACGCGCTGGTGAGCCGGACGTCCGTGGAGATCGCGGTGGCGAACGGCCCTCGGAGCACGGTGAAGCACGTGATCACCCCGGTCGACCACGCCGCGGGCAACCTGAAGGCCAACTGCGCGCCCCGCGGCGAGCACCGCGAGTTCCTCGTCAGCCGCATCCGCTCGGTGCGGGCGGTGACGGGCGTCTGACAGCACGCGGCCCCCGATCTGCGGGTCGGGGCCGCGTGCGGGTCAGGGCAACTGTCCCTCGATCGCCCGCCACTCCTGCACCTCGTGCCGAAGGTGATCGTCGCGGATGCGGTCGGCCAGGTCCCCGAGCCGGCGGACGAGGGTCCGCACCTCGCGCAGGGCCCGGATGTCCTCGATCGGGCGGTCGGGCCAGTTCTCCGCCATCCGGACGGCCTCCTGACGGGACAGCCGGATGGCGCCCAGGTTGCGCCTCGCCGCACCGGCGGGGGCGCTTCTGGGGGGAGGAAGTGGCCGCAGTGATCGTCGGTCACGGTACCCCGGTAGTGCCGTCGAGCCCGCGACGCAAGAGGCCGCCCCGACGTCGTTGTCGGGGCGGCCGGGTATCCAGCGAACGGCGGTCTAAGGGGTCACACCACGGCCAGCGGCAGCATGTTGGGGATCACCGGGGACGGCAGGTCGGACGAGCCGGTCAGGTAGCGGTCCACCGCGTTGGCCACCGAACGGCCCTCGGCGATCGCCCACACGACCAGCGAAGCGCCCCGGTGCGCGTCACCGCAGACGAACACGCCGGGCGCTTGGGTCTGCCAGTCCGAGCCGCACGAGATCGTGCCGCGCGAGGTGAGCTGGATGCCCAGCCCGTCCAGCAACGGCATGTGCTCGACGCCCTCGAAGCCGATGGCCAGCAGCACCAGGTCCGCCGGCAGCACCTCGACCTCCTCGGACGTCGGCACGACCTGGCGGCGGCCGGAGGCGTCCTTCTCCACCCGCACCTTGCGCAGCTGGATCTGGCGCACGTGCCCGTCGGAGTCGCCGACGAACTTCTCCACCGCGACCGCGAACTTCCGCTCCCCCGCCTCCTCGTGCGCGGGGTAGGTGCGCAGGATCCACGGCCACACCGGCCACGGCGACCTGCCATCGTCCCGAGTGGACGGTGGCATCGGGTACTGGTCCAGCTGCAGCACGGAAGCCGCGCCCTGCCGGGACGCCGTGCCGTAGCAGTCGGCGCCGGTGTCGCCGCCACCGATGATCACGACGTGCTTGCCGGCCGCGTCGATCGCAGGCCGACCGTCGCCCTCGCACGCGCGGTTGGCGGGCACGAGGTGCTCCATCGCCAAGTGGATGCCCTGCAACGAACGCCCCGGCGTGGTCGTGTCGTCGCGGCCGCGCAGCGCGCCCACCGCGAGCACCACCGCGTCGAACTTCGCCCGCAGCTCCTCGACGGTCAGGTCGACGCCGACCTCGCAGCCGGTGACGAACTTCGTGCCCTCCTTGCGCAGCTGCGCGAGCCGCCGGTCGAGGACCTTCTTCTCCATCTTGAACTCGGGGATGCCGTAGCGGAGCAGCCCGCCGAGCCGGTCGTCCCGCTCGAACACGGTGACCTCGTGGCCCGCCCGGGTGAGCTGCTGCGCCGCCGCCAGCCCGGCCGGGCCGGAGCCGACGACCGCCACCCGGCGGCCCGACGACACCTGCGACTGCGACGGCCGCACGAGCCCCTGCTCCCACGACACGTCGGCGATGGCCTGCTCGACCCGCTTGATCGCGACCGCGCCGCCCGCGTCGTGGCTGATCGACAGCACGCACGCCGCCTCGCACGGCGCGGGGCACAGCCTGCCGGTGAACTCGGGGAAGTTGTTCGTCGCGTGCAGCCGGTCCGAGGCCGACTCCCAGTCGCCCCGGCGCACCAGGTCGTTCCACTCGGGGATCAGGTTGCCCAGCGGGCACCCGGCCGACCCGGAGTGGCAGAACGGGATGCCGCAGTCCATGCACCGCGTCGCCTGCGTGCGCACTTCCGCGTCCCGCTGCTCGGCGGGCACGTCGAGGTACACCTCGTCCCAGTCGCTGAGCCGCTCGGCGGCGGGCCGCTTCTTGGGCTCGGAGCGGGAGTGCTTGAGGAAACCGTACGGGTCAGCCACGGGAGGCCTCCATGATCGCCTGGTCGACGTCCCTGCCTTCCGCGCGGGCGAGCCTCATCGCTTCGAGCACGCGCTGGTAGTCACCGGGCATGACCTTGGTGAACGACGCGGAGCGCCGGGGCCAGTCGCCGAGCAGCGACGCGGCCACCGCCGAACCGGTGAGCTGGTGGTGGCGTTCCACCACTTCGCGCAGCCAGCGCAGGTCTTCCGCGCCGGGCCGCTGCAACTCGACCATGGCGGTGTTGACCGCCGCCGGGTCGAGCTCCAGCACGTACGCGATGCCGCCGGACATGCCCGCGGCGAGGTTGCGGCCGGTCGGCCCGAGCACCACGGCCCGGCCACCGGTCATGTACTCGAACGCGTGGTCGCCGACGCCCTCGGCCACGGCCAGCGCGCCCGAGTTGCGCACGCAGAACCGCTCGCCGACCCGTCCGCGCAGGAAGATCTCGCCGGACGTGGCGCCGTAGCCGATCACGTTGCCCGCGATGACCTGCTGCTCGGCCGCGAACGGCGCGTCCGGGTGCGGTCGCACGACGATCCGGCCGCCGGACAGGCCCTTGCCGACGTAGTCGTTGGCGTCGCCGATCATCTCCAGCGTGACGCCGCGCGGGATGAACGCGCCGAGCGACTGGCCCGCCGAGCCGGTGAACGTCACGTGGATCGTGTCGTCGGGCAGGCCGTCGCCGCCGAACCGGCGGGTGACCTCCGCGCCGAGCAGCGTGCCGACGGTGCGGTTGACGTTGCGCAGCGGCAGTTCCAGCCGCACCGGGCGGGCGTCGTTGAGCGCCGCGTCGGCGAGCTGGAGCAGCGTGCGGTCCAACGCCTGCGCCAGGCCGTGGTCCTGTTCGCGGACCTTGCGCTTGGCCGTGCGGTAGGGCGTCTCCGGCACCTCGAACACCGGCGTCAGGTCGAGGCCCGCCGCCTTCCAGTGCTCGATCGCCTCGTCGGTCTTGAGCAGCTCGGCGTGGCCGACGGCCTCGTCGATCGTGCGGAAGCCGAGCGACGCCAGCAGTTCCCGGACCTCCTGGGCGATGAAGTGGAAGAAGTTCACCACGTGGTCGGCCTGGCCGGTGAACCGCTTGCGCAGCTCGGGGTTCTGCGTGGCGATGCCGACCGGGCAGGTGTCCAGGTGGCAGACCCGCATCATCACGCAGCCCTCGACGATGAGCGGCGCGGTCGCGAAGCCGAACTCCTCCGCGCCGAGCAGCGCGGCCACCACCACGTCGCGGCCGGTGCGCATCGCGCCGTCGACCTGCACGGTGATCCGGTCGCGCAAACCGTTGAGCAGCAACGTCTGCTGGGTCTCGGCGAGGCCGATCTCCCACGGCGTGCCCGCGTGCTTGAGCGAGTTCAGCGGCGACGCGCCGGTGCCGCCGTCGTGACCGGAGATCAGCACCACGTCCGCGTGCGCCTTCGCCACGCCCGCCGCGACCGTGCCGACGCCGACCTCGCTGACCAGCTTCACGTGCACGCGGGCCTGCTCGTTGGCGTTCTTCAGGTCGTGGATCAGCTGCGCGAGGTCCTCGATCGAGTAGATGTCGTGGTGCGGCGGCGGGGAGATCAGGCCGACGCCCGGCGTCGAGTGCCGGGTCCGCGCGATCCACGGGTACACCTTGTAACCGGGCAGCTGACCGCCCTCGCCCGGCTTCGCGCCCTGCGCCATCTTGATCTGGATGTCGCTGGCGTTGACCAGGTACTCGGAGGTGACGCCGAACCGGCCGGACGCGACCTGCTTGACCGCGCTGCGGCGCTCCGGGTCGTACAGGCGCTCCGGGTCCTCGCCGCCCTCGCCGCTGTTGGACCGGCCGCCGAGCCGGTTCATCGCGATGGCCAGCGTCTCGTGCGCCTCGGCCGAGATCGACCCGTAGGACATGGCGCCGGTGTTGAACCGCTTGACGATCGAGGAGATCGGCTCGACCTCGTCGATCGGGACCGGCGTGCGGCCCTCCGCGTCGAACGAGAACAGACCCCGCAGCGTGCCGCCCTGCCGGGACAACCGCTCCACCTCGTCGGTGTAGCGCTTGTACACGTCCTGCTTGCCGGTCCTGGTGGCGTGCTGGAGCAGGAACACCGTCTCCGGCGTGAACAGGTGCAGCTCGCCCTCGCGGCGGTAGGCGTACTCGCCGCCCACCTCGAGCCTGCGGTGCACCCGGTCGGTCGGGTTGTCGGGGTGCGCGCGGCGGTGGCGCAGCGCGACCTCCTCGGCCAGCACGTCCAGGCCCGCGCCGCCGAGCTTCGACACCGTGCCGGTGAAGTACTCGCCCAGCAGCTCCTCGGACAGGCCGACGGCCTCGAACACCTGCGCCGCCGTGTACGCGCCGACGGTCGAGATGCCCATCTTCGACATGATCTTCAACGTGCCCTTGACCAGCGCGGTCACGTAGTTCCGCACGGCCTTGCGCGGCTCGATGCCGGTGACCGCGCCGGTGCTGATCATGTCTTCGATCGTCTCGAACGCCAGGTACGGGTTCACCGCTGCGGCGCCGTAGCTCAGCAGCGCGGCGATGTGGTGCACCTCGCGGGCGTCACCGGTCTCCACGACCAGCGCCACGCGCAGCCGCTCCTTGGTGCGCACCAGGTGGTGGTGCACCGCGGAGACGAGCAGCAGCGACGGGATCGGCGCCATCCGGTGGTCGGAGTCGCGGTCGGACAGCACGAGCGTGCGGGCGCCGTTCGCGATCGCCTCGGACGCCTCTCGGCGCACCCGCTCGATCGCCGCCGCGAGCGCCGCGCCGCCACCGTCCACTTCGTACAGTCCGGACAGGACGGTGCACGCGAAGCCGGGCAGGTCGCCGTCGTCGTTGATGTGGATGAGCTTGGCCAGCTCGTCGTTGTCGATCACCGGGTAGGTCAGCTTGATGTGCCGGCAGCTGACCGGGCCGGGCTCCAGCAGGTTCTGCTCCGGGCCCATCACCCGCGACATGCTGGTGACGATCTCCTCGCGGATCGAGTCCAGCGGCGGGTTCGTGACCTGGGCGAAGTTCTGCACGAAGTAGTCGTAGAGCAGCCGGGAGCGCTGCGAGAGCGCCGCCACCGGCGTGTCGGTGCCCATCGAGCCCAGCGGCTCGGCGCCGTTGGTGGACATCGGGGCGAGCAGGATGCGCAGCTCTTCCTCGGTGTAGCCGAAGGTGAGCTGGCGGCGCACCACGGACTCGTGGCTCTGCACCACGTGCTCGCGGTCGGCCAGGTCGGCCAGCTCCAGCAGGCCCGCGTGCAGCCACTCGTCGTAGGGCAGCTCGTCGGCCAGCTCCGACTTGATCTCGTCGTCCTCGACCAGGCGGCCCTCGACCGTGTCGACCAGGAACATCTTCCCGGGCTGCAACCGGCCCTTGGCCACGACCTGGTCGGCGGGCACGTCGAGCACACCGGTCTCCGAGGCCAGCACCACGCGGCCGTCGGCGGTCTGCCACCAGCGGGCCGGGCGCAGGCCGTTGCGGTCGAGCACCGCGCCGACCAGCGAGCCGTCGGTGAACGTCACGCACGCCGGGCCGTCCCACGGCTCCATCAGGCTCGCGTGGAACTCGTAGAACGCGCGGCGCTTCGGGTCCATCGAGGTGTGGTTCTCCCACGCCTCCGGGATCATCATCAGCACCGCGTGCGGCAGGCTCCGGCCGCCCAGGTGCAGCAGCTCCAGCACCTCGTCGAAGCTCGCCGAGTCCGAGCCCTCCGGGTGGCAGATCGGGAACAGCCTGGTCAGGTCGCCCGGGATCAGGTCGGAGGCCAGCAGCGCCTCACGGGCCCGCATGCGGTTCCGGTTGCCGCGGACCGTGTTGATCTCACCGTTGTGGGCGACGTACCGGAACGGGTGCGCCAGCGGCCACGACGGGAACGTGTTGGTGGAGAAGCGGGAGTGGACCAGGGCGATCGCGCTGGCCAGCCGCTCGTCGCGCAGGTCGGGGAAGAACGCGGGCAGCTGGCCCGTGGTCAGCATGCCCTTGTAGACGATCGTCCGGGACGACAGCGACGGGAAGTACGTGCCGACGTCCGCCGCCGCGCTCTCGTGCTCCACCCGCTTGCGCAGGGCGAACGTGAGGTGGTCCAGGGCGACGTCGCGCCGGTCGGTCTCGCCCTTGACGAGCAGCATGGCGAAGTGCGGCATCACCGACCGGGCGGTCGGGCCCACGCCGGCGTGCTCGGGCGCGGTCGGCACGTCGCGCCAGCCCAGGACCACCAGGCCCTCTTCGGCGGCGATGCGCTCGGTCAGCTCGACGGCCTTGGCGCGCGGCTCCTCGTCGGCGGGCAGGAACGCGATGCCGGCCGCGTACGCGCCCGGCTCCGGCAGCTCGAAGTCCAGCACCTGCCGGAGGAACGCGTCCGGCAGCTGCACCAGGATCCCGGCGCCGTCGCCGCTGGTCGGCTCGGCGCCGGCGGCGCCCCGGTGCTCCAGGTTGGCCAGCGCGGTGAGCGCGTCGACGACGATGTCGTGCGAGCGCCGGCCTCGGATGTCGGCGACCATCGCCACACCGCAAGCGTCACGTTCCGCGGCGGGGTCGTAGAGCCCCTGCGGGGACGGGATGGCGGAGAAGATCACTGCGCAGACCTCCTTCGTCGTCCTTGGTGAAAGAACGAGTCCTCGTGTCCAGGTCCTGGAATCCGGGTGCTGGGCACGGGACGACGATGGCCCGCGTGTTGACGAGACTTTAACAGTCGCGAAACGGATCCACACCATCCTTCGGGTGATCTCGATCGGCGACCGGTAACGATTCGGCCGGTTCGAGCGATACCCCGGCCGGTCTTGTTACGCGTTGTTAAGCATAACGGAGGGATGGCCCTCGCGCGCGCTGGTGAGAGCCGGCCGACACTGCGCCCGCCGCCACGATTCCGGACGAACTCGCAGGTGAGCCCCCGTGCCACCGCCTCGTGGGCGACGACCGGGGGCTCCCGTGCGCGTCTCAGTGGGTGCCTGCGCCCACCGGTTCACGCTCCGTGACGTCGCCGTCACCGTGCTGCTGTTCCATCAGGGCGTCCACGTCCACTTGCCCGGGGTTGTCCATCACCTCGCGCAACCGGTCGCGGTCCAATTGGCCCTGCCAGCGGGCCACCACGAGGGTGCCGACGCCGTTGCCGATGACGTTCGTGATCGCCCGCGCCTCGGACATGAACCGGTCGATGCCCACGATCAGCGCGATGCCGACCGCCGGGATCGCGCTGTTGCCCTCGAACGCGCTCAGCGACGCCGCCAACGTGACCAGGCCCGCGCCCGTGACGCCCGCCGCGCCCTTGCTGGCCAGCAGCATGAACAGCAGCAGCCCGATCTGCGTGCCCAGACCCACCTCCGTGCCCGTCGCCTGGGCGATGAAGATCGCGCCCATGGTCAGGTAGATGCACGTGCCGTCCAGGTTGAACGAGTAGCCGGTCGGGATCGTCAGGCCCACCACCGACTTGTCGGCGCCCGCCGCCTCCAGCTTCACCAACATGCGCGGCAGCACCGTCTCCGACGACGACGTGCCGAGCACGATCAGCAGCTCGTCCTTGATGTAGCGGAGGAACTTGAAGATCGAGAACCCGGCGTACAGCGCCACGCCGCCCAGCACCACCAGGATGAACAGCAGGCACGTCGCGTAGAACGAGCCCATCAGCCACGCCAGCTTGCCCAGGATCGAACCACCGAACTTGCCGATCGTGTAGGCGATGCCGCCGAACGCGCCGATCGGCGCCGCGTACATGACGATCTTGATGACGCCGAACATCACCTTGGCCGTGGTGTCCAACGCGGACACGACCTTCTCGCCGCGCTTGCCCATGCCCGCCACGGCCACCGCGACCAGGATCGCGACCACCAGCACCTGGATCAGCTGGCCGTCGGTGAACGCGCCGAGGAACGACTTCGGCACCAGGCCCAGGATGAAGCCCGTCACGCCGGTCTCGGCGGTCTTGGCGTCGGCGAGCGTCTTCTCCGCCGCGCCGTCGTTGATCGGGATGGACGCGCCGTGGTGGCCCGGCTGCACCAGGTTGACCACGATCAGGCCGATCGCCAGCGCCACCGTCGTCATCGCGGTGAAGTACAGGATGGTCCGCAGCGCCAGGCCGCCCGCCTTGGCGAGGTTGCCGAGGCCCGCGATGCCGACCACGACCGTGCAGAAGATCGTCGGCGCGATGACCACCTTGACCAGCGCGATGAAGAAGTCGGCCATCCACTTCATGCCCGACGCCTGCGCCGGGAAGGCGTACCCGACGATGACGCCGAGCACGATCGACACCAGCACCCAGAAGTAGAGGTGCTTGTAGATCGGTTTGCGCTCACGGGCTTGCGCGCTGACCACGTCTCCTCCAAGGGGGACCGTTGGGAGTTGGTTGGTGATCCTGAGCACAGGCCGTCGCCGCGACAAGGAGCCCGCCGGAAACTTCAGATCCCTCTGACGTAACACTCCGTTCACCCGGTGGTGGGGTTACCCTGCTGTTCGTGCTGGTGTCCCGGCGTTCGGTGCTGCGAGCCGCCCTGGCGGCGGGCGTGCCGGCCTGGCTGTCGGCGTGCACGTCGAGCAGCCCGCCCGCGCTCGGCGAACTGGTGCTCGCGACCGGGCCGGACGGTGCGGTGTTCCGCGAGATCGGCGGCGCGCTGGCGGCGGCGTTGGCCGACGAGCTGCCCGCGACCCGGGTGGTGGAGCGCCACACCGGCGCGTCGGTGGAGAACGTCCGGCTGCTCCGCGAGGGCGAGGTCCACCTCGGACTGTCCTCTTTGGATCCGCTGGTGGCCGGGGCCCTGCTCAGCTCCGAGGACCCCGGCGGCATCAGCGCCGTGGGGCGGCTCTACGACAGCTTCATGCAGGTCGCCGTGCCCGCCGACTCGCCGCTGCGGACGTTGTCGGACCTGGCCGGGCGGACGGTCTCGTTCGGGCCGTCGGAGTCGGGCACGGAGTTCACCGCGACCAGGCTGCTGTCGTTGCTGGGCATCGAGGTGGACGCGCGGCGGATGGCGCACGCCGACGCGGCCGAGGAGCTGATGACGGGCTCGCTGGACGCGTTCCTCGCGTTGACCGGCATTCCCACGCCGGCCATCTCCGACACGCTCGCCGCGTTCCCGCTGCGCCTGCTCGACCTGCCCGCCGAGGCGGAACGCCTGGCCGAGGCCTACCCGGGCCCGTACGTGCCGGCCACCATCCCGGCCACGACTTACGGCAACCTGGGCCCGTGCCGCACGTTCGCCGTGCCCAACCTGCTGCTGGCGCGGACGTCGTTGGACGAGGACGTGGTCGAGGTGGTGACGCGGACGGTGTTCACGCAATCGGCCAGGATCGCCGCGGGCCACCCGGAGGCCAGCCGGATCAACGTGCGGACAGGCATCGCCACCGGTCAGGTCCCACTGCACAAGGGCGCCGAACGCTGGTTCCGGGCGACCAAGCGCTGACGAGCCCAAACCTCATGCCGCCGCCCGTGGCTGAGGCTGCACCGACCTGCCGATGATCACCCGATGGAGCGAACTGACCGTCAATGGAGAAACTTTCGACAGACCACTGACGTTGCCGGGATAGGAGGAGGCGGCACCCACGGCGAGCGTCAGCGGTCAGGCAGGCGGTCAGGCAGGCGGTCAGGCAGGCGGTCAGGCAGGCGGTCAGGCAGGCGGTCAGGCAGGCGGTCAGGCAGGCGGTCAGGCGAACGCCAGGTAGGACGGCCAGGCAGCAGGCAGGCCATCAGGCAGGCACGGGGCGGGCACCGGGCGGGCGCGGTCAGGCACCGGACGAGCATCGGGCGGGGCAGGCGGCTCAGCCGGCGGCAGGTCAGGCGGCGGCTCGCGTCAGGCGGCGGGTCGGGCGCTGAGGTGGATGACGGCGTCCAGGCCGTGCGGTTCGACGGGGTGGAGCGTCAGTTCACCGCCGGCCGACTCGATCAGCTCGGCGCAGATGGCCAGCCCCAGCCCGGTGCCGGCGATGTTCTGGTGGCGTGGCGCGCGCCAGAACCGGCTCAGCGCGTCGGCTCGCTCGTCGTCCGACAGGCCCGTGCCGTCGTCGGTCACGTGCAGTTCCACGCCGCCGTCCGCGGCCCTGCCCCAGACCTTCACCCGCGTGCCGCCGGAGAGGCGGATCGCGTTGCCGACGAGTTCGTCCAGCACGCTGCCGAGGCCGCCGGGTGGTTCCAGGGCCCGCAGGCCGGGCGGGACGGACACCTCCAGGCGCATGTCGCCCGCCAGGGCGCGCCAGCCGGGGACGTGCGTGGCCAGCAGGGTGTCCACGTCGACAGGTTCGGCGGCGGAGGCGCTGTCCAGGCGGGTGGCGGCCAGCAGGGTGTCCAGGACGCGGCCCATCTCCTCGGCCTCGTCCACCGCGATGCGTTGCGCCTCGCGGCCGGCGTCGTCGGTGACGTGGGGCTCCAGGTTGTCCACGGCCAGGCGGAGACTGGCCAGCGGGTTGCGGAGTTGGTGGGAGGCGTCCGCCACGAAAGCCCGTTGCCTGCGCAGGGCCCGACCGACCACGTCGACCATCGCGTTGAAGCTCGCGGCGAGTCTGCGCAGCTCAGGGGGGCCGCCGAGTTCGTCCGCACGGACGTCCAGCCGGCCGCCCGCGACGGCGGCGGTTGCCTCGTCCAGGGTGCGGACCGGGCGGAGGACCCAGCGCGACATCGGCCACGCGACCGCCACCACGCCCAGCATGGGCACCAGGCCGATCAGGGCCAGCACGCCCCACTGGCGGAGGATCGCCGCCCTGAGGCCGTCGGTCGGGGAGATCGTCACCACGGCGGCCACCACCTCGCTGTCCCGGCCCACCGGCTCGACCACGACGAGGTTCACGCGCTCCCACGGCCACACCGACTGGTCGGTTTCGCCGCGGTACCCGCCGAAGGCCGCGCTCAGGCCCACCTCGACGTGCGGGTCGTCCAAGGCGAACGGGCGGCGTGACGATTCCAGCACCGTGCCGTCGGTGCCGACGAGGGCGGCCGAGATGCCGTAGAGCTGGTCGTAGCGGACCAGTTCCTCGCGCAGCGCGGTCAGGCGGTCCGACGCCAGGGCGCTCTCCGCCAACGACGCGAACCGGCTCGCGTCACCCAGGCGGTCGAGGTAGGTCTCCTGGCTCTCCCGCTGCACGACGGCGAACGCGAGCGGCACGCCGAGGGCCGCGACCAGGGCGACCAGCAGCGGCACGATGAGGACCAGCAGGCGGCGCAGCACGCGGAGGCAACCTCCCATGGGTGACGTGCGTCATGTCGGCTGCGGGCTGTTCCGGCCCGACGAAGGGGGAATGAGCATGTTACGCAAGGTTGCGTTGTTACTCGCGGCGATGACGGCGATCGCGGTGGTCGCGCCGCTGACCGCGTCCGCGGCGCCCACCGCCTGCACGCCGGTCGACTGGGGGTCGGGGCCGAAGTACGCGTCCCAGACCACGACCGGGCTGCTGTCGAACATCCGAGCCGGTCAGCAGGAGTGCTACGACCGGCTGGTGTTCGACTTCACCGGAGGCGAGAACGACGGCTACACGGTGCAGTACGTGCCCGAGGTGACCCACGAGGGGTCGGGCAAGCCGGTGCCGCTGCGCGGCGCGGGCAAGCTGCAGATCACGGTGAACTCGCCGTCCTACGACCAGGACGGCAACCCGACCTACACGTACCCGAACGGGTCGGAGCTGGTGAACGTCACGGGCTACCAGACGTTCCGGCAGGTCGCCTGGGCCGGGTCGTTCGAGGGCCAGACGACGGTGGGCCTGGGTGTGCGCGCCGTGCTGCCGTTCCGGGTGTTCACGCTCCCCGGCCGGGTCGTGGTGGACGTCGCCCACGTGTGGTGATCAGCGATCCGGGGTGTGGGCTGCCACCCGGTAGCCCACACCCCGGATCGTCTCGATGCGCAACGCGTCGCCGAGCTTGCCGCGCAGGGCGGCGATGTGGGTGTCCAGGGTGCGTGACGGCGCCTCCCAGTGCGCCTGCCACACCTGGTCCACGATGAGGTCGCGGCTGACGACGGTGCCCGCGCGGCCGACCAGCAGGGCGAGCAGGTCGAACTCCTTGCGGGTCAGCGGCACCGGTTCGCCGTTGATCCTGGCCTCGCGACCGGCCGGGTCCAGGGTGAGCGGCCCCAGCGTGATCTCGTGCTCGCGTGCGGCGGCACGGGCCGCGCGGGTGCGGCGGAGCACGGCTTCGATGCGGGCCAGCAGCTCGGCGGTGCCGAACGGCTTCACCACGTAGTCGTCCGCGCCCAGCCGCAGGCCGAGCACCCGTTCCCGCTCCTCGCCGCGCGCGGTGACGGTGATGATCGCGGTGCCGGTGCGGTGGCGGAGTTCGCGCAGCACGTCGAGGCCGTCGCCGTCGGGCAGGCCCAGGTCGAGCAGCACGACGTCCGCCGGCGGCGCGGTGAGCGCCGCGGCGGCCGTGCCCACCCGGTGCACTTCGTAGCCCGCGTGCCGCAGCGCCGTGAGCAGTCCGCGCGCCACCCGGTCGTCATCTTCGACGACGAGGATGCGCACGGCGGCCTACTGCTCCGGCTTGTCGCCGGTGTCCGCGGGCTTGTCGGGCGCGGCCTTCGTGTCGGGGACGGTCGTCTCCTCGGCGTCCGCCGCCGGCTTGTCCTCGTCCGTGCTCGCATAATCGGACTCGGGCGGTTCGGCGGCGGCGGGCTCCTCGCGCACGATGACCTCGCGGTCGCCCTTCTTCCCGGCGAGCACGAAGTAGACGACCGCGCCGAGGAACACCACGGCGGAGGTGATGACGTTGATCCGCAGCCCGAACACCTCGGTGGCCGGGTCGGTGCGCATCAGCTCGATCCAGAACCGGCCGGCCGTGTAGCCCGCGACGTACAGCGCGAACACCCGGCCGTGGCCGAGCCGGAACTTCCGGTCGGCCCACACGATGACCAGCGCGACGCCGAGGCACCACAGCAGTTCGTAGAGGAACGTCGGGTGCACGATCTCGATCGGCGTGTGGTCCACCGCCACGCCGCCGAGGTCGTCCTCGAAGCCGGTCTCCGGGTCTTCCCGCTTGTAGATCTCCAGACCCCACGGCAGCGTGGTGGGACCGCCGAAGAGCTCCTGGTTGAAGTAGTTGCCGAGGCGGCCGACGGCCTGCGCGACGACGATGCCGGGCGCGAGCGCGTCCGCCATCGCGGGCAGCGGGATGCCCTTGCGGCGGCACCCGATCCACGCGCCGACGCCACCGAGCGCGATAGCCCCCCAGATGCCGAGGCCGCCGTTCCAGATGGCCAGGGCTTCGAGCGGGTTGCGACCCTCCCCGAAGTACTTGTCGTAGTCCGTCGCCACGTGGTAGAGCCGTCCGCCGATCAGGCCGAACGGCACCGCGAAGACGGCGATGTCGGTGACCTCGCCCTTCAGGCCGCCGCGGGCCACCCAGCGGCGTTCACCCCACCAGATGGCCAGGATGATGCCGAGGATGATGCACAGCGCGTAGGCGCGGATCGGGATCGGTCCCAGGTGCCACACGCCCTGGTCGGGGCTGGGGATCGTCGCGAGGTAAGTCGTCACCACGGCCACCACCGTAGTGGGTGCGGCCATCTGCCCTACGGCGACAGCGCGATTGTTACCGGGAAGGGTCGTTCGAGCTTCAAGAACCCGCCTTCGCTGCGGGCGGTCTCCGCGTACCTGTCTTCTTCCAACTCGAACACCGTCGCCACGGGCTCACCCTCCGCGGGGTCGATGAGCAGGTAGAACGGCACTCCGCCCGCCGCGTACAGGTCTCGCTTGAGCGTCAGATCCTGCTGTCGCGTGCTCGGCGAGAGCACTTCACCGGCCAGGATCAGATCCTCGACGGGCAGCACCAAGCCGGTGCGTCCGCGACCGACGACGCCGAAGTCGGGGATGAGCATCCGGCTGGGCGACAGGCCGAGGTTGAAGCCGGGCAGCCCTTGTAGTCAGGTGGGCAAGCAGTCCTCAAGCCGAAGTACACGTCGCCGACGAGGCTCTGGTGCAGGAGGTTTCCGAGAGGGCTCACGATCAGCGCCCCGTCCACCAGCTCGACCCGCTGCGACAGGTCCTCGGGTAGTGCGAGGACTTCGTCGAGGGTCCAGGGTCCCTCCTGGCGGAACCAGGGAGCGGGATGACCGACGTCGTGTTCGTAGTCCGCCTGCAGAGCCATGCGACATCACCTCCGGGGCAGCCCGACGCACGCCAGTGTCGCACGCCGGGTCGTGGACGAGCTTGATCACGAGCCCAGGATGCCGACGCGCACCGACAATTCCGACGCCCGGAAGCCGCCGAACGGACTAGTTCACTCGAACGTGCGTGCTACACGGCCGCTGCCGCCTGGCGCACCCCACTGGCCAACTCCTCGGTCAACGCCGCCACGGTGTCGTCCTGCACGGCCGACACGAACGCCGAACCCACGATCACACCGTCCGCGAACGCCGCCAGCTCCGCCGCCTGAGCGCCGCTCCGCACGCCCAAGCCGACGCCGATCGGCATGTCCGTGTGCTCACGCACCCGCTTGACCAGCGCCGGAGCCGCCGACGACACGACGTCGCGCGCGCCCGTCACACCCATCACGGACGTCGCGTACAAGAACCCCCGCGACGACCGGGCCGTCAACGAGATCCGCTCCTCCGTCGACGACGGCGCGACCAGGAAGATCCGGTCCAGGTCGTGCGCGTCCGTCGCCGAGATCCACTCAGCGCCCTCGTCGGGCACGAGGTCGGGCGTGATGACACCCAGCCCGCCGGCCGCCGCCAGGTCGCGCGCGAACCGGTCCACCCCGTAGGCGAGCACCGGGTTCCAGTACGTCATCACGACCGCGCGCCCACCGGCCGACGCCACCGACTCGACCACGCCGAACAGGTCGCGCACCCGGAACCCGCCGCGCAACGCCTGCTCGGCCGCGCGCTGGATGGTGACACCGTCCATCACCGGGTCGGAGAACGGCAGGCCGACCTCCACCAGGTCGCACCCGGACGACACCATCGTCCGCAGCACGTCCTTCGAGCCCTCGAGCGTGGGGTACCCGGCGGGCAGGTACCCGATCAGGGCCGCCCGCGACTCCGCCCGACAAGCCGAGAAAACCGGATCAAGCCTGCTCACGACTCCACCCCCAGCCCGAACCACTTGATCGCGGTGTCCATGTCCTTGTCGCCGCGCCCGGACAGGTTGACCAGGATCAGCCCCTCCGGCCCCAGCTCGCGGCCGAGCACCAGCGCGCCGGCCAGCGCGTGCGCCGACTCGACCGCCGGGATGATGCCCTCCTCCCGCGACAGCAGCGCGAACGCCTCCATCGCCTGGGCGTCGGTCACCGGCCGGTACTCGGCCCGTCCGCTGTCCTTCAGGAACGCGTGCTCGGGCCCCACGCCGGGGTAGTCCAGCCCCGCCGAGATGGAGTGCGCCTCGGCGATCTGCCCGTCGGAGTCCTGCAGCACGTACGACATGGCGCCGTGCAGCGACCCGGGCGTGCCCGCGGTCAACGTCGCGCCGTGCCGGGCGGTCTCGATGCCGTCGCCACCGGGCTCCAGCCCGACCAGCCGCACGGACGGGTCGTCGATGAAGCCGTGGAAGATGCCGATGGCGTTCGACCCGCCGCCGACGCACGCGGCCACCACGTCGGGCAGCCGGCCCGCCTTGTCCAGGATCTGCTCGCGCGCCTCGATGCCGATGATCCGGTGGAAGTCGCGCACGAGCACCGGGAACGGGTGCGGCCCGGCGGCGGTGCCGAGCAGGTAGTGCGTGTCGTCGACGTTGGCGACCCAGTCGCGCAGCGCCTCGTTGATGGCGTCCTTCAACGTGCGCGAGCCGGTCTTCACCGGGACGACCTTCGCGCCGAGCAGCCGCATCCGGGCCACGTTGAGCGCCTGCCGCTCGGTGTCGACCTCGCCCATGTAGACGACGCAGTCCAGGCCCATCAGGGCGCAGGCGGTGGCCGTGGCCACGCCGTGCTGGCCCGCGCCGGTCTCGGCGATGACCCGCTTCTTGCCCATCCGCTTGGTCAGCAGCGCCTGGCCCAGCACGTTGTTGATCTTGTGCGAGCCGGTGTGGTTGAGGTCCTCGCGCTTGAGGAAGATGCGCGCGCCGCCCGCGTGGGCGGCGAACTTCGGCGCCTCCGTGAGCAGCGACGGCCGCCCGGCGAAGTCGCGCAGCAGGCGCGCGAACTCGTCGAGGAACTCGGGGTCGACGCGCGCTTTCTCGTAGAACGCGGCGAGCTCGTCCACCGCGGCGATGAGCGCTTCCGGCATGAACCGGCCGCCCCACGGCCCGAAGTGGCCCCGCTCGTCCGGGTCGTGGGGTGTCGGAGCCAACTGGCCGCGCGCCATGCGCTCTCCTCCTACCGGGTCTTACCGGCTCGGCCGGGGACACGCCGGGTGGGACCCGGCCGTCACCAGCTTGTTCACCGCGACCTTGGGGTCGCCGCTCGTCACCAGGCTCTCGCCGACCAGCACCGCGTCGGCGCCCGCGCCCGCGTACGCCATCAGGTCACCCGGTCCGGTGACACCGGACTCGGCGATCTTGATGGTGTCGAAGGGCAGGCCGGGCGCGATCCGCCCGAACACGTCCTTGTCCACTTCCAGGGTGTGCAGGTTGCGCGCGTTCACGCCGATGACGCTCGCACCCGCCTCCAACGCGCGGTCGGCCTCCTCGGCCGTGTGCACCTCGACCAGGGCCGTCATGCCGAGCGACTCCACCCGGTCGAGCAGCGACACCAGCGCGTTCTGCTCCAACGCCGCCACGATCAGCAGCACCAGGTCGGCGCCGTGCAGGCGCGCCTCGTGCACCTGGTACGGGCTGACGATGAAGTCCTTGCGCAACAGGGGGACGCCCACCGCCGCGCGCACCGCGTCGAAGTCCGCCAGCGACCCGCCGAACCGGCGCCCCTCGGTCAGCACGCTGATCGCCCGCGCGCCGCCGAGCTCGTACTGCGCGGCGAGCTCCGCGGGCTCCGGGATGTCGGCCAGCTGCCCCTTGGACGGGCTGCGCCGCTTGACCTCGGCGATCACGCCGACGCCCGGTCCGCGCAGGATCGACATCACGTCCTGCGGCGGCGGCACCTTCGCCGCCTTCTGCCTGAGCACGTCGAAGGGCAGTGCCGCCTCGCGCTCGGCGAGGTCCTCGCGGACGCCTTCGATGATCGACTCGAGCACGGTCATCCGCGCACCTCGCTCGACTCCGTCAAACCTTCCGGTTCAGTCGCAAGCTCCCGCACGTCATGCTCCCCTTCCCGCCACGAGGATGCTAACCCCGCAGCGAACCCCGTCGGGCCACCGGGGTAGGCGCGTTCGCGCAGTTGACCAGGGCCCTTGCGAGCCGACGTGCGCAAACGTGCGGAGCCGGCGCGTCAGCCGGTCGTCAGCACGGGGTCAGTCCCGCTCCGTGGGATCGTCGCCGCGCTCCAGCGCGTTCCACAGCTCCCGCTCGGGGTCGGCGGTCCGCTTGGCCGCGCCGGGCGTCTGGTAGCCGCCGCCCAAGCGTGGCATGGCCGATCCGCGCACGAGGAGCAGCACGCCCGCCGCGACCGCGAGCGCCGCGCCGAGCAGCACGAGGCCGCGGCCGGTCACGGGCCCGTCGGCGTCCACTGCTTGGAACGCCGCCGCCGCGCCCGCCAGCAGCACCACGACGCCGAGCACGCGCCGCACCCAGCCGCTCAACGCCACCACGGCGGCGATCGCGGCCAGGCACAGCAGCGCCACCGGGGTCAGCGCGGGCACGACGTCGCCGCCGCTTCGGTCCGCCGAAGCGTCCCAGGGCATGGCGGAAGCGCCCCACAACGCCACCGCGGCGAGCAGCAGCAGCGCCACCACGATCCACAGTGGACGCCTTGCGGTCGTCTCCTCAGACACGGGCCGGGTCCACCGCCGGGGCCATGGTCTGCGCGGTGGCGATCGCCGAGAGCACCGCGCCCGCCTTGTTCAGGCACTCGTTGTCCTCGGCGACCGGGTCGGAGTCGGCCACGATGCCACCGCCCGCCTGCACGTACGCCACGCCGTCGCGCACCAGGGCGGTGCGGATGGCGATGGCGGTGTCCGCGTCGCCGGCGAAGTCCAGGTAGCCGACGACGCCGCCGTACAGGCCGCGCCGGGTGGGCTCCAGCTCCTCGATCAGCTCCATCGCGCGCGGCTTGGGCGCGCCGGACAGGGTGCCCGCGGGGAAGCACGCCGCGACCGCGTCGAACGCCGTGCGGCCCTCCGCGAGCTCGCCGGTGACCGTGGACACGATGTGCATGACGTGGCTGTACCGCTCGACCTTGAAGAAGTCGACCACGGTCACCGAGCCCGGCTTGCACACCCGGCCCAGGTCGTTGCGGCCCAGGTCGACCAGCATCAGGTGCTCGGCGCGTTCCTTGTGGTCGGCCAGCAGGTCCTTCTCCAGCAAGGCGTCTTCCTCGTCGTCGACGCCCCTCCACCGGGTGCCCGCGATCGGGTGAGTGGTGGCCTTGCCGTCGCGCACGGTCACCAACGACTCCGGGCTGCAGCCGACGATGTCGAAGTCGTCCAGCCGCAGCAGGTACATGTACGGGCTCGGGTTGGACGTGCGCAGCACGCGGTAGATGTCGAGCGGGTCGGCGGTGGTGCGCATCTCGAACCGCTGCGACAGCACGACCTGGAACGCCTCACCGGCCCGGATGGCCTCCTTGGCCTTCTCCACGACCGCGTAGTGCTCCTGCTGCGAGCGGCGGCGCACGAACTCCGGCTTGGGCCGGGCGAACACCGCGGCGGTGGGCGGCGCGGCGCTCTGCAGGTCCTGCGTCATCGCGTCGAGCCTGGCCACCGCGTCGTCGTACGCCGCGTCCACGCGTTCCGGCGAGTCGTCCCAGTTGATGGCGTTGGCGATGAGCGTGACGGTGCCCTCGTGGTGGTCCAGCGCGGCCAGGTCGGTGGCCAGCAGCATCACCAGCTCCGGCACCTCCAGGTCGTCCTCGGCCAACGACGGCAGCCGCTCCAGCCGCCGCACGGCGTCGTAGCCGATGTAGCCGACCATCCCGCCGGTCAACGGCGGCAGGCCGGGCAGCGGGTCGGTGCGCAGCACCTCGATGGTCTCGCGCAGCGCCACCAGCGGGTCGCCGCCCTCGGGCAGGCCCACCGGGTGCGGCCCGAGCCAGAACGCCTCGCCGCCGGTCGCGGTCAACGCCCCCGCGCTGCGCGCGCCCACGAACGACCAGCGCGACCAGGAGCGGCCGTTCTCGGCCGACTCGAACAGGAACGTGCCCGGACGGTCCGCCGCGAGCTTGCGGTACAGCCCGACGGGCGTCTCCGCGTCCGCCAGCAGCCGCCGCACCACCGGGATGACCCGCCGTTGGGCGGCGAGCTCGCGGAACTCCTCGCGCGTCGGGCTGACCTCGCCCAGACCCGCACCTGCACCGATGACGCTCACCATGGGCGACATTGTGCCGGTTGCGCCTGTGCGGAGGTTCGACCGGGCCCTATTTCAACATATGTTGAAATAGGGTGGGGCCTACCGCATGATGATGGCGTGAACACCGGCTCGAACCAAACCGAACCCAAGCGCCGCGGTCGACGTGCGGGCGGCGAGGACACCAAGGCCGCGCTGCTGGCCGCCGCCCGCGAGATCTTCGTCGAACGCGGCTACGAGGGCGCCACCGTCCGGTCCATCGCGGCGCGGGCCGGTGTGGACGCGGCCATGGTCAACCACTGGTTCGGCGGCAAGGAGGCCCTGTTCGCCAAGGCCGTGCTCCAGGTGCCGGTCGACGTCAACGTGCTGGTCGACCGCATCCTCGACGGGGCGGACGAGGACATCGGCGAGCGGATCGTGCGCAACTTCATCGGCATCTGGGACCCCATCGGCGGCGGCCCGTTCGCCGCGATGGTGCGCAGCGTGACGGCGCACGACCAAGTCGCCGAGGTGCTGCGCGGCTTCTTCGTGGGCACCCTGCTCAAGCGGGTCGTCGGGCACCTGGACGTGCCGGACGCCGAGCTGCGCGCCACCCTCGTGGCCAGCCAGATCTTCGGCATGGGCATGGTGCGCTACGTGCTGAAGTTCGAGCCGGTCGCCTCGGCGGACGTGGAGACGATGGTCAAGGCCATCGCGCCCAACCTCCAGCGCTACCTGACCGGCGACCTGGGCTGAGCGGTCGACCAGGGCCGTCGGCCGGAGCCCGATCAGTCGGCCGGGCCGAGCAGCACGGTGGCGTCGAAGCACGTCGCGTCACCGGTGTGGCAGGCGGCGCCGACCTGGTCCACGACCAGCAGCACCGCGTCGCCGTCGCAGTCCAGCCGCACCTCGTGCACGTGCTGCGTGTGCCCGGACGTCTCGCCCTTCACCCACAGCTGCTGCCGGCTGCGCGAGTAGTACGTGGCGCGGCGGGTGGTGAGCGTGCGGTGCAGGGCCTCGTCGTCCATCCACGCCACCATGAGCACCTCCCCGGTGCCGCGCCGCTGCGCCACGGCGCACACCAGGCCGTCGGCGGTGCGCTTGAGCCGTGAGGCGATGGACGGGTCGAGCGCGCTGGTCAACGCTGTCCTCCGAGGAAGTGGGCCCGGGCGGGCTTGGTGTTGAGCATCACCACGCCGAAGACGTGGGCCGCGGACAGCAGGCCGGAGACCACGCGGATCCACACCGGCCCCTGGTTGAGCACCGCGAGCAGGTGGATCAACGCGACCAGACCGAAGACGAGCGCCGCCGTCAGCCGGGCCGGGCGCAGGCCCGCCACCAGGCCGCCGACCGCGAGCAGCTCCAGCACGGCGACGATCACCGGGAACCTGATCCAGCTGGAGTCGTTCTCGACCTGCCACTGGATCAGGCCCATGAGCACGAACGCCAGGCCGCCGGCGGCGCCGATCAGGGTCGCGAGGCGCACCTCGGTGGGCGCGTTGCGCGGGTCCGGCATCAGCGCACCACCACGCCCGCGTCGCGCAAGCTCTGCTTCACGTCGCCGATGCGCAGCGTGCCGAAGTGGAACACGCTGGCCGCGAGCACCGCGTCCGCGCCCTCGGCCACGGCGGGCGGGAAGTGCTCCACCGCGCCCGCGCCGCCGCTGGCGATCAACGGCACGTCGACCACCGCGCGGGTGAGCCGGATCAGCTCCAGGTCGAACCCGGCCTTGGTGCCGTCGGCGTCCATCGAGTTCAGCAGGATCTCGCCGACGCCCAGCTCCTGGCCCCGTGCCGCCCACTCGACCGCGTCGATGCCGGTGCCCTTGCGACCGCCGTGCGTGGTGACCTCGAACCCCGACGGGGTGGGCTGCTCGCCCTCGGGCACGCGCCGCGCGTCCACCGACAGCACGATGCACTGGGCGCCGAACCGGCGGGACAGCTCGCCGAGCAGCTCGGGCCGGGCGATCGCGGCCGTGTTCACGCTCACCTTGTCCGCGCCCGCCCGCAGCAGCTTGTCCACGTCGTCCGCGCCGCGCACGCCGCCGCCCACCGTCAGCGGGATGAACACCTGCTCGGCCGTGCGCCGGACCACGTCGAACGTGGTCTCGCGGTCGCTGGACGACGCCGTCACGTCGAGGAACGTCAGCTCGTCCGCGCCCTCCGCGTCGTAGGCCCGCGCCAGCTCGACCGGGTCGCCCGCGTCGACGAGGTTGGTGAAGTTCACACCCTTCACGACCCTGCCCCGGTCGACGTCCAGGCAGGGGATCACGCGCACCGCGACCGACATGGCCAAAAGCCTACGTGGACGCCCTGAGCGGCCCGCTTCCGGTGCCTGAGCGTTCAACTCGGGGGTCGTGAACGCGGGACACACGCGACCTGAACGCAGGACACACGCGTTCTGGACGTGGGCCACGCGACACCTGAACGTGGGATTCACAGCCGTTGGTGGGCGACGTGGCGGCGAAAGTGTGGTTCACTTGAGGAGGTCGCAAGTTTTGTGTTCGTGTCATCCACGCTCGCGAAACATTGTTTGAGCGTGTGATTCCTCAGGGTCAGCGTTTGGACCGGCCCCAGCGGGTGCGTTCGCCCCGTTGGTAGCTGTATGAGGAGTACAAAGATGGCGCAGGGCACCGTGAAGTGGTTCAACTCGGAGAAGGGCTTCGGCTTCATCTCCCCCGAGGATGGTGGCGCGGACGTGTTCGTCCACTACTCGGAGATCCAGAGCGGCGGCTACCGCAGCCTGGAGGAGAACCAGCGGGTGAGCTTCGATGTCGGCCAGGGCGCCAAGGGCCCCCAGGCGACGAACGTGACGGTCATCTGACCTCGCGTTGCTCGTGAAGAGCCCCGTTCCCCTCGTGGGAGCGGGGCTCTTCCGCATGTCGCGGCTAACGTTGCCGGTCATGGACCTCGCAGCCGCCAAGTACCTGTTGTTGACCACCTTCCGCAAGGACGGCACCGCCGTGCCGACACCCGTCTGGGTGGCCGGCGCCGACGGCACGCTGTACGCGTGGTCCGTCGCCGACGCGGGCAAGGTCAAGCGCATCCGCCGCAGCGGCGACGTGCGCGTCGGACCGTGCAACTTCCGGGGCGAGCCCACCGGCGAGCAGCTCCCGGCCACCGCGCGGCTGCTCGACGGGCCCGGCAGCGACCGGGTGCGGTCCCTCATCGCGAAGAAGTACGGCGTGATGGGCAGGCTCACCCTGTTCGGCAGCCGGATCCGCCGCGGGCGCGACGGCACGATCGGCATCGAGATCACGCCCGCCTAGCGTCAACCCGAAGTTGACCCGTCGCGTTGCGTCAACCTACAGTTGACGGGTGGTAGCTCCCCCGGTCCAACTCACGGACCTGATCGTCACCGTCGCGGCGGAACACACCGACGTGCTGGGCAGACTGGCCGCCGCCGTGGAGCTGAGCGGCCAGCTCGACGAGTTGGGCGATCACCTCATCGGGCACTTCGTGGACGAGGCGCGGCGCGCGGGCGCGAGCTGGGCCGAGATCGGCGAGAGCCTCGGCGTCACCAAGCAGGCCGCGCAGAAGCGGTTCGTGCCCAAGGAGTCACCGGACCTGAAGCCGAGCTTCGACCGCTACACCGACCGGGCCCGACGCGTCGTCGTGCTGGCCCGCCACCACGCCCGGTTCAGCGGGCACATCGGCACCGAGCACCTCCTGCTCGGCCTGCTCGACGAGTCCGGCGGCCTGGCCGCCAAGACCATCGCCAAGCTGGAGGCGTCGGAGGGCACCACGCGGATGGCGGTGCTCAGCGAGCTGGACGGCACGGTCCGGCAGCGGCCCGACCCGCAGCCGTTCACCGCGCACTGCAAGAAGGCGCTGGAACTGGCCGTGCGGGCGTCGCTGCGCCAGGGCCACGCGTTCGTCGGCACCGAGCACCTGCTGCTCGGCCTGCTCGCCGAGAAGGAAGGCGCCGCGGCGAAGGCCCTCGAACGCACGGGGGTCACCGAGGCCGCCGCGGAGGCCCACATCGTCCGCGAGATCGAGGACGCGATCAGCCGCGGACCGCGGCCAGCGCCTCCGGGAGCGTGAACGCGCCCGCGTAGAGCGCCTTGCCCACGATCGCGCCCTCGACGCCGTCGCGGGACAACGCCGCCAGCGCGACCAGGTCGTCCACACTGGACACGCCGCCCGAGGCGACGACCGGCGCGTCGGTGCGCGCGCACACCTCGCGCAGCAGGTCCACGTTCGGGCCCTGGAGCGTGCCGTCCTTGCCGACGTCGGTGACCACGTAGCGGGCGCAGCCGTCGCGGTCCAGCCGCTCCAGCACCTCCCACAGGTCGCCGCCGTCCTTCGTCCACCCGCGCGCGGCCACCCGGTGGCCCTGCTCGGTGATCCGCACGTCGAGGCCGACAGCGATCTTCTCGCCGTGCTCGGCGACGACCTTCGCGCACCACACCGGGTCCTCCAGCGCGGCCGTGCCCAGGTTCACCCGCGCGCAGCCGGTCGCGAGCGCGGCGGCCAGCGACGCGTCGTCGCGGATGCCGCCGGACAGCTCGACCTGGACGTCCAGCTCGCCGACCACGCGGGCCAGCAGCTCGCGGTTGCTGCCGCGGCCGAACGCGGCGTCGAGGTCGACCAGGTGCACCCACTCGGCGCCGTCGCGCTGCCAGGCGAGCGCGGCGTCCAGCGGGTCGCCGTAGTTGGTCTCGGTGCCGGCCTCGCCCTGCACGAGCCGAACGGCCAGGCCATCGGCCACGTCAACAGCCGGGAGCAGCGTGAAAGTCACGCGTTCAGCCTAGTTGAAGCTCTTGAGCCAGTTCTCCAGCAGGTGCGCGCCCGCGTCGCCGGACTTCTCCGGGTGGAACTGGGTCGCCCACAGCGGACCGTTCTCCACCGCCGCGACGAACTCGTCGCCGCCGTGCTCGGCCCACGTCACCAGCGGCGCGCGGAGCGTGTCGGACTCGGGCAGCTCCCACTTGCGCACGCCGTAGGAGTGCACGAAGTAGTACCGGGTGTCCGGGTCCAGGCCGGCGAACAGCTTGGTGTCCTCGGAGGTGCGGACGGTGTTCCAGCCCATGTGGGGCACGACCGGGGCCTCCAGCCGCTCCACCGTGCCCGGCCACTCGCCGCAGCCCTCGGTGAGCACGCCGTGCTCGATGCCCCGTTCGAACAGGATCTGCATGCCGACGCAGATGCCGAGCACGGGACGTCCGCCGGCGAGCCGCTGACCGATGAGCCGGCCGCCCTTGATCTCGTCCAGCCCGGCCATGCACGCGGCGAACGCGCCGACACCGGGCACCACCAGGCCGTCCGCGTCGAGGGCGGCCCGGTGGTCGGACGACACCTCCACGTCGGCGCCGACGCGCTGCAGGGCGCGCTCGGCGGAGCGGATGTTGCCGAATCCGTAGTCCAGCACGACGACCTTGGGCACCTGACCAGCTTACTGTGCTGGATTGCCGCTGCTCCGCAGACGGCGGGCGAGCTCGCCGGGAAGTCGATCGTTCGCGCCCTCGCGGGGGCCGGGCCGGGGAGCGGGAGTCAGGCCAACCCGCCCTGCGTCACCGGGACCACCGGCAGGACGGTGTTGATCGGCAGCCCGGCGCGGTTCGGCAGGGCGGTCACCCACGTGTCGGCGCGGCCCTCGTCCACCAACGCGCGCACCTCGGCGACGTCGGCGGGCAGGTCGGCGGGCCGCGGTCGGGCGTCGAGCCGCCACCAGCGCAGCAGGCCGACCAGCCGGCGTGCCGAGCCCGTGGAGCCTGCCCGCTCACCGTCGGTCCACACCTCGGCGGTGGGAGACCAGCGCAGCAGCAGCGCCGCCGCGCCGGTCTCCCGGACCTGCTCGGCCAGCCGGAGCGCGGCCGGGAACCCGATCTGCCTGCGCGGCAGCAGCACCGTCCCGGACGCCACCGGGACGAGTGCCGCGGGCCCCGCGGCGGCGCGGTGCAGGTTCAGCTGCAGCTCCGCGGTCGGCGCGGGTGTCCAGATCAGGGTTCTCGGCACGCTCACAGGCAGAGATCATGCCGCAGCGGCCGGGTGGCCGAACATCCGACGCACGGCCGCGGCGACGCCGAGCACGTCGAGGTCGTGCGCCGAATCGTGGTCCTCGGCCGTGCCGTAGGCCCGCAGCTCGGAGTCGCGCCGCACGCCGAGCGACCGCAGCCGGTGCGGCACGTCCGCCAGCGCCTCGGCCGCCAGGTGCGCCGACGTGCCCTCCAGGTACGGCTCGACCAGCAGCACGTCCGCCCGGTCGGCGCGGCGCACCGCCGCTTGCAGCCCGGCCGCGTCGAACGGCCGCACGGTGGTCGCGTAGAGCACCGTCACATCCGCGTCCCGGGTGGCCTCCAGCACGGTGTCGAGCATCGGCCCGACCGCCACCACCACGCCCTGCCTGCCGCGCCGCACCTCGGTGAACCCCTCGACCACCGGGTGCGGAGAGGTGTTCTGCCGCAGGGAGAGCCGGATGTAGACCCGGTCGTCACGCGCGAGCGCGTCCCGCACGATCGGGCCCACCTCCTCCGGGTGGCCCGGCACGCGCACCGCCCAACCGGGCAGCGTGCCGAACAGCGCCACGTCACCGGGCGCCTGGTGCGTGCGGCCCCACACCGGGTCGTCGTAGGAGCCGCCGATGCTGACGAGCACGCCGCCCAGGTCCTGGTGGCCGAAGTCCAGCTTGATCTGCTCGAACGGCCGCTCGACCAGGAACGGCGCGTAGGTGTGCACGACCGGCCGCAGCCCGCTCAACGCCAGCCCCGCGCCCACGCCGACCATCGCCTGCTCGCGGATGCCGACGTTGATCACCCGCTCGTGCGGCGCGAACGCGTCCCGCGAGATCTCCGCCAGCACGACGGCGACCCGCGGGTCGTGCCTCATCACGTCCTCGACGGTGTCCACGAACACCTGGCGCATCGACGTCATCCCTGCTCCCCCTTGCCGATCTCCGCCACCACGACCAAGGGACGGGCGGGGTGGTCCTGCGTGAACGCCTCGTGCAGCGCGCCGTGATCACGTCCGTCCACTGTGGACGCCTGCCAGCCCTCGACCTCGAACCGCTTCGCCACCCCGCCGGGCCAGCCGTGCGTGCCGGAAGCGTTGTCCACCACGACGGTGACGAGCCGGTCCAGACCGAGCCGACCGGCGAGCGCGATCGCCTCGTGGTTGCTGCCCTCGTCCAGCTCCGCGTCCCCGACCAGCACGAACGTCCGCGCGGTCCGCCCCTGGACGCGCAGGCCGAGTGCGGTGCCGACGGCGATCGGCAGGCCGTGTCCGAGTGAGCCGCTGCTGATCTCGACGCCGTTGACCAGCACGCGGTCCGGGTGCTGGCCCAACGGCGAGTCCCACGCGGTCCAACCGTCCAGAGTGGACGGATCGAGGTAGCCCTTCGCGGCCAGCACGGCGTAGTACGCCATCGGACCGTGCCCCTTGGACAGCAGGAACCGGTCGCGGTCCGGGTCGTCCACCCGGTCCGGCGCGACGTCCAGCACCCGGTCGTAGAGCACCCACAGCACGTCCAGCGTGGACGCCGCCGCCCACTCGTGCTTCTCGTCCCCTGTCATCCGCCGGAACAACGCGGGGATGTCCGCGAAGTCCGACTTGCCCTTGACTGCCATGAACCCACGAAACAACTTCGACTTAGGTCGAGGTCAAGACGTAGGATGGGCACGTGACCAAGCTGCCGGAGATGTTGACCATCGGCCAAGTGGCCGAACGCAGCGGGGTGCCGCACACCGCGCTGAGGTTCTACGAGGAAAGAGGGTTGATCACCTCCGAGCGCACGGCGGGCAACCAGCGCCGGTACCCGCGGCACGTGCTGCGGCGGCTGGCGTTCATCCGCACCGCGCAGCGGGTCGGACTGTCGCTGGAGGACGTGCACGACGCGCTGGCGACCCTGCCGGACAACCGCACGCCGACCAAGACCGACTGGAGCAGGCTGTCGGCGAGCTGGCAGGTGGAGCTGGACGCCCGGATCGACGCGTTGCGGCGGCTGCGCGACCGGCTGACGTCGTGCATCGGGTGCGGGTGCCTGTCGCTGCGCAGCTGCACCCTGCACAACCTCGACGACGAGCAGGCCGCCGACGGGCCCGGCGCGCCCAAGCTCAAGCCCGCCCTGGAAGGCGGCACGTGAAATCCGGTTGTGCCGCGTGCTGCACTGGAGGTCGTGCAAGAGAAGAAGCAGATGGTCCGCTTGTCGAAGCGGATGGCGAAGACCCTGCGCCACGACCCGCAACGGCTGGGGCTGACCCTGGACCCGGCGGGATGGGTGGACCTGGAGGAGTTCGTGCGCGCCCTGGGTGTGACCGAGGCGCAGGTGCTGGAGGTCGTGGCGGACAACGACAAGCAGCGGTTCGCGATCGAGGACGGGCGCATCCGCGCCAACCAGGGCCACACCGTGGAGGTGTCGTTGGACCTGCCCGCGGCCGAGCCACCCGCCGAGCTGTACCACGGGACGGTCGGCCGGTTCCTGCCCGACATCTTCCGCGACGGGCTGCGGCCGATGGCGCGGCACGACGTGCACCTGTCCGCGACCGTGGAGACGGCCGTCCGGGTCGGGTCGCGCCGGGGCAAGCCGGTGGTGCTGGTGGTCGACGCCGCGGCCATGGCCGCCGACGGCCACGAGTTCCGGGTGAGCGCCAACGGCGTGTGGCTGACGGCCGCCGTGCCGCCTAACTACCTGCGAGAACACGCCTCGTGAGCCAGTCGAGGCCCGCGACCACCTCGTCCGGGCCGAGGCCGCGCACCTGTCTTTGGTACTGGTAGACCTCGGGGGCCAGCGGCGCCATCAAGGCGTCCACCACGGCCGCCGGCGCGCCGTCCACCAGCGAGGCGACGTGCCGCCGCCAGAAGCCGTAGGCGCCCGCCCGGAACCGCGCCCGGCCCGTCTCCGCGCCGAGCACCAGGTGCAGGTGCCGTTCCAGCAGGCCGACCATGGTCCGGTAGAACGCGGCCAGCCGTTCGTCGGGCGACGCGCCCGGACCGAGCGGCGGCGGGCCGGTGAGGATGCGGTCCTGGATGTCGGACTCGTGCTCGTCCAGCAGCGCCTGCGCGATCGACGTCGTGTCCGGGTAACGCCGGTAGAGCGTCGCCCGGCCCACGCCCGCGGCACGCGCGATGTCCTCCATCGTCACGCCGACCGCACCACCCGCGGCGGCGAACACCTCTTCCGCGGCGGCGAGCACGCGGGCCCTGTTGCGGGCCGCGTCGGCCCGCTCCCGAGTGCGACCGGTGGTGGTGGCGGCCTCGGCCGGTGACGACATGTGACCAACCATACGCAGACAGCCAAACCGCCCGCGCCCAACCGCCCCGAACGTTGAACCCACCCATCCCGAACGCAGGACTCTCGCGCCCTGGACGCAGGACTCTCGCGAGAGTCCTGCGTCCACGCGGCGAGAGTCCTGCGTTCAGGGGGCCTGAATTCAACGCTCGGACGTGTGCGGGCAGGTCAGAGGAGCCAGGCGACGGCGGCGCCCACGGCGACGACGGTCAGGACCAGCAGGACGATCGCCAGACCGCGGGCCGTCCTCCACGTGCTGTAGACGCCGCCGCCGAGGAACCCGGCCAGCGCGATCAGGCCGATGACCACGTACTCCTTCGGCATCTAGAGGACGCCCTTGGTCGACGGCACGCCGCCCACCCGCGGATCCGGCTCGACGGCCGCGCGCAGTGCCCGCGCGATCGCCTTGAACTGCGCCTCGGCGATGTGGTGCGGGTCACGTCCGTACTCCACCCGCACGTGCAGCGCGATCCCCGCGTGGAACGCCAGCGAGTCGAACACGTGCCGGTTCAGCACGAACGGGTAGTTGCCGCCGATCGTGAAGGTGGTGAACTGCTCCGGCTCGCCCACGTGCACGCAGTACGGCCGGCCCGACACGTCCACCGCCGCGTGCGCCAGCGTCTCGTCCATCGGGATCCACGCGTCGCCGAACCGGCGGATGCCCGCCTTGTCGCCCAACGCCTCCCGCAACGCCTGCCCGAGCACGATCGCCACGTCCTCCACGGTGTGGTGCGCGTCGATCTCCACGTCGCCCTTCGCCCGGACGACCAGGTCCAACGACCCGTGCACGCCCAGCGCGGTCAGCATGTGGTCGTAGAACGGCACCCCCGTGCCGATCTCGACCTGCCCGGTGCCGTCGAGGTCCACCTCGACGTACACCGACGATTCCCTGGTGGTCCGCTCCACCTTGCCGACCCGGCTCACCGGTCAACCTCCTTGCTCGCTGCGAGGAACGCGTCGTTCTCCTCCGGAGTGCCGACCGTCACCCGCAGATGTCCGGCGATGCCGACGTCCCTGATCAGCACACCGCGTTCCAAGTACGACCGCCACGTGGCGTGCGCGTCCTCGAACCACCCGAACAGCACGAAGTTCGCGTCGCTCGGCACCACCGAGAAGCCCAGGCCCGCGAGCGAGTCCACCACCCGGTCCCGTTCGGCCGCCAGCTTGGCCACCGAGCCCAGCGTCTCGGAGGCGTGCCGCAACGAGGCCCGCGCCGCCGCCTGCGTCAACGCCGACAGGTGGTACGGCAGCCGCACGAGCTGCAACGCGTCCACCACGGCGGGCGCGGCGGCGAGGTAGCCCAGCCGGCCGCCGGCGAACGCGAACGCCTTGCTCATGGTCCGGCTGACGATCAGCTTCGCCGGGTAGTCGTCCAGCAGCACGACCGCGCTCTGCCGCGACGAGAACTCCGCGTACGCCTCGTCCACCACGACCATCCCGGGCGACGCCTCGATCAGCACCCGCAGGTCGTCCACCGGCAGGCTCTGCCCGGTCGGGTTGTTGGGGCTGGTCACGAACACCACGTCCGGCGCGCGTTCGGCGACGATCTCGGCCGCGCGCTCCACGTCCAGCGAGAAGTCGGCGCGGCGGGGCGTCGGCGCCCACTCCGTGCGGGTGCCCGCGGCGATGATCGGGTGCATCGAGTACGACGGCTCGAAGCCCAGCGCCGACCGGCCCGGCCCGCCGAACGCCTGCAGGATCTGCTGGAGCACCTCGTTCGACCCGTTCGCCGCCCACAGGTTCGCCGAGGTCAGCGGCACGCCCGTGGACGACGCCAGGTAGGCGGCCAGGTCCTCGCGCAACGCCACCGCGTCCCGGTCCGGGTAGCGGTGCAGTTCACCGGCGATGGCGGCCACCTCCCGCACCACGTCCTCGACCAGGGCGGGCGTGGGCGGGTACGGGTTCTCGTTCGTGTTCAACCGGACGGCCACGTCCAGCTGAGGCGCGCCGTACGGCGTGCGTCCGCGCAGGTCGTCCCGCAGGGGCAGGTCGCCGATCTCGACCCGGTCGCCGATCGGCCTCATCCGCGGAACCTCGCCGTGACCGCCTGGCCGTGCGCGGGCAGGTCCTCGGCGTTCGCCAGCGCCACGACGTGCGACGACACCTCGCGCAACGCGTCCTCGCTGTAGTCGACGACGTGGATGCCGCGCAGGAACGTCTGCACCGACAGCCCCGACGAGTGCCGCGCGCACCCGGCGGTGGGCAGCACGTGGTTGGAGCCCGCGCAGTAGTCGCCCAGCGACACCGGCGAGTGCGCGCCCACGAAGATCGCGCCGGCCGCGCGCACGCGGGCGGCGACCTCGCGCGCGTCGGCCGTCTGGATCTCCAGGTGCTCGGCGGCGTAGGTGTCCGCCACCCGCAGCCCCTCGTCCAGGCTCGACACCAGCACGGTGCCGGACTGCCTGCCGACCAGCGCCGTCCGCACGCGCTCGCGGTGCTTGGTCGCGTCGACCTGCCGCTCCAGCTCGGCGTCCACCGCGTCCGCCAGCTCCGCCGACGTGGTCACCAGCACGCTCGCGGCCAGCGTGTCGTGCTCGGCCTGGCTGATCAGGTCGGCCGCCACGTGCACCGGGTCGGCCGTGTCGTCGGCCAGGATCAGGATCTCGGTCGGCCCGGCCTCGGCGTCGATGCCGATCAGGCCGCGCAGCAGCCGCTTGGCGGCGGTCAGGTAGATGTTGCCGGGACCGGTCACCAGGTCCGCCGGCTCCAGGAGCCGGCCGTCGGTGTCCGTGCCGCCGTACGCCAGCAGCGCGACGGCGAGCGCGCCGCCCACGGCCCACACCTCCGTGACGCCGAGCAGCGCGGCGGCGGCCAGGATCGTCGGGTGCGGCAGGCCGCCGAACTCCGCCTGCGGCGGCGAGCACACCACCAACGACTCGACGCCCGCGATCTGCGCCGGCACCACGTTCATGACCACGGTGGACGGGTAGACGGCCAGGCCGCCGGGCGCGTACAGGCCGACCCGGGACACCGGCACCCAGCGCTCGGTGACCGTGCCGCCGGGCACGACCTGGGTGGTCGTGTCGACCCGGCGCTGGTCGGCGTGCACCTTGCGGGTGCGGGCGACGGACTCCTCCAGCGCCGCCCGCACGGCCGGGTCGAGCTCGGACAGCGCGCGCTCCAGCTCGGCGGCGGGCACGCGGACCGACGCCGGGCGCACCTTGTCGAACTTCTCGCCGTGCTCCAGCACGGCCTCCACGCCCCGTTTCCGCACGTCGTCCACAAGAGGCCGGACGTGATGCAGCACCGCGTCCACGTCGACCTCGGCGCGCGGCAGCGCGGCGCGCAGTTCGGCGGGTGACGGGACACGACCTCGCAGGTCGATGCGGTTGAGCATGCCCACAAGGGTAAGGCGTCGCCAATTCCGTCAACTGTCAGCCCGGGTCCCGAGTGGTGAACCCGACAAACGGGGGCTACCTCGATCCGTGATCGGCGGGCCACGCTGCGTGTGCACCTCTTGCGGGTGTTCCCCATCTCCGTCGCAACCCCTGCTGATGATGGAGGCTTGATGTTCACCAAGCGGCGCGGCCTCGTGGCCGCCGCGCTGGTCGCGAGCGTGGCCCTGGTGCTCCCCGCGCACCCCGGCTCGGCGCAACCGGCGACCGCCCAAACCCCCGAGCGGACCGTGTTCGAGGTCACCGCCACCACACCCGAGGCGAGGACCAAGGTCGCCCGGACCGGGGTCGACGTCCTCGGTCAGCACGGCGACACGCTCACCGTGATCGCCGAACCCCGCCAGCAGTGGCTGCTGCGCGCCACCGGTCTGCCGATGAGGAACGCCGGTGACGCGGACGCCCAGCTCGCGGGCCTGGGCAAGGCGGACTTCGCCGACCCCCAGCTCGGCGCGCAGGACTTCCCGTCCGGCTACACCGGCTACCACAACTACGCCGAGATGGTCGCCGAGCTGAACCAGACGGTCAGCGACCACCCGAACCTCGTCACGCTGCGCAGCATCGGCAAGTCGTACCAGAACCGCGACCTGTGGATGATCAAGATCAGCGACAACCCGGCGTCCGACGAGTCCGAGCCCGAGGTGCTGTTCACCTGCAACCAGCACGCGCGGGAGCACCTGACCGTGGAGATGTGCCTGCACATCATCAAGCGGTACACGGACAACTACGCGTCCAACGCGGCCATCAAGGGCGCGGTCGACAGCCGGGAGATCTGGGTCATCCCCAGCGTCAACCCGGACGGCGCCGAGTACGACATCGCGACCGGCTCGTTCCGGGCGTGGCGCAAGAACCGGCAGCCGAACTCCACCGCGACCGGCACGGACCCGAACCGCAACTGGGGCCACCAGTGGGGCTGCTGCGGCGGCTCCAGCGGCAGCGGGTCGAGCGACACCTACCGCGGCACGTCGGCGTTCTCCGCGCCGGAGGTCGCCCGGGTCCGCGACTTCGTGAACGGCCGCGTGGTGGGCGGTGTGCAGCAGATCAAGTCGCACATCGACTGGCACACGTTCTCGGAGCTGATCCTGTGGCCGTACGGCTACACCTACAACGACACCGCCGCGGGCCTGGACGCCACCCAGGCCACCGTGTTCCAGACCATGGGCAGGCGGATGGCGTCGTTGAACGGCTACACGCCGCAGCAGGCCAGCGACCTCTACATCACCGACGGCAGCGTCGACGACTGGATGTGGGCCGCCCACAAGATCTGGAGCTACACGTTCGAGATGTACCCCAGGTCGGCGAGCGGCACCAGCGGCTTCTACCCGCGCGACACGCTGATCGCCGCGCAGACCTCGCGCAACGACACCGCGGTGCAGTTGTTCCTCGACTACTCCGACTGCGTCCCGCGCATCACCGGACGCACCTGCTGACGGCCGTCACGGCCTGATCGACCTGCGCGGGCTCGACGACGTGGTGGGGTGACACCCTCACCACCTCGTCGGGCCCGCGCCGCGTCGTGCCGCCCGGCGGTCCGGCGGTCCGGCGGTCCGGCGGTCCGGCGGTCCGGCCGAGCTCCGCGAACCGGATCGCGACTTCGGGCAACAGGGAGCATGACCATGCGCAACCCACCCGCCGGGCCCGTCCCGCCGACGGAGTCGCCTCCCGGTGGCACCGACGAGCACGTGATCGCCGAGTCGTTGACGACCCCCGAGCGGTTCGCGGTGATCTTCGACCGGTACGCGCCGGTCGTGCACGGCTACCTGTCCCGCCGGGTGGGCGCGCTCGCGGACGACCTGATGAGCGAGACGTTCCTGCTCGCCTTCCGGGGCCGCACCGGCTACGCACCCGGACGCGCGCCGGTGCGGGCCTGGCTGTTCGGCATCGCCACCAACCTGGTGCGCCGGCACGCCAGGGACGAGGAGCGGCGGTACCGGGCGTTCGGCCGCGCGGCCGGGCACGTGGAGACGACCACGGAGCTCGGCGAGGTGGCCGCGCGGGTCGACGCCAGGGCGTTGCGGGGCGAGCTGGCCGACGCGCTGGCCGCGTTGCCGCGCGAGGACCTGGACGTGCTGCTGCTGTGGACCTACCCGCAGCTGTCCTACACCGAGATCGCCGCGGCGCTGGGCATTCCGGTCGGCACGGTCCGGTCCCGGCTGCACCGCGCCCGCGGCAAGGTCCGCGCCCGGCTGGACGACCGCCGGCTGTCCGCCGAGGAGATCGCATGAACGAGTTCACCGTGCTCCGGGACCACGGCCCCGAGCCGACCACGCTGTCCGAGGACGTGCTGGCCAAGGCCCGCGCCGAGCTGCTGACCGAGATCCGGGCCACGTCCCCGTCGCCGCGCGGTGGTCACCACAGCCGCCGCGCGGTGGTCATCGCGGCCGCCGCGGCCGCCGTCGCCGCCTTCGGGATCGTCGCCACCGGCGGCCCCGGCTCGCCGCCGCCACCGTCTGCGGTCGTCGGCGAGCCGCCGGTGCTGGTCGGGTTCGCCATGCCGACGCTGCCGCCGAAGCTGGACCCGATCCCGGACGGGGTGACCGGACCGGGCTTCACCGCGGAACCCGGCTGGCTCGCGGCTGTGTACCGCGACGCCGACCAGCGACCCGGCGGGCGGTCGAGCGCCATCTACGTCAAGACCCATCGGGACAGGCCGGGCGCCGGCGGTGGCCGGGACACCACCTACGCCGGCAAGCCTGCCGTGGTCGAGCGGGTCGGCCAGGAGGCGCCGGAGTTCCAGTCGGTGTCGCTCACCTGGGAGCGGGCCCCCGGCCAGTGGATCACGCTCACCGGCACGGGCAACTTCGCCGACGAGCGAGCAGTGCGCTCGCTCGCCGACACCCTGGTCGACACCGACGAGCGGGTGAGCCTGGACATCAGCGTCGCGCCCGCCGGTTGGGAGCTGCACGCGTTCAAGGACGCCGGCCCGGACGGTGACGGGGCGGTGACGTCGTTGCGTGACCCGCGAGCCCCGGACCGCGCCATCCACGTGAGCACCATGCTCGGTCTCGTCCCGAACTACGGCGAGGTCGTCGGAGGTGGCCCCGTACCGGTCGTTCCCGTGTCCGTCGACGGCCGGCGGGGCGAACTCGTCCACCTCGCCGACGATCGGTGGATGCTCCAAGCCCCGCTGCCCGACGGCCGGGCGTTCCAGCTCCAGGTGCCGGCGGGGTTCACCGAGCAGCAGGTGATCGAGCTGGCCGAGGGCGTCAGCTGACCCGAGCCGCGTCCACGGCCGCCACGGCCTGGTCGACCTGCGCGGGCTCGACGAAGTAGTGGGGCGACGCCCTCACCACCTCGGAGAGCCCGCGCCTGGTCATGTCCAGCAACGTGGACGACGCCCAGCTCACGGTGACCGTGACGCCCGCGCGGGCCAGCCGGTCGCGCACGTCGGTGGCCGCCACGCCGTCCACGGTGAACGTGACGATGCCCGCCTTGCGCACGCCCGGGTCGCGCACCGTCACGCCCGGCAGCGCGCTCAGCCCGTCACGCAGCCGTCGCGCGCGCTCCCCCACCTCGCGTTCGATCACGTCCAGGCCCTTGGCCAGCGCGTGCCGTGCCGCCGCGATGAGCCCGAGCCGGTCGGCGACGCTCGTCTCCCAGATCTCGTAGACCCGCGCGTCGTCCCGCAGCCGGATGTCGTCCGGCGCGACCCACTCCGCGCTGTGCAGGTCGACCAGCCGGGGGTTCATGCGCGCGGCGGCCTCACGGCGCACCACCAGCACACCGGTGCCGCGCGGCCCGCGCAGCCACTTGCGGCCGGTGCCCGAGATCAGGTCCACGCCCAGCTCGTCGGCGCGCACCGGCAGTTGCCCGATCGACTGGCACGCGTCCAGCAGCACCAGCGCGCCGACCTCGTGCGCCGCTTCGGCGACCTCGCGCGCCGGGTTCACCAGCCCGCTGTTGGTCGGCACGTGCACCAGCGAGACCAGCTTCACCCGCTCGTCCAGCATGTCCTTCAACGCGTCCACGTCGATCTGCCCGAACGCGTCCGACGGCACCGCCTCCGCGGACGCGCCGACCTCGCGCGCACGGCGCAGGATCGGGATCGCCGTGCCCGCGTACTCGGCCTCGCTGAACAGCACCCGGTCGCCCGCGGCCAGCGGCACGGCGTCGAACGCGGTCAGCCACGACCGGGTCGCGCTGTCGGTGAACGCGATCTCGTCCGGCGACGCGCCCAGCAGCTCGGCGAACACCCCGTACCCGGCCTCCAGGTCGGCCGCGCGCTCCTGCGCGGCGACGTACCCGCCGATCTCCGCCTCGCGCCGCAGGTGTCCGATGACCTCGTCGAGCACCTCGCGCGGTGGCAGCGACGAACCGGCCGAGTCGAGGAAGATCGTCATGGCGCCCCCCGGGTTCCGCGGATTTCCTGTGCACTACCGCCAACAGCATGCAACAAGACGGGGGCTAGCGGGGCGTCCACTTCTCCAGGTTCCACCACGGGCCCCACGACAGCGCGCCGTGCGCGTGCGGGTCCACGACCTCCTGGTAGCCGTTCCAGTTCTCCCGCACCACGTACGTGTGCCGCACCGACGCCAGCACCACCATGCCCGGCGCGGCCACGTACGCGCGCTGGAACTGCTTGTACGCCGCCGCGCGCTGCGCCGGGTCGAGCGATGTCCGCCCGGCGTCCAGCGCGGCGTCCACCTGCGGGTTCGAGTAGCCCCACGGGTTGGGCGTGTGCAGCGGCTGGTAGGTCATCAGGTCCGGGTCGAACGGGGTGCCGCCGCCGTGCAGCAGGGCGTCCGCGCCCAGCCTCGGCGCGAGGGCCTCCCAGCTCAGCCCGGCCAGCTGCACGTCGATGCCGACCGCCTTGGCGTCCGCGGCGAACGCGGTGGCCAGGTCGGCGCGCACCACGTCGCCGATCGGGTACATCAGCGTGAACCGGGCGGCCACGCCGTCGCGCGCGCGCACGCCGTCCGCGCCCCGCGCCCAGCCCGCCTGGTCCAGCAGCAGCTCGGCCAGCGCCTTGTCGTAGGCGAACCGGGCGCCGGTCTCCACGAACTCCGGCAGCGCGTCCGGCACCGGCGTGCTCACCACGGCGCCCTGGCCGCCGAGCAGGTTGTCCACCATGCCCTTGCGGTTGACCGCGTGGTTCAACGCCATCCTGATCGCGCTGTCACCCGTCACGGCGCCACCCGGCAACGTGACGGCACGCAGGTCGGCGCTGCGGTGCGTGATCACCCTCATGCCGTTGGCGGCGCTGAACGACGCGGCCAGCCGGGGCGGCAGCGCGGTGCCGTCGAACTCGCCCGCCTGCATCCGCTGGGCACGCGTGTTGTCGTCCGGCACGAACACCACGGTCAGCTTGCGGATCTTGGGCTCGCCGCCGAAGTAGGAGGCGTTGGCCTCCAGCACCATCCGGTCGCCCTTGCGCCAGTCCACCAGCTTGTACGGGCCCGTGCCGACCGCGCGCACGTCGCGCAACGGACCGCCCAGCGCCTCGCTGGGCAGGATGCCGAGCACGAGCGTGTGCGGGAACGCCGCCCACGGCCTGGCCAGCGTGAACCGGACCGTGTGCACGTCCAGCTGCTCCACGCCGCTCAGCTCCGCGTACGCGGCCCGCTCGGTCGAGCCGGACGCCGGGTCGAGCAGCGCCCGGTAGGTCGCCACCACGTCCTCGGGCCCGAAGGACGTGCCGTCGGTGAACTTCACGTCCTCGCGCAGCGTCACGGTCCAGCTCAGCCCGTCCGCGGCGGGCTTCGGCGCGTCCGCCGCGAGCTGCGGCCGCACCGAGCCGTCCGCGCGGTGATCCACCAGCCCGTCGTACAGCTTCGACACGCCTTCGCGGCCGTAGCCGAGCAGCGGGTTGAGCGTGGTCGGCTCCATCGGGTCGGCCAGCACGAGCGCGCTGTTGTCCGACGTGCCCTCGGCGCTCGGTGTCGTCGCGCCCGTGCACCCCGCAGCGGCGAGAAGGGCTACGACGAGCAGCGGGGGAAGGAGGGCGCGCACGAGACCCGACACTACCTAGAGTGGGCCACATGCGTGTCGCCCTCTGCCAGATCACCTCGTCCAGCGACCCGGCGGCCAACCTCGACCTGGTGCGAGGGGGAACCGCGCGCGCCGCGGCCGACGGCGCGCGCGTGGTGGTGTTCCCCGAGGCCACGATGTGCCGGTTCGGCGTGCCCCTGGGGCCGGTGGCCGAGCCGTTGGACGGCCCGTGGGCGGGCGCCGTGCGCGACATCGCCGACGAGCACGGCGTGGTCGTCGTGGCGGGCATGTTCACGCCGGCGCCGGACGGCCGGGTGGCGAACACCCTGCTGGTCACGGGCGGCGGCCACCACGTCGGCTACGACAAGATCCACCTGTTCGACGCGTTCGGGTTCACCGAGTCGCGCACGGTCGCGCCCGGCTCCGCGCCGGTGGTCGTCGAGGTCGACGGCGTCACGTTCGGCCTGGCGACGTGCTACGACGTGCGGTTCCCCGAACTGTTCCGGGCGTTGGCGGACCGCGGCGCGACGGCCGTGCTGGTGTGCGCGTCGTGGGGCTCGGGGCCGGGCAAGCGCGAGCAGTGGGAGCTGCTGGTGCGCGCGCGTGCGCTGGACTGCACGTCGTGGGTGCTGGCGTGCGGCCAGGCCGACCCGGGGGCCGACCACGGCGGCGCTCCCACCGGTGTCGGTCACAGCACGGTCGCCTCGCCGTTGGGCGAGGTGGTCGAGCAGTTGGCGGGCGAGCCCGGGATGATCCTGACCACTGTGGACACGGGGAGTGTCACGCGGGCGAGGACCACCTTGCCCGTCCTGGCGAATCGTCGGCTCTGAATTTCTTTCGAGTGACGTTGCCTTACACGAACGGGTGGCAGCCGAGTAGGTGGCCCTTGGTGCCGGGAAGCCCTCTGCGGGACGTATCACGACACGCGAAGGGGACGCTGGCCATGATCAACCAGGCCGAAGTGGACCGCCTGTACGACTGCGAAGTGATCGATGAGCACGGTGAGCGCATCGGCTCGGTCAAACAGGTGTGGCTCGATGATCGGGACGGACGGCCGATGTGGGCCTCGGTGCACACCGGCTTGTTCGGCCTCAAGGAGTCGTTCGTGCCGATCCAGGACGCGACCATGGGCAACGGCGTCGTCACCGTGCCCGTGGACAAGCAGCAAGTCAAGGACGCGCCCCGGATCGACGTGTCCGACCAGCACATGTCCGACAAGCAGCAGGACGAGCTGTACGAGTACTACGGCATGATCCCGTCGCACCGCTCCGGCGACCACGACCGGCTGCCGGGCGGGCGCTCGGAGACCAGGCCCATGCCCGCCGCCGGCCACACGTCCGGGCTGAGCCGCGGCGAGATGCGCGGTGGCGGGATGCCCGGCGAGACCCGTCCCGAGGGACGCGGCGTGGCGCGCGGCGAGAAGACCACCGCCGCAGGACCGGCGGCCGCGGGGAAGCACGCCCGCCGCGAGGCCCGCACGGGCGACTCGGTCACCCGCTACGAGGAAGAGCTGGACGTCGGCACCCGCGACGTCGAAGCCGGCCGCGTGCGCCTGGTCAAGCACACCGTGACCGAGCAGAAGGACGTGACGGTGCCGGTGACGCACGAAGAGGTCCGCGTGGTGAGCGAGCCCGCCGAGGGCGCGTCGACCGATGGTGCGTTCGTCGACGAGGAGGCCGAGGTCACCCTCCGCCGGCAGGAGCCGGTGGTGGACAAGAAGGCCAAGGCGGTGGAGAAGGTCCGGCTGGAGAAGCAGGCCGTGACCGAGCAGCAGCACGTCCGCGGCGAGGTGCGCAAGGAACGGGTCGACGTGGAGCGCGACGACAAGACCAAGCGGCGCGACTCCTGAACGCCGCCCGCGCCCGGGCCTGGACCCGGGCGCGGGCGCGTTCCCCGTCCGTTCAGCGGCTCACCGCAGGTCCAGCCCCAGGTCGAGCGCCGGGGCGGAGTGCGTCAGGCCGCCGACGGCGAGGTAGTCCACGCCGGTCTCGGCGTAGGCCCTGGCCACGTCCAGCGTGAGCCCGCCGGACGCCTCCAGCGCGACACCGCCCGCCCGGCGCACCGCCTCCGCGCACTCGGCGGCGGTGAAGTTGTCCAGCAGCACGAGCTCCGCGCCCTCGGCGACGGCCTCGTCCAGCTGGTCGAGCGAGTCGACCTCGACCTCGCACGCCAGGTGCGGCGCGTGCGCGCGCACCGCGGCCAACGCCGCCCGCACCGAGCCCGCGGCCCGCACGTGGTTGTCCTTGATCAGCACCGCGTCGCCGAGCCCGAGCCGGTGGTTGACGCCGCCGCCGCACCGCACCGCGTACTTCTCCAGCAGCCGCAGGCCCGGCAGGGTCTTGCGGGAGTCGCGCACCCGCGCCTTGGTGCCCGCGACCTCGTCCACCCACGCGGCGGCGAGCGTGGCGACGCCGGACAGGTGGCACAGCAGGTTCAACGCCGTGCGCTCGGCGGTGAGCAGGCCGCGCACCGGCCCGCGCAGCACCAGCGCGGGCTCGCCGGGCACGGCCTTGTCGCCGTCCCGCCGCTCTTCCAGCACTTCCACGTCCGTGACCTGGCGGAACACCTCCAGCGCCACCGGGATGCCCGCGAGCACGCCGGCCGCGCGCGGCCTCAACTCCGCCACGGCCACCGCGTCCGCGGGCACGGTCGCCTCGGTCGTCGCGTCCGGGCCGTACCGCAGGTCTTCCGCCAACGCCGTCGCGATCACGCGCCGCGCGTCGTCCAGATCGAGGCTCATGCCACTCCTCTCGCCACCACCGGATCGGCCAGCACCGGCTGGCCGGACGGGTTGAGCCGGACCACCTGGCTGCGCTGCCACCGCACGTCGTCCCGCTCGGTGAAGTCGGTGCGCACGTGGCAGCCGCGCGACTCCTCGCGTTCCGCCGCCGCCGCGATCAACGCCCGCGCGGCCACGGTGAGCGCCGCGTCCTCGACCAGCTCCCGGCTGTCCAGCCGACGGTCCGCGGTGGACAGGTCCAGCACCGACCCGACCACGGCCAGTCCCTCGGAGTCACGGCCGATCGCCGCGTACCGGGACATGACCCGCTGCAGCGAGTCCCGGTCGGCGACCGGCGCCGTCGGCAGCTCCGCCGCGACCGCCGCCGACGGGCGGGCCAGCACGCCCAGCGCCAGGTCCGCCGCGACCGCCTCGGCCGCCCGCGTGCCGACGACCAGGCCTTCGAGCAGGCTGTTGGACGCCAGCCGGTTCGCGCCGTGCAGCCCGGTGCGGGCCACCTCGCCCGCCGCGTACAGGCCGGTGACACCCGTTCGTCCGTCCACATCGGACACCACGCCGCCGCACGCGAAGTGCGCCGCGGGCGTCACCGGGATCGGCTCGCCCGCCGGGTCGACCCCCGCCGCGAGACAGGCCGCGTGCACGGTCGGGAACCGGCGCGCGAAGTCGGCGATGCCCGTGGCGTCGAGGAACACGTGGTCGTCCACGCCGCCGGGGCCGGCCGCCATGTGCCGGGTGATCGCCGCGGCCACCACGTCGCGTGGCGCCAGGTCCGCCAACGGGTGCACGCCGCGCATGACCCGCGCGCCGGTCGCGTCGACCAGCACCGCGCCCTCGCCGCGCACCGCCTCCGTGACCAGCGGGCAGCGGCCACGCGCGCCGCGCCCGGTGTAGAGCACGGTCGGGTGGAACTGGACGAACTCGACGTCCGCCGCCACCGCGCCCGCGCGCAACGCCAGCGCGAGGCCGTCGCCGGTGGCCACCTCCGGGTTGGACGTGGCCTGGTAGAGCTGGCCGAGGCCGCCGCTGGCCAGCAGCACGGCGGGCGCGCCGAGCACGCCCGGCACGCCGTTGCCGTCCAGCACCAGCAGGCCGCACACCTGGCCGAGCGGCGTGCGCACCGCGTCCACCGCGACGTGGTTCTCCAGCACCGGCACGCGGCCGTCGGACGCCGCCGCCAGCAGCGCGCGTTCCACCTCCGCGCCGGTCGCGTCGCCGCCCGCGTGCACCACCCGGAACGCGCTGTGCCCACCCTCCCGCGTGCGGGCCAGGCCACCGGTCGGCGCGGCGTCGAACACCGCGCCCCGCTCGCGCAACCGCGCCACCGCGGCCGGTCCGCCCGCGATGATCGCCTCGACCGCGGCCTCGTCGCACAGCCCGGCGCCGGCGACCAGCGTGTCGCGGACGTGCGCGTCGACCGTGTCGCCCTCGTCGTGCTCGCCGTGCAGCACGACGGCCACGCCGCCCTGCGCCCACCGGGTGTTGCCGTCCTCGCCGGCGCCCTTGGTCACCACCAGGACCCGGAGTCCCAGCTCACGCGCGCGCAGCGCCGCCGTCAGACCGGCCACGCCCGTGCCGACGACCAGCAGGTCGGCGCGGGCCTCCCACAAGGGGGTGCTCATTCGCCGCCGCCGGGCTGCCCGATCTCGATCATGCGCTGCACCGCGCCCTGCGCCCGCTTCGCGGTCTCCAGGTCCACGTGCACCTCGTCCTTGTTCTCCCGCAGGCCCCGCAGCAGCGCGGCCGGGGTGATCATCTTCATGTACCGGCACGACGCCCGGTCGTTCACCGCGCGGAAGTCGATCTCCGGCGCGGCCCGGCGCAGCTGGTGCAGCATGCCGATCTCGGTCGCCACCAGCACCGACTTCGCGGTCGTCCGCCGGGCCGCGGTGATCATGTCGCCGGTCGAGAGGATCTTGACCTTCTCGGCCGGGACGGTGCCCTCGCCCGCGAGGTAGAGCGCCGACGTGGCGCACCCGCACTCGGGGTGGATGAACAGGTCGGCGTCCGGGTTCGCCGCCGCGCGCTCGGCCAGCTCGGGGCCGTTGATGCCCGCGTGCACGTGGCACTCGCCCGCCCAGATGTGCAGGTTCTCCCGGCCCGTCTCGCGCTTGACGTGCGCGCCGAGGAACTGGTCCGGCAGGAACAGCACCTCCCGGTCGGCCGGGATCGACTTCACCACGTCCACCGCGTTCGACGAGGTGCAGCAGATGTCGGTCTCCGCCTTCACCTCGGCCGTGGTGTTGACGTAGGAGACGACGATCGCGCCGGGGTGCTCGGCCTTCCACGCGCGCAGCTGCTCGCCGGTGATCGAGTCGGCCAGCGAGCAGCCCGCCCGCTCGTCCGGGATCAGCACGGTCTTGTGCGGCGCGAGGATCTTGGCCGTCTCGGCCATGAAGTGCACACCGCAGAACACGATGGTGGACGCCTCGCTCGCGGCCGCGATGCGGCTGAGCGCCAGCGAGTCACCGGTGTGGTGGGCGATGTCCTGGATCTCGGGCAGCTGGTAGTTGTGCGCGAGGATGACCGCGTCCCGCTCGCGCGCCAGCTCCAGCACCTCGTCACGCCAGGCGGCGTCCGGCGCGATGCCGTCGTAGGCGCCGTCCGAGGTTCGCTCCACATAGGCGGTAGCGACCATGGGTTCCTCCCTTGAGCCAGGTTTTCGCCTATCGGTCGAAAACGTGGCCGATAGTATCAGCCGAGTGGGACTGGCGGGACATGAGGTGCTGGCCGCGGTGCTCCAGGTGAGAGCCGGATCACTCCAGGTCATGCTATGGGAGCGCGCCCGGGAACCGCACGCTCACCGCTGGTCACTGCCCGGTGGCGGACTCGGCGACGACGAGGACGTCGAGGCCTCGATCCGCCGTCAGCTGGCCGAGAAAGTCGACGTGCGACAGTTGTCACACGTGGAGCAGCTGGCCGTGTTCAGCAACCCCTCGCGGGTGCCCGGCCCGCGGGTGGTGGCGACCGCGTTCCTCGGCCTGGTGCCGTCGCACATCGACCCCGTGGTGCCGTCGGACACGACGTGGCACCCGGTGGACGCGCTGCCCGCGACCGCGTTCGACCACGAGGCGATCTGCCGCCGTGCCCGCAGCCGGCTCGCGTCGAAGCTGTCGTACACGAACCTGGGGTTCGCGTTGGCCCCGCCGGAGTTCACCATCTCCGCGTTGCGCTCGCTGTACTCCGCGGCCCTCGGCTACAAGGTGTCGGCGACCAACCTGCAACGCGTGCTGGCGCGGCGGGGGCTGCTGGAGCCGACCGGCGGGACCGTGCAGCCGGGGCCCTCCGGTGGCAGGCCGGCGGCGCTGTTCCGCTTCGTGTCGGGGGAAATGCGGATCACGGACCCGTTCGCCGTGCTGCGGCCACCGTCCGCCCGTAGCTTGGGTTCGTGACGACGACCCTCCCGCTGTTCCCGCTGGGCACCGTGCTGCTGCCCGGGGCGGCACTGCCGTTGCACGTGTTCGAGCCGCGGTACCGGCAGTTGACCGTCGACCTGGTGACGGGCGCGGTGCCGGAGCGGACGTTCGGCGTGGTGTCGATCAAGCAGGGGTGGGAGGTCGGCGCGGAGAACGTGGAGGCGTTGTCCGACATCGGCTGCACGGCGGTGCTGCAGGAGGCGCGGCGGCTGCCGGACGGGCGGTACGACCTGACCACGAAGGGCGGTCGGCGCTTCCGGCTGCTCGACGTGGACGAGGACAGCGCGCCGTACCTGGTCGCGTCGGTGCAGTGGCTGCCGGACACCGCCGCGCCGCCGGAGGTCGAGGCCGTGCTGCCGCTGTTGGCGGAGAGCGCGCGGGCGGCGCACGGCCGGTACCGGCAGGCGGCGTACCAGAGCGTGGGGCGTCGGCCGCCCGGTCCGGACACGGCGTTGGCCGACCTGGCGTACGCGTTGGCCGGCGACTGCCTGCTGACGTTCGAGGACCGGCAGCGGCTGCTGGAGGAGACGTCGCCCGCCCGGCGGCTGCGGCTGGTGCGGAAAGTGCTGCACCGCGAGGCGGGCATTCTGGACGCGCTGAGCGCCGTGCCCGCGCCGTTGTCGGAATTGGGCCAACTACCTCATCGCAACTGACTCCCGCCTTCAGGCCGCCGGGACCGCCGAAAGGCGCCTGACGGCGTGCCGTCCGGTGGTATATATCCGCCATGGCAAGCAGCGCCGCACGGTCACGCGACAACGACGATCAAGCCGCCATAGAGTGGCTGAAGCTGCTCCTGGCGGTCGTCGCGGCGGCGGCGCTCACCGTCATCTACTTCCTGCTCCCGAGATCCGTGGAGTCCGACCCGGTCCTCGAATTCATCAAGGCGTGCCTGCCGAACCTGGTGACCGCGCTGATTGTGTTCCCGACCGTGTTCGTCGTGCTCGGCCGGGTGGGGCAGGGCGCGGAAGACCGACTCGCCCGGGTGGTCCAACGCAGCATCGGCTCATCGGCCGCCGGGCTGCACTTCCCCGACGACGTGAGCGGCACCGCCGAGTTCGTCCGCGAACTGGTCGCCAAGAAGTCCTCGCAACGCGTCATCGACATCGAGATCCTCGCGTTCACCGGTGGCACCTTCACCACCGCGTTGCTGCGCGACCTGGTGCGCCTGAACCCGAACAAGCTGAACATCACCCTGCGCACCATCGACTTCGCCCGAGCCGACAAGTCGTTCTTCCCCGGGCACTGGGAACGCGAAGAGGCGGAGACCGTGCAGCGGCTCAAGGAGTTGTGCGACGGCAATGCGGGACTGGAGATCTGGCACTACCCGAGCTTCCCGTTCCTGCTCGGCCTGACCATCGACCAAGCACATCTGCTGATCACGTTCCCGACCTGGGACCTGCGTACCGGGAAACTCGCCGACAAGTCGCTCGAATACCGCTACTACGGTCGCGACGCGAATTCCGAGCACCTGTTCGAACTGTTCGCCAACTGGGTCAACCAACCCGGTCAGACCCTGTTGCATGCCAAGCCGCAGACGTGACCGCGACGAGCGGCGCGGCCCGGTCGTCGTCGCCGTGGACGCGGGGAAGACCAAGTTCCTCGTAGGCGTGTTCGACGAGGCGTTGGCGGAAGTCGAACGGCGGCGCATCGCGGTCACCACGGCCGCGCACACCGTCACGGCGCTGATCGCGCACCTCTCGCTCTTGTTCGAGCGGTACGACGTGACAGCCGTCGGATTATCCGTTTTCGGGCCCCTGGTCACCGACCCGGACCAGGGCGATTACGGCGCGATCATCGGCAGTTCGGAACCCCGGTGGTCCGACGTGAACCTGCCGTCGACCCTGGCGGGGGAGTTCGACACGCCCGTGTGGTTCGACTTCGACGTCAATTCGGCCGTCGTGGCCGAGGCGCGCCACGGCTCACCGGATTTCGCCTACCTGTCGGTGGGCACCGGCATAGGCGGTGCGTTCCACTCCCCGTTGTCGGGCGGCGCCCAGCGACCCGATCCGCCGCAACTCGGCCACATGTACGTGCCGCGCGAACCGGACGACCGCTATCCCGGCAGTTGTCGATTCCACGGCGATTGCCTGCAGGGACTCGCGTCCGGCCGCGCCCTGTTCGGCCGGTGGCGGGTGGACGCGCACCGGTTGCCACCCGGACACGAGGCCTGGGACCTCGAGGCCCGTTACCTGGCGCGCGCCTGTGCGAACCTCCTGTATTCCTCACCCCACCACACCGTCCGGGTCGGTTCGGGCATATCCGGGGTGCCTGGCCTCATCGACCGGGCCAATCGCTACCTCCGCGATTTCACGAACGGATTTCCGGCCGACCGGTGGCGCGATTCCACCGGGCGCGACGTGATCGAACGCGCGGCGACCGCACCGGATTCGTCCCTCATCGGCGCGGCGGTCCAAGCCGTCGGCAAAATCGGACGACCATTCAACACTTGATTCGATGGTGTAAGATGCGTCGCACACCGCCTCACCGGGCGCCGGGACTGGACAAGAGGATGCGGGCACGACGATGAACACTTTGCGGGCGTTGTTCGACAGCGGTGTTCCCGTCATCGCGGTCAGCTTCGACGACACCGACTGCGCCCGTTCGGCGAAAGCGGCACTGGCCGCCGCGGTCGATGTCGCCGAATTGCGGATCGACCAGTTCGCGAAGTCCGATCCCGACCACGTCCTGGAGCAGATCGCCGCATTCCGCGGGTTGCCCGTGCTGGCCACCGTGCGCGCCGCGCACGAAGGCGGCGGGTGGACCGGCTCGGACGAGGAACGCCTCGCGCTCTTCCGCGCGGTCGCACCCGTGGTCGACGCCGTGGACGTCGAACTGTCGTCGCACGCGATCGTGGCGGACGTGATCGCCGCCGCCCGCGAGCACGACGCGCTGGTGATCGTCTCCTACCACGACTTCGACGTCACCCCGCCGGTGGACGAACTCGCCGGGATCGTCGCCGACGCGAAAGCCGCGGGCGCCGACGTGGTCAAGATTTCCACCATGGCCACGGCGAAGGCCGACGTGAAGGCGCTGGCGTCGTTGTTGACCGACGCGGACGACGACACCGAGCTGATCGTCATCGCGATGGGCGCCATCGGCAGCGTGTCCCGGATCTTCTTCCCCGCGCTCGGTTCCCGGCTCACCTATTCGTTCCTGGAACACCGCCCCACGTCCGGACAGCTCGACTACGACGAGACGTTCCGGCTCATTCGGCGGTTCTACCCCGACTTCGACCAGCGGAAGACGACCGCGCCGCAGACTCCCGGAAGCGTGTGATGCAGATGACCGCTCGTCGGCTGACCGTGAGTTCGTTGACGCTGGGCGACGCGCCGTTCGGCGAGCGGGTGCGGGTGGCCGCCGAGGCGGGTTTCGGCGGCGTCGGGCTGAGCGTCGAGGTCTACCAGTCCGCGCTGCGCTCCGGTCTCGACGACGAGGCGATGCGCGCGATCCTCGCGGAGCACGGCGTCGCGGTCACCGAAGTGGAGTTCCTCAGCGACTGGGTCGCGACCGCCGACACGGTGCCGCCGACGCCGAAGGAGACCACCGCGTTCCACATCGCCCGCGCGTTCGGCGCCGACCACGTCAACGCGGGCCTGTTCGAAACCACGCCGCTGGACGCGCTGGCGGACGGTTTCACGGCGCTGTGCGAACGGGCGGGCGAGGTGAAGGTCGCGCTGGAGTACATGCCGTTCGCCGCCGTGCCGGACCTGGGCACGGCGTGGGAGGTGGTCCGCGGCACCGGCCGGGCGAACGCGGGCTTGGTGATCGACGTCTGGCACTGGGTGCGAGGCGGCACCGAACCGGCCGAGCTCGACACCGTGCCCGCCGACCGGGTGTTCGCCGTGCAGCTGTGCGACATCAGCGCCGAGGCGCTGGTCGACATGCGGCACGAGTCGCTGCACCACCGGCTGCCGCCGGGCAGCCGCACCCGGCACGCGCAGGACGTCGTCGCGATCCTCGAACGGCACGGCGTGACGGCGGAGCTGTCGGCCGAGGTGATGTCCGACGCGTTGCTGGCGCAGGGTTTCGACGTGACGGCCAAAGCGGTGTTCGCGGGCATGAAGCACGTCCTGGACGGGCGCTAGGCCAGGCCGGGCGACACCGGGGCGGACGTGATGAGGGTCGTGTCCATCGGCGACGCGCGGTTCGGCGACGGCTCGTTCCCGGTGATCGCCGGGCCGTGCTCGGTGGAGCCCGACTACGTGGCGCACGCCGAGGCGGCGGCCGACGCGGGCGCGGACGTGCTGCGCGGGTGCGTGTTCAAGCCCCGGTCCCGCCCCGACCGGTTCCAGGGCATCGGCGTCGACGGCCTCCCGCTGCTGGCCGAGGCGCGTGCGGCCACCGGGCTGCCGGTCATCGCCGAACCGCTCGACGAGCACGACGTGGACGTGCTGCTGCCGCACGTGGACGGGTTCCTCGTCGGCGCGCGGTCGATGCACAACAGCCGACTGCTGCGCGTCGTGGGCGCCACCGGGCGGCCCGTCGTCCTCAAGCGGGCGTTCTCCGCGACGTACGACGAGTGGCTGGGTGCGGCGGACTACGTCCGTGCGACCGGCAACGAGGACGTCATCCTGTGCGAGCGGGGCATCCGCACGTTCATCACCGAGACCCGCAACACGCTCGACATCTCCGCAGTCCCGGTGGTGCGCGACCGCGCCGGCCTGCCCGTGATCATCGATCCCAGCCACGCCGCCGGACGTCGTGACTGGGTCCTGCCGCTGGCCATGGCCGCCGCAGGCATCGGCGCGGACGGGCTGATGGTCGAGAGCCACCCGCTCCCGGACGAGTCGTGGACCGACAGCGCCCAGGCGATCGACCCGCCCGCCCTGGCCGCGTTGATCAACGCGACCAGGCAGGTCAACGCCGTCAGCCGGGCCATCACGGAAGGGCGCTGAACGCCGCTCCGCGTGCCTGAGCGTTGAACTCGCGGGTCCTGAACGTAGGACGCGCACGACCTGAACGTAGGACACGCGCGACGTGAAGGGACGACTCGCGCGGGTGTGCGGGAGCGTGCGCGAGGGCCGACGCTGGACAGGCGATCGGGAGCACAGGAGGGCGTGTTGATTCGTCCTATTGCCCTCTAGTGGGATTGTTCAACAATCCCCTACCGTGTGGGCCACGGCACACCCTCACGGCTGCGAGGTGACCCACATGAGCACCACGGACGTAGACACCACCAAGGACGGCCCGTTCGCCTGGTTCCACACCCTGGGCCGCAACGGCAAGCGGGCCTTCGTCGGCGCGTTCGGCGGCTTCGGCCTGGACGCCTACGACTTCCAGGTCCTGCCCCTGAGCCTGTTCGCCATCACCGCCTACTTCGGCCTCACCACGGGCGAAGCGGGCCTGCTCAACACCGTCACCCTGGTCGTCTCCGCCCTCGGCGGCGCGATCGCGGGCATCCTCGCGGACCGCATCGGCCGCGTCCGCACCCTGATGATCACGGTCATCACCTACGCCGTCTTCACGGTCCTGTGCGGCTTCGCCACCAGCTACGAGATGCTGATGGTGTTCCGCGCCCTGCAGGGCCTCGGCTTCGGCGGCGAGTGGGCGGCGGGCGCGATCCTCGTCGCCGAGTACTGCAAACCGCAGTACCGGGGCCGGACGGTGGCGTTCATCCAGAGCTCGTGGGCCGTCGGCTGGGGCCTGAGCGTCATCGTCTACACCGCCGTGTTCAGCTTCCTGCCGCAGGACGTGGCCTGGCGGGTGCTGTTCTGGACCGGCGCGATCCCCGCGATCCTGGTCTTCTACGTCCGCCGCAACGTCAAGGACGCGCCCAAGGCCGAGCAGGCGCTCAAGACCAGCCCCGCCAAGGGCAGCTTCAAGGCCGTCTTCCAGGGCAGGCTCGGCCGCACCACGGTGTTCGCCGCGATCCTCGCCACCGGCGTCCAGGGCGGCTACTACACCCTGGCCAGCTGGGTGCCGACGTTCCTCAAGACCGAACGCGGCCTCAGCGTGGTCGGCACCGGCGGGTACCTGGCGCTGCTCATCAGCGGCGCGTTCGCGGGCTACATCACCGGCGGCTACCTGACCGACCTGCTCGGCCGCAAGAGGACGTTCACCCTGTTCGCCGTGCTCAGCGCGATCCTCATCGTGCTGTTCACCAACATCCCGCCGGGCGCGAACGGCCTGATCCTGCTGGTCACGTTCCCGCTCGGGTTCACCACGTCGGCGATCTTCAGCGGCTTCGGCTCGTTCCTCGCCGAGCTGTACCCGACCCAGCTGCGCGGCACCGGCCAGGGCTTCACCTACAACTTCGGCCGCGCGGTCGGCGCGTTCTTCCCCGCCCTGGTGGGCTTCCTGGCGCAGGGCATGGGCGTCGGCGGCGCGATGATCTTCGGCGCGATCGCCTACGGCATCGCCGTCCTCGCCCTGCTCGGCCTCCCCGAGACGAAAGGAGTCGAACTGCGATGACGACGATGACACCGGAACAGGTGCGCCGGGAGCACCAGGGGCCGACGGCCGGGCTCGCGGACGGCTACGCGCAGGCCAACCTCATCGCGGTCCCGGAGGACTGGGCCTACGACGTGCTGCTGTTCACCCAGCGCAACCCCAGGCCGTGCCCGGTCCTCGACGTCACCGACAAGGGCAGCACCACGACGTTCCTCGCGGGCAACGCCGACCTGATGCGCGACGTGCCCCGCTACCGGATCTGGGAGCACGGCGAGTTGGTCGACGAGCCCACCGACGCCTCCGGCTACTGGCGCGACGACCTGGTCGCGTTCCTCATCGGGTGCAGCTTCACGTTCGAGTCCGCGCTCAAGCAGGCCGACGTCCCGCTGCGGCACGTCGAGCAGCGGCGCAACGTGCCGATGTACGTGACCGACCGCGAGTGCCGCCCGGCGGGCCGCCTGCACGGGCCGGTGGTGGTCTCGATGCGCTACATCCCCGCCGACCTGGTCGACACCGCGAAGCGGGTCACCGCTCGGATGCCCGCCGTCCACGGCGCGCCGGTGCACGTGGGCGATCCGGGTGCGCTCGGCATCGACGACCTGGACGAGCCGGACTTCGGCGACCGCACCGAGCCGCACGAGGGCGACGTGCCGGTGTTCTGGGCGTGCGGCGTGACGCCCCAGGCGGCCGTGATGGCGTCGAAACCGCCGTTCGCGATCACCCACGCGCCGGGGCACATGTTCGTCACCGACGTGCCCGACCTGGCCTACCAGCTCTGACCGGCGCTACCCCAGCCGACGGCCGAGGTCGTCCAGACCGTTCCACGCGGCCAGGCAGCCGTACGCCAGCGCCGTGCCCAAGGGCCACGCCAGCAAGCCCCACCACGTCTCCAGCACCGGGGCCAAGGCGATCACGTCACCCACCGCGGGCGCGGCGTCGACGGCGTACCGGCTGCCCGCCGCGCCGATCCCGGTCAGCTGCGCCAGGTAGGCCGCCACGGCCGCGCCGAGCGTGGCGGCGAGCATCACCACCGGGCCGCGGCGCTCCCGCAGCAGCCACACCGCGATGCCCGTGAGCAGCCCGGCGCCCAGCCCGATCAGCACGAACAGCATCAGCCCGTCGAGCCGGTGGTAGCTCTCGCCGGTCACCGGGATCAGCGAGCCGTCCTGCTGCGCGACCACGTTCTGCGGCGGTGCGAGCCACGCCCACAGCCACCCCGCGGGCAGCCCGAACAGCGAGATCACGGACAGCACGGAGAACGAGGGCAGCAGGTCGCGCTTCACCACGACCTGCGGCCGTCGCACCACGTAGTAGTACTCGAACGCCGGCGCGGGTGGCACCCGAACGGGCGTCGCCCGCTCGTCCACCGGTTGCTCCGCCACCCGACGACCTCCCTGCACCCGTGACCAGATGCAGGGCAGGTTACCGCGCGGAGGTGATCTCGCCGTGACGGCTGCACGTGGCCGTCCACCCGGCGGGTGTCACCTGCACGACCATCCGGCGCGCGCACTCCGCGCAGAACCGCGGCGGATCGATCACACCCAGCCTCGACGCGCACGCGGAGTGGTCGGCCCCCGCGCTCGCCTTGCCGCAAAAACCGCAGTACGCCACAGCACCCAGCCCACTCGTCACAGGGTCTTGCTCAGTTCCTTGATCGGCATGGCCAGCTCGGTCAGCATGTCGAGGTCCTGCTGAGCAGGCCTGCCGAGGTTGGTCAGGTAGTTGCCGACGATGATGGCGTTGACGCCGCCGAGCATGCCCTGCTTGGCGCCGAGGTCGCCGAAGGTCAGCTCACGGCCGCCGGCGAAGCGCAGGATCGTGCGCGGCAGGGCGAGCCGGAACGCGCCCACGGTCCGCAGCGCCTCGGGGCCCTCGACCACCGGGTAGTTCTCGTACGGGGTGCCCGGGTTGGGGATCAGGAAGTTCAGCGGCACCTCGTCGGGCTCCAGCTCCGCCAGCTGCACGGCGAACTCCGCGCGCTGCTCCAGCGTCTCCCCCATGCCGATGATGCCGCCGCAGCAGACCTCCATGCCCGCCGTGCGGATCATCTTCAGCGTGTCCCAGCGCTCCTCCCACGAGTGGGTGGTGACCACGTTCGGGAAGTGCGAGCGGGCGGTCTCCAGGTTGTGGTTGTAGCGGTGGACGCCCATGTCCACCAGCTCGTCCACCTGCTCCTGCGTGAGCATGCCGAGCGAGCACGCGATCTGGATGTCGTTGCCGTCCTCGCGGATGGCCTTGATGCCGTCGCGCACCTGCGACAGCAGCCGCTTGTCCGGCCCGCGCACGGCGGCGACGATGCAGAACTCGGACGCGCCGGTCTCCGCGGTCTGCCGGGCCGCCCGCACCAGGCCGGGGATGTCCAGCCACGCCGACCGCACCGGCGAGGGGAACTGACCGGACTGCGAGCAGAAGTGGCAGTCCTCGGGGCAGCCGCCGGTCTTGAGCGACACGATGCCCTCGACCTCGACCTCCGGGCCGCACCAGCGCATCCGCACCGCGTGCGCCAGCTCCAGCAGCTCCGGGATGCGCTCGTCGGGCAGTCGGAGGACTTCGAGCACCTGTTCCTCGGTCAGCCCGACCCCCCGCTCCAGCACCTGCTCGCGGGCAACGCCGAGGACATCGACCTGTTCAGGGGCTGCGGTCACGACTTCTCCTCGTCATCCGGCGGTGGTCCGCCGTGCAGTCTGCCGCACCGGACCCGGCCCGCCCCAGCGACGTGCGTCACTGGTTCGTCCCACCACGGGCGGACCGTCAGCAGGTGTGCGGCGCGGCGAACTTCTCCGGGTCGAACGTACCGCCGAACCACGGCGACAGGCCTTCCCTGGCCCGGTCCGCGAACTCGGACCGCCCCAGCGACGCCATGCCGTCGGGCAGCACGCCGAGCAGCGGCGCGCCCGCCGCCTCGGGCAGGTCGACCAGGTTGGTGCGGGTGGCCAGGTCGGGCACGGCGGGCCAGCGGCCCACCACCACGCCGACCGACTCCAGGCCGCGGCGCAGCAGGGCCTCGGCGGTCAGCGCGGTCATGTTCAACGTGCCCAGGCCCGCGTGCGCGACGATGAGCACCGGCGCGTTGAGCGCCCACGCCGCGTCGGCGATGGTCGAGCCCGCGTCGTCGAACCGGACCAGCAGCCCGCCCGCGCCCTCCACCAGCACGAGGTCGTGCGTCTCGTCCAGCGCCACGGCCGCCGAGGCGACCTCGCTGGGGTGCAACGTGGGCCGCCCGGAGCGGCGCGCGGCCGTGGCCGGAGCCAGCGGTTCCGGGTATCGGCGCAGTTCACGGGTGGTGACGGAGCCGGCGAGGCGGACCACCTCGGCGAGGTCGCCCGGCCCGCCGTCGGCGACACCGGTCTGCGCGGGCTTGAGCACGGCGACCCGTCGACCGTCGGCCGCGGCCAGGGCCGCCAGGGCGGCGACGACCACGGTCTTGCCGACCTCGGTGCCGGTACCGGTGATCACGAGGACGCTCACGGCGACTCACCCTAGGCCTATACGGAGCGTTGCGGTCCTCCGCGTTCTACAGTCACCGCTATGAGTGAGATCGTTCTCTACGGGGCGAACTGGTGCGGCGACTGCCGGCGGGCCAAGGCATGGCTGCGGGAGCACGAAGTGCCGTTCACCGACATCGACGTCGAGCAGGACGACGCGGCCCGCGACCGCGCGATCGAACTCGCCGGCGGGCGCAAGAACATCCCCGTCATCGCGCTCCCGGACGGCCGCGTGCTGGTCGAGCCGACGAACGCGCAACTGGCCGAGGCCGTGCGGGGGCAGGCCTGAGTGGGCCGCAAGAAGCGAAGACAGGGCCGCGACGGCGCGGACGTCAGCACGCGGAGGCGCCCGCGCAACCCCCGGCCCAAGCCGAAGCCGCCCCACTGGTTGGACACGCTGGGCGGGTGGGGGTGGACCGGGCTCGTCGTGGGTGTCGTGATCGGTGCGATCGGCGCGCACTACGCGTTGTGGCACTGGGTGATCCCACCGGTCGGGGTGGTGGTGAGCCCGATCCCCGTGGTGTCGACCGTCGTGGGCTGGTTGTTCGGGGGCGGCGCGTGGGTCGCGCTCGGCGTGGCCGTGCTGAACGAGAAGACCGCGGGGAAGGTCGCGGGACTGCGCCTCGTGCGGATCGCGATCGTCTGGATGTGCGTGGCCGCCCTGTGCCTGCCTGTCGGGTGGGCGGAAGACATCATCCTCCCGACGGACTACTGGGCGGGCGTGTTCGCGGGCGCCTGGGGCCTGGTGGGCTCACTGGTGGTGTTCCCGGTGGTGGCGCTCGTCTTGTACCCGTTGTCGCGGGTGGTGAAGCCGTTGCGCGAGAAGTCGGACCAGGTCGTCGGGTGGTCGTCGATCGGCTACGGCGTGCTGCTGCTGGTCTGGGGCTCAACCCTGCTGCGCATGTGACGCCTCGGCGGCGACGACGACGGCGGCGGCGATCGCGGCCACGTCGTCGTCCGTGCTGATGAACGGCGGCATGGTGTAGATCAGGTCCCGGAACGGCCGCAGCCACACGCCGTGGTCGACGGCCGCGGCGGTGGCGGCGGCCATGTCCACCGGGTGGTCCAGCTGCACTACGCCGATCGCGCCGAGCACCCGCACGTCGCCGGGCGCGCCCGCGAGGCCCGACCGCAACCCGGCCTCGATCCGCCGCACCGACGACCGCCAGTCCTGCGCCAGCAGCAGGTCGGTCGACGCCAGGGCCACCGCCGAGGCGAGCGGGTTGCCCATGAACGTCGGCCCGTGCGCGAGCACCGGCACCTCGCCCCGGGAGATGCCGTCCGCGACCCGTGACGTGCACAGGGTCGCGGCCATCGACAGGTAGCCGCCGGTCAGCGCCTTGCCGAGGCACATGATGTCCGGGCTGATCCCCGCGTGGTCGGCGGCGAACAGCTCGCCGGTGCGGCCGAAGCCGGTGGCGATCTCGTCGAAGATCAGCAGCACGTCGTGCGCCAGCGTCAGCTCGCGCAGCACGTGCAGGTAGCGCGGGTCGTGGAACCGCATCCCGCCCGCGCCCTGCACCACCGGCTCCACGATGACCGCCGCCAGCTCACCGGCGTGCGCCTCGATCAGGTCCGCCAGCTCCTGCACGTACGCGGTCTCGAGGTCGCGCGGCGGCGCGGACGCGAACACCTGCTCCGGCAGCACGCCGCGCCACAGCGAGTGCATCCCGCCCTCCGGGTCGCACACCGCCATCGGCTGGAACGTGTCGCCGTGGTACCCCCCGCGCCACGTCAGCAGCCGCCGCTTCTCGGGCCGGCCCCGCGAGCGCCAGTGCTGCAACGCCATCTTGATCGCGACCTCGACCGACACCGACCCCGAGTCGCACAGGAACACGTGCTGCAACGGCTCGGGCGTGATCTCCACCAGCCGCGCGGACAGCGCCACCGCGGGCTCGTGGGTCAGGCCGCCGAACATCACGTGGCTCATCCGGCCGAGCTGGTCGCGCACGGCCGCGTCGAGCACGGGGTGCCGGTAGCCGTGGATCGCGGCCCACCACGACGACATGCCGTCGACCAGCTCGCGCCCGTCGTCCAGCCGGAGCCGGACACCCTCGGCCGAGGAGACCACCAGCGGCTCGTGGGTGCCCGGCATCGGGCCGTACGGGTGCCAGACGTGCGCCTGGTCCAGCTTCAGCAGCTCATCGCGCTCCACGAGGGGTCAGGCTAACCGGCAGCGACTGGAGCCCGCGGATGAGCGTGCCCGGCCGCCACTTCAGCGCGTCCGGGTCCGCGGCGAGGGCGACGTCGAACCGGTCCAGCAGCGTCCCGATCGCGATCTCGCCCTCCATCCGGGCCAGCGGCGCGCCCAGGCAGTAGTGGACGCCGTGGCCGAACGCCAGGTGCCCGGTGGCCTGCCGGGTGATGTCGAGCCGGTCCGGGTCCGGGAACCGGGAGGCGTCGCGGTTGCCGCCGGACAGCGACACCACCACCACGCTGTCCTTCGGGATGACCACGTCGCCCAGTTCCACGTCCTCGTTGGTGTACCGGAACGTGGCCTGGTTGACCGGGCTCTCGAAGCGCAGGAACTCCTCCACCGCGCCGGGCAGCAACGAGCGGTCGGCGCGCAGCTTGTCCAGCTGCTCCGGGTTGCGCAGCAGGTGGTACACGCCGTTGGCGATCAGGTTGACCGTCGTCTCGTGCCCGGCGACCAGGAGCAGGAACGCCATGGCGATCAGCTCCATCGGGTCGAGCCGGTCGCCGTCCTCGTCGGCCTGCACGAGCGCCGAGAAGAAGTCGTCACCGGGCGCGGTCCGCTTGTGCTCGACCAGCTTCGCCAGGTAGCCCGCCATCTGGGCGCCCGCCTGCTGGAGTTCCTCCGGCTCCCCGTTGCCGGCGACCAGCACGTTGGACCACACGCGGAACTCGTCGCGCTCGTCCATCGGCACGTCGAGCATCTCGCAGATCACCGTGATGGGCAGCGGGAACGCCAGCGCGTCGACCAGGTCGACGTCGCCCCGCTCCCCCGCCTCGTCCAGCAGCCGGTCGGTGATCTCCTGGATGCGCGGCCTCAGCTGCTCGACCCGCCGGGCGGTGAACGCCTTGGTGACCAGCTTGCGCAGCCGGGTGTGGTGCGGCGGGTCCATGTTGAGCATGTGCTGCACCAAGGACTCGTCGAACGCGGGCGCGTCACCGCCTTCGACCCGGTTGCGCTCCATGACCTCCGGGAAGCGCTCGAAGTGCTTGCTGAACCGCGGGTCGGCCAGCGCCGACCGCGCCTCCTCGTACCGGGTGACCAGCCACGCCTTCGTGCCTCGCGGCAGCACGATCTCCGACGCCGCCGCCTGCTCGCGCATCCGGGCGTGGTACGCGTGCGGATCGGCGAAGTACTCCTCGCCGAGCACGTCGAGACCGGCGATCTTCTCCCCCACAGGGATCCCCTCCTCGTTTGAGTTAACCCTGTTCACTCAAACGATCCGAGGCTTCCTCTTGTCCCCGATTGCGGACTTTGTCACCCGATCAGCCCAAGCACCCCGGTCCGAGTAGAGCCTTCAAATCACCCATAAGGGATGGCGTGGGCGTAACCCGGAGGGCGTCGTCCAGCTTCAGCAACGTGTTGCGGCTGCTGTTGATGACCAGGTTCAGGTGCACCTCGGTGGTGCCGGGGTGCGCGGAGAGGACTTCCTTCAGCGACGTCACCAGCTTCGGGTCGCAGCGCGACGCCGCCACCTTCAGCTTCAGCGCCTGCGCGCCCAGATCCGACAGGTCCGGCACGACCAGGTCGTTGGCGATCAGCGAGATCCGGTCCTCCCGCTTGGCCACCCGCGCCTTGACCAGAACGATCGCGTCCTCGGCCACCGACATGCCGTGCACCATGTAGCTCTTGGGGAAGAACAGCACCTCGATGCCGCCCGCGAGGTCTTCGAGCATCGCCGACGCCCACGGCTCGCCGTTCTTGTTCACCCGGCGGGTGACCGTCGCGAGGATGCCGCCCAGCGTGACCTGCGTGCCGTCCGGCACGTCGCCTTCCAGGATGCGCGGGATCGTGGTGTCCGAGTAGGAGCTGAGCACCTGCTCCACGCCGTTGAGCGGGTGGCCGGACACGTACAGGCCCAGCATCTCCCGCTCCAGCGTGAGCTGGTGCTTGGACTCCCAGTGCTCGTCGGGGATCTTGACGTCGAACACGCTCGCGCCGTCGTCGCCGCCACCGTCGCCGAACAGGTCGAACTGGCCGCGCGCCTCTTCCTTCTTGGTCAGCATGATCGCGTCGACCGCCTCGACGTGCACCATGTGCAGGCCCTTGCGCGGGTGGCCGAGCGAGTCGAACGCGCCCGCCTTGATCAGCGATTCGACGACCTTCTTGTTGCACGCCTGCACGTCGACCTTGCGCAGGAAGTCGGAGAAGTCGCCGAACTTCCCCTTCTCCTTGCGGGTCTTGATGATGGCGTCGACCACGTTCGCGCCGACGTTGCGGATCGCGCCCAGGCCGAACCTGATGTCGTTGCCGACCGCGACGAACTCGCGCTCCGACTCGTTGACGTCCGGCGGCAGCACGGTGATGCCCATCCGCCGGCACTCGGCCAGGTAGATGGCCGACTTGTCCTTGTTGTCCGAGTTCGTGGTGAGCAGCGCGGCCATGTACTCGCCGGGGTAGTTGGCCTTGAGGTACGCCGTCCAGTACGCGATCAGGCCGTACGCGGCGGAGTGCGCCTTGTTGAACGCGTAGTCCGCGAACGGGACCAGGATGTCCCACAGCGTCTTGATCGCCTCGGGCGAGTAGCCGTTGGCGATCATGCCCGCCTCGAAGCCCTCGTACTCCTTGTCGAGGATCTCCTTCTTCTTCTTGCCCATCGCGCGGCGGAGCAGGTCCGCTTGGGCCAGCGAGTAGCCCGCCACCTTCCGCGCGATCGCCATGACCTGCTCCTGGTACACGATCAGGCCGTACGTCGTGTCCAGGATCTCGGCCAGCGGCTCGCGCAGCTCCTCGTGGATCGGCACGATCTCCTGCTGCTTGTTCTTGCGCAGCGCGTAGTTCGTGTGCGAGTTCGCGCCCATCGGGCCCGGCCGGTACAGCGCGATGACGGCCGAGACGTCCTCGAAGTTGTCGGGCCGCATCAGGCGCAGCAGGTCGCGCAGGGCGCCGCCGTCGAGCTGGAACACGCCCAGGGTGTCGCCGCGGCCCAGCAGCTCGTAGGTCTTGCGGTCGTCCAGGGGCACGGTCGAGATGTCGACGTCGCCCTTGCCGTTGAGCGCGATGTTCTTCAGCGCGTCGTCGATCGTGGTCAGGTTGCTCAGGCCGAGGAAGTCCATCTTCAGCAGGCCGAGCGTCTCGCACGTCGGGTAGTCGAACTGGGTGATGATCGACCCGTCCTGCGGGCGCATCCAGACCGGGATGTGGTCGGTCAGCGGCTCCGCGGACATGATCACCGCGCAGGCGTGCACGCCCGCGTTGCGGATCAGGCCCTCCAGCCCGCGGCCGGTGTCGATGATCTCCTTGACCTGCGGGTCGGTCTCGTACAGCGCGCGCACCTCGGCGGCCTCGGAGTACCGCTTGTGCGACGGGTCGAAGACGCCGGCCAGCGGGATGTCCTTGCCCATCACGGCGGGCGGCATGGCCTTGGAGATGCGGTCGGCCACCGCGTAGCCCGGCTGCCCGTACAGCACGCGGGCGGAGTCCTTGATCGCCGCCTTCGCCTTGATCGTGCCGAACGTGATCACCTGGGCGACCTTGTCGACGCCCCACTTCTCGGTGACGTAGCGGATCACGTCGCCGCGCCGGCGCTCGTCGAAGTCGATGTCGATGTCGGGCGGGCTGACGCGGTCGGGGTTCAGGAACCGCTCGAAGATCAGGCCGTGCGCCAGCGGGTCGAGGTCGGTGATGCCCATCGCGTACGCGATCAGCGCGCCCGCGGCGGAACCGCGGCCGGGACCGACGCGGATGCCGTTGGCCTTGGCCCAGTTGATGAAGTCGGCGACCACCAGGAAGTACGACGGGAAGCCCATCTGCAGGATCACGTCGATCTCGAACTCGACCTGCTTGCGGTGGACCTCGTCGACGCCGTTCGGGAACCGGCGGCGCATGCCCTCCCAGACCTCGTCGCGGAAGTAGTCCGCCTCGGTCTTGCCCTCGGGGGTGGGGTAGCGCGGCATCAGGTTCTGGAAGGCGAACATGCCGGTGGTGTCGACCTTCTCGGCCACCAGCAGGGTGTTGCGGCACCCCTCCTGCCAGGCGTCGGAGGAGTCGATCGCGCGCATCTCGTCCGGCGACTTGAGGTGGTAGCCCGTGCCGTCGAACTTGAACCGGTTGGGGTCCGCGAGCGTCTTGCCGGTCTGGACGCACAGCAGCGCCGCGTGCGCGTCGCGGTCCTCGGAGTAGGTGTAGTGCGAGTCGTTGGTCACCACGAACGGGATGCTGAGCTTCTTGGCGATGTCCAGCAGCCCGCCCCGGACCCGGCTCTCGATCTCGATGCCGTGGTCCATCAGCTCGACGAAGAAGTTGTCCGCGCCGTAGATGTCGCGCCACTTCGCGGCGGCCTCCAGGGCCTCCTTCTCGTGGCCGAGGCGGAGCCTGGTCTGCACCTCGCCGGACGGGCAGCCGGTCGTCGCCATCAGCCCCGCCGAGTGCTCGGCGATCAGCTCGACGTCCATCCGGGGCCACTTGCCCAGCTGGCCCTCGGTGGAGGCGCGGCTGGACATCTTCATGAGGTTGTGCAGGCCCTCGTTGTTGCGGGCCCAGATCGTCTGGTGCGTGTACGCGCCGCTGGCGGAGACGTCGTCGGCCTTCTGCCCGGGGTCGCCCCACAGCACGCGCTTCTTGTTGAAGCGGGACTCCGGCGCCAGGTACGCCTCGATGCCGACCACCGGCTTGATGCCGGCGGCGGTCGCCTGCTTGTAGAAGTCGTAGGCGCCGTACATGTTGCCGTGGTCGGTGATCGCGGCGGCGGGCATGCCCATCCGCTCGCACTCGGCGAACATGTCCTTCAGCTTCGCCGCGCCGTCGAGCATCGAGTACTCGGTGTGCACGTGGAGGTGCACAAACGAGTCGGACACCCAAACCCCCCTGAAGATCGCAGCGGGCCCGGGACGAAGCGCTCGGGCAGAGACTCGCCCGACCCTATAACGCCCTCCGCGGAACACGGATGGCGGCACGCCGAGGTCACCGGGAGCGACGCCCACGTCCCTCCGCGTGCGTCGAGGTGAACACCACACGCCGTCGGCGGGCCGATGCCGCGAAGATCTCCCCAGGCGGGTAGCGTTCGAGGTGTGGTAGCGCCGGACCCCGTCGACGCCCGTCTCCTGGCCATGATCGCCGAGATGGGCCGTGCCGCCGTGCACGAGGTGGCCGCACGGCTGGGCATGGACCCCCGGGAGGCCGCCACCCGGCTGATCACGTTGTCCGGCAGCGGGTTGCCGCTGCTCGTCGGCGTGGAGTGCGACCCGAACGGCATCCGCAAGGCGCTGGCCAACAGCGTGGCGTGGGGCAACTACTCGGGACCGGGCGGCCAGGGCGCCCGTGGCACGCCGAGCGGACCGTACCCGCCCGTGCCGGGCACGGTGCACGGCACGCCGTCCGGCTCCTACCCCGGCTACCCCGGTCCGCTGGGGCCGCCGAGCACGCCGTTCCCGGCGCAGCCGCAGACCGGGCCGCAGCCCGTGGCGTCCGGTCCGGTGCGCGTGCCCGAGCCGGTCAGCACGTGGGGCGTGCCGGGCACGTCCGGCTGGGCACGCGGCGACCAGGCCCCCGCGCCGCGCGCGCGCACCGGCAAGATCGGCAGCACGTTGGAGACCGAGGGCCTGGAGGGCGCCCGGTTCACCATCCAGCTGGTCGAGGTGGTCGACCCGGCGGACTTCCTGTTCACCGCGGCCGGGTACAAGCTGGCCGACGGCGAGCGCGCCGTGGTCGTGCACACGGAGCTGGCGAACATCGGCCAGGTGCCGTTCAACGCCCTGCCCGACATGTACCTCGTGCTGATGACCAACAAGGGCGAGACGGTCGGCAAGGCGCCGGTGTCGCTGTCGTCCCGGCCGCCGCACAAGATCGGCGTGCAGCCGGGCGAGACGGCCGGCGGCCACACCGTCTACGTGCTGCCCGAGGACACCGTGATCTTCTCGGTGCGCTGGAGCTCCCGCCCCGAGACCGACCTGAACACCCTGGTCTGGACCATCGACGACTGAAGGTCGTCGCGGTCAGTCCCGGAGGATCGCGGCCACCGCCTCGACCACGACCTGGCGGCGGCGTTCCCGGCTGATGCCGGTGGCGTGCCCGGCCAGCTCCGGGGTCATCGAGCCCCACAGCGCGGACAGGTGCACGACCACCGCCAGCAACTCGACCGGCGTGAAGCGGGTCGTGAGCAGCCCCTCGTCCTGCGCCTTCGCGATCACCGCGAGCTTGTCGTTCGTGCTCGCCACCACCACCTCGACCGCCGCGTAGCCGGCGCCCTCCAGGCGGTACCACTTCGCGAGCCGCTCCTTGACCGGGTCCTCGGCGAAGCGGTCGAACAGCCTGCCCGCGTACTCCGGCAGGTTCGCCGGGTCGATCGGCGCGTCCCGCAGCGTGTCCCGCGCCAGGTCGCTCAGCACCGCGTCGAACAGGCCGTCCTTGTTGGTGAAGTAGTGGTAGATCTGCGCTTTGTTGCTCTTCGCCGCCGCCGCGATCCGGTCGACGCGGGCGCCCGCGATCCCGTGCTCGGAGAACTCCGCGGCCGCCGCGTCGAGCAGTCGTCGCCGGGTCGCCTCCGCGTCACCAACCATACCGGCCACGGTACCTGACTAACCGTCTAGTTGACAGCTCGGCGGCGGAGTGCTTACCTGGTGGAGAAGCTAACCAACTAGTCAGTTAGGAACGGGCATGAGCAAGGTCTTCCTCGTCACGGGCAGTTCGCGCGGGCTCGGCCGCCAGATCGCCGAGAGGGTGCTGGCCGCGGGCCACTCGCTGGTCGCGACCGCGCGCAGGCCCGAGCAGCTGGCCGACCTGGTCGAACGGCACGGCGTCCGGGTCCGCGCGGTGGCGCTGGACGTCACCGACCCCCGGGCCGCGCGGGTGGCCGTGGACACCGCGGTCACGGCGTTCGGCCGGCTCGACGTGGTGGTCAACAACGCCGGCTACGCCAACTCGGGCTCGGTCGAGGACACGCCCGCCGAGGACTTCCGCGCGCAGGTGGACGCCAACCTGTTCGGCGTCGTCAACGTCACCACGGCGGCGCTGCCCGTGCTGCGCGAGCAGGGCGCGGGCCACGTCATCCAGGTCTCGTCGGTCGGCGGCCGGGTGTCCACGCCGGGCCTGTCCGCCTACCAGGCCGCGAAGTTCGCGGTCGGCGGCTTCTCGGAGGTGCTCGCGAAGGAGGTCGCGCCGCTGGGCGTCAAGGTGACCGTGCTGGAGCCGGGCGGCATGCGGACCGACTGGGCGGGCTCGTCCATGACCGTCCACCCGGTCTCGCCGGCGTACGAGCAGACGGTCGGCGCCGTGAACGCGTTGCGGACCACGCTCATGGAGCGTGCCGCGAGCGACCCGGCGAAGGTGGCGGACGTCGTGCTCCGGGTCGCCGACCTCGACGAGCCGCCGGTCCGCCTGCTACTGGGCAGCGACGCGATCCGGGTCGCCGCGCAGGCGGAGCGGACCCGGGCCGAGTCGGACGCGAAGTGGCGCGAGCTGTCGGTGTCCACGGACTACGCGTCCACGGACTACGCCGACCTCACCGACGACAACACCGACCCGCTCGCCACGCTGCGCGGCTGAGCTGCGGCCCTGATGCGGTGGTGGTGGCGCGACCCGCGCGGTCAGGCCGGGGCGGCAGCGGGTTCGGTGTCCCTGGTGATGCCGATGTCGCCCCTGGTCAGGGTGGCGAACAGAATCACTGCCAGCACCGTCGCGCCCGCCATCACGGTCACCATCGGCAGCACGCTCGCCGATCCACCCGCGCCGACCAGCGGCGCCATCAGGCCGCCCACCATGAACGTCGTCACGCCCAGCACGGCCGACGCGCTGCCCGCCGCCTCCGGGTGCCGCGCCATCGCCAGCGAACCGGCGTTCGGCATGAGCAGGCCGACGCTCATCGTGAGCACGAACAGCGGTGGCAGGAACGTCGCCAGCCCACCGCCGACGAGCCCGCCGACCAGCAACCCGACCCCACCGGTCGCCGCACCCGCCAGCCCGATCTTGAGCAGCGGACGCGGCATGATCCGGCCCGTCAGCCTGGTGTTGAGCAGGCCGGCCAGGACGATCGCCACCGAGTTCGCGCCGAACACCAGGCTGAACTGCTGCGGGCTCAACCCGTACACGCCCTGGAGCACGAACGACGCCCCCGCGACGTAGCCGAACAGCGAGCCCAGGGCCAGCGCCGACGCCAGCGCGTAGCCGACGAACTTGCGGTCGGCCAGCAGCCCGCCGAACACCTTGATCGTGAGCAGCAGGTTCGCCGGACGCCGCTTGTTCCGCGGCAACGTCTCCGGCAGGCCGACGGCCAGCGCGATCAGCAGGGCCAACCCGATCAACGCGAGCGCGATGAACGTGCCGCGCCAGCTGGTGAACCGCAGCAGCTGACCGCCCAGCACCGGAGCCACCACCGGCCCCAGGCTGTTGACCAGCATCATCAACGACATGAACCGCGCCATCGCGAGACCCTCGAACCGGTCGCGCGCCACCGCCATCGCGACCACGAACCCGGCCGCCACACCGAGCCCTTGCAGCAGCCGCAGGCCGGAGAGCGCGAGCGCGCTGGGCGCCACCGCGCAGAACAGCGAGATCACGACGTAGCTGCCGATCCCGACCAGCAGCGGACGCCGCCTGCCCCACGAGTCCGACAGCGGACCCACGAGCAACTGCCCGACCGACAGACCGATGATGAACGTCGTCAGCGACAGCTGGATCTGCGACTCGGTCGAGCCGAACTCCGCGGCGATGCCCGGGAACGCGGGCAGGTAGGTGTCGATCGAGAGCGGTCCGAGCAGGCACAGGGTGCCCAGCAACGCCACCAGTCGGGACCTGTTGTCCATCGCCAACCCCTCAAACGCTCGTCTGGCAAAAGCTTCGCAAGCCAAACGATCCGGGGAAAGCGATATGTCCGAGGTCACGCGCTGGGCGCAAGTGTTTCGCCCCGGATGGCTCAATATCCTTCTGCGCGAAGGAATTCCAGCGCGGCGGCGAGGTCGTCGGGGTACTCGCTGGTGAACGACACCCACTGGTTGTCGGCCGGGTGGTGGAAGCCGAGCGTGCGGGCGTGCAGCCACTGCCGCGTGACGCCGAGGCGCTTGGCCAGCACGGGGTCCGCGCCGTAGGTGATGTCGCCGACGCACGGGTGCCGCAACGCGGAGAAGTGCACCCGGATCTGGTGCGTGCGGCCGGTCTCCAGGTGCACGTCGAGCAGTGACGCGGCGCGGAACGCTTCCACCACCTCGTAGTGCGTGACGCTCGGCTTGCCGTTGGCCATCACGGCGAACTTGTAGTCGTGCTTGGGGTGCCGGTCGATCGGCGCGTCGATGGTGCCCTTGATCGGGTCCGGGTGGCCCTGCACGAGCGCGTGGTAGAGCTTGTCGACCGTGCGCTCCTTGAACGCGTGCTTCAACGCCGAGTAGGCGTGCTCGCTCTTGGCCACCACCATGACGCCGGTCGTGCCGACGTCCAACCGGTGCACGACGCCCTGGCGCTCGGCGGCGCCCGACGTGGAGATCCGGATGCCCGCCGCGGCCAGGCCGCCGACCACGGTCGGACCGGTCCAGCCGGGGCTGGGGTGCACGGCCACGCCGACCGGCTTGTCGACCACGATCACGTCGTCGTCCTCGTGCAGGATCACCAGCCCCTCCACGGGCACGGCCTGCACCTGCACCGGGCGTTCGGGCTCGGGGAGGGTGACCTCCAGCACGGAGCCCGCGACCAGGCGGTCCGACTTGCCGGCCGGCTGCCCGTCGAGCACGACGTCACCTGATTCGGTCAACGCCGCCACCACGGTCCGGGACAGGCCGAGCAGCTTGGCCAGACCGGCGTCGACCCTCATCCCGTCCAAACCGTCCGGAACGGGAAGCGACCGGTAATCGCCGCTCATGCCCACACCTCGCCGGCGCTCGGTGCGGTCAGGGCTGGGTCGACCGCGTTGGGTGATCCGCTCGCGAACTCGCTCATGCGCCCGCCTTCTTCTCGCTGGACTTCTTCTCCACGCGGGTGCCGTCGTAATCGCGCTGGAGCAACGCCATCAGCACGATCACGCCACCGCCCACGCAGATCGCGGAGTCGGCCAGGTTGAACACGGGGAAGAAGTTGCCCCACGGGTCGAGCACCGAGATGAAGTCGACCACGCCGCCGCGCAGCGGGCCGGGGCCGCGGAAGATCCGGTCGACCAGGTTGCCCATCGCGCCGCCCAGGACCAGGCCGAGGCCGATGGCCCAGCCGACCGACCGCAGCCGGCGCGCGATCCACAGGATGAACACGACCACGCCGGACGCGATCAGGGCGAGGATCACCGTCCAGCCCTCGGCCAGGCCGAACGCGGCGCCGGTGTTGCGGATCAGCGGCAGGTAGAGCAGGCCGCCGAGCAGCTCGATCGGCTCGCGCCCCTCCAGGTTCTCCACCGCGATGATCTTGGTGACCAGGTCGAGCGCCAACACGAGCGGCGCGATGACGGCCAGCAGCAGGACCCGTCGCTTCGGCAGCGGTGCGTCCGGCTGGTCCGGCGTGTCCGGCTCGGTGTTGGGATCGGTGCTCACCGGGCCATTGTCCAGTATCGGGGTCAACGCAGGAACGGCGGGAGCGCGCGCTGGTCGTCCAGCGGCGCCCAACGGCCGTCCCGGACCTCGTACTCCCACCGCGAGCCCTCGACCACGAGCGCGCGCAACGCGGCCACGAACCGGTCCACGTGCTCCTCGGTGGTGCCCAGCCCGATCGACGCACGCAGCGCACGTTCGCCGTGGGCGAGCCGGTGCACGGCCACGTGCGCGCAGAACGCGCCGTCACGCACGCCGATGCCGTGCTCGGCGGACAGCGCGGCGGCCAGGTAGCCGGCGTCCTGGCCGCCGACGGTGAAGCTCACCACACCCACCCGGTCCTGGCCCGAGCCGAACAGCGTCAGCTCGTGCACACCGGGAACGGTCTCCAGGCCCGCGCGCAGCCGCGCCAGCAGCACGCGCTCGTGCTCGGTGGTCTGCGCCCAGTGCCTGCCCAGCACGTCGCACGCCACGGCGAGCGCGTGCACGCCGACCACGTTCGGCGTGCCCGCCTCGTGCCGCTCGGGCACCGCCGACCAGGCCACGCCCAGCCGGTCGCCGTGGTCGGTGACGTGGGCCGTCGCACCGCCGCCCACCAGGTACGGGTCGGCGGCCTGCAACCAGTCCGACCGGCCGACCAGCACACCCGCGCCGAACGGCGCGTAGACCTTGTGCCCCGACAGCACGGTGTAGTCGACGTCCAGCGCACGCACGTCCACCGGCCGGTGCGGCGCGAGCTGGGCGGCGTCCAGGGCGATCCGGGCGCCGTGCCTGCGGGCCACCCGGGACAGCTCGGCCACCGGCCAGATCTCGCCGGTCACGTTGGACGCGCCCGTCACCACGACCAGCCGCGGGCCGACCGGCGCCTCGCGCAGCGCCCGGTCCAGCTCCAGCACGGCCCGCGCGGGCGAGTCGGGCGTGCGCAGGCGGCGCACGTTCGGGCCGCGCCAGGGCAGCAGCGCGGCGTGGTGCTCGGTGTCGAACAGGATCACGGCGGTGTGCCTGGGCAGGCTCCTGGCCAGCAGGTTCAGCGCGTCGGTGGTGTTGCGGGCGAACACGACGGCGTCGCTGTCGCGGGCGTTGAGGAACCGCCGGACCGACGAGCGGGCCTGCTCGTAGACCTTGGTGCTGACCTGCGAGGCGAAGCCCGCGCCCCGGTGCACGCTGGCGTACCAGGGCAGCACCTCGTCCACGGCGTCGCGGACCTGCTCCAGGCACGGCGCGCTGGCCGCGTGGTCGAGGTTGGCGTACTCGACGCGTTCACCGGTGACCAACGGCACGCGCAGCGACGCGCCGACGACACGGGGCAGCGCGGCGGTGGTGGTGAGGGGAACTGCGATCGTCATGACGCCCTCCGGGGGTCCGGGGACACCCCGCCGGAGAGGGAGCCCGCGCTTGCCGGGCGCCCTGCGCGCCAGGCCAGGTCCTCACCAGGGGCACCCCACCGCGGTAGGAGGGTTGCCGGCCAGCAAGCCTGGGCTTAGCGCTGGCACTCATGACCTCGCCTCGAAGTTAACCCAGCCCGCGCGTCCCCGTCGAGGGGCGTTCACATCCTGGGAGCGCCACGGCGGGGTGTCGCACCTCGGGCGCGTCACGGCCGGACGTCCCATCCGGACACTTCACGGCAGGCCGACGTCGCCCTTCCAGCGCGCGAACCGACCCGCCCGGTCGACGGCGCGGATGCGGTGCTCGGTCGCCGTGCGCATGGCCTCGGTGCACACCACCAGCAGCTGGTCGTGCTCCTGCAAGCGAGTCGTCGGCTGCGGCGTGAAGCCGTTCGCGTCCCGCACCACGAGGCTCACCGACGAGCCCGGCGGCAGCCGCAGCTCGGACAGGTACACGCCGTGCAGCTTGGAGCCGGGCTGGATGCGGACCTGGAGCAGCTCCGCGCCGAGGTCGTCCAGCGCCGACGAGTCGACCTGCACCTCGTGCGCCTCGCCGGACTTGACCAGCCCCAGCCACTTGGCCAGCCACGGCAGGGTCGTGCCCTGCACCACGGTCAGCACCACGACCAGCACGAACACCGCGTCCACGAGCTGCTGCGCCCCACCCACGCCCTGGATCAGCGGGATCAGGGCGAACACGATCGGCACGGCGCCGCGCAACCCGGACCACGAGACGAACACCTGTTCCCGCCACGGCACGCGGAACGGCAGCGCCGCGCACAGCACCGACAGCGGCCGGGCCAGCAGCACCAGCACCGCGCCCGCCACCAGCGCGGGCACCAGCGCGTCGAGCAGCCGGCCGGGCGAGGCGTACAGGCCGAGCAGGACGAACAGCCCGATCTGCGCGATCCAGCCCAGCCCCTCGGCGAACGACAGGGTGTCCGCCCGGTGCGGCAGGCGGGCGTTGCCGAGCACGAGGGCGGCGATGTAGACGGCCAGGAAGCCGGACGCGTGCGCGAGGTCGCCGACGGTGTAGGCGAGCAGGCACACCGCGACCGTGGCCAGCGGGTACAGGCCGGTGGCGGGCAGCGCGGCCCGGCGCAGCCCGGTCCCGCCGACCCAGCCGAGCACGATCCCGATCACCGCGCCCGCGACCAGCTCGTAGGCCATCAGCAGCGGCGCGGTCCACGTGATCGGGTCGGGCGAGGCGAGCAGCACGACGGCGATGTAGACCGGCGCGTCGTTGATGCCGGACTCCAGCTCCAGCGCGCCGATGAGCCGCTTGCCGACGCCCACCCCGCGCAACACGCTGAACACCGCCGCGGCGTCGGTCGACGACAGCACCGCGCCCCACAGCAGTGCCGTGCGCCAGTCCATGTCCAGCAGGAAGTGCAGCGCGAACCCGGTGACCGCGATGCTCACGCCGACGGCGACCGTCGACAGCGCGATGCCGAGTCCGAGCGCGGGCTTCACCGCGCTCCACCGGGTGGTGAGACCGCCCTCGGTGAGGATCAGCACCAGCGCGACCGTGCCGAGCGAGCGGGTCAGGTCGGCGTCCTCGAACTGGATGCCCACCACGGCTTCGCCGAGCAGCACCCCGATGCCGAGGTAGAGCAGGAGGGACGGCAGACCGAGCCGGATCGACACCCTGACCGCGATGACGGAGAGCAGCAGGACCGCGGCGGCTATGCCCAAGTAGCCCGTCACATCGCCCACTCGACCTCCACGCCGCCGCTCCGTCACCCGACAGGGTCATTCTCCCTGGTGATACCGAAATGGACGAATCCGGCACCGCACGCAGCGTCACCAGCCGAGCGTCGCCGGCGCGAACCACGCAGAACCTGCGCGTGTTGACGACGGGGTCCGCCGCCCCGTCACCTCCCCCTCCCTGCTGGAGTCACGGTGCGGCTGCGAACGATCTCCATCGCGCTGGTCACCACCGGCGCGCTCCTCCGCTCCGGCGCCGGCCCGGCCACCGGGCGCAGAGCCGCCGAGCGTGGACGGGCGGTCCGACCGCGCTGGGCCCGACGCCCTCGCGCACGCCCTGCGGACGCCGGCGGCCTAGCCGTCCAGCAGCCGCGCCAGCACCTCGGCGGCAGCGGCCGGGGCGGGGTCGACCCGCACGACCTTGTCCCGGCCGCGCTCGCCGGCGACCACCTCGACGTCCTGCTTGCGCACGCCGAACGCCTTGGCCAGCGCCTTGCGGACGGCCTCGTTCGCCTTGCCCTCCACGGCGGGTGCGGCGACCGCGACGACCAGGGCGCCGTCACCCCACCGGCCGCCGACGGCCTCGCGCTTCGCGCCCGGCTTGACCCTGATCGCGAACCGGAACGCGTCAGCCACGGCACAGCACCAGCGTCAGCGTCTCCTCCAGCAACGCCCGCCGCGCCGTGACCAGGTGCGGGGTGGACGACAGCAGCTGGGCCTGCCCCAGGTAGACCGAGTAGGCGAGCACGGCCCGCCGGCGCGCGACGTCGGCGGCGAAGCCCAGCCCGACGAACAGCTCCTCCATGTAGCCGATGCGGCGCTCCGTGACGCGGCCGAGCACCGGCGCCACCGCCGGGTCGTCCTTGGCCGCGAGCATGGCCAGCTCGACCGCGCTGTGCTCGACGTCCTCCAGCACGGTGGAGAACAGCAGCCGCAGCCTCTCCAACGGCTCCGACACCGACTCCACGAGCTCGATCACGGCCTCGGTGTGCGCGCGTTCCCAGCGTTCGAGGGTGGCCTTGAGCAGGGCTTCCCGGTTGGGGAAGTGCCAGTAGGCGCTGCCCTTGGTCGCGCCCATGCGCGCCGCGAGCGGTTCCACCGCCACGGCCGCGACCCCACCCTCGACCAGCGCTTGCAGGGCCACCCGGGTCCAGTCGTCGCGCGTCCGCCGTGCCATGACTCCGTACGCTACCGTATGGACGGACCATACGGTTCCGTACGGAGGTGGTGTCGTGATGATCGAGAACGTGCACACCCGGTTGTTCCCCGACAGCGCGGGGCTGGTCGACCGGGTCGTCGAGCTGTGGCCGTCCGACCGGTGGCCGCCCCTGGTGCTGGACCGGCCGCTCGGCGTCGGCGCGGACGGCGGGCACGCCTTCGTGCGCTACCGCTGCACCGCCTACGTGCCCGGTCAGCGCGCCGAGTTCACCTTCGACCCGCGCATCGGCCTGATCGGCGCGCACGTCCTGGAAGCGGTCCCGGGCGGGTTGCGGCACACTCTCATCGGTCGGCCGCGCGGCCTGATGCGGCTGGCCTGGCCGCTGGCCGTGCGGTGGTTGCACGACGCCCTCATCGAGGACCTGTTCGACGACGCGGCCCGCGCCGCCGGCCACCCGCCCGTGCGGCCGGCCGAGTGGTCGGCCTGGGTCCGGTTGCTGCGCGTGGTCGGGAAGAGGGCGGCCCGGCAGCCCGCTTGACCGGATTTCCTCCACAACCCCCGGTCTCGTCCGTCTACCCGTTACCGGGACCAGAGGGGGGAGGGTTCGTGACGCCGGAGGATCCCGACGACCACGCGGCCACCTTCAGCGGCTTCTACCACCGGGAACGCACCCGGCTGTTCCGCTTCGCGGCGGTGATGTCGCCGCACCTGGACCACGAGTCCGCGGTGCAGGAGGCGTTCGTCGCCGCGTGGCGGAACTGGCCGGTGATCGCTCCCGGTTCCAGACGTGCTTGGCTGGTGAAGACGATCCGCAACCTGCTGGTGGACCAGGCCCGTCGGCGGGAGCGGCCGGGCGACCTCACCGACGAGGTGGTCGCCCGGCAGCGCGGCACGTACCGGATCCTGGTGCCCAAGCAGCGGGACGCCGAGACGTGGCACGAGCTGGTCAGCACGCTGGCGGCGGTCGCGAACCTGCCTGACCACCTGCGCACCGCGCTGGTCCTGCGGTTCTGGGACTTCGACGACGACGAGATCGCCGACGTGCTGGGCTGTCGGCGCGCGTCCGTGCGGCGGTACGTGTCGCAGGCGCGGGCGTGGGTCAGCGAGCGGGTCGGCAACGAGGAACGACGGGTGCGCGGCTCCCAGCGCGGGAAGGAGACGTCATGACCGACGAGCTGGATCCCCGACTCGACCACCTGCGCGCCGAACTGGTCGAAGCCATCCCGGAGGACCCCGGCACGGATGACCTCGGCGTGGCGGCGATCATGGCGCAGGCGACGAGGCACGAGCGGCAGGCGGCGCTGGTCGAGGCCGCGCGGGCCGGTTCACGGGCGGCGATGGACTCCCTGGTCGCCGAGCTGACCCCGCTGGTGTGGCACGTGGCCAGGGGCAACGGCCTCGACCAGGCCACCGCCGAGGACGTCGTGCAGACCGTGTGGCTGAGCCTGCTGCGCCACCTGGACCGCCTGACCGAGCCGCGGGCCGTGGCCGGCTGGCTGATCGTGGCCACCCGGCGCGAGGCGCACCGTGCCTGGCGCGACCGCAACGGCCGCCCCGCCCTGTCCACCGACTCGGCCGTCGACATGCCGGACGACCGCTGGCTGCCGGAGCCGGAAGCCCTGCGCGACGACCGCGACCGCCGCCTCTGGCACGCGTTCAACGCGATGCCCCGGCGCTGCCAGGAGTTGCTGCGCCTGACCGTCCTGGCGGGCCGGGCCGAGTACCGGGCCGTGGCCGAGGCCCTGTCCATGCCGCGGGGCTCGATCGGCCCGACCAGGGGCCGCTGCCTGAACCAGCTGAAGGCCCGGTTGGAACAGGACGGCGTCCGCTGAGGTGACGATCCCGCGGTGCGCCGCCGGGTTGTTCCCGGACAGCGGAGCACGTCCTCGCCGGAGTGCGCCGCTGATGCCCTTCCTCCCCAGAGGGAGGGCTTCGTGTCATCCCGCCGACCTGGCAAAGCCCTGCCGCACGTGTCAAGGGGGCACTTTCCCCCAACGGGAACATTGGGCTGGAACCGCCCCCTCGACGCGAGTGGTAGCCCGGAGGGAGGTCGGTGGGATGACACGAAACCCGACCCACAACGGACCGCGGCCCAACCGCCGAACCCCGTCATCCCGCTGATCTGCCCGTCCGGCGAGGACATGCTTTTCAAGCTTCTACGCCGACCGCCGCCCCAGACGTGAACAGGCGTCGTGCCCCGACCGAGGCGAGCGCCGAACGCCCGGGCCTGAACACTGAGACTCAAGCATTCAGACCCGGACGTTCAGAGCGACCCCCGTCGGACCCCGTCGGACCCCGTCAGACCTTGACCACCGCGACCCGGACCTTCTGCCCCTCGCCGACCACACCGTCCGAGCCCTCGGCGACCTCGCCGTACTCGATCGTCTCGGCCAACGTCTCCTCCTTCACGAACGCCTCGAACCGGCGCACCGCGTCCTGCACCGCCGGCGGCAGCTGCACGGTCAGCGCGATCCGGTCCGACACGTCCAGCCCGGCGTCCTTGCGCGCCTGCTGCACCACGCGCACCAGGTCGCGGGCCACGCCCTCGGCCGCCAGGTCCTCCGTCACCGCGGTGTCCAGCACGACCAGCCCGCCGCTGTTCGGCAGCGCCGCCGTCGCGCCCTGGTCGGTGGCGACCAGCCGCTGCTCGTACTCCTCCGGGAACAGCTCGATCCCGGCGGCCACGACGCGACCGTCCACCTCCTGCCAGTCGCCCGCCTTCACGGCCTTGATGACCTTCTGCACGTCCCTCCCGAGCCGGGGACCGGCGGCACGCGCGTTGACCGCCAGCTGGAAGTGGCCGTGCGCGTCCACGTCCGTGGTGAGCTCGACCTCCTTGACGTTCACCTCGTCCCGCAGGATTTCGGTGAACGCCTCCAGCTGCGCCACCTCGCCGGAAGCGATCACGAGCTTCGCCAACGGCAACCGCACCCGCAGCTTGTTCGACTTCCGCAGCGACAACGCCGTGGACGCCACCTGCCGCACCTGGTCCATCGCGGCCACCAGCGCGTCGTCCGCGGGCAGGTCCGCCACCGACGGGTAGTCGGCCAGGTGCACCGACCGGCCACCGGTCAGCCCGCGCCAGACCGACTCGGTGGTCAGCGGCAGCAGCGGCGCGGCCACCCGGCACACCACCTCCAGCACGGTGTGCAGCGTGTCGATCGCGTCCTGGTCGCCGGACCAGAACCGGTCGCGCGAACGCCGCACGTACCAGTTGGTCAGCACCTCCAGGAACTCGCGGATCGACGCGCACGCGCCCGAGATGTCGTAGGCGTCCAGCTGCGCGGTCACCCCGGCCACCAGGTCGTGCGCCTTCGCCAGCGCGTACCGGTCCAGCACGTGCTCCGACGACGTCCGCCAGTGCCCCTCGACCCCCTCCGCGTTGGCGTACAGGGCCAGGAAGTACCAGGAGTTCCACAGCGGCAGCACGGCCTGCCGCACCGCGTCGCGGATGCCGCGCTCGGTCACCACCAGGTCGCCGCCGCGCAGGATCGGCGAGGCCATCAGGAACCAGCGCATGGCGTCCGAGCCGTCGCGGTCGAAGACCTCGTTGACCTCGGGGTAGTTCTTGCGCGACTTGGACATCTTCTGCCCGTCGTCGCCCAGCACGATCCCGTGCGCCACGCAGTTGCGGAACGCGGGCCGGTCGAACAGCGCCGTGGCCAGCACGTGCATGGTGTAGAACCAGCCGCGCGTCTGGTTGTTGTACTCCACGATGAAGTCGCCGGGGTAGTGGTCCTCGAACCACTGGGCGTTCTCGAACGGGTAGTGCACCTGGGCGAACGACATCGAGCCGGACTCGAACCAGCAGTCCAGCACCTCGGGCACGCGCCGCATCACCGACTGCCCGGTCGGGTCGTCCGGGTTCGGCCGGGTCAGGTCGTCGATCGTGGGCCGGTGCAGGTCGGTCGGGCGCACGCCGAAGTCTCGCTCCAGCTCGTCCAGCGACCCGTAGACGTCCACCCGCGGGTACGCCGGGTCGTCCGACACCCACACCGGGATCGGCGAGCCCCAGAACCGGTTGCGGGAGATGTTCCAGTCGCGGGCGTTCTCCAGCCACTTGCCGAACTGGCCGTCCTTGACGTGCTCGGGCACCCAGTTGATCTGCTGGTTCAGCTCGACCATGCGGTCCTTGAACCGCGACACCGCGACGAACCACGACGACACGGCGCGCTGGATCAGCGGGTTGTCGCACCGCCAGCAGTGCGGGTAGGGGTGGTCGTAGGTCTCGTGGCGCAGCAGCAGGCCCGCTTCCTTCAGGTCGCGGATGATCGGCTTGTTGGCGTCGAAGACCTGCAACCCCTCGTACGGCGGCACCTCGGCGGTGAACCGGCCGTGCGCGTCGACCGGCACGACGACCTCGATGCCCGCGGCGTCGGTGACGACCTTGTCCTCTTCACCGAACGCGGGCGCGATGTGCACCACGCCCGTGCCGTCCTCGGTGGTGACGTAGTCGGCGGCCAGCACCTGGTGCGCGTTCTCCCGGCCGACGAAGAAGTCGAACGGCGGCGCGTACTCGCGACCCACCAGGTCGGCGCCCTTGCACCGGGCCACGACCGGCGGTTCTTCGCCCAGCTCGCGGGCGTACGCGGGCACGCGGGCCTCGGCGAGCAGGTAGCGCTCGCCGTTCGCCTCGACCGTCACGTAGTCCACGTCCGGGTGCACCGCGGCGGCCAGGTTCGACGGCAGCGTCCACGGCGTCGTCGTCCAGACCAGGGCCAGCTCGCCGGTCTCCAGGCGCAGGCCGACGGTCACCGCCGGGTCCTGCCGGTCCCGGTAGGTGTCGTCCATCTTGGTCTCGGTGTTGGACAGCGGCGTCTCGCAGCGCCAGCAGTACCAGAGCACCCGGAAGCCCTCGTAGACCAGGCCCTTGTCCCACAGGGTCTTGAAGGCCCACATGACGCTTTCCATGTAGTCCAGGTCGAGGGTCTTGTAGTCGTTGTCGAAGTCCACCCAGCGGGCCTGCCGGGTCACGTAGTCGCGCCACTGGTCGGTGTAGCGGAGCACCGAGGTGCGGCAGGCCTCGTTGAACTTCTCGATCCCGAACGCCTCGATCTCGCTCTTGGACGAGAACCCGAGCTGCTTCTCCGCCTCGACCTCGGCGGGCAGGCCGTGGGTGTCCCAGCCGAAGCGGCGCTCGACGTGCTTGCCGCGCATGGTCTGGTAGCGCGGGACGACGTCCTTGACGTAGCCGGTGAGCAGGTGGCCGTAGTGCGGCAGGCCGTTGGCGAACGGCGGGCCGTCGTAGAAGACGAACTCGTTCGCCCCGTTGTCCCCGGCCGGGCGGGCGTCGATCGAGGCCTGGAACGTCCGGTCGGACTTCCAGAAGTCGAGGACACCCTCCTCGAGGGCGGGGAAGGACGGCTGGGAGGGAACGGGACCCTCGCCTGCCTTCGGGTAGGCCATCGTGCTGCTCCTCGCGTGCGTCCAACCGGCTCACGGGGACGACACGCCGGTCAGGCGCACCGCGGTACCACCCCGCTTGCCAGGGCGCGAAGGCACTGGCCACTCTTCGACGGCTGTGACGGGCCGCTCCCGTCCGGTTCTACTGGGGCTCGCGCCCGTTCTTCCGGAGGCTCCCCGGTGATGGCCGGATCAACGCCGTGCTGCCACCCAGGGTAGCCGAACCGCGCAAACCACTTTGAGCGGTTCCCCTCGTGCGGCTCCGCCCGACCCGTCGTGGGCCTGGCGGCGTTCTCCGCGCACGCGACCCCGGGCCGCGGCGCTCAGTCGGCTTCCGACCGGTCCGCGGTCCGCTTGCGCGCCGCGAGGCCGGCGTCCGGGCGGCACACCGCGCACGGCGTGAAGCCCAGTTGGCGCGCCTCGTCGACCGGCAGGCCCAGCGACGCCCGTGAGGCGAGCCAGGAGCAGTCGGCGAGGTGGTAGCGAGGACGCTCGTCCAGCACCCGCACCTCGTCCGTGAGCTCGCTCACGATCAAGGCGTCGGCTGCGTCCGTGTCCTCCTCACCAGGTTCGAGATGTGCCTGATCGGGTGGACTTTCCGGAGCTTCGTCCCCGGCACCCTGGGGCGCCGACCGTTGATCGCCGGCGCTAACCTGGTGATCAACAACTGCGGCGCCGGCAGCCCGGGGGCCCGACCGGCGGCGAAGCCACCAGTCGAGCACCAGGACCACGGCAGCGGCCCCGCTCGCACCCACGGACAACCACGCCCAATGCGTCTGGGCGCTGGTGAGCGCGGGCACGAGCAACCCCAGGGCTGCCAGCACCAACAGCAGGACTATGTAGAGCACGTCCAGCAGACTAGATCAGCAACGCCGATCAGCCGGCTTCGGCGCGCGCCCCGAACGAGTACCCGCCCTGCTGACGGCCGTCGGACGGCGCGGCGGGGCCGCGGTCCTGCAGGTCGCGCAGCGACGACTCGAGCATCGTCTTGAGCCTCGTCCGGTACTCGCGCTCGAAGGTCTGCAGCTTGTCGATCTGCTTCTCGAGCGTGTTCTTCTCCTGGGTGATGTTGCCCATCACCTCGGCGTGCTTGCGCTGAGCGTCGCGGTCGAGCGCGCTGGCCTTCTCACGGGCCTGCCGCTCCAACGTCTCGGCGCGGGTTCGCGCGTCGTTCAGCATGGTCTCGGCACGCGTGCGCGCCTCGTTGACCATCGTGTCGGCCTTGGCTCGCGCCTCGGACAACAGCTGCTCCGACTTGGTCCTGGCCTCCGACAGCATCCCGTCGGCTTCGGCCTTGGCCTCGCCGGTGAGCCGGTCGGCCATCTCCTGGGCCAAGCCGAGCACCTTGGCGGCCTGGACGTGGTGGTCACCACCACCGCCGGGCGATGTCTGCTCCAGCGCCGAAGGGGGCGGCACCGGAGCGAGCCTGCGGGGCTCGTCCACGACGCGGCTCGGGCCGACACCCGCGGCAACCTTCGCCCGGGCGTCTTCGAGGTCGGCACGCGCGGTCTCGACCTGCTGGTCGAGCTGCTCGACCTGCTGGCGCAGGTCGTTGTTCTCCTCGATCAGGCGGGCCAGTTCGCCCTCAACCAGGTCGAGGAACGCGTCCACCTCGTCCTCGTTGTAGCCCCGCTTGCCAATCGGCGGCTTGCTGAACGCGACGTTGTGCACGTCCGCGGGGGTCAACGGCATCAGATCACCTCACGCACTCCTGGGCTGTGGACATCCCTGGTCCCCTCACCTGGGATCGGCTACTCGCATCAGAATGATAACGACCAGCAACAGCACAATAATGGACAAGTCCAGACCGATGCCGCCGATCCGCACGGTCGGGATGATCCGACGCAGCAAGCGGACCGGAGGATCGGTCACGGTGTAGACGGTCTCGAGCGCCACCGCGACCCCGCCCGCAGGCCGCCATCCCCTGGCGAAACTACGGACGAGCTCCACGACGACACGCGCCGTGAGCAGCAGCCAGAACGAGAACAACACGTAGTAGACCACGAGCCAGAGGGCATCCACATGCTCAACTGTGCCACCACTCAGCCCTGGTTGAGGAACCCGCCCTCCGCGAGTCGCCTACGGTCCTCCGCCGTGACGTCGATGTTCGGGGGTGAGAGAAGGAACACCTTGTTGGTGACCTTGTCGATCGAGCCGCGCAGCGCGAACGCCAACCCGGCCGCGAAGTCGACCAGCCGCTTGGCGTCCGCGTCGTTCATGTCGGTGAGGTTCATGATCACCGGCGTGCCGTCGCGGTAGTGCTCCCCGATCGTCCGCGCCTCGTTGTAGCTGCGGGGGTGCAGCGTGGTGATGCGGGCGAGCGGGTTGCCGGCGGGCTCCGGGGCGGGTCGCAGCCTGCCGACGGGCTCGCGCTGGGGCTCCACGGCCAGCGCGCCGTGCGTGTCCGGGCTCCACGGCCGACGCGGGCGGGCTCCGCGCTCGGGCTCGAAGTCGTCCGAATCGTCCAGTTCGGCCCGGTAGCCGTTGAACGAACGGCGACGGGCGGTGCGCTGCTCGGGGTAGGCCTCGTACTCTTCCGGGTCGGCGTACTCGGACCGGTAGTCCGCGTAGCGCCGGTCGTCGTCGTAGGCGGCCGGGTCGTCGGCGTACTCGGCGGGAACCATCCCGAAGTAGGCCTTCAGCTTGTGAAACCCGCTCATGGCTCGAGCCCTTCCTCCGCCGAGATCCCTACCCGAAGGACGTCGCGGCCGTCCCAGAGGTTCCAGACAGTTACGGCGAGGCTAGTCTCCGGCTGCCCAGCAACGCTGTTCCGACACGCACGCACGTGGATCCGTGCGCTATCGCATCCTCCAGGTCACCGCTCATCCCCGCCGAGATCACGGTGGCATCGGGATGATCGACCCGCAAGCGGGTTACCGCTTCGTATAGAGCGGCAAACGCCTGCTGTGGAGACATCCCGAGGGGTGCGACGGTCATCACACCCCTAAAAATAAGTTCACCTGAACGTGCTACGTGATCGGCCAGTCGCGGTAGGTCACCGATCGGGTGACCGCCGCGTGTCGCGTCGCCGTCGATGCTGACCTGGATCAAGACCTCGGTCGGCTCGGTCGAGGCCTTGGCGATGGCGTCGGCGAGCCGGACCGAGTCGACGGTGTCGATCCGGTCGGCCCAGCGGAGGACGGACTTGGCCTTGTTCCGCTGGAGCGAGCCGACCATGTGCCACTTCGCGGCGGCGTCCGGGCGCAGTTCGGCGAACTCGGCGGTCTTGCGGCCCGCCTCCTGGTCGCGGTTCTCGGCGAAGGCGGTGAGGCCGAGGTCGCTGAGGATGGCCACGTCCTGCGCCGGGAAGGTCTTGGTGACGGCCAGCAACTCGACCTCATCGGGTGATCTTCCGACGGCCGCGCACGCCTGGGCGATGCGTTCCCGGACCTCGGCGAGCGACAGGGCCAGCTCTTCGCGCCGGTTCACGACTCCATCCAGACGACGCCCGCCAGCCGTCCCGTTCCCGGGTCGCGGCGGTGGCTGAACAGGGACTTCTCCTCGACCGTGCAGCGGGGGTCGACCCCGATCCTGCCGACGCCCGCGTCGGCGAGCTGCTGCCAGATGCCGGCGCGCAGGTCGAGGGCGGGCTTGCCGGAGCGGGTCTTGGACGCGCTGCCGGGCAGGTGCTTCTCGACGTCGTCGCGCATCGCGGCGGGCACCTCGTAGCACTGGCCGCAGACGGCCGGGCCGAGCAGCACCTCGATGCGCTCCTTGTGCGCGCCCAGCTCCACCATGCGGTCCAGGGTGGCCGGGACGACGCCGACGCGTGCGCCGACGCGTCCGGCGTGGACAGCGGCGATCACCCCGGCCTCCGGGTCGCCCAGCAGCACCGGCACGCAGTCCGCCGTGAGCACGACGAGCCCGAGCCGTTCCTGCTTCGTCACCACGGCGTCCGTGGCCTCCAGCGGCTCGCTGACCGGCCCGTCGACCACCCCGACCGTGCGGCCGTGCACCTGTTCCATCCACACCAGCCGGTCCGGTTCCAGCCCGATGCCCTCGGCCAACCGCTTCCGGTTGGCCTCGACGGCCGCCGGGGCGTCCCCGACGTGGTCGCCGAGGTTGAAGGAGTCGTAGGGAGGCTTCGACACGCCACCCTCGCGGGTGGTCAGGACACGACGGATGCGCACCACCCAAGCTTCCCAGACCCGCGTGTCGAACCTTCAGGACCCGCGTGTCGAACGCTCAGGACCTGCGTGTCGAACCTTCAGGCACCACGTGTCGAACGCTCAGAACCCCCGAGTTCCACGTTCAGGTCCGCGGCGTGCGGTCCTGAGTGTTGAACTCGGGGGTCCTGAAGGTTCGACACGCGGGACGCGAGTGTTCGACTCGCGGGTTAGCGGCGCATGAAGGGCGGGACGTCCACCTCGTCGTCGGGGTCGTCCGTCACCGGCACGGCCCGGTTCGGCAACGAACCGCTGGTGTTCCCCGGCACGCCCGGCGACAGCGACCTCGGCATGGTCGGCTGCGGCGTGGCGTACGGGGATTGGCCGTTGCCCTGGCCGGACTGCGGCTGCTGCGGCACGGTCGGCCGCGGCGGGACCGGCTGCTCCACCTGCTGCACGGGCTGAGGCTGCGGCTGGTGCTGCGGTTGGTGCTGCACGGGCGGAGGCTGCTGGACCTGCTGCACCGGCTGCACCGGCTGCGGGTTGTGGTTCACCTGACCCGCGGTGGCCGAGGCCACGGGCGTGCCACGCGGCGGGCTGGACAGAGCCTGCGGCTCCAGCTTCTTGTGCGTCGGCCCGCCACTGTCAAAACCCGCCGCGATCACCGTCACCCGGACCTCGTCACCGAGCGAGTCGTCGATGACCGTGCCGAAGATGATGTTCGCGTCGGGGTGCGCGGCTTCCTGCACCAGCGAAGCCGACTCGTTGATCTCGAACAGCCCGAGGTCGCTGCCACCGGCGATCGAGAGCAGCACGCCGTGCGCACCCTCCATCGAGGCTTCCAGCAACGGCGAGTTGATCGCCTTCTGGGCCGCTTGGACTGCTCTGCCCTCGCCTCGCGCGGAGCCGATGCCCATCAACGCGCTGCCCGCGCCGGACATGACCGACTTGACGTCGGCGAAGTCCAGGTTGATCAGACCGGGCGTGGTGATCAGGTCGGTGATGCCCTGGACACCGGACAGCAGCACCTCGTCCGCGGAGCGGAACGCGTCCATCAGCGAGACGCCGATGTCACCGAGCTGCAGCAGCCGGTCGTTCGGGATCACGATGAGGGTGTCGCACTCGTTGCGCAGGGCCTGGATGCCTTCCTCGGCCTGCTTGGCGCGGCGCTTGCCCTCGAACGAGAACGGTCGCGTGACCACACCGATGGTCAGCGCGCCGAGCTTGCGGGCGATCGAGGCGACCACGGGCGCGCCTCCGGTGCCCGTGCCACCGCCCTCGCCGGCGGTCACGAACACCATGTCCGCGCCCTTGAGGACTTCTTCGATCTCCTCGCGGTGGTCTTCGGCGGCCTTGTGGCCGACTTCGGGGTTGGCGCCTGCACCGAGGCCGCGGGTGAGTTCGCGGCCGATGTCGAGCTTCACGTCGGCATCCGACATGAGCAGCGCCTGGGCGTCGGTGTTCACCGCGATGAACTCGACGCCCTTGAGCCCGACCTCGATCATGCGGTTGACGGCGTTGACACCGCCACCGCCGATGCCGACGACCTTTATCACCGCGAGGTAGTTGTGCGGGGGCGTCATCGGTCCGCCTTCCTGATCGTGTCCGTGCTCATGTGCTGGAGTGGATGACCACCGGTGTCACAGCCCGGACGGATCTCCACCCGGATTGAAACTCTCAACCAGAGGTTCAGAGTGTTGTCAACCCCGTATGTTCCTGCTGGACGTTATGCATCGCGAATGCCTCGGTCCAGCAGCCACGCCGTGTTGTGTCCTGACCGGGTGAGCGGTCCCTACTCGCCGGTCATCCCGTCGAGCAGCTCCCGAACCACGTCCAGGTGTCCCGCGTGCCGACCCGTTTCCTCGATCATGTGGATCAGCACCCAGCGCGCGGAAAGCCGCTTGTCCCCGCGGAACGCCACCTCGTGGTCGAGGTCGAGGCCCGCGAGCACTTCCCGGCTCACCGTGCACTGCTCAGCGTAGTCGGCGATCAATCCCGAGATCGTCTCGCCCGGCTCGACGCGCCAATCGGCGTCCGGGTCCTCACGGGTGTAGGGCGCGCGCGAAGGCCGGCCGGCCAGCGCCACCTCGAACCAGTAGTGCTCGACCCACCGCAGGTGCTTGACGATGCCCGCGGCCGTGTTGAGCTGCGACGGGAGCACCGAGCGCGCGGCGTCGTCGTCGGACAGCCCGGCGCACTTGAACTCGATCGTCCCGCGCAGGAAGTCGAGGAAGCCGGACAGCAGGGCGCGTTCGTCGCCGGTGTACGGGAGTTCGATCCGGTTGTCCACCGGCGTCTGCGTCATACCCGAAGTATCACCGGGCGACGACCACGGGACGATCGACTTTCGCGGATCCGCCCTGTGGCGGGTTTCACCACGTCACGGTGTTTAGGAAACGGTCGGCAGCTCTGGGCTGGACACGTCGAACACGGTGCCCTTGCGGGTCATCAGCACGTCGAGCACGGCGGCCTTGCGCACGGTGTCGGCCGGCGAGCCCCAGCGGGCCTCACGGCCGCCGCTCAGCATCAGCCGGATGTCCGACGGCGAGTCCGCGGCGACGCTGAGCACATCCTCCCGCAACGCCCCGGGCACCTGCGTGAGCACGGACACCGCCGCGGCGACCGCGTCCGAGGACACCTTCAGCTCCGGCAGGCCGGACGGCGGCTGCACGACGGTCGCGTAGTCCTTGCCGGTCACGTCGACCAGGTGCGCGCCGTCGGGCGCGATGACCACCGCGACCGGCTCCCGCTCGTCCACGGTGAGCCGCACGGTGCCGGGAACGACCCGCTCCACCTCGACCCCGGCGACGCGCGGCAGTTCCCGGACCCGCGCGGCGACCGCGTCGACGTCCAGCCGCACCAGCGGCGTGCCCGGCTCGATCGCCGCGGCCGTGCGGACCTCGTCGCCGGTCAGGTTGGCGATGCCGCGCACCTCGACCTCGCGGACGCCGAGCGCGGGCGTGAACCAGACCGTGCAGACGACGACGGTCACCACGAGCATCGCGAGGATCGCGCCGACCCGGCGGCGGACCACCTTGCGCCGGTACAGCTGCGCCCGCGTCGGACGTCGGTCAGGGCGACGGCGCGCCGGCGGGCGGGAACCCCGGCCGGGGGAAGCGCCCGGCCGCCGACGCGCCGCCTGTGTGCTCATGTCACGCCTCGCCGGCGGTCGACGACGTGGCCAGGGCGCCGGGCACCCTGGCGGACGACGCGCTCGCGAGCCCGCTCATGCCCGGTCCAGCTCGCCGACGATCTCCGGCCCGAGCATGGTCACGTCGCCCGCGCCCATGGTCACCACCAGGTCGCCCTCGCCGACCATGCTCGCGACCAGCGCGGGCACCCGGTCGAACGACGGCTCGTAGACCACCTTGCCGACGTCGAGCGGCACCAGGCCCGAGACCAGCGCGCCGCTGACGCCGGGCTCCGGCTCCTCCCGCGCGCCGTAGACGTCGAGCACGACGACGCCGTCGGCCGTGCCGAGCGCGGCGGCGAACTCCTCGGCGAACAGCCGCGTCCGCGAGTACAGGTGCGGCTGGAACACCACGACCAGCTTGCCGTCGCCGGCGACCGGCCGGGCGGCGGCGATCTGGGCGGCGACCTCGGTGGGGTGGTGGGCGTAGTCGTCGTAGACCCGCACCCCCCTGGCCTGGCCCTTGAACTCGAACCGCCGCCGGACGCCGCCGAACGCGGCCAGCCCGATCAGCACGCCCTGGCGGTCCGCGCCCAGCTCCAGCGCGGCGATCAGGGCGGCGATGGCGTTGCCCGCCATGTGCTCGCCCGGCACGGCCACGCGCACGTCCACGACCTCGCCGTCCAGCTCGACCCGGGCGACGCCGCCGGAGTCGGCGGGCCGGTAGTCGACCACGCGGACCGAGCCGTCGCCGGTGGCCGTGCGGCCGTACGTGCGGACCCGGATGCCGAGCTTCGCGGCCCGTTCCGCCAACGCCGCCGAACCCGGGTCGTCCGCGCACGCGATCAGCACGCCGTCGGGCTGGATGCGCTCCAGGAACGAGTCGAACACCGCCACGTACGCCTCGACGGTGCCGTGGTGGTCGAGGTGGTCGGCCTCGACGTTGGTCACGACCGCGACCGACGGCGAGAAGTAGAGGAACGAGCCGTCGCTCTCGTCCGCCTCGGCGACGAACACGCCGCCGGTGCCCTGGTGCGCGTTCGCGCCGGACTCGTTGAGGTCGCCGCCGATCGCGAACGACGGGTCCATCCGGCAGTGCTGCAGGGCGACCGTGAGCATGGACGTGGTCGACGTCTTGCCGTGCGTGCCGGCGACGCACGCCACCCGGTGGTCGAGCATCAACGCGGCCAGCGCCTCGGCCCGCCGCAGCACGACCGTGCCGCGGGCGCGGGCTTCCACCAGCTCCGGGTTGTCCTCGCGGATCGCGGTGGACACCACGACCGCCGTGGGCCCGTCGGGCAGCTGGTCGAGGTTCGCGCCGGCATGGCCGACCGCGATCGCCGCGCCCTGCGCGCGCAGCGCGAGCACGGTGCGCGAGTCCTTGGCGTCCGAGCCGGACACCTGAGCCCCCCGGGCGAGGAGGATCCGGGCGATGCCGCTCATGCCCGCCCCGCCGATGCCGACGAGGTGCACGCGGTCCAGGACGTCGCTCACTTCTTGATCACCTCGAGCACCATGCGGGCCAGCACCTCGTCCGCCTCGCGGTGACCGGTGCTCAGCGTGGCCGCGGTCATCGCGGCCAGCCGGGCGCGGTCGGAGACCAGCGGGACCACGTTCGCCGAGATCCAGTCCGGCGTGAGCTGGTCGTCGGGCACCAGCAGGCCGCCGCCGGCGGCGACGACCGCGCCCGCGTTGAGCGACTGCTCGCCGTTGCCGATCGGCAGGGGCACGAACACCGCGGGCAGACCCACGGCGGACACCTCGGCCACCGTCATCGCGCCGGACCGGCACAGCACCGCGTCCGCCGCCGCGTAGGCGAGGTCCATCCGGTCCAGGTACGGCACCGGCACGTACGGCGGCGCGCCCGGCACCGACTGCACCGCGACGGTGTTCTTGGGGCCGTGCGCGTGCAGCACCCCGATACCGGCCTGCGCGAACGCGGACGCCGCGCCGGACACCGCGTTGTTGATCGACCGCGCGCCCTGCGAGCCGCCGAACACCAGCAGCGTCGGCGCGGTCGGGTGCAGGCCGAAGTGGGCGCGGGCCTGCTGCCGCAGCTCGGCGCGCTTGAGCGAGGTGATCGAGTAGCGCAGCGGGATGCCGATGATCTCGGCGTCGGTCAGGCCCGAGTCGGGCACCGCGGCGGCGACCCGTTCGGCGAACTTCGCGCCGACCTTGTTGGCCAGGCCGGCCTTGGCGTTGGCCTCGTGCACCACGATCGGCACCCGGCCGCGCGCGGCGAGGTAGGCGGGCAGCGCGACGTAGCCGCCGAAGCCCACCACGACGTCGGCGCCGACCCGTTCCAGCACCTCACGGGTGTGCTTCACGGCTCCGCGCACGCGCAGGGGCAGCTTGAGCAGGTCGGGCGTCGGCTTGCGCGGCATCGGCACCGGCGGGATCAGCTCCAGCGGGTAGCCGCGGGCCGGCACGAGTCTGTTCTCCAGACCGCGCTCTGTGCCGAGCGCGACGATCCGCGCGTCGGGCCGAAGCCGCATGACCGCGTCGGCCAGGGCCAGGGCTGGCTCGATGTGCCCGGCGGTGCCGCCTCCGGCGACCACCACGCACGGTCCGGCCTGCTGGGGAACCCCGGTCACGCATATCCTCCTCGCGTCTGTGTACCGCTGTGTCCGGTACCGCTAACGCCCGTCACGCCGCCTGGACCGCGCGTCCCGGTCCTGGCCGGCCTTTCGGGATTCGCGACGACGGTACTCCGACGGCGGAGCGTGACGACCGGCCATCCTCCGCTCGTCCACGGGAGGCGGCGCGGCCTTGCGGCCTCGGGGAGGCGGCGACGGCCGCACGGGGCGCCGCTTCGGCGGCGGCTTGTAGACCACGGGCGCGGGCAGCTTCAGCACGCCGCCGACCCGGCCGGGGCCCAGTGACCGCAACGCCGAGACCGCGTCGGGCTCGTGACGTGCGCAGTTGGCGAGGATGCCGAACACGAACATCGTCGTGACGACCGACGTGCCGCCGGAGGAGATCATCGGCAGCGTGATGCCGGTGACCGGCAGCAGCTGCACGACGTAGCCGATGTTGATCGCGGCCTGCGCGACCAGCCACACCGTCAGCGTCGCGGACACCATGCGGATCCACGGGTCGGTGTTGCGCGCCGCGATCCGCAGGCCGACCACCGCGAGCAGGACGAACAGGCCGAGCACCAGCACGCAGCCGATGAAGCCCAGCTCCTCGCCGATCACGGCGAAGATGAAATCGCTGTGCACGTTCGGCAGATAACGCCACTTCGAGCTGCCGTTGGTGAGGCCCTTGCCCAGGAACCCGCCCTCCGCCAACGCGTACAGCGCCTGCAACGCCTGGAGCCCGTCGCCCTGCGGGTCGGCGGCGGGGTTCAGGAACGTCTGCACGCGCTTGAACCGGTAGTCCGAACCGAGCGCGAGCACCAACGCGCCGGTCACCGCGCCGATCGCGATGATCCCGAAGATCCGCATGGGCGCGCCGACGAACCAGAGCAGGCTCATCAGCACGACACCCAGCGTGATCGTGCCGCCGAGGTCGGGTTGCAGCATCACCAGCGCGAACACCAGCATCGCCACGGGGACGACCGGGACCAGCAGGTGCCGGTACTGGTCGAGGAGGGCGCGCTTGGTCACCAGGACGTGCGCGCCCCACAGCGCCAGGGCGAGCTTCGCGGGTTCGATCGGCTGGAACGAGATCGGCCCGACCGTGAACCACGACTGCGCGCCGCCCAGGACCGAGCCGAGCGGGGTCAGCACGAGGACGAGCAGGATCACGCAGACGAGCATCGCCATCGTGCTGCCGTGCCGGATCGTGCGCAGCGGTATGCGCAGGACGATCAGGAAGACGATGGCGCCGACGCCCACGTACAGCAGTTGCTTCTTGAACACGCTGTAGGCCGACGCGCCCTCGGCGACCTCGCCCGGCGCGGACGCGGACAGCACCATGATCAGCCCGAGCACGGTGAGCATGCCGAAGATCGCGAGCAGCAGGTGGAAGTCCGCCAGGGGACGGCCGAGCCAAGCGGTCAACGACGTCCGCACCGCGACCGCGCGCTTGCGCTGTGCTCTGGGCGGTCGCTCCCCCACCGGCTTCCGGTCCACCGCAGTCATGCGCCCATCGTCTCCCGCGCGGCCCGGCGAACGCCGCCAATCGGCCGCGTGTCAGCGAGATTCATCCCCGCTTGACACCGGCCAGGAAGATCGCCATGGCCCGGCTGCCGAACTCGAGGACCGGCCCGGGAGCATTTTTGCTGTCCCGGACCCGGAACGCGTCAGTCGACGCGGCGACCTCCACGCAGTTGCCGCCCGCGCCGTTGCTACGACTGCTCTTGCGCCATTCCGACCACATCACGCGCTCCCAGGACGAGCTAGAGATCAGCGATCACCCTCTTGATGAACTCGGCCGACTCCCGCACATCGAGGGCGGTGGCCCTGAGGTGATCGAGGACCAGGCTATACCGCTCCAGGTCGGCGGCCTCGTCCAGATAGACCCCGCCGGTCAGGTTGTCCACGTAGACGATGCTCGGGTAGCCCTGGAACCGCAGCAGCGAGAAAGCCGTCCCCATCGCCATGTGCATGCCCTTGTCGAAGGGCAGCACCTGGATCACCACATTGGTCATGAGCGACACCGCCAGCAGTTGTTCCAACTGGCGTCGGTCGACCTTCCGATCGCCGGTGGTGCGGCGGAGCGCGGCCTCATCCACGATCGCCCACACCGACAGGGAGCCGTCGGTGACCCGCCTCTGGCGGGTCTGCCGCAGAGCCACTTTCCGCTGGACCACCTCATCGGGGACATCCGGTGAGTAGGCCCGCAGCACCATCGCGGCGTATTCCTCGGTCTGGAACAAGCCGGGGATGAGGTCGATCTCAAAGGTGTTGATCATCGAGGCTTCGGACTCCAGGACCACGAAGTCCGAGAACCAGTCGACCAGCCCATCGCCGAACACGTGCCAACGACCGCGCTGCTTGGCGATCCTGGCCAGCCGTTCCAGCCACGCCAGGGTCTCGGCGTCCGCGTTGTACAGTTGGCCGAGCGCCCGCGCGTCCACAATGGACACGCCGGTGCCGCCCGCTTCGATCCGGCTGATCTTGGACTTCGAGAAGGCCAGCGCCTGCACCACGTCGTCGAAGTTCTTGCCGGCCCGTTCGCGGAGCTGGATCAGCGCCTTGGCCAGCAGTCGCCTCCGGACACCCGGGCCGGTGTTGCCTTGCGTCATGATCCGATGCTATCGGCAATATGGCTCACCGAAAGGGTGAACTTCGAGATATCCCTAAGTGGCATATTGCAGACTGACGGTGGTGCACCTTTGGCGCATGATCTCCGATGCGCTGGCCCGCGCCTTCCACCTGCTCGACCAGGACATGCTCGGCTACCTCGACGCCGTCGAGCTGCTGACCAACGAGCACGCAACCGACGACGAAACCGTCGCCGCCGTCGCACGCACGGAAGTCCCGCGCCTGGTCGCGGCCCTGCGCGGCACGCTCGGCAACCACCAGGCCGACGTCTTCGGGCTCTGCCTCGGCTGCGCGCCGACGTGGCTCGACGGCCGGTTCACGCGCACGCCGTGGCCGTGCCCGGTGGTCGACGCCGCTCACACCTACCTGAAGGACCCGGACAGCATCTACCCGCGCTGACCGACCAACCCCACCACCGCGTCGGCGAACGCCTGACCACGGTGGGCGTAGTCGCTGAACATGTCCATCGACGCCGCCGCCGGGGCCAGCACGACGGCATCACCCGGCCGCGCCATCGAACGCGCGGCGCGCACGGCGTCCTCCATGGACGCGGCGGCATCGTCGGCGGGGTCCAACACCGTCACGGGCACCGACGGCGCGTGCCGGGCCAACGCCGAAGCGATCACCTCGCGGTCCGCCCCGATCACCACCGCCCCGCGCAACCGATGCGCCTCCTCGCGCACCAGCTCGTCCACCGACGCGCCCTTGAGCAAGCCGCCGGCCACCCACACCACGCTCTCGTGCGACCGCAACGACGCCGCCGCCGCGTGGGGGTTCGTGGCCTTGGAGTCGTTGACGTAGGCGATCCCGTCGGCCGTCGTCACCAGCACGGCCCGGTGCGCCCCCGGCCTGAAGTCGCGCAAACCCTGAGCGACCGCCGCCGCCGACACGCCGTGCGCACGGGCCAGCGCCGCCGCCGCCAGAGCGTCGGCGATCCCGGGCGGCCCACCGGGGTGGACGTCGGCGACCGGCAGCAACACCTCGTCGGCAGGCCCGAACGCCCGGTCGACCAACTGCCCGTCGTGGACGCCGAGCTGCCCTTCCTCCGGCCACCCGAGCGTGAAGCCGACGTGCGCGGCGGCCGGCGACGAGGCCAGGAGCCGCGCCACCACGGGGTCGTCCACCCCGCCGACGGCGACCTCTCCGGTCAGCACGCCGGCCTTCGCCGCCGCGTAGGCCTCGAACGTGCCGTGCCAGTCCAAGTGGTCCTCGGCCAGGTTCAACAGCACCCCGGCGAACGGCCGCACGGACGGCGACCAGTGCAGCTGGAAGCTCGACAGCTCCACCGCCAGCACCCGACGCCCGGCCAGCAGGGCGTCCACCACGGGCAACCCGACGTTGCCGCACGCCACCGCGTCGATCCCGGCCGCGCGCAGGATCGACTCCAGCATCCCGACCGTCGTGGTCTTGCCGTTCGTCCCCGTCACGGCGAGCCACGTCGGAGGGTCGGCCAGCTCCAGCCCCATCCGCCAGGCCAGCTCGACCTCGCCGATCACCTCGATGCCCGCCGCCTTCGCCGCCTCCAGCAACGGGCTGGACGGGCGCCACCCCGGGCTGGTCACGACCAGGTCCGTGCCCGACGGCGGCTCGACCAACCCGGGCGTCAGCGTCACGCCGGGCAGCAGCTGCTCCAGCGCGGCGAGGCGGTCGGCCGAACCGTCGGTCACGGTGACGACGGCGTCCGCCGCCAGCAACGCCTCCGCCGCCGACCGACCGGTCACCCCGGCGCCGGCCACGAGGACGTGACGACCTGCGAGGAATCCCATCGTCAGCTCTCGACCGCGGTCAGCCACTCGCTGTAGAACAGGCCGAGCCCGAGCATGCAGCACATGCCCGCGAGCAGCCAGAACCGGATGATCACCGTGGTTTCCGCCCACCCGGCGAGTTCGAAGTGGTGGTGGAACGGCGCCATGCGGAACAACCGCCGTCGTGACGTCCGGAAGACCGCGACCTGCAGCACCACCGACAACGCCTCGACCACGAACAGACCGCCGATGACGACCATCAGCAGCTCGGTGCGCGTGGCGATGGACAGGCCGGCGACCAGACCGCCCAGCGCGAGCGAGCCCGTGTCGCCCATGAAGATCTTGGCCGGCGCGGCGTTCCACCACAGGAAGCCGATGCAGCCGGCCATCGCGGCGGCGGCCACGAGCGCCAGGTCGAGCGGGTCGCGCACGTCGTAGCAGCCGGCCACGAGCAGGTTCGAGCAGTTGTAGCGGAACTGCCAGAAGCTGATCACGACGTAGGTGCCGAGCACCATCGCGGACGTGCCGCCGGCCAGGCCGTCCAGGCCGTCGGTCAAGTTGACCGCGTTCGACCAGGCGCTGATCGCGGCGTAGCAGAACACCACGAACCCGACGACGCCGAACGACACCACGGCGATGTCGCGCACGAACGACAGGTTCACCGAGGCCGGCGTCATCCCGTCCTTGTTCGGGAACTGGATGACCAGCACGGCGAAGATGATCGTGGCCACGAACTGGCCGACCAGCTTCGCGGTCTTGTTCAGGCCCAGGTTGCGCTGCTTGCGGATCTTGATGAAGTCGTCCAGGAAGCCCACGACGCCCAGCGACGTGGTCAGCATCAGCACGAGCAGGCCGGACGCGCTCGGCGTCTGGTCCTGCGCGGACGCCGACATGGAGTTCACCAGGTGCGAGCCGAGGTAGCCCGCCCACATCGCGACCAGGATCGCGACGCCGCCCATGGTGGGCGTGCCGCGCTTGGTCTTGTGGCTCTGCGGTCCCTCTTCACGGATCTCCTGGCCGAAACCCTGCCGGGAGAAGATCTTGATCAGGTACGGCGTCAGCATGATCGACGTGATCAGGGCGATGGCCGCCGCGATCAGGATGCTCTTCACTTGCTGACCGCCTCCAGGAGAGCCTCGGCAACCCGCCACAGGCCGTATGAGTTGGATGCCTTCACCAGGACGACGTCACCGGGCCGCACCTGGTCGCGCAGCAGCTCGACGGCCGCCGTCACGTCGGGCACCAGAATCGCTTCTTCGCCCCAAGATCCTTCCAGGTGCGCCCCCTGGTGCATCGCGCGGGCGTCCTGACCGACCACGACCAGCTTGTTGATGTCCAAGCGGACCGCGAGCCGGCCGATCTCGTCGTGCGCGCGGATCGAGTCCGCGCCCAGTTCGGCCATCGGACCCAACACCGCCCAGCTGCGGCGGGCGGGCGTGGCGGCCCGGGAGATGGTGGCGAGCGACTTCAGCGCCGCGCGCACCGACTCCGGGTTGGCGTTGTACGCATCGTTGATGACGGTCACACCGTCAGGACGTTCGGAGACCGCCATGCGATGCGCGGACACCCGTGCCGCAGTGCCGAGGCTCCGCGCGACCTGGTCCGGGGTCGCGCCGAGCTCAAGCGCGATGGCGGCGGCGGTGAGGGCGTTGCCGACCTGGTGCGGCCCGTGCACGGCCAGTCGGACGTCCGCCTCGCCCTGCGGCGTGACCAGGGTGAACCGGGCGCGGGCCTGCTCGTCCAGCTCGATGTCCTTCGCGCGGACCTGCGCGGAGGGGTTCTCGCCGACGAACACGACCTTGGCCTTGGTGCGGTCGGCCATGCCCGCGACGAGCGGGTCGTCGGCGTTGAGGATCGCGATGCCGTCCGCGGGCAGGGCCTCGACCAGCTCGCCCTTGGCCTTGGCGATGTTCTGCCGCGAGCCGAACTCGCCGACGTGCGCGCTGCCGACGTTCAGGACCGCGCCGACGCGGGGCACGGCGACCTTGCACAGCTCGGCGATGTGGCCGATGCCCCGGGCGCTGAGTTCCAGGACCAGGAACCGGGTGTGCTCGTCGACGCGCAACGCCGTCCAGGGGTGGCCCAGTTCGTTGTTGAACGACCCCGGCGGCGCGATGGTCGGGCCCAGCGGTGCGAGGACCTGGGCGATGAGGTCTTTGGTGGACGTCTTGCCGGACGACCCCGTCACGCCGACGACGGTCAGGTCCGCCAGCCGGTCCGTGACGTGCCGGGCGAGCTTGGCCAGCGCCTTCAGCACGGCCGCGCCCGAGCCGTCGGTGTCGCCGGACAGCACGTAGGCGTTGCCCTCGGCCCGGTCGACGGGTGGCGCGATGACGGCGGGCGCGTCGACCTCCCGGCCCGCCAGCACGCCGACCGCGCCCTGGGCCACGGCCTGGGCGGCGAAGTCGTGGCCGTCGACCCGTTCGCCGGGCAGCGCCAGGAACAGGCCGCCGGGCGTGACCTTCCGGGTGTCGAACTCGACGCTGCCGGTGACCACCTCGGCGCCGGTGGCCTGGTGCAGCGTGCCGCCGACGACCTCGGCGATCTCGGCGAGGCTGAGCTGGATCACCGGGTGGCTCCTCTGATCGCGCCGGTCAGTGCGTCCACGTCGGAGAACGGCTGCACGACGCCCGCGACCTCCTGGCCGGTCTCGTGGCCCTTGCCCGCGACCACGACGACGTCGCCGGTGCGCGCGAGGGACACGGCGTGCTCGATGGCGCGCAGGCGGTCGCCGATCTCCACGACCTCGCCGCGCTCCTCCTCCGGCACGGACAGCGCGCCGTGCAGCATCGCGGCCCGGATCCGCGCCGGGTCCTCCGTGCGCGGGTTGTCGTCGGTGACGATCAGGACGTCGCTGCGCCGTGCGGCTTCCTCGCCCATGAGGGGGCGCTTGGCCGTGTCGCGGTCGCCGCCGCAGCCCAGGACCGTGATGACGCGGCCGGTGGCGCGGGCGCGGACCGCTTCGAGCGCGAGGGCGACGGCGGCCGGCTTGTGCGAGTAGTCCACGACGGCGGTGAAGTCCTGGCCCTCGTCGACGCGCTGCATGCGTCCGGGCACCTGGACGTTCCTGAGGCCCTCGCGGACGGCTTCGAGCGGGATGCCCCGGACGTGCAGGCAGGCGATGGCCAGCAGGGCGTTGGCGACGTTGAAGTCGCCGGGGAGGCTGAGCTCGACGTCGAGCGTGAGGCCGTCCGGGCCGTGCGCGGTGAACGTCTGCTCGCCCGTGGCGGAGACGGTGACGTCGGTGGCCGTCCAGTCGGCGGGCTTCGTCGTCGCGACCGTGACCGTGGCGTCCTTGACCAGGCGCGGACCCCACTCGCCGTCCACGCAGACCACCTCCGTCCGGGCCCGGCCGTCGAACAGCTCGGCCTTGGTCCGGAAGTAGTCCTCCATGTCCGGGTGGAAGTCCAGGTGGTCCTGGGAGAGGTTGGTGAACGCGCCGACCGCGAACCCCACGCCGCCGACCCGGCCGAGGCGCAGCGCGTGGCTGGAGACCTCCATGACGACGTCCGTGGTGCCGCACTCGGCCATCGCGGCCAGCAGGGCTTGCAGGTCGGGCGCCTCGGGGGTGGTGAGGGCGCTGTCGAGCCGGTTGCCCGCGACGCGCGTCTCGACCGTGCCGATGAGCCCGGTGGCGCGACCGGCCGCGACCAGGGCCGACTCGATCATGTAGCTGGTGGTGGTCTTGCCGGAGGTGCCGGTCACGCCCCACACCGCGAGCTTGGTGGACGGGTCGCCGTAGACGCCGGAGGCCAGCAGCCCGAGGACCGCGCGGGGGTCCGGGTGCACCAGCACGGGCACGCCGTGGACCTTGGCCGCGCCTTCCTCGTCGGTCAGAACGGCCACCGCGCCCTGCTCCACTGCTTGGGCGGCGAAGTCGGCGCCGTGCACCCGCGTGCCCGGCAGCGCGGCGAACAGGTCGCCGGGTCGCACGTGTTGGGCACGCAACGTCACGCCGCTGACCTGGACGTGCGCCCGGTCCGGGGCGGTCAGGTGGGCGTCGACGGCCGTGGCGAGCTCGGACACGGCAACGGGCTGGGTGCGGGAAGGGCGAGGCGGAGCGGTCGCGACCTTGCCCTCGAGCTTGGCAGGCACGCGCGGAAGGCTACCGGCGCACGGAGAGTGTTCGGCCGGCACGTCCACTCCGGACCGGTTTTCCCGTCCCGCCACACCGCTGAACCTGAATCCTTTTGCACTTTAGGGGCGGTGCAGGCGGGTTGCGGGCGGTGGAACGACGCCGATCAGCACTCGCCCCGGTAAGCGACCGCGGTTTCGCGGGCGGCGGTCGTCGGTTCGTCGTTCAACGCCGCGATCGCGTCCACGGCGGGCACGCCGCCGTCCAGCTTGCGCTTCGCGTCGGCCGCCGCCAAGGCGACCGCGCTGAAGTGGTGGCCCATCTCGGGGTGGTCCGCGAACAGCACACCGTGCAACGCCATGCTGCTGACGTAGACGTTCACCGTCCGCCGTTCCTCCGGGGTCTCCCCGTCGGCGAGCGCGATCACGGCCAGGTCGAACACGGGACCGGCGGCGGTGGCGAACGCGTTCAGGTCCGAGCACACCTCGACGAGGGACTTGCCCCCGGTCGGCGACGGCGCTGGTGACGAGGTGGACGAGACCGGTCCCGGTGGTGAACCGGCCACGTCACCGGAACCGGAACCGCACGCCGCCAAGGCGACCATCACGACGCCCGCCACTGCCACCGGGGCCGGCCGGCCGAGTTCTGCCATGCCGGAAACGCTAATCGGCGGCGACCCGGCGCCACCGGCGTTGGCAGGAACCGGACGTCACCGCACCAGCGGCACGATCGGGCTCTGCTCGGCCGACATCGGGATCTGGTAGCGCTGCGCCAGGTACGACGCGACGTCGTGGAACAGGGGCGCGGCCGACTGCGGGCTCCCGGTCGGGTTGTCGAGCATGATGCCGACCACAAACCGGGGGTCCTCGGCGGGCAGGATGCCGGCGAACGTGATCCAGTACTGCGAACTGCTGTAACAGCCGCACTTCGGGTCGATCTGCTGCGCCGTGCCCGTCTTGCCGCTGATCTGGTACCCCGGCAGCGCCGCCGGCGTGCCCGTGCCGCTCTGCAGCGCCGAGTCCGACCCCGGCGCCTTCTGCACCACCGCGCGGAACATGTCGCGGACCGTTTTCGCCGTCTGCGGCGACACGACCCGCTCGCTCTCCGCCGGGGCGATCTCCTTGCGGCTGCCGTCGGCCGACACCTCGGCGCGCACGATGCGCGGCGCGATGCGCACCCCGTCGTTCGCGATCGCCTGGTACATCCCGGTCATCTGCAGCAACGTCATGTTCAGGCCCTGCCCGATCGGCAGGTTGCCGAACGTCGAACCGGACCACTGCTTCAACGGCGGCACGTACCCGGGCTCCTCGCCGGGCAGCCCGGACTGGGTCCGCTCGCCCAAGCCGAACTTGCGCAGCATGTCCGAGTAGCGGTCCTGGCCGATCTTCTGCGCCGTCATCAACGTGCCCACGTTGGAGGACTTCGCGAACACGCCGGTGAACGTCATGTCCAGCAGGCCGTGCTCCCACCAGTCGCCGATCACCCGGTCGGCGACCTCGATGCTGCCGTCGACCCGCAGCACGCTGTCCGGCTGGTAGACGCCGTCCTCGATGGCCGTCGCGGCGGTCACGACCTTGTTCACCGAACCCGGCTCGAACACCGAGGTGACCGCGACGTTGCGCTTCTGGTCGTCGGAGGCCTTGCCGAAGTCGTTCGGGTCGAACGTCTTGTCGTTGGCCATCGCCAGGATCTCGCCGGTCCGGCTGTCCAGCACCACCACGGAGCCGCTGCGCGCCGCCGTCCGGGCCGTGTAGTCGGTGACCATGCGCTGCAACGCGTACTGCGTGTCCAGGTCCAGCGTCAGCTCGAGGCTCTTGCCGGGCGTGGCGGCGGCCAGCTCCTGCGACCGGCCCGGCCCCGGGATGACCACGTCGTCGTTGCCCTGCATGGTGTCCACGACGCGCAGCCCGTTGCGGCCGGCGAGCAGGTTGTCCTGCGCGATCTCCAACCCCAGCAGGCCGTGCGTGGCGGGCGGCTCCGCGTCCTTGCGCCAGTTCGCCGCGCCGATGATGTTCGACGCCAGCTCGCCGTTCGGGTACACGCGCACGGCCCGCGCCTCGGAGCCGACGTTGTAGTACTTCTCCGTGATGACGGCGGCCTTGCCCGGGTCGACGTTGTCCACCAGCTCCACGTACGTGGTGTCCTGGGACAGCTTCGCGAGCATGGTGTCCCGGTCCGTCTTCTGCCCGGCGACCTCCTTGCCCAGCGTCTGCTCGATGAACGCGGCGATGTCGGCGATCCGGTCCTCGAAGCTGCCGATGTCCGGGTCGTCCTCCAGCGCCTTCGCCCACTCCGCCCGCATCCGCTGCGGCACGACGTAGAGCGCGCGTGCCTCGACGCTGAACGCCAACTGGTTGCCGTTGCGGTCCAGGATCGAGCCGCGCTGCGCCAGGATGTCGATCTTCGTCGCGCGCTGCTGCTCGGCCTGCGCGGACAACGCCTCCGCCTGGAAGCCCTGGACCTGGACCAGCTTGATCCCGGCCAGCAGGAGCGCACCGACCAGCAGCAGCCGGCCCACGGCGATGCGGACCCGGCTGTTGCCCCCGCGCCGCGCGCGGGGAGCGGGTCCCCGGACGGACAACGGGCGTCGCACGGGTCTGCCCCGGCTGGGCCCCGGCATCACTGACCTCCTGGTACCGGCTGTCGCACTGGTTGTTCACGCCTGTGGTTCCGCGAGCCCGCGGTCAGCCTTGCGGTGGCTGTTGCCCGCCCGCCTGCTGTCCGGTCTGGTCGCCGGCGGGCGGTTGCTGCCCGGCCGGGTCCTGCGCGGGCGGCGTGGTGGACGACGTGGGCGGTGGCGGCGGCTGCACCGCGGACGGCTTGCCGTACACCTCGATCGAACCGTCCGGCAGCTGCCGCAACCGCGCCGGATCGCCCGCCGGGACCAGGCCGAGCTTCGTCGCGGCGTCGGCGAGGCCCGGCGGCGACTCGGCCAGCGCGACCTCCCGCCGCAACTGCTCGACCTGCCGGGCGAGCCTGGTCTCCTCGGCCCGCGCGTCCTGCAACCGGTACGAGTCCGCGGTCGCCGCGGTCGCCAGCCACATGATCGCCGCGATGCCGACGCCCAGCACGACCATCACCATCACCACGAACGGCGCCTTGGGCGCCACCGTCGGCTGACGGGTCACCGAAGTGCGGCGCTTCGACGACGTGCGCTGCGCACGCCGCGCGTAGGCCCGTTCCGCCGCGGCCGAACGGCGGCGCTCCGCCGGCACGGCCTTCAGCGCGCGCTCACGGGGCTTGGACGACCTGGTCGGGGACGGCACACCGCCACCGGACCTCGCCGGCGCCGTCATGTCGCCTCCCGGATGCGTTCCGCCGCCCGCAGCCGCACGGAGGCGGCCCGGGGGTTCTCCTCGATCTCCTGCTCGTTCGCCTGCTCCGCGCCCCTGGTCACCATCCGCAGCTGGGGACCGTGCCCGGGCAGCTCGACCGGCAGGTCCTGCGGTGACGTCGACGTGGCCAGGGCGGTGAACGCCCGCTTGACCATCCGGTCTTCCAACGACTGGTAGGACTCCACGACGATCCGCCCGCCGACGGCCAGCACCGACAGCGCGGCGGGCAGCGCCAGGCGCAGCGACTCCAGCTCCTCGTTCACCTCGATGCGCAACGCCTGGAACGTCCGCTTCGCCGGGTGGCCACCCGTCCGGCGGGTCGCCGCGGGCACCACGTCGTAGAGCAGCTCGACCAGCCGACCGCTGGTGGTGAACGGCTCCCGCTCGCGCTCCCGCGCCACGGCGCCGGCGATCTTGCGGGCGAACCGCTCCTCGCCGTAGTCGCGCAGGATCCGGGTCAGGTCGTCCACCGAGTACGTGTTGAGCACGTCGGCCGCCGTCATGCCGGTGCCCGCGCTCATCCGCATGTCCAGCGGCGCGTCCTTGGAGTAGGCGAACCCGCGCTCCTCGGCGTCCAGTTGCAGCGAGGACACCCCGAGGTCCATCAGGATCCCGTCGACCTTCGCGCCGCCGACCGCCGAGGCGATCCCGTCGTACGTGGTCTGCACGAACTCCACGCGATCGGCGAACGGCGCCAGCCTGCGCCGGGACAGCTCGATGGCCTGCGGGTCGCGGTCGAGCCCGACCAGCCGCACGCGCGGGTGCGCCCGCAGCACCGCTTCGGAGTGCCCGCCCAGGCCGAGCGTGCAGTCGACGAACACGGCGTCCCTATCGGCCAACGCGGGGGCCAGGAGGTCCAGGACGCGGTCGAGCAGCACCGGCACGTGACGCGCCCGCTCCACCATGTCCCCTCCCTCGATGGTCCCCCCTCACAAAGACAAGAAATTCGGGTGTCGTCAGGTCCCCGCCCGCCCGTCGGACCTGGCGCCGGGGAAGGTGCGCCAGGGCCGAAAGCCGAGCGGACCGAGGCCTCACGGCACCCGAAACCTCGAAGCAAACGGCCGTTCCAGCCGATCTAGAAGACGCCGGGCAGCACCTCCTCGCGCGCCGTGGCGTAGCTGTCCTCGTGTTCCTCGAGGTAGCGCTGCCACGCCTGCGCGTCCCAGATCTCCAGCCGGTTGATCGCGCCGATGACCACGCACTCCTTGGTCAGCCCCGCGTACCGCCGCAGCTCCGGTGCGATCGACACCCGGCCCTGGCCGTCCGGCCGCTGCTCGTCCGTCCCCGCGAACAGGTAGCGCTGGTAGGCGCGGACGGCCTCGTTGGTGAAAGGAGCGTCCGCGACCTTGCGCGCCATCTGCTCGAACTCCGCCCGGGGGAACACGTAGAGGCAGTGGTCCTGGCCCTTGGTGACCATGAGACCCCCCGCTAGCGCGTCCCGGAACTTCGCAGGCAGCGTCAGTCGGCCCTTGTCGTCCAGCCTCGGGTAGTGCGTGCCCAGGAACACGGCGCCCACCTCCCGACGCCGGAAGATTCACTTCCGACCGGCAGTGGAGCCCCCGTCTGCCCCACCGGCCGCCACAGTACCCCACTTTTCACCACAGTCAACGCTGAAACGGGTGGTTGCACGGCCTGCGCCGAGGCGTTTACGCAGGTAGAGCGAAGATGTCCACCGTGGAGCGTGGTGGGGGACGCCGACCGCGACCACCTCCGCGGGTGAGGCGAACCTGCCCGAACTCCACCCGGATGGCCCAGTGAAATCGGGCAAAACCGGTTCGCCGGCGACCCGGGTGGGGAATGGTGGTGGGGTGCGGTGAACCGGCCGGCTCGGCCGGCCGTGGAACCCACGAGCACGAAACTGTTCAATCGGTGTAGGGCGCTTCGCCCTGGTTTGACACACTGCGTGAAACGCTCACCGCCACCGCGAACCGGTCGCGGTAGGGCCGCGCCCTGCTCCAGGAGGTCGAGTGACTCCGAGTACACAGCCAGCCGCGCTGCCAGAACACTCCTACGGGGGCAGCGGCGCGCCGGCGGGCAACCAGGTGAACCCCGTCGGCGGGGCCGACAACCGCGCCGCGCACACCAACCACGTGCCGCCGGTCCGGGAAGAAGCGCTCGGGGAGCTGCACGCCACGGTCGGGCGGATCGCCGCCAACGTGGAGAAGGTCATCGTCGGCAAGCCGGACGTCGTCCGGGTCGCGCTGGTCACCCTGCTGGCCGAGGGCCACCTGCTGGTCGAGGACGTGCCGGGCGTCGGCAAGACCTCCCTGGCCAAGGCGCTGGCCCGGTCCATCGACTGCACCGTGAGCCGCATCCAGTTCACCCCGGACCTGCTGCCCAGCGACATCACCGGCGTGTCGATCTACAACCGGCAGGACAACGACTTCGAGTTCCGCCCCGGTCCGGTGTTCGCGAACATCGTGGTGGGCGACGAGATCAACCGCGCGTCGCCGAAGACCCAGTCCGCGCTGCTGGAGTGCATGGAGGAGCACCAGGTCACGGTCGACGGGCAGACCTACCCGCTCGGCGCGCCGTTCATGGTGATCGCCACGCAGAACCCGATCGAGATGGAGGGCACCTACGCCCTGCCCGAGGCGCAGCGCGACCGGTTCACCGCGCGGGTCTCCATCGGGTACCCGGACCCGCAGGCCGAGCTGGCGATGGTGGACGAGCACGCGGGCCACGACCCGATGGCCGACCTGCGGCCGGTGTCGGACGCCGAGCAGGTGCTGCGGCTGGTCAACGTCGTGCGGCGGGTGCACCTGTCGCCGGAGATCCGCCGGTACGCGGTGGAGCTCGTCGGCGCCACCCGGCGGCTGCCCGAGCTGCGGCTGGGCGCGTCGCCGCGCTCGACGTTGCAGCTGGTGCGGGCGGCACGGGCGCAGGCCGCGCTGGCCGGTCGCGACTTCGTGGTGCCGGACGACATCCACGCGGTGGCCGTGCCGGTGCTGGCGCACCGCCTGGTGATGACCGCGGAGGCGCAGGCCGCCCGCCGGTCGTCGGCCGACCTGGTCCGCAACCTGCTGCAGCGGGTGCCGGTGCCGCAGGCGGCGCTGGACCCGACCGGGCAGTTCCTGCACAACGTCAACCCGAACAACCACCGCTGACATGCGCGGAGCCCTGTCCGGGCTGACCACCCGGGGCCGGTGCCTGTTGGCCGCGGGGTTCGCGGCCGGGTTGTGCGCGATCGTGCTCAACGAGCGCGACCTGCTGCGCGTGGCGGCGTTCGTGGTGGCCCTGCCGCTGCTGGCGGCCTGGCTGGCGCAGCGGGCCAGGGTCGGCCTGCACGCGACCCGGCTGCTGAACCCCAGCCGGGTCCAGGTGGGCACGGCGACGGACGTTCGCGTGGAGCTGCGCAGCGCCGGACGGCTGCCGACCGGCGGGCTGCTGCTGGAGGACGCGGTGCCGTACGCGCTGGGCGCGCGCCCGCGGTTCGTGGTGGAACGGCTGCCGCGCAACGTCGTGACCGTGCTGCGCTACCCGCTCAAGCCGGTGATGCGCGGCGTCCAGCAGGTGGGTCCGCTGATGGCGCGGATCACCGACCCGTTCGGCCTCGCCGAGTTCGACCGCGAGATGGCGGGTCGCAGCCGGCTCGTCGTCGTGCCGCGGGTGGTCGGGCTGACCGGCCTGCCCACCGGTTCGGGCATGGGCTCCGGCGACGACGGCTCGATCCGGCTGCGCGCCGGACAGGGCGAGGACGACGCGGTGGTCCGCCCCTACCGGCACGGCGACGACCTGCGGAAGGTGCACTGGCGCTCGACCGCGCGGCGGGACGAGCTGATGGTGCGGGTCGAGGAACGGCCCTGGCGCGGCGGCACGACCGTGCTCCTGGACCACCGGCTGGTCGCGCACCGGGGCAGCGGTCCTGGCGCGAGCCTGGAGTGGGCGGTCTCGCTGGCCGCGTCGATCTGCCTGCACCTGCACCGGTACGGCCACCAGGTGCGCCTGGTCGGCGACGACGGCCGGGTGCTGGCGGGCGGTCCGGGCAACAGCGGGTACAGCGACTCGGTGGTGCTGGACGCGTTGGCCGCGCTGACGCCGTCGCACCGCCGTGAGCCCGCCACGGGGTTGGACCCCGGCGCGGGTCAGGAGGTGATCGCGATCCTCGGCGGCAGCACGCCCGCCGTGGTGGACGCGCTGGTCCGCAACCGGCCGCGCGGCATGCGCAGCCTGGCGGTCGTGATGGACGTCGCCGCGTGGGGTTCCGCGTCCGAGGAGCCGGCGCCCGACCCGGCCGACGCGCAGCGGTTGCTGAGCGGCGCGGGGTGGGGCGTGGTCGTGGCGCGGCCGTCGACGCCGATGGGCCAGGTCTGGCAGGAGCTGTGCCACAGCGCGGGCAACCGCGGCCCCGTGGTGCGCACGGAGGTGGGCTAGGTGACCGGCAGGACGGGCGCGGTGGGCAACGACAACTGGGTGGTGAACGCGACACCCGCGGTCGCCGGGCTGGCCACGCTGTGCGCCGCGACGGCGTTGTCCAGCGTGCTCGACGGTGTGCTGTGGCTGGTGTACCTGGCCGTGGCGATCGCGGTGGTCGGTGGCACGGGCGTGCTGCTGCGCGCGACGCGGGCCGCCGCGCCGCTGGTCGCCCTCGGGCAGGTGCTGGCGTTGACGTGCCTGCTGGTGACGATCTTCACCCGCAGCGGTGTGCTCGTCGTGCTGCCCGGTCCGCAGTCGTTGCAGGACCTGGTGGCGGTGCTCGGCGACGCGATGACCGAGGTGCAGACCGGCGTGCCGCCCGTGCCGGACAGCCCGGCCATGCGGTGCCTGGTGATGGTGGCGATCGGGCTGGTCGCGATCCTGGTGGACACCCTGGCGGTCGGTCTGGCGGCGCCCGCGGCGTCGGGGCTGGTGCTGCTGTGCGTGTTCGCGGTGCCCGCGTCGCTGGCCGACGAGATGCTGCCGCTGTGGACGTTCGTGTTCGGCGCGGGGGCGTTCGCGCTGCTGCTGGCCGTGGACGGGCAGCACCGGCACGAGGCTTGGCGCGGCAGGTTGCCCAGTGGCGGGCAGAGCGGGTCGGGACCGGCGGCGACGGCGGTGGCCGGGTTGGCCGTGGTGGTCGCGCTGCTGGCGGGCGCGGGCCTGACCCTGGTCGGCACGGTCGGTCGGCTGCCGGGCACCGGCGGGGAGGTCGGCGGCGGCAGCGGCGGGCTGGGCATCGACCCGATGACGCAGCTGCGCGGCATGCTCAACCAGGGCGCGCCGCGCGAGCTGTTCCGGGTGCGCGACATGCCGGGCACCTCGGCGTACCTGCGGGCGATGACGTTGCGCCAGTACGTGCCCGACAAGGGCTGGGAGCTGGGCGGGAACATGCCGGAGGGCGTGCCCGCGAACGGCCCGCTGCCCGAGCAGCCCGGCGATCCGGGCGACGGCAGGGCCACCAAGGTCCGGATCGAGCCGGTGGACTGGGTGGACAACTGGCTGCCGGTGTACGGGCGACCGCGCGGCCTCCAGGAGGTCGACGACAACTGGAGGTTCGACCCGGAGCGCGGGATGGTCTACAGCGTCCGGCCGCGCAAGTCCGGGGAGTACACGCTGGAGACGGTGTTCGACACGCCCTCGGCGGACACGCTGCGCAAGGTCGGCGGCCAGGTGGACATCGACTCGGCGTACCTGGACGCGCCGGGCGTCGAGGGCCGGGTGGCGGACTTGGCGCGGCGGATCGTGGCCGGGCACGACAACCAGTTCGACCGGGCGACCGCGTTGTACCGGTACTTCACCGACGGCACGCAGGGCTTCGAGTACAAGGTGCAGACCTCGACCACGCGCACGTCGGTCGACGCGTTGGAAGACTTCGTGTTCAACGGCAAGGAGGGGTTCTGCGAGCAGTACGCGTCGGCGATGGCGATCATGGCGCGGGCGGTCGGCATCCCGGCGCGGGTGGCGCTCGGCTTCACGGCCGGGTACGCGACCGGTGACGTGCAGACGATCACGTCGCAGGACGCGCACGCGTGGGTGGAGATCTACTTCGCCGGCTACGGCTGGATGACGTTCGACCCGACGCCGCTGGTGGACGGTCGGGGCGCGACCCCGCCGTACATCTCCGGCCTGAACCCGGACGACGAGGAGGACAGCCCCAGCGCGAGTGCGACGGCGACCACCACCACGACGGTGGCTCCGGGCACGTCGGCGTCCGCGTCGGCCGTGCCGGACGCGTTGGGTCAGGACGGGACGACGTCGACGGAGGAGTCGACGCCGACGTGGCACTTCGTGACGCTCGGGGTGGTCGGGCTGCTCGCGTTGCTGGCGACGGTGGCTGTGCGGTTCGGCGGGCCGCGGTCGGCGGGGCCCGGGTCTGCGGGGCCGGGGTCGCGTTCGCCGGGGTGGTTGCGTCCGGCGGCGTTGGTGGCGGCGTTGGTGGGTTGGGCGGTCGTGCTGGCGTTGGCGGTGGCGCTGCTGTCGTGGTGGTTGGCGGCCGTGCTGGTGGTGGCGTTGGCGGTGGCGACGCCTGCGGCCGTGCGGACTTGGCGACGGCAGCAGCGGTTGCGCGCGGTGGCCGGGTTGGGCCCGGATGCCGCGAGTGCGGCTTGGCAGGAGTTGGTCGCGGAGTCCGTCGACCGGGGTACGCGCGTGCCGCGCACGGAGACCGTGCGGGTGGCGGCACGGCGGTTGGTGCGGGCGCACAACCTGGACGAGCAGGGGCGGGACGGGCTGCGTGCGGTCGTGGGCGCGGTGGAGCGGTCCTGGTACAGCGCGCAGGCGGCGGCGGACCCGTCGCTGCCCGGTGCGGTGGACAACGTGCGCCAGAGCCTGAGCCGCAACGCGCCGTTGGCGCTGAAGGCCAAGGTCCTGCCCCGGTCGGTGCTCCAGCCGAAGCCGCCGGTGGAGCAGAACGCGGACGAGTGATCAGGGGACGCTGAACGGTGGTGTGACGGTCCGAGGGCCGGGGACTTCCCCCGGCCCTCGGCCTTTCGCCGGGCCTCCCCTTGCACCGGCCCTCTGCCTCGCGCCGGCCCTCTCCCCTCGCACCGGGTTGCACCGGGCTTCTTTCCTTGCACGGGCCGCACCCGTTGCGTCGGGCCTCAGGGCCGGCCTCGCCTGGGAGTCCGGTCCCTTGCCGGGCAGGCACGCAGACGGCCCGCCCCGGAGGTTCCCGGGGCGGGCCGTCTGCGTTGTTCAGTCGTTCAGTCGGGGCTGTCGCGTGGACTACTCGTCCTCGAAACGGCGACGGAAACGTTCTTCCATCTTCTGTGAGAACGAGCTGCGGCTGGGCCGGCTTCCCTCCTCGCTGGGCTCTTCGGCACCCTGGTCACCACGACGCAACGTCGTCACGGTGAGCAGTACGCCGAAGAACATCAGCAGGAAGCCGACCACGCTCACCACCGGGATACCAGCGAGCTTCGGCAGCATCACACCCGTCACCAGCAGTGCCACACCCACGGCGAACAACGCGATGCCTTGGATGCGACGCCGTCGGGACGGCTTGCGCAGCTTGGCACCGCGCACAGTGGATGCGAACTTCGGGTCCTCGGCGTAGAGCGCGCGCTCGATCTGGTCGAGCAGTCGCTGCTCGTGCTCGGAGAGTGGCATGGCTCCTCCTCCGGCACAGCGGTCGCGGGCGCCGGGTAATCACGGTTGCCGCCGGTCCCGGCGGACGCCCCGCCCGGGGGGCGTCACAACCAGGATACGATTCGCGAGGCTTGGCGACTACCCAGTCCGTGCCCCTAAGCGGTTCGTTCTGTCACCATCATCCTCACGGGTCAACGGTCAGACCACCGTGAGGTCGCAGAAGGTGCCTCGACGTCAACTGTCAAGGCCTGAGAAAGCTCCGATGTTCACTCCCCTGCGAGGGTGATCGAGGGCCTACGACTACCCAACTGCGGCCCCGGAACGGGCGCCAACACCCCTTCACCCTTCTTCGCGTCCCACGATCGAACCCTTTGCATACGCTCTGTAACCGAGCTAGCACCCCCTTGGCCGAGCCCGCAGAGACCAAGATCACAACCTGCCACCGGCCTTCCGCCTCCCCGCACCACCGCAGCGGGCGGCGACACAGGCCGGGTACGGAACCACGAACCGACCCCACGCGCACGCACCTCCTTGTTGGCTCTAGGTGTTCGCCACCTTGCGTTGAGTGTTCTCGGGCGATGGATGGTGGCTGCGACGCCGAGGCCGGTCGAGATTGGCTCCTCACCTCCGATTCCGGTGGTGGCCGGCTTGCGGGCCGTGGTCGGTGAAAAGGGGTGGGCAGGGCGCGGGGTCACGTTGGACTGGACGCTGCTCTCCTCTCGTTCGGGGTCGACACCGGGTCGAGGTCGGGTCGAGGTCGGGTCGGCAGGCTGAGGATGAGAACGGGCTTGGCGTGCGCCGGGTGGATCTGGATCGGGCTCGCGGTCGGTGGTCGGTGGTCGGTGGTCGGTGGTCGGTGGTCAGGGGATGGGCCGCAGCCGGGCGGTCGGGGACGGCTGCAAGCGGTCGGGGTCGGCCGCAGCTGGTCGGGGCGCCGGCGGCGGTTGGGAGGTTGGTGGCCAGAGGTTGGGTGAATGGGTGGCCGGGAATGGGTGGTGTGGGGTTGGTCGGTGTGGGGTTGGTCGGTTGGCGTTAGGGGTGGGGTTGGGGCCTCCTTGGGAGTGGGAGGTGGGTTGGGGTGATCAGCGGCCTTGGGCGGGTGGTGGCTTGGGTGGAGGCGCGTAGTAGGTCCTGGGCTACGGCGGTCGGTGATTGGCGGAGGCGGGAGGGGGTGGTGTGGAGGACGACGACGCCGGCGGCTTCGAGGAGGTCGGCCCCGGGGGTTGGGGTGTTGAACTGCCAGGCGAGGGCGCGGTCGTTCCACCAGGCGTCGGCGATGCCCAGGGGACGACCTTCCGCGCTGGCCAGGGGGACACCCCAGGTCGGTGGTGGCAGGGGAAGGTCGTCCAGGACCGCTTTGGCCCAGGCTTGGGGCACCGACCGCACGCCGTCGGCCAGTTCGGAGAGGACTTGCCTGGCCTGTTCCGAGGACCTGGCGAGTCCTGCCTTGAGCTCGGCTACCGGGACTCCGCCGTGGCGCACCACCTCGGTCAGCACGGCTCGGACGTCGTCACGTTGGTTCAGCGACCTCGCGGTGTCGATGGCGGCCCTGGCCAGTGGTGCGGTCAGGAAGCCTCGGCGCAGGACCGGGTCGGGTAAACAGCGGACCCGGGTGATGCGGACCTTCGCGGCCGGTTCGAGGGCGCGGTTGACGAGGATCTGGACCGGGCCGGTGGCCGGCAGGGCTCGCAAGCCGTGCAGTTGCAGCGCGTCCACGCCGGTGAGCAGGGTTCGCGGGCCGCCGTAGCGGAGGGCCGCGCGGACCAGTTGCGCACGCGTCGGCGGTGTCCGGGCCAGGAGCAGGATTCCCGGCAGGACGTGCTGCCACGGGCCGCGCGGCCGGCAGCGGACGGCCAGTTCCCCGCTCGGCAGACCCAGGCTCAGGAGCTCTGACGCAGTGGCGACGCGGTGGGGGAAGAGACCGCCCAGGGCGTCCAGGTCGATGGTGGTTCGCATGTGTCCACCATCGGCGGTTCGGGTGGGGTGGTCGATGGGGAGATCGCGAACTGTGGACAACTCGGTGGGCTGTGGACAACTTCCCGGCGGACAGAATGAAAGGAGGCCTTCCGCAGACCCGACCGTCTGCGGAAGGCCTCAGCGAACGGCGGCCACCCCTCGTTGGCCACCGCGTGGTCTTACAGGCGGACGAGGTCCTCGTGGATCTCCACGTCCAGCTCGCGGCGGACGGAGCGGACCTCGCGCCAGGCGTCGTAGACGGCGACCAGGCCACCCGCGAGCACGAACGAGACGGCGAGCGCGACCACACCGTCGAGCTCGGACTTGACGACGACAACCACGGCCGCCCACACCATGACGGCGGTGAAGACGAGAGTGCTCGCGAGGCGTTCGGTGAACCGCCGGCGGGACCTGGCAGGCTCCTCGATGTGGTTCATGACTCCCCCTCTGGACTCGGCTGATGACTCATTTGTAGGAGTTCCGCCGCCCGAGTTCTGCGTCAGATGACGCACAAGGGGAAATCAGTTGGTGAAGTCGTAGAGCCTGCTCACCTGGTGGATGTCGATCTTCCTCCGCCCGGTGCTGATGATGCCCTCCTCGCGCAGCCCGCGCAGCACCCGCACGAGCGATTCCCGCGACGTGCCCGCGATCCCCGCGAGTTCCTCCTGGCTCAACGCGATCGCGCCCTGGTCGGCGATCCCCCGCTGCAACGCCACGTCGATGAGCACGGCGGCGACCCGCTGCGTCGCCGTGCCGCTGATCTGCACGCGCTGGCGGTCGGTGTCACGTTGCCGCGACACCACGACGATCAGCACGGACCACGCGATGCGCGGGTACCGCTGGCACAGGCCGGCGAACGAAGCGGCCGACAGCACCAGCGCCCGCACGTCGCCCAGAGCCCGCACGGTCGCCGAACGCGGCCGTCCGTCCACCGCCGAACGCTCGCCGACGATGTCACCCGCCCCGCGCACGGCCAGCACCTTCTCGCTGCCGTTCGCCGTCGTCGCGGTCACCCGCAGCAGGCCTCGGCGCACGACCAGCACGTGCCGGGTCACCTCGCCCTCGTAGCAGACCACGGCGCCGGACGGGTAGTCGCGCTCGACACCCGTCGCCAGGAGCACCTCGTGCTCGGAGGGTGTGAGCAGACCCCAGAACCGATCCACGCCCCCCACTGTGCCGGGTGATCGACGTGCGAGGCCCCGATCAGGCCCGCGACCACCCGAACGGCGCGGGCAACGGGGGCGGGAAGCCGAACGCGCGATCAGTCGCCGCGCTCCGGCTTGGGCTCGTCGTGCCCCGACCTGGTCGGTCCCTGGCCCAGCAGCGAGGCCGGGCGGATCGCCGCCGTGCCGAACCTCGACCGCGCCTGGTCGGCCGCCTGCTCCGCCTCGCGCCAGCCGCGCTCCGGCGCGTCGAACATCAACTGCTCGCCGTCGTCGCCCTCGACCAGCTGCTCGATCCGCACGCCGATCAACCGCACCGCCCCCGGCGGCACCTGCTCGTCCAGCAGGGTCGACGCCGTCTTGTAGACCTCCTGGGTCACGTCCGTCGCCACCCGCAACGTCTTCGACCGGGTGATCGTGGTGAAGTCGGAGAACCGCACCTTGATCGACACCGTGCGCCCGCGCAGCCCACGCGACCGCAACGTCGCCGCCGAACGCTCCGACAGCCGCAGCAGCTCCCGGCGCAGCAACTCCCGGTCGAAGTGATCGACCTCGAAGGTCTCCTCCGCGCCGATCGACTTCTCCCGCGTGGACGGCACCACCGGCCGGTCGTCGTGCCCCTGCGCCAACGCGTGCAGGTGCTCGGCCAACGCCACGCCGATCAACCTGCGCAGGCGCGGCAACGGCGTCGCGGCCACGTCCGCCACCGTCTCCAACCCCACCCGGTCCAGGTTCTCGGCCGTCCGCCGGCCGACACCCCACAGCGCCGACACCGGCAACGGGTGCAGGAACGACAGCACCTCGTCGCGCGGCACGACCATGAACCCGTCCGGTTTGCACATCCCCGACGCGAGCTTGGCCAGGAACTTCGTCGGCGCCACGCCCACCGAGCAGGTGATCCCGTGCGCCTCCTCGACCTGCTCGCGGATCAGCTTCGCGATCTGGCCCGGGGTGGCGCGCATCCGCTTCAACGCCCCGCTCACGTCGAGGAACGCCTCGTCCAGGCTCAACGGCTCCACCAGCGGCGTGATGTCGCGGAAGATCGACATCACCCCGCGCGAGACCTCCTGGTACCGGGCGAAGTTCGGCGGCACGAACACCGCGTGCGGCGCGAGCCTGCGCGCGTGCGAGGTCGGCATGGCGGAGCGCACGCCGAACTCGCGGGCGATGTAGTTCGCCGACGCGACCACGCCCCGGTTCGCCGTGCCGCCCACGACCACCGGTTTGCGCGCCAGCTCCGGCCGGTCGCGGATCTCGACCGACGCGTAGAAGGCGTCCATGTCCACGTGCAGCATCGAGCAGCCGGTGTCGTCCGGCCAGACGTCGCCGCGGGCGAGGAAGCGATCGACCAGACCGCGCGGCAGGTTCGCGCTGCGGCCCACGACCACCCCCGTCCAGAACCGAACACCCGTTCGAGACTCTACTCCAAGCGGTAGGCCCGTTGCGCGTTCTCCCACCCGATCAGGCGAGCGATCCGCTCCGCGTCCGCCAAGGCGAAAGCATGGTCCCTCAGACCGGCCGAGAGGAAGTCCGACAACGCGCGGCGGAAGAACAACGCGCCCAGGTAGTACAGCTCGGCCAGCGCGAACGCGTCGGTGGAGAACAGGAACTTCCCGAACGGCACGATCTCCAACGCCTCCGCCATCACCCGGCTCGCCCGGTGTGCCACCGAGTGCGTGGCCAACCCCAGGTCCACGAACACGTGCGGGAACACCTGCGCCAGGTAGCCGGCGTTGCGGTGGAACGGGTAGTTGTGCAGCAGCATGATCGGCACGCCCAGCGGCGCCGTCGCCCGCAGCAGGCCCGTGAGCAGCGCCGGGTCGCACTCGTGCAGAGACAGGTCCGCGTCCCCGAAGCCGACGTGGAACTGCACGGGCAGCCCCCGGTCCAGCGCCTCCCACACCACGAACCGGCTGATCACCTCGTCCGCGCACCGCGTCGAGCCGGACCTGAGCCACCGGTCCGCCGCCGCCACCACCTCGGCGTCCGCCGGCCGTGCCGGGTCGAGGTCCAGCCCCACCCGGTAGGCCGCGATCGACTTGGCCGCGACCGCGGACGACGAGTCCAACGCCTCCCGCACCCGCGCCGGGAACCCCGAGGCGCCCTCGGGCACGACGTCCTCCGCCACCCGCTCCAGCCGCAGCACGCGATGTTCACGCGAACCGGTGAACGAGGCGGGCCCCGCGAAGCCCTCCGGCCACACCCCGTCGTCCACCAGGAACGTCGAGATCTCCGCCGCCGACACCAACGCCCGGTTCACCTCGGCGGCGCCCAGCGACCGCCGCCGCGCCACGTACTCGTCGGCGGGCGCGAGGACCGGCAGGTCCAGCAAAGGCGCACACCAGCGCCGCACCGCGAGCCCCAACGACGAGTCGAACAACGACGTGCCCAACGGCGACGCGGACTCGGCCTCGGTCAGGTTGGACTCGAAGCCGTCCCGGTCGAGGTCAACGCCCAGCACCCCGTGGCAGTGGTGGTCCACGAGGCGCAACGACGCCACGCACGGCAGCAGATGGTCCACTTGTTGAACAGTAGTGACCTGGTGTAACCACGCACGATGGACACCGCGGAGCGGGAACACCGACGTGCGCTGGCGGCCGAGATGGTGGACGACCTGCTGGAGCAGGACGTCGTGGCGGTCGCCTTGACCTGGGTCGACCACAGCGGCATCACGCGGGTGAAGTCCGTGCCGCTCGCGGGGCTGCCCAGAGCCGCCGCAGACGGTGTCGGCGCGTCGCCGGTGTTCGACGCGTTCCTGCTGGACGACACGATCGTCGCCGGGCGGCACGCGGGCGGGCCCGTCGGCGACCTGCGGCTGCACCCGGACCTGGACCGGCTCACCGTGCTGGCGGGCCAGCCGGGCTGGGCGTGGGCGCCGGCCGACCGCTTCGACCAGCAGGGCGAGCCGCACCCGCAGGACGAGCGCGGCCTGGCCCGGGCCGTGGCCGACCGGCTCACCGTGCACGGCTACGAGGTCCAGGCGGGTTTCGAGGTGGAGTGGGTCGTCGGGCAGGGCGACACCGACGAGTTCCGGCCCGCCACCACCGGGCCCGCCTACGGCCACGCCCGCCAGGTCGAGCTGTCCGACTACGCCGCGGACCTGCTGTCGGCGTTGGCCGAGCAGGACGTCGAGGTGCTCCAGTTCCACCCCGAGTACGCGCCGGGCCAGTTCGAGCTGTCCACCACGGCCGACGACCCGGTGCACGCGGCGGACACGTCGGTGCTGGTGCGGGAGACGATCCGGGCCATCACGCTGCGGCACGGCCTGCGGGCGTCGTTCTCGCCGAAGGTCACCGCCGACGGCGTCGGCAACGGCGGGCACCTGCACCTGAGCCTGTGGCGCGACGGCCGCAACCTGTTCGAGGGCGGCGAGAGCTGGTTCGGGCTGACCGAGGACGCCGACGCGTTCGCCGCGGGTGTGCTGCGCCGGCTGCCGGCGCTGTGCGCGATCGGCGCGCCGTCGGTGGCCAGCTACCTGCGGCTGGTGCCGCACCACTGGGCGGGCGCGTTCGCCGTGTGGGGCCTGGAGAACCGGGAGGCGGCGCTGCGCCTGGTCGCGGGTCGCGACCTGGAGGTCAAGTGCTACGACCTGTCGGCGAACCCGTACCTCGTGGTGGCGGCCACGATGGCGGCGGGCCTGGCCGGGATCGTGGAGCAGGCGCGGCTGCCCGAGCCGGTAGGGGTCGACCCGGCCGCGCTGCCGGAGGCCGAGCGCCTGCCGACGTGCCTGGAGGACGCCGTGGCGGCGTTCGAGGCGGACGAGGCGCTGACCGAGGCGTTCGGCGCGGAGTTCGCCGCGACGATCGCCGACGTGCGGCGCGGCGAGATCGCCCGGTTGGCCGACTGCCCACCGGAGGAGGTCGCCGCGCTGACCCGCTGGCGGCACTGAACGCCGTCAAGCGTCGTGCCGGGCCTCGTCCAACGCCTTGCGCAACCGGGTCAGGGCCCGGTGCTGGGCCACCCGCACGGCGCCGGGCGTCGAGCCGACCGCCTCGGCGGTCTCCTCGGCGGACAGGCCGAGGACCACCCGCAGCACCAGGATCTCCCGCTGCCGGGCAGGCAGGACGCCGAGCAGCTGACCCATCCGCTCGGACAGCTCGCCCTGCAACGCCCGCTGCTCGGGCCCCGGCTCGACACCCGCGCTGTCGGGCAGCTCCGGCACGGACTCGGCGCGGTTGCGCGCCGACGCGCGGTGCGCGTCGGCCACCTTGTGCGCCGCGATCCCGTACACGAACGCCATGAACGGCCGGCCCTGCTCGCGGTAGTTGGGCAACGCCTTCAGCACGGCGAGGCAGACCTCCTGGGCCACGTCCTCCGCCGACGCCGACGCCCGCTGCCCGTGCCCGACCCTGGCCCGGCAGTACTTCACGATCACGGGCCTGATCGCGGCCAGCAACGCGTCGACCGCCCGCCGGTCGCCGCGGACCGCCCCTTCGACGTGCGCCTCCGGTCCCCCTTCCACCCGTGCCGGCGAGGAGGACACGACGTCCTCGCGCTGAACCGACATCACCGACCTGAGTCCCGGAACAACCGACAAACCAACCACCATCGCCGCCATCGCGAGCTCCTTGGCGTCCGCGCGCTGGACGCCCCTCGGGGGCACATGCGAACGCGACGCCGGCCGCACACGGGGATGACGCGACTCATATGAAGTTACCCCGAATGGCCGCGTTTAGCCCCCAATCGGACTAGTGGAGACCCGCTACTGGGTGCGCTGCGTGATCAAGGGTCGTTCGATCTCTCTTCGGAGCCGGGTCAGCGCCCGGTGCTGCGCCACCCGGACCGCGCCGGGCGTGGCGTCGACGGCGGCGGCGGTCTGATCGGCCGTGAGCCCGACCACCACCCGCAGCACGAGGATCTCCCGCTGCTTGTCCGGCAGCAGGCGCAGCAGCTCACCCATCCGCTGCGCCAGCTCCACCCGCAACGCCGACTGCTCCGGGCCCGCCCGCTCGTCGTCCGGGCCGTCGGGCACCTCCGGCACGGGCTCGGCCCGGTTGCGCAACGCCGCGCGGTGCGCGTCCGCGACCTTGTGCGCCGCGATGCCGTACACGAACGCCAGGAACGGCCGGCCGTGGTCCTTGTAGGTCGGCAACGCGGTCAACAGCGCCAGGCACACCTCCTGGGCCACGTCGTCGGCCGACGTGGACGATCGCTCCTGACCACCGACGCGGGCGCGGCAGTACCGCACCACCAGCGGGCGGACGGCGGCCAGCAGCGACGCGACCGCCCGGCGGTCGCCGGCGACGGCGGCGCGCACCTCGTCTTCCAGGTCCTCGGGCGCGGTGGCGGCCATCAGCCGGCCCCGGCTAAGTGCGGGTCTCCCATGGCGGGTCCTCTGCGGTAGGCGGCGGAGGACTCCGTTCTACCGCACTCAGGCCGGCTTTCGGCCCAGGAGGTGCAAGCGGGCTGCCACGTCGCGCAGCGGCGGGCGGGTCGACGCGGCCAGTTCCAGCTCGGCCAACGCCTCCGCGGCGCCCGGGTTGGCCTCCAGCACGGCCCCCGGCACCAGGTCGGACACCACGCCGTGGCCCTGGACCAGCTCCACCTTCAACCCCGCGGCCACCACCAGCGCCTCCAAACCGGCCACGTCGAACCGGCGCAGCAGCGGGTCGCGCGTGCCGACGAGCTGACCGGCCTCGTCGTCCAGCAGCCGCCGCGCGTCCACCAGCCGGCCGGCGATGGCCCGGTGCAGCACGGCCGCGTACCGGTTGGCCACGAGCAACGACACCGCGCCGCCCGGGGTCACGGCGGCGGCCAGCGCGGCCAGCGCGGCGCCGACGTCGTCCACGACCTCCAGCAGACCGTGCGCCAGCACCAGGTCCGCCGAGGCGTCCCGGTCCAGCGCGTCGGTGTCGCCCTGGACCGCGGTGACGCGGTCCAGCACGCCTTCGTCGGCCGCACGGCGGTGCAACGTCGCCAGCGCGTCGGGGCTCGGGTCGATCACCGTCACGGTGCACCCGGCCACGGCCAGCGGCACGGCCCACACGCCGCTGCCACCGCCGACGTCGAGCACGCGCGGCGGTTCACCGCCCCTGCGGGCCCGCGCGGCGGTCAGCTCGGCGTCGAGCACCCTGTGTACGGCGTCCGGTCGCATGGACGTAGAGCGTAAGGGCCGTAGGCTGCACTACGTGCATACGGTGGCGGTGCTCAGCCTCAAGGGTGGCGTTGGGAAGACGACGGTCGCGCTCGGTCTCGCGTCGGCGGCGCTTCGGCGCGGCGTCCGCACGCTGGTCATCGACCTGGATCCACAGTGCAACGCCACCTCCACGCTGGAACCGGAGGACACCGAGGCCAGCATCTACGACGTCCTCCAGGACCCGAGCCGCGACACGGTGGACAAGGCGATCGCGCCCAGCGCGTGGGGCGACGGGGTGGACGTGCTCGCCGGTTCGGAGGACGCGGAGTCGCTGAACCACCCGGACCCGGGCGAGACTCGGCTCGGCAGGCTGCGCGAGGCGCTGCGGCTGTTGCAGGACGACGAGGACCCCTACCAGCTGGTGCTGCTGGACTGCCCGCCGTCGCTGGGTCAGCTGACCCGGTCGGCGCTGGTCGCGGCGGACCGCGCGCTGCTGGTGACGGAGCCCACGATGTTCGCGGTGGCGGGCGTGCAGCGGGCGTTCGAAGCGGTGCAGGCCGAACGTGAGCACAACGAGGACCTGCAGCCGCTGGGCGTGGTGGTGAACCGGGTGCGGCCGAGGTCGCACGAGCACCAGTTCCGCATCGACGAGCTGCGGGACATCTTCGGGCCGCTGGTGATGCCGGTGGCGCTGCCGGACCGGCTCGCGGTGCAGCAGGCGCAGGGTGCGTGCATGCCGATCCACGAGTGGGGCACGCCGGGCGCACGTGAGGTGGCGTTGGCGTTCAACCTGCTGCTGGCCCGGATACTGCGGATCAGCCGGAGCAGACGCAGGGCCGTGCACCACGACTTCGACGACGAGGAGATCGAGGAAGCGGTGGACGCGTGAGCACGGCCGCCCTCTTGGCGTTCACCGTCGCCGCCGTCCTGCTCACGATCACGCCGGGCCTGGACACCATGATGCTGTTGCGCATGGTGCTCGGCGGCGGGCGCAAGGCCGGCCTGGTCGGCGGGTTCGGCACCACGCTCGGCTGCCTGGTGTGGGGCGCGGCGAGCATCGCCGGGCTGACCGCACTCCTGGTGGCGTCTCAACTCGCGTACGACGTCGTGCGCTACGCGGGTGCGGCGTACCTGCTGTGGCTCGGCGGATCGGCGCTGTGGAAGTCGTGGCGCGGCGGCACGTTCGACGGGCCGGCCGACGTCCTGGCGATCACGCCGGCGCAGGCGTTGCGGATCGGGTTCACCACGAACCTGCTCAACCCCAAGATCGGTGTGTTCTACCTGAGCCTGCTCCCCCAGTTCCTGCCGTCCGACCAGGCGTCGGCCGGGTGGGGCGCGCTGCTCGTCGGCCTGCACGTGGCCATCGGCCAGGTGTGGCAGCTCGTCGTGGTGTGGCTCGCCGGGCGTGCGGTGGTCGTGCTGGCGAAGCCCGCCGTGCGGCGGTGGACCGAGCGGCTGACCGCGTCCGTGCTGGTCGGGTTCGGCCTCAAGATGGCGTTCGACAGCGGTGCCCGAGGGTGACACGGTCTTCCTGGCCGGGCATCGCCTGAACGAGGCGCTGGCCGGCCACCGGCTCCTGCGCGGCGAGATCCGCCACCCGAAGTGGGCCACCGCCGACCTGGCCGGGCGGGACGTGCTGGAGGTGCGTTCGGTCGGCAAGCACCTGTTCACCCGGTTCTCCGGCGACCTGAGCCTGCACAGCCACTTCCGGATGGACGGCGCGTGGCACCTCTACCGGCCTGGCGAGCGGTGGCGGCGTCCCGGCCACCAGGTGCGGGCGCTGCTGGAGGTGCCCGACCGGGTCGCGGTGGGGTTCGCGCTGCACGACCTGGAGCTGCTGCCGACCGACCAGGAGTCCCGGCTGGTGGGCCACCTGGGGCCTGACCTGCTGGGTGACTGGGACGACGGACGCGCGGCCGAGGTGGTCGCCAGGCTGGCCGCGGACCCGGACCGCGAACTGGGGCTCGCCCTGCTCGACCAGCGCGTGATGGCGGGCGTGGGGAACCTCTACAAGGCCGAGGTGTGCTTCCTGCTCGGGGTCTCGCCGTGGAGCCCGGTGTCGGCGGTGGACCCGGCGGACGCGGTGCGGCTGGCGCGCAAGCTGCTGCTGGCCAACGCGTGGCGCCCGGAGCAGAGCACGACCGGCCTGATGGGACGCGGGCGGCAGCACTGGGTGTTCGAGCGGGGCGGCAAGCCGTGCCTTCGCTGCGGGACCAAGGTGCGCGTCGGCGGGCAGGGCGCGGGCGTGCTGGAGCGTCCCGCGTACTGGTGCCCGCGCTGCCAGCCAGGGCCGATCGCTTAGGGTTACCGCCGTGGTCTACAAGAGCGTGGTGCGCAAGGCGTTGTTCCGGATGCACGGCGGGGACGCGGAGCGGGTCCACGAGACCACTCTCGGCGTGATGGCGAAGCTGAGCCCGGCGGCGAAGCTCGTGAAGCGCAAGCCCGCCTCGGCGCGCACGGTCTTCGGCGTGCGGTTCCCCAACCCGGTCGGCCTCGCCGCCGGACTGGACAAGAACGGCCGGGCGCTGCCCGCGTGGGCCGCGCTCGGGTTCGGGTTCGTCGAGGTCGGCACGGTCACCCGGCACGCGCAGCCCGGCAACCCGAAGCCGCGCCTGTTCCGGCTGCGCGACAGCGAGGCGATCATCAACCGGATGGGCTTCAACAACGACGGCGCGCTGGAGCTGGCCAACCGGCTCGACCGCCTCGGCCCGCTGTCCGTGCCGCTCGGGATCAGCCTCGGCAAGTCCAAGATCACACCCGTCGAGGACGCCGTGGAGGACTACCGGACGTCCCTGCGCGCGCTCTACCGGCACGGCGACTACTTCGCGATCAACATCAGCTCGCCCAACACGCCGGGTCTGCGCAGCCTCCAGGACCGCGGCGCGTTGACCGAGCTGCTGTCCGCGCTCAACGCCACGGCGCACGACCTGGCGGGGTCGAAGCCGCGCAAGCCGATCCTGGTCAAGATCGCGCCCGACCTGACCGAGGAGGCGATCGCCGAACTGCTGGAGGTGTGCGCCGCGCACGAGGTCAGCGGCCTGATCGCGACCAACACCACGTTGTCGCGCGACGGCCTCGCGCCCGCCGACCGGAGCCTGGCGGATGAGGCGGGCGGGCTGAGCGGCAGGCCGTTGACCGAACGCGCCCGCGAGGTGGTGCGGTTCGTGAGCCGGGAGACCGACGGCAAGCTGCCGATCATCGGCGTCGGCGGCATCGCGAGCCCGGACGACGCGAAGCGGATGCTGGACGCGGGCGCCAGCCTGATCCAGCTCTACACCGCGTTCATCTACGAGGGCCCCGGGCTGGTGCACCGCATCAACCGCGAACTGCGTTGAACCGCCGCTGCGCCGCAGACGGCGGGTTGACCTAGGCCTTCCGGGCGGTCCGGAGCCAGCGCAGGATCGGGTGCAGGATCACCACGAGCAGCGAGCCCCAGACCAGGCCGCCGAGTTCCATGTCACCCAGCTCCAGCGTCAGGTCGCCGACCCCGGCGACCAGGGCCGCGCCGCCGACCAGCGCGTTGCCCGGGTTGGCCAGGTCGACCCGGTTCTCCATCCACACCCGCACGCCGACCAGGCTGATCAGGCCGAGCAGCACCAGCGTCGCGCCGCCGACCACGCCCGCCGGGATGGTCGCGAGCACGGCGGTGACCTTGGGCGAGAACGACATCAGCACCGCGGCCACCCCCGTCACCGCGTACGCGGCGGTCGAGAAGACCTTGGTCACGCCCATCACGCCGATGTTCTCGGAGTACGTGGTGGTGCCCGACCCGCCGCCGACGCCGGCCAGCGCGGTGGACACGCCGTTGGCGATGATCGAGTCGCCGACGTTGCCGTCGAGGTTGCGGCCGGTCAGCGCGCCGATCGCCTTGACGTGGCCGACGTTCTCCGCGACCAGCACGATCACCACCGGCAGCACGAGCAGGGTGACCGACGGCCGCAGCTCCGGCGCGTGGAACTCGGGCAGCCCGAACCACGCCGCCCGACCCACCGCGGCCGTGTCGACCAGGCCGAGCCAGAAGCCGAGCGCCCACCCGACGACCACGCCGATGAGCACGGAGAAGCGGAACGACGAGCCGCGGCCGAGCACGCCGCACAGCAGGATGATCCCCATCGTGACGACGGCGGGCAGCGGCTGCTGGGCGAACGAGTCGGTGGCCCGGTGCGACAGGTTGAGCCCGATCAGCACGACCACCGCGCCGGTCACCACCGGCGGCATCACGGCCTCCAGCAGCCGCACGCCGAGCGCCTTGACCGCGACCCCGATGATGATCACCAGCAGGCCCGCCGCGAGCACGCCGCCGAGCTGCGCGGCGATGCCCTCGTCACGGGCGGCGGACAGCGGCGCGATGAACGCGAACGACGCGCCGAGGTAGCTGGGCACGCGGTTGCGGGTGATCAGCAGGAACAGCAGCGTGCCGAGACCGGAGAACAGCAGGGTGGTGCTGACCGGGAGACCGGTGGTGGCGGGTACGAGGATCGTGGCGCCTGCCATCGCGACCAGGTGCTGGGCGCCGAAACCGATGGTGCGCGGCCAGGTCAGCCGCTCCTGCGGCGCGACGGCGTCACCGTCGATGGGGCGGCCATCACCGCGCACGGTCCACAACGCCACTCAATGACCTCCCCCGGCGACCAGGACGGACCACGCTGTCCGACCCAGGGATCCTGCCACGCCAAGTAGTGGCCGCGGCTATATAACGGTCTGATAATCACACGATCGCAGCAGCGTACGCCACCGCAGCCTGAAGGTTAGCGCAACTCCGCTACGCAACGTGACGCAATCGTGGTTCGTGCAGATGGCGGTGCGAGAGGTGCGGAGATCCGCGACGAGCGTCAGCGCGACAGCTCGCGCAACGCCGAGGCGAGGCCCGCGAGGTGGTCCGTCGCGTCGCCCAGGACCTGCCGCGGGTTGGAGGCGGTGCTCTCGGCGAGCACCCGACCGGCGGCGGCGACGAGGCCGCAGTAGCCGTCCACGCCCTCGTCGAGCTGGGCCCGCAGTCTTCGCACCCCTTCGACCAGCGGGGCGCGGTCCAGCGGCGGGGCGGTGTCGCGCGCCCGTTCCACGGCCTGCAACTGGCGGGAGACGGCCCGGATCGCGGACGCGGCCTCGGCGCCGGTCGCGCGGGCCTGCTCGACCGAGTCGGCGGGGATGGACGTCAGCGCCGCGGAGTCGAGCTGGCGCAGCAGCTCCCGCAACGTGTCCTGGGCGTCCTCCAGCCGTTCCATCGGCTGACGTGCCGCCGAGGACCGGGCGGGCAGCGGCTCGGGCGTCGGCGCGGCCTGCAGCTGCCGCCGCTCGGCGTCGATGACCCTCATCTTCAAGTTGGTGCGCACGGCCAGCACGGACGTGCCGGCGAACCCGAGGGCCGCCACCACTCCGGGCGCCGCGCCGAGCACCCCGACCAGCGTGAGCGTGCCGACCACCGCGAGCAGGGCCAGCACGATCAGCCAGAAGGTGAGCACGCGGCTCGACCGGCGGTACCGCCGGTCGAGCTTCGCGCGCGGGTCGTTCCAGGCGGCGTACCGCCGCTTCACCTGGTCCGCGATCTGCCCTTGGAGCTGGCCGCCGATGACCTGTGCGATCTCGCCGGCCACCTTCCGCCGGGGTTCCATCGCGGACACCACCCTCTCAGCTCTGGCTCGCCGGCGGGTTCTGCTGGACCTGCTGGGTGGGCTGCGCCTGCGTCTGCTGGACCCGTTGCTGGATCTCCTGCTGGATGCTCGCGCTCGCACTCGCGGGCTGACCGCTCGTGACCTCACCGGCGACCTTGCCGCCCGCCATCGACGCGCGGATCTGCTCCAGCCGCGAGTGGCCCGCCATCTCGGTGGTCGACTGCTGGACCTCCAGCATCCGGCCCTGCACCGAGTTCTGCGCCAGCTCCGCGGAACCGAGCGCGGTGGTGTACCGCTTCTCGATCTTGTCGCGGACCTCTTCCAGCGACGGCGTGTTGCCCGGCGCGGCCAGCTCGGTCATCTGGCGCAGCGAGTGCGAGACCTGCTCCTGCATCTTCGCCTGCTCCAGCTGGCTGAGCAGCTTGGTGCGCTCGGCGAGCTTGGTCTGCAGGACCATCGCGTTGCGCTCGACCGCCTGCTTCGCCTGCGTGGCAGCCTGCAACGCCTGGTCGTGCAGCGTCTTCAGGTCCTCGATGCTCTGCTCCGCGGTCACCAGCTGGGTGGCGAAGCCCTGCGCCGCGGTCTCGAACTGCGCCGCGCGCGTCTCGTCACCCTTCGCCCTCGCCTCGTCGGCGAGCACGAGCGCCTGGCGTGCGGATGCCTGGAGCTTCTCCACTTCGCCGAGCTGGCGGTTGAGCTTCATCTCGAGCTGGCGCTGGTTGCCGATCACCGCGGCGGCCTGCTGGGACAGCGCCTGGTGCTGCCGCTGCGCCTCCTCGATGGCCTGCTGGATCTGCACCTTCGGGTCGGCGTGCTCGTCGATCTTGGACGAAAAAGCCGCCATGAAGTACTTCCATGCCTTCACGAAAGGGTTGGCCATCTCCTACGCCTGCCTTCTCCGCACTTCCCTGGCTCGCGCTCGTGATTGGCAACGACCCGGTGCCGGTGTTGGTTCCATCGTGTCAGGTGTCCCGCGCTGCTTCCACCGACCTGGGGAGATATCCGGGATCACCCTGAGTCACCCCCCGACTTTCGTCGGCATGGTCATCCTGCCCGTCCGCCTCCCGGGCGACGCGGCGACCCCGTGCGGGGTTGCCAACTCGTTGCAAGCGCCGAAAGCCGAGCCGGTCGGACCGGCTCGGCTCGGGCACGTGTCAACTGGTGTTACGCCGCCACCACCGCGTTGCGCGGCTTGCTGATAGAAGTGGACAGCCGATGCGTCAGCACGGGCTGCAACCGCAGGTCGGACAGGTCGTTGCCGATCACCGCGGGCACCATCGTGCCGCCCTCCAGACCCGCCGACGCGGACGCGGGCGCCCGTTCGGTGAGCTCGGCGGGCGTCGGCACGGGGCGCTGGACGGCGCCGATGTCCGAGGCGACCAGGTGCAGCAGCTCCCACAAGGGCAGGTCCAACGCTTCGCAGATCGCGGCCAACAGCTCGCTGGACGCCTCCTTGCGGCCACGCTCCACCTCGGAGAGGTACCCCAGGCTGACGCGGGCGGTCCTGGAGACCTCGCGCAGCGTGCGGCGTTGGGTGGTGCGGGCATGGCGGAGCCGATCACCGATCGCCTCGCGTAGCAGCACGGTCATCGCGCGCCTCCTTCCGGCCGGCCGTGCCACCACGTTACCGACCCGTCCCGTCGACGGGCAGTGACTTCCCGACACGTCCGCCAAGGGCGAACGAGTGAACTCGTCGGTAAGTTCCCGCGAGGGTGTCCGGGTGTGACGGGGAACGCGCTGCTCACGTCACTCGACGGGGGATCTTGAGGTGGTCGAGCAAGAGGGTCAGCGCCGCCGCAGTCGAACTCTTGCGGACTTCGTCACGACCACCACCCAGAGTGAGCGTTCGGACGAACGTTCCGGACGGACCGGACAAACCGATGTGGACGGTGCCCGGTCCGACGCCGTCCTGCGGGTCGGGACCGGCCACGCCGGTCAGCCCGAGGCCCCACGTCGCGCCGCAGCGCTCCCGCGCGCCCTCGGCGAGCTGCCGGGCCACCTCGGGGTGCACGGCGCCGTGCTCGGCCAGCAACGCCGCGTCCACGCCCGCGAGCGTGTGCTTGAGGTCCGTCGCGTAGACCACGAGCCCGCCGCGCACCACGGCGCTGGCGCCGGGCACGGAGGCCAGCTCGGCGGTCACCAGGCCCGCGGTCAGCGACTCGGCAGTGGCGACCGTCTCGCCGCGCGTCTTGAGGGTGTGGACGACGTCGGCGGCGCTCACGCCCCGGCCACCGCCCGCTTGCCCCTGGCCCGCAGCCGGAACGCGCGGATGACGTAGTCGACGCCCGTGACGACGGTCAGCACCACGGCCACGGCCATCGTGGCCACCGAGACCGCGTCCAACCAGGACGGCAGCGGCAGCACGTACAGGCCGATGGCGACGATCTGCACGAGCGTCTTGGCCTTGCCGCCGCGGCTGGCCGGGATCACGCCGTGCCGGATGACCCAGAAGCGCAGCAGCGTCACGCCGAGCTCGCGGACCGCGATGACCACCGTCACCCACCACGGCAGCTCGCCGAGCAGGCTCAGGCCCACCAGCGCGGCGCCGGTCAGCGCCTTGTCCGCGATCGGGTCGGCGATCTTGCCGAAGTCGGTGATCAGGCCGTGCTTGCGGGCCAGGTTGCCGTCCACGTGGTCGGTGACCGACGCCACGGCGAACACCCCGAACGCGGCCAGCCGCCACCACGGCTGGTGGCCGTCCTCGGCGAACAGGAAGTAGAGGAACACCGGCACGAGCACCAGCCGGGACATCGTCAGCACGTTGGCGATGTTCAGCACCGGCACGCGCGCGGGTTCGGTCACCTCGGCAGCACCTCGATCGCTGTCACGACCAGGTCGACGCCCTCGGACTCGTCGACCCGGCAGCGCACCAGGTCGCCGACCTTGAGGCCGTCGGCGTTGGTGATGACGCACTCGCCGTCGACCTCGGGCGCCTGGTGGGCGGCGCGGCCGACGCAGTCGTTGTCGTCGTCCTCCTCGGTCTCGACCAGGACGACGACCTCCTCGCCGACGCGGTCCTCGGCGCGCTGGGACGTGAGCTCCTCGACCAGGTTGGAGATGCGGGCGACGCGCTCGGCGATCGTGTCGGCGTCCAGCTTGTCCGGCAGGTTCTCGGCCTCGGTGCCGTCCTCGTCGGAGTAGCCGAACACGCCGACCGCGTCCAGCCGGGCGGCGGTGAGGAAGCGCTCCAGCTCGGCCACGTCCTCCTCGGTCTCACCGGGGAAGCCGACGATGACGTTGCTGCGGATGCCCGCACGCGGCGCGAGGGAGCGGATCTGCTCGACCAGGCCGAGGAACGACTCGGTGGAGCCGAACCGGCGCATCCGGCGCAGCACGGGCTCGCTGGAGTGCTGGAAGGACATGTCGAAGTAGTCGGCCACGCCGTCGGTCGTGGCGATGGCCTTGACCAGCGTGGGCTTGGTCTCGGCGGGCTGCAGGTAGGACACGCGGACGCGGTCGATGCCGGGCACCTTCGCCAGCCGCTGCAGGAGCAGCTCCAGGCCGCCCAGCTCGCGGGGCAGGTCCTTCGCGTAGGAGGTGGAGTTCTCGGAGACCAGGAACACCTCGCGGACGCCCTGCTCGGCCAGCCACACCGCCTCGGCCACCACCTCGTCCGGGTGGCGGGAGACGAACGCGCCGCGGAACGACGGGATCGCGCAGAACGAGCAGCGGCGGTCGCAGCCGGAGGCGATCTTCAGCGGCGCCACGGGCGTGTCGGCGAGGCGGGTGCGCAGCACGCGCGGGCCCCAGCCGTGCCCGGGGACCTGGACCTCTTCGGCGGCCTTCGGTCGCTGCACGGGCGTGAGCGGCAGCAGCGTGCGTCGGTCGACCGGCTTGTGGGACTCGATGGCGTGACCGGCCAGGACGTCGTCCAGCCGGTCGGCGAGGTCGGTGTAGTGGTCGAACCCGAGCACGGCGTTCGCCTCGGGCAGGCTGTCGGCCAGCTCGGCGCCGTAGCGCTCGGCCATGCACCCGACCGCGACCACCTTCGCGCCGCTGTCGGCGGCGGCGAGGAGGGTGTCCACGGAGTCCTTCTTGGCGGACTCCACGAAGCCGCACGTGTTGACCACGACCACGTCGGCTTCGTCGTCGACCAACTCCCAGCCGCCGGCGGTGAGGCGGCCGGCCAGCTCTTCGGAGTCGACTTCGTTGCGGGCGCACCCGAGGGTCAGCATGGCGACGCGCTTGGACGTGGTGGGGGAAGACACGGTGCTCAGCGTAACCGGCGCTCGCCCCCTCCCCGTCCGCCCGTGGGGTGTGCTGTCCAGGTCAGGCGCGCAGCAGCGCCTGGACGAGGCGACCGACGTCGGTGGCCGGGTCGTCCGGCCCGAGTCGGGCCGCGCGGGCCGACCTCGCACTTCACCGTGATCGGCGCACGCCGGGCCAGCCGCAATCCGGAGAAGTACCGGCTTCTGGTCTTCTGGCCGTCGCTGACGACGAGCACGTTGTTCCGCTGCGGCGGAACAGCCCGATTCGACCGGCGCGGTGAATTCTCACGCCCGATCATCGCCGGGGCCGTGCCGCACGGCGCCGGCACCGGGTCCCGGTCGACTCCTCCTCCAACTCGAAGAGCTCACCGAATAAAGCAGGATGAGATCCTCGAGAGGTCGAAGCAATGTATTCGTCGCGATTGCGACCGACTTCCACCAGCTCCCCCTCGGCACCCGCCCCGGCGACCGCCTTGCCGAACGTGACGTCACCGCCCGACCGGTCGGACAGGACGTGCTCGCGCCGCCGGGTCGACCTTGAACGGTCGACGCGAATACCGCCGCCCGGACGCCACCGGGCGAACGAGCGCGCACCGCGTCGGACGTGAACTTCAGGCCCCCCGGCAGGTTCGACTTGCCGGAGGCGTCGGCGCCGCAGACGGCCGCGACGGGCAGCACGTCTCGGTCCTCGGCGTAGACCGGCATGAACAGCAGCTCCTGCTCGTCGCGGAACGACCGGTGGTTGCCCATCCCGGAGCTCCGGAGCACCTGACACCTCCGGCAGCGAAGTTCCGAGCCGTTCCACGCCGATAAACCGCGCAGAATCGGCTCCAGGGGCTCGCCTGGGGAGATTTCATCGGGTCGACTGCCGGATAGGCCACCTCCACGACGGAGGGTTACGTTGAGCGCGTGAACGACTCGATCAACGTGCGTCGCGCCCGCACCGGCGACGTTCGGGCGATGAAGGCCCTCATCGACGCGTACGCCGGCAAGGTGCTGCTGTCCAAACCGCTCGTCACGCTGTTCGAGGACATCCAGGAGTTCTGGGTCGCAGAGGAGGACGGTGTGGTCCTCGGGTGTGGCGCGCTGCACGTGCTGTGGGAGGACCTGGCCGAGATCCGCACGGTCGCGGTGTCGCCGCACGCGTTGGGCCGGGGGATCGGCCACCGGATCGTGCACCGGTTGATCGAGACCGCCCGCGAACTGCAGTTGCAGCGGTTGTTCGTGCTGACGTTCGAGACCGGGTTCTTCGGCAGGCACGGCTTCGTGGAGATCGACGGCACGCCCGTCTCCCCCGAGGTGTACGAGGAGATCATGCGGTCGGCCGATGAGGGCGTGGCGGAGTTCCTCGACCTCTCGTACGTGAAGCCGAACACCCTGGGCAACTCGCGCATGCTGCTGCACCTGTAACTGTTCGAGTGTTCACTCGAATAGTCTTGACTCTGCGGACGCCCTCCTCCAAGATCGGCGACGTGGAGCAGTTGACGGTCGACGAGCTGGCGGTCCGGGTCGGCTTGCCGGGCAGCACGATCCGGATGTACCAGACCAAGGGCGTGCTGCACCCGCCCCGCAGGCAGGGCCGCGTCGCCTACTACGACGCCTCCCACCTGGAACGCCTCACCCTCGTCCAGCGCCTCCAGTCCCGCGGCTTCTCCCTGCCCGCCATCGCCGAACTGGTGAAGGCGCGGGAGAAGGGCGCGAGCGTCGCGGCGGTGCTGGGCGTCGGCGAGGCGGAGGGACCGGACGACTGGGTCCGGATCAAGGTCCGCGACATCAGCCGCCTGGTACCGCTCGGCGACGTCCGGCCGCGCGTCCTTCGCCGCGCCGTGCAGCTCGGCCTGGTCCGCTGGCGGCACGGGTGGCCGCACGTCCGCCGCTGGGCGCTGGAAGCGGGCAACCGGCTCGCCGCGCTGACCGTCCCGAGCGAGGACGTGCTGGACAAGTTCGCGAACCTGCGCACGGCCACCGACGGCATCGCGGCCGACTTCGTGGAGGTCTTCGAACGCCGGTTGTGGCCGCAGCTGGCGGAGAACGCCGACCAGGACGACCAGCTCGACCGGATGCGCGCGCTCCTCGTGGAGCTGACCTACACCGCCGAGACGGTCGTCGTCGGCACGCTGCGCGAGTCCATCCGCGAGGCCGCCGAGCAGTTCGCCCGCCGCCACCAACTGCTGCCGAGCGACGACTTCCAACCCGCGTGGGTCGAGGAACCGGTGCCCATCGCGGAACGCCTCATCGAGACGGATGAGGACGACGAGTTCCCCGACGAGCCGACGATCCAGCGGTTCCTCGACCGGGGCGACGACCACGACGAGCCGGGCAGATGACCGCGCTCGGGCCCGCCGAGCGCGGTGCGAACTCCCTGACGTGCCCAGCGATGGAGCACGGGTGCTGATCGAGCTGGTCGAGCCGGTGCGGAGGGGTTCGGCTCGCCCACTCGACCCGGACCGGTCCAGACCGGTCCACGCGCACCCGAGGTCGCTGGGCGCGCCCCGCCCGGCGGGCCTGCCCGTGCCCGACGCGCCGCCGAACGTCGGCGTGCGCGTCGTCGGCGCGGAGCCCGCCGGGCGCGGCGGACATGTCCCGCGAACGGACGGTGACGTCGCCGGGCAGCCGCAAGCGCTTGCCTCGGCCGCGGTCGCGTCGCCGACCGGCTTCTGCACACGGAGGGTGGCGTGATCGCACTGATCGGCGCGTTGGTGGGCCTGCGCGCGGGATACCGGTACGACCGCTCGATCGGCAGGCACCCGTTGCGGTCGGGGGTGAAGCGGTTGGTGTTCTGGGTGCTGGTCTTCGTCGCCGAGTGCCTGGTGGTGCCATCGGTGGCCGCCGCGGTGGGGCCGGTCGTGTGGCTGGTGGCGTTCGGGTACGTCATGGCGGCGGGGCTGGCCGGGCCTTGGGTGTCGGAGTACTACCGCCGGCGTGCGACGTGATCACACCCGTTCGCCGGAACGACCTGTGCCCGAACGGCCCGCGACCGCCGTGCGAAGTGCCGGCGGCGCCTGTGGCCGTGCCGGCGGACCAACCGGCGTCGGCCGAGCACCGGCAGCGCGGTAGGCGGTTCGGCTCGCGCGAAGGGGCGTGACGGCCCAAGAGGTCTGCCCCCGGACGGCCCAGCGGCCGAGTGACCCGGCGATCACGTGCGGGTGAACGTTCACCCGCCGTTGACGCGGTATGAGCCGATCGGGGCTGTTGCGCGTTGATCTCGACCGGTAAGAACCCCTCAAGCCCGAAAACCGAGGGGGAAGAAACAGTGCTCACGAAATCCCTGCGCAATGCTTTCACCGTCGTGCTCGCCTCGCTCGCCCTGCTGGTCGGCGTCGGCACCGGTGTCGGCCAGGCGGCCATCAACGCGCCCGCCGTGACCGACGATTACCTCTTCAGCAAGTCCTTGTCGCAGTTCAGCTCCCTGCGCACGCAGCGGCCGTACAGCGACCAGCTCGACTGGTCGTCGGACGGTTGTTCGTGGTCGCCGGACAACCCGTTCGGGTTCAAGTTCCTGCCGGCCTGCCACCGGCACGACTTCGGCTACCGCAACTACAAGCGCCAGGGGCGGTTCAACGAGACGACCCGGCTGAGGATCGACAACAACTTCAAGACCGACCTGTACCACCAGTGCGCGGGCAACTGGTCCTGCAACCGCACGGCGGACCTGTACTACAAGGCCGTGCGCGAGTTCGGCGCGAGCTGACGTTCCGATCGGCGTGATGCTGCGCAGGGGTCCCCGCCCAGGGGACCCCTGCTTTCATTCTGCCGGCAGGGTCTGACAATTTCGGGCGGCCCGTCCGGGCCGGAGGTCAGTTGGTGATCGAGAAGTTGTTCGAGGTGAAGTTCATCCCGCCCGACGACGACGTGATCTCGAAACCGAACTGCGCGTCGCCGACCGTGACGTCGCCGTACCAGCCGCGCGCCTGGATCCACTTCAGCACCGCCAGCAGGTCGACCGTGCCGGCGTTGGTGTTGCTCGTGCGGATGAACGAGAACACCGCGTTGGAGCCGTTGGAACCCCGGTACACGTCCCAGGTGTGGCCGCCGACGGTAGCCGTGGTCTGCCTCGACCCGATCGGCCCGACCGCGCCCTGCTTGTTCATCCAGATCATGATCTCGTAGGCGTGGTTGTTGGCCCAGATGTCGTAGGTCGTCGCGTAGGCGCCCGCGCTCGGCCTGGACACGTTGAAGGAACTGGAAAGCCTGGTCAGGGCGCTGAGCCGCTGATTGATCATCTTCGCCGAGTGGGGGTAGGACTTGACGCCACCGGTGTTCGGGTGGTTCGCCCACACACCCCAGTTGCTGTAGGAGTTCGCCCAGATCGACTGGAACCCGGCGCCGGAGCCCCAGATGTTGTTGCGGACGGTGTACCCGCCGTTCGACCACGTGGCCCACTGGTCGCTGGACGACCAGGCCGCGGCGTGCGCGACACCGGTCGCACCGAGCAGGGATCCCACCAAAGCGACCGCGACCGCGGCCGAGCGCATCCTGTTCATGACGCTTCTTCCCGGGCACCGTTGCCCACTCGTCGCGGCTGTCGAATCGCTTCGATTCACCTGCCGCGCGGGATACCTGGTAAAGCGGCGGAGTGGACGAACTATTGCACCCCAATGGTCCTCGGGTCAACGCCGGGGTGCACGCGCGCAGGACGATTCCAGCGCATTCGACTGGTTCGACCCACTCGTTCGACCGAATTCGACGACCCGCCAAGACGCGCCGATCCGACGCAATGCGCAGAATGAGGGGTCAATCTTCCCCGTCGTCGCCCGAGCCGGAACCGCCGCGGATCAGGTGGACGACCGAGTCCAGCTCGTCCGGCTTGATCAGGACCTCACGGGCCTTCGACCCCTCCGACGGCCCGACGACGCCGCGCGTCTCCAGCAGGTCCATGAGCCGACCGGCCTTGGCGAAGCCGACCCGAAGCTTGCGCTGCAGCATCGACGTCGAGCCGAACTGCGACGTGACGATCAGCTCGGCCGCCTGGATCAGCACCTCCAGGTCGTCGCCGATGTCGTCGTCGATCTCCTTCTTCTCGCCCGCCTTCGCCGCCGTGACGCCATCGGTGTACTCCGGCTGCGCCTGGTCCTTGGCGAAGTTGACGATCTCGGAGATCTCGTCGTCCCCGACGTACGCGCCCTGGACCCGCACCGGCTTCGAGGCGCCCATCGGCAGGTACAGGCCGTCGCCCATGCCGATCAGCTTCTCCGCGCCCGGCTGGTCCAGGATGACCCGCGAGTCGGTCAACGACGACGTGGCGAACGCGAGCCGTGACGGCACGTTCGTCTTGATCAGGCCGGTCACCACGTCCACCGACGGCCGCTGCGTCGCCAGCACCAGGTGGATGCCCGCCGCACGCGCCTTCTGCGTGATCCGGACGATCGCGTCCTCGACGTCGCGCGGCGCGGTCATCATCAGGTCGGCCAACTCGTCCACGATCGCCATGATGTACGGGTACGGGCGGTAGACGCGTTCGCTGCCCGGCGGCGCGGTGATCTCGCCCGACTTGACCTTCCGGTTGAAGTCGTCGATGTGCCGAACCCGGTTGACCTGCATGTCCTGGTAGCGCTGCTCCATCTCCTCGACCAGCCAGGCCAGCGCGGCGGCGGCCTTCTTCGGCTGGGTGATGATGGGCGTGATCAGGTGCGGGATGCCCTCGTACGGCGTCAGCTCGACCATCTTCGGGTCGATGAGGATCATCCGGACCTCGTCCGGGGTGGCGCGCGCCAGCAGGGACACCAGCATCGAGTTCACGAAGCTCGACTTGCCCGAACCCGTCGAGCCCGCGACCAGCAGGTGCGGCATCTTGGTCAGGTTCGCGGTGACGAAGTGGCCCTCGATGTCCTTGCCCAGCCCGATGACCATCGGGTGGTTGTCCTTGACCGTGGACGGCGAGCGCAGCACGTCGCCCAGCCGCACCATCTCGCGGTCGCTGTTGGGCACCTCGATGCCGACCGCGGACTTGCCGGGGATCGGCGCCAGCAGCCGCACGTTGTCCGTGGCGACCGCGTAGGCGATGTTCTTGGTCAGCGCGGTGATCTTCTCGACCTTCACGCCCGGCCCCAGCTCCACCTCGTACCGGGTGACCGTCGGGCCGCGGGTGAAGCCGGTGACCTGAGCGTCGATGGAGAACTGGTCGAGCACGCCGGAGATGGCCTCGATCATCACGTCGTTGGCCTTGCTGCGGGCCTTCGGCGCGTCGCCGTCCTTGAGGATGGTCGGCGGCGGCAGCCGGTAGTCGCCCTCGACCGCGCGCACGGCGATCGCGGCGGGTTTCGGGGTCTCCGGGGTCGCCTTCGGCTTGGGCGTCGGCTTGGCCGCCGGCGGCGGTGGCGGCGGCTCCTCGTCCAGCGGCAGCTCGGGCTGCTCGTCGGTGGCGGTGGCGGCGACGGCCTGGCGGCGGTTGCGGGACGGGCGGCGGAGCTTGGCCGGCTTCTCCTCCGGCTCGGGCTCGGCCCCCGCCTCCTCGGCGCCGAAACCGTCGAGCTGGTCGGGCTTGCGGTGCAGGAGGCTGCCGAGCTTCCCGGGCACGTCGCGGATCGGCAGGTGCGCGAGCAGCAGCACGCCGTAGGCGAAGATCAGCACGAGCAGCGGCCCGGCGACCCACGACGTGAGGCCCTGCGCGAGGAATCCGCCGGAGAGGTAGCCCAACGCGCCACCGGCGTCACGGCGGGCGACCGGGTCCATCGGCAGGCCGCCGGCGAGGTGGAACATGCCGAGGAACCCGACCGCGACCAGGATCGAGCCGATCACCAGGCGTGGCCGCGCCTCGGGGTTCGGGTCGGTGCGCATGAGCGTCACGCCGATCACCAGCAGCACCACGGGGAAGATCACGGCCGGGCCGCCGACGGAGCTGCGCACGGCGACGTCGACCCACTGGCCGACCGGTCCGCCCGCCTGCCACCACACGCCCGCGGCGGTGATCACGGCCACCGCGATGAGCACCAGCGCCAAGCCGTCACGGCGGTGCGCGGGGTCGAGTTCCTTGCCGCGGCCGACCGCGCGGACCACCGAGCCGACGCCGCGGCCGAGCAGGCCCCAGACCCTGCCGACGGAGCCGGACGACTTCTTCGCGGGCGCGCGCTTGGCGGGTGACCGCTTCGAGGCCGGTCGGGACCCGCCGGAACGGGACGCGCTCGCGCGGGCTTTCGACCCGGAGCCGGTGCTGCGGGTCGTGCCCTTGCGCGAGGTTCCAGGTCGGCCGGCCATGGCGTATACGGTAGTCCCTGTCGAATCGCCGCTGCTCCGCAGACGGCGGGCTCGGTCGCCCGGCTGAATTCGATCTGCCGCTCCGCGGCGGGCAGGTCGTTCGCGATCTCGCAGTGGTCCGTGACGTGCGCTGCTCGACGCCCATGGTTGCCCGGAACCCGGTGCGCAGACACCTCGACACGCCGTAGCCTGCCCGTCGTGTCCACACCACTGCTGTGGCGCGTGCTGACCGCCGTCGACCAAGGGGTCGTCGGTCTCAGCGGACGACTCGAAGTCACCGGCGACGTCCCGGCGGACCTCAGGGGACGTCCCCTGCTGCTCGCGTCCAACCACATCGGCAACCTCGACCCCTTCGTGCTCATCGCGGCGTGCCGCCGGATCGGTGTCGCGCCGCGGTTCCTGCTCGCGGGCGGGTTGCTCGACGCGCCGGTCCTCGGGCCCCTGCTGAAGGCGTCCGGCCACGTGCGCGTCGACCGCTCGGCCGCGGACGTCGGCGACGCCTACCACCGCACCGTCGAGGTGCTGCGGCGCGGCGGCGACCCGATCGCGATGTACCCGGAGGGCCGGATCAGCCTCGACCCGGGGCTGTGGCCGGAACGGGGCAAGACGGGTGCGGCGAGGTTGGCGCTCAGCGGCGGGATCCCGGTCGTGCCGGTGAGCCAGTGGGGCGCGCACGAGGCCGTCTACTGGGGCAACACGCACGTCGGCGGGTGGGCCGATGCCAAGCCCTACCTCACGTCCTACTTGCGAGGCCTGCGGAAGCGGCCGACGTTCAAGGTGCACTTCGGCAAGCCGGTGGACCTGTCCGGGCTGGAGGACGGCAAGCCGGGCGACGCGCGGCGGGCCCACGAGCGGATCATGCGCGCGATCACCGCGGGCCTGGTGCCCTTGCGGCCGGACGAGCCGGACCTGCCGAAGTTCCACGACCCCACGCGGCCGACGACGGGCAAGAGCCCGTGGCGCCCGAACCAGGGCTGAGCGCCACGGGCCTGCGGCTCACCCGACCGGCGTCACCTCGCGCAGCCTGCGCCAGGCCAGCGCGGTCATCGCCGCGACCGCGCCACCGGCCACCCAGAACGGCGTCAGCAGACCGGTCCACCGCGCCAGCACCCCGCCGAGCAGCGCGCCCAGCGCGGCACCGCCCACCGAGGCGAGCTGGTACACGCTGCCGACCCGGCCGAGCAGTTCGGTCGGGGTGCTGCGCTGCCGCACGGTGGTCGCCACCGAGCCCCACACGACGGCGTGCACGCCGAACACCGCCATGACGGCACCCGCGAACCACGGGTCACGCGTGAGGGCCAACACCGGATAGGTGAAGGCTTCGACCACGAGTCCCGCCCGGAGGAGCACCCCGTGCCCGAACCGCTGCTCCAGCCGCCCGTAGACCCACGACCCGGTGATCCCGCCGACCGCGCCCGCCGCCACGAACAGCCCGAACCCGAACCCGGTCAGCCCGAGCCGTTGTTCGGCGTAGAGCACCCAGACGGCGAACGCGCCCACACCGGTCAGGTTCATCACCAGCACGCACAACGCCAGCACGCGCATCGACGGGTTGTGCCACAGCCACCGCAGACCCTCGCGCACGTCCGCCCGCAGGGTCGACGGCTCGGGGTCGGGCAGCGGCGGCGACACCGCGACCTTGGCCACGAGCACCACGGTCACCGCGTACGCCACCGCGTGGAACCCCAGCGGCAGCGCCGCGCCGACGGCGAACAGCACCGCGCCGAGCGGCGGACCGGCCAACTGGTTGCCCAGCGTGAAGGTCAGGGTCAACCGGGCGTTGGCCCGACCCAGCAGGTCCTTCGGCACCGTTTCGACGAAGAGCGCGCCGTACGCCGTGTCGGCCAACGTCTCCCCCGTGCCGAGCAGGAACAGCACGAGGTAGATCAGCCACAGCCGGTCCGCGTCGAAGGCGACCACGGCGGCCAGCGCCGCGAGCACACCGGCCCGGGTCGCGTTCACCACCACGATCAACGTCCGGCGGGGCAACCGGTCGGCCAGCGCGCCGCTGGTCAACGCGAACAGCAGCCAGGGCAGTTGCTGGGCGAACACCGCCGAGGCCACGGCGGCGGGGTCCTTGGTCAGCGACGCCACCAGCAACGGCCCGGCGGCCAGCAGCGCGCCGTCGCCGAGGTTCGTGGCCGCGGCCGCCCACCACAGCCTGAGGTAGTCGGGATGATCGCGGAAAAGTCGTGCGGGCATGGCAAAGCTCCTGATGAGTGCGGACGCGCGGCACAACGCGCGAGGACGGGGCGGCGCGCGGGAAGCGCCGCCCGGCCCGCCTCAGCAGGAGCCGGGAACTACGTCAGCGACACGACCCCTGGGAGGCGAGCTCATCAGCCAGGGCCACGAAGGTCTGATCCATCGACCGTCCTTCCGCCGTCATGATCGATTGCCGCGTCAGACCCTAGCGTGACAGCAACAGGCCGGCTACGGCTTCGTCGCGCCGCGGCGGAGCAGCCTGGTCCCGTGGGCGGACGGCCCACCGGAACAGGAGGTCACGATGCGGAACGACAACCGGAACGCGCGCAACAAGAGCTGGGCCCGCAACAAGAGTTGGCGCGGGACCGTGCGCAACAGGGGCTGGTGAGGTCCGGATCAGCCACCCGCGGGCACGCCTGCCGCGGGTGGCTGGTTCGCGCGGTGCCACGCCACCGCGCACGCGAGCGAGCACAGCGCACCCGTCGCACCGGCCACGGCCGTCGCGGTCGCCGGATCCCAGCGGTCGGCCCACAAACCGCCGACGAAGACCGCGAGGCCCTGCGCGGCGACGAGGCCGGACGCCGCCACCCCGATGGCACGGCCCCGTTCGGTGTCGGGCGTCGCCCGCACGAACCCGGTCTGCGTCTGCAGCAGGTACGCCGCGGACGCCGCGCCGGACAGGCTCCACAACGCGAAGGTGAGCACGAGACCGGGCCGGAAAGCGCACAGCACCAAGGGAATCCCCGCGCCGACCGCGAGCGCGCCGACGAGCCGGGCGCGGTGGTGCGCGGGCACGTACCGGACGAACAGCCAGGCGCCGAGCACGCTGCCGAGCGGATCGGCCGCCATGAGCACGCCCACCACCGCCGGTCCGGCGCCGAGTCGATCGGCGTACGGGGCGGCCAACGCCTCGGGCACGACGTACCAGCCGACCAGCCACGCCAGCAGCACCAGCACGCGCCGTCGCGGGTCGGTGGCGATCGACGTGATCACCGCGCGCGCCGAGCCCGCGGTGTCCCGTGCCGCGGTGGCCGGGGGCCGGTCCAGCACGCCGATCCGGATCAGGGCGGCCGACAGCAGGAACGTCACCGCGTCGCCCACCAGCGCGAGCCCTGGGCTGATCGCGGCGACCAGCACCCCACCGCCCGCGAACCCGACCAGTTGCGCGGCCTGGCTCGTCATCTGCCGCACCGCCGAGCCGCGCTCGTACAGGTCGCCGGGCAGCACGTCGGGCAACGACGCGCCCTGGGCGGCGGTGAACGGCGACCCCAGCAGCACCACGACCACGAGCAGGCCGCACAACGCCCACAACGGCAGACCCGGCAGCGCCATCGCCGCGACCAGGACGGCCCGCGACAGGTCCGCGCCGACCATGACCGCCCGCCGCCGGTACCGGTCGGCGAGCCAGGACAGCAGGACCCCGCCGAGCAACGCGGGCAGGAACGTCAACGCGTAGGCGACCGCCGCCCACCACGCCGACTGCGTGCGCCCGTACACGAGGACCGCCAGCGCGACCCGGGCCAACTGGTCGCCGAGGATCGAGAACAGCTCAGCCGCACAGAGGAAGCGGAACTCCCGCAGCCGGAACACCGCGATCACGGCCGGTTCGCTGCGGTTCACCACCACAGCATGGCGACGGCCCGGCGTGGCGCCGGACCGCTGTCCGGTAGCTGCCGGCTACCCGGTCGTGACGGGTCGCGGCGCGGTCGACGGTGGGACGGGTGGGCACCGGTGGTTCCCGGCGCCCACCCCGGGCGGCACGGGATCGCGACCGGTGCCAGCCCGTCGGAGCCGTGGCCGACCACCCCGGGGAGTGCGGATCCCCCGACCCGGGCGGGAAGCCGACGAAGCCCACCGGGCGGAGCACCGCGTTCCCGACGCCTGGCGGTCAGTTCAGGAACGCGAGCACGCGCTCCATCAGCAGCACGGCGGCCACCTCGTCGTACGACGACAGGCTCCGGTCGGCGAACAGGTGCTTGTCGCCGGGGTACAGGAACAGCTCCCCGTCCGCCGCGCCCGCCACCAGGGCACGCGCCGCGTCGAGGTCGCCGTCCTCCACGAACAGCTGGTCGGCGGCCATCGCGTGGACCTGCACCGGCACGCTCGCGGGCCACGCGTCGCCGAACTCCGACACCGGCACGCAGGCGCTGACCAGCAGCGCGCCCGCGGCGCCCGGCTTGGTCTGGGCCAGCAGCTGCGCCGGCAGCACGCCGAGCGAGAACCCCAGGTAGACGACATCGGCGGGCAGGCCCTCGGCGGCGGCGCGGCCACGTTCGGCGATCGTGCCGAACCCGACCGCCTGCACGTAGTCCATGCCGTCACCGATGTCGACGAAGACCCGCCCCTCGAACAGGTCCGGCACGTGGACGGTGTGCCCGGCCTCGGCCAGGCGTTCGGCGAAGCTCGTCACACCGGGCGTCAACCCGTGCGAGTGGTGGAACAACACCAGTTCGGCCACGACAAGTCCTCCCCGCGCGCAGGTGGTCAGTTCACCGGGATGATGGTCGGCACGATCATCGGCCGACGGCGGTAGGTCTCGGCCACCCAGCGACCCACCACGCGGCGCACGGCCTGCGCGATGCGGTGCGAGTCGGTGATGCCCTCGGCCTCCGTGCGGGACAGTTCCATCTCCACCAGGGACACCGCCTGGTCCAACGCCTTCGGGTCGTCGGAGAAACCCCGGCCGGACACGGTCGGCGGCGCGACCGCGCGACCGCTGCTGGAGTCCACGGCCACGGTGATCGCGATGAACCCGCCCTCGCCGAGCACGAGCCGGTCGGACAGGGTCGACTCGCCGACGTCGCCGACCGACAGGCCGTCCACGTAGACGTGGCCCACCTCGACCTTGCCGCTGATCGCCGCCTTGCCGTCGACCAGGTCGACCACCACGCCGTCCTCGGCGATGACGACCCGCTCCGCGTCCACCCCCGTCGCCACGGCCAGCGCCGCGTTCGCCCGCAGGTGCCGCCACTCGCCGTGCACCGGCATCACGTTCGACGGCCGCACGGCGTTGTAGAGGAACAGCAACTCCCCCGCCGGCGAGTGCCCGGACACGTGGACCTTGGCGTTGCCCTGGTGCACGACCGTCGCGCCGAGCCGCGCCAGGCCGTTGACCACGCCGAACACCGCGTTCTCGTTGCCCGGGATCAACGAGGACGCCAGCACGATCGTGTCGCCCGCCCTGATCGAGATCTGCCGGTGCTCGCCGCGCGCCATCCGCGACAACGCCGACAGCGGCTCGCCCTGCGAGCCGGTCGACACGAACATCACCTCGTCCTCGGGCAGCTCCATCGCCTCGTTGAGGTCGACGAACAACCCGTCCGGCACGTTGAGGTAGCCGAGCTCGGCCGCGATGCCCATGTTGCGCACCATCGACCGGCCGACCAGCGCGACCCGCCGCTCGTACTGCACGGCCACGTCCAGCACCTGCTGCACCCGGTGCACGTGGGAGGCGAAGCACGCCACGATCACCCGCTGGTTGGCCTTGCGGACGACGTTCTCCAGCACCGGCCCGATCTCGCGCTCCGGCGCGACGAACCCCGGCACCTCGGCGTTGGTCGAGTCGACCAGGAACAGGTCGACGCCCTCGTCGCCGAGCCGGGAGAACCCGGCCAGGTCGGTGAGCCTGCCGTCGAGCGGCAGCTGGTCGAGCTTGATGTCGCCGGTGTGCAGCACCAGCCCGGCGGAGGTGCGGACGGCGACCGCGACCGCGTCCGGGATGGAGTGGTTGACCGCGAAGAACTCCAGCTCGTACGGCCCGAACGCGCGCCGGTCGCCGTCGGTGATCTCGATCAGCCTCGGCGTCTGGCGGTGCTCCCTGCACTTGGCCGCGAGCAGCGCCAGGGTGAACCGAGAGCCGACCACCGGCAGGTCGGGGCGCAGCTTCAGCAGGAACGGCACCGCGCCGATGTGGTCCTCGTGCCCGTGGGTGAGCACCAGCGCGTCGATGTCGTCCAACCGGTCCTCGATGGCCCGGAAGTCCGGGAGGATCAGGTCGACGCCAGGCTGGTCGTCCTCGGGGAAGAGCACGCCGCAGTCCACGACGAGCAGCCGGCCGGTGTGCTCGAACACCGTCATGTTGCGGCCGATCTCGCCAATTCCACCCAGTGCGACGACGCGCAGACCTCCGTCGGGCAGTGCGGGCGGGGGTGAGTTCGGGTTGATCACGCGTTGACTCCCAATTCGGCCTCGACGGCCTCGATGTCCTCGGTTGAAGCGGGTACCAGCGGCAGCCTCGGGTCACCGACGTCGAGGCCGCGCAGGCGCAGGGCGGTCTTGGCGTAGGTGACGCCGGGCATCCCGCTGAAGGGACGCAGCAGCGGCAGCAGCGACTGGTGGATCGCGGTCGCGCCGGCGACGTCACCGGACTCGAACGCGTCGAGCAGGTCGCGCAGCCGGTCCGCGGCGAAGTGCGCGATCACGCTGACGAAGCCGACCGCGCCGACCGACAGCCACGGCAGGTTCAGCGGGTCGTCACCGGAGTAGTAGGCCAGGTCGGTGGCCGCGATGACCTTGCTGCCCGCGTGCAGGTCGCCCTTGGCGTCCTTCACCGCGACGATCCGCGGGTGCTCGGCGAGCCGCAGCAGGGTCGGCACCTCGATGGGGATCACGGTGCGCGGCGGGATGTCGTACAGCATCACGGGCACGCCGACCTGGTCGGCCACGGCGGTGAAGTGCGCGAACACACCCTCCTGGGTGGGCCGCGAGTAGTACGGGGTGACCAGCAGCAGGCCGTGCGCGCCCGCCGCCTCCGCCTGCTTGGCCAGGTGCACGCTGTGCGCGGTGTCGTACGTGCCCGCGCCGGCGACCACGGTGGCGCGGTCGCCGACCGCCTCGACCACGGCGCGGACCAGGTCCGCCTTCTCCGCGTCGGTGGTGGTCGGGCTCTCGCCGGTGGTGCCGTTGACCACGAGACCGTCGTTGCCCAGCTCGACCAGGTGCTCGGCGAGCCGCTGCGCCCGGTCCAGGTCCACCGCCCCCTCCGCGTCGAACGGGGTGACCATGGCGGTGAGCACGCGGCCGAACGGGCGGCCGGGCGAGGCGGTAGGACTTCCGGTCATATGCGGAAATCTACCGCGTCACCCTCGGCAAGCTGCGACTACATGCTCCGGTCGAGGGCACGCACCAGCCGCACGGCGTCGTCCGCGCCGTCGTACTCGACGCGTGCGGCGGCCCGGCCGAACACGTGCACCAGCAGTTCCGAGACCTGCCCGGTCAGCACCACGGGGTTCGCCCCGCGCTTGGCCACGACCGCCTCGCCGTCCGGGCGGCGCAGCACCACCCCGACCGGGCTCCTGCGGTACATCAGCCGGGCGGCCGGCGCGAGCCGCTGCCACAGCACCGCGTCTCGTACCGGATCGGGTGAACGCGGCTCCCAGTCGTCCCGCGCCCGGCGCACGTCCTCATGGTGCACGAAGTACTCGACGGAGTTCACCAGCTCGTCGATGAGCGCGTAGGGCGAGAACCGGGGCGGTCCGACGCGGACAAGCTCGACCAGCTCGTCCCACGGCCTGGCCGCGTAGGCGTCCTGGACGCGCTGCGTGTGCCCGGCCAGCGGCTTGACCAGGATGCCCGCCGCCGCGTCCGGTCGGTGTTCCCGCAGCACGAGGTGCGCGGCGAGGTCCCGGGTTCGCCACGGGTCGCACAACGTGGGCGCGCCCGGCCCCACCTCGGCGAACAGCTCGGTCAGCAGCCTGCGTTCGTCCTGCGCGACGCCCATGGACCCACGTTACTTGGCGTACAGCCGGTCCTTCAGCGCGGTGCCGTCCTTGTTCCACAGCACGCAGGCCACGTCGCGGTAGCGCTTGTCCGAGGACGAGGAGTTGGACGGGTCCTCCGCCCACACGCCCGAGGTGGGCACGACGGCGACGTAGCGGAGCTTGGACTCCTTGTCCTCCACGGGCACCCGCTCGGACATGAAGTGCAGCGTGCAGTAGTTCTCCGCGTACCCGCGCAGCCACTCGTCGCCCGGGTAGGGCATCTTGTCCGACCCGAACGGCTCCGCCGCCGCGTAGACCTCGACCCGGTGCGGCTCGTCGCAGTCGGTGTAGTTGACCGTGGTGTTGGGGTCGACCAGGTTGTCGCCGCACTGCCCGGCGCCCGCCTTGAACTGGGCGGGCTCGATCGTGCCGCCCGGCCCGTAGGTGACCGTCTCGGCCATCGCGGCGGGCGACTGCTCGGTGAACAACCACCGGCCGAGGAACACGCCGCCGACCAGCAGCGACACCGCCGCCACCGCCGTGCCGGTGATCAGCAGGCCCTTGAGCCACGGCTTCCGCACGGCGGTGGGCGGGGTGTAGTGCATGGTCGGGTTCGGCGCGCCGAACCCGGTCGGCGGCGTCGGGTGGGCCGCCGCGCGTTCCAGCATGGCGCGCGCCTGCGGGCCGGTCAGCCGGGCGTTCGGGTCGGGCATCATCAGGCCGGTGATCACCGCGCCGAGCACGCCGTGCGCCCTGGTCAGGCGGGGCATCTCGTTCATGATCGCGTGCAGGGTGGACGCGGTGGTCGGCCGGTCGTACGGGTTGGCGCCCTCGACGGCGTAGCAGAGCGTCGCGCCGAGCGCCCACAGGTCGGAGGCGGGCGAGGCCTCGTTGCCGTGGATGCGTTCCGGCGACATGTAGGCGGGCGAGCCGATGAGGCTGCCGCTGGTGGTCAGCCGCGGGTCGTCCACGGCCTGGGCGATGCCGAAGTCGGTGAGCTTCACCCGGCCGTTGGGCGTGACCATGAGGTTGCCGGGCTTGACGTCGCGGTGCACGATCCCGGCCTGGTGCGCGGAGTCCAGGGCGGACAGCGCCTGGATGGCCATCGAGATGACCCGGTCCTGCGGCATCGGGCCGTGCGCGCTGATCATAGTGGACAGCGTGGCGGCCTCGACCAGCTCCATCACGATGTAGTTCATGCCGTGCTCGGCGACCACGTCGTACACGGTGACCACGCCCGGGTCGTTCAGCCGGCCCGCGGTGCGCGCCTCGCGCATCACCCGTTCCTCCAGCACCCGGCGCTCTTCCAGCGCGATGCCGTCGGGCAGGTGCAGCTCCTTGATGGCGACCTGGCGGCCGATCACGTTGTCCTGGGCGCGCCAGACGACGCCCATGCCGCCGCGTCCCAGCTCGGCGAGCAGGGTGTACCTGCCCGCGATCACGCGGGGTTGAGCGCTCACACCTTGCGTCGGACCAGTCACCGTCACTCCTCGAAACCCGCGGACCGGGCGGAACGCTACTTCAGACCGCGCATCACCCGATCCGGTTTCACGGTTTCGTGACTTCGTGTCCGGACGACCGCAGCGCCTGCACGGCGCGGGCCAGGTCGCCGGACTTCACCAGCAGGTGGTCGGTGTCGTAGGTGGACAGCGCGAACAGGCTCACGCCCGCCGCGGCCAGTTCACCCGACAGGGCGGCCATGATGCCGGTGAGGGTGAACTCCAGCGGACCGCGCACGGTCAGCAACCGCCAGCCGGGTTGCGCGGTCTCCGCCTCCGGCGCGCGCTCGGCCGGGCACACGATCGACAGCTCGTCGGGTGTCCTGGTCACCGAGACCAGGCCGGGCGCGTCGAGCAGCCCGGCCGGGACCGGCGCGTCGGCCGGCAGCCGCGCGACCGTGTACTCGCCCGGCTGGACGTCGACGATCAGCCGCTTCACCGGCCGTCAGCCTTCGGTGACCAGCGGGCTGGAGGCGACCTCGGTGCCGTCGGCCAGGGTGGAGATGGTGAAGTCGGCGAACACGTTGGCCGCCGCCTTCTGCAGCTGGCGCAGGCACTCCACGGCCAGCGCGCGGATCTCCACGTCGGCGTGCTCGGTGGCGCGCATGGCGATGAAGTGCCGCCACGCGCGGTAGTTCCCGGTCACCACGATGCGGGTCTCGGTGGCGTTGGGCAGGATCGCCCTGGCCGCCTGGCGCGCCTGCTTGCGGCGCAGGGTGGCGCTGGGCACGTCGGAGAACTTCTCCTCCAGGCCCTTGAGCAGCTCGTTGTAGGCGTCGACGCTCGCCTGCGCGGCGGCGAGGAACTTCTCGTGCAGCTCCGGGTCGTTCGCGATGACGTCCGGCTCGACCATGGCGGCGTTGCGCTCGGGCACGTACCGCTGGGACAGCTGCGAGTACGAGAAGTGGCGGTGCCGGATCAGCTCGTGCGTGAGCGAGCGGGAGATGCCGGTCAGGTAGAAGCTGACCGAGCCGTGCTCCAGCACGGACAGGTGGCCGACCTCGATGATGTGCTTGATGTAGCCGGCGTTCGTGGCGGTGGCCGGGTTCGGCTTGGTCCACGACTGGTAGCACGCGCGCCCGGCGAACTCCGCCAGCGCCTCGCCGCCGTCGGCGTCGGTGGACCACGGGACGCCGTCCGGGGGGAAGAACTCCGTCTTCGCGATCAACTGCACCTTCGGCGCCACCGTCTCCATGGCTCGAACCCTAACCGAAGCCGTCCGCGCCGTTGCCCGACACCGGCGCTGCACCGCCGCCGTTCGGCCCACGGGGCGGCGTCCGTTCGCGGCGCGCACAGTGACGTCATGAACGACGTCACCCATGTCCTTGACTGATGTCAGATTTGACGTCATCGTGGTGTCATGGATCTGTCGCCGTACATCGCAGCACTGCGCGAGGACCTCGCGACGGCCGCGTCCGCCGGGGACGACAACACCCGGCGCACCGCGGCCCTGCTGTCCGCAGCCCTGGAGCCCGCCGCGCGGCTCGCGCTCATGAACGCGCTGTCCGACCTGGCCGCGGAGGTCACCGCGGCCCTCGACGGCCCTGTCGTCGACGTGCGGTTGGACGGACGGGACGTGCAGGTGGTCGTCACCGGCACGGCCGCTCGGGAGGAACACGAACCCGAGCCGCAGGAAGTTCCCCGGCCCTCCGCCGGTGACGCCACGCGCGTCACCCTGCGGCTGCTGGACGAGCTGAAGTCGAAGGCCGAGCAAGCCGCCGCGGCCCAGGGGATGTCGCTGAACACGTTCGTCGCGCAGGCCGTGCAGGGGGCGGTCGGCGGGCGGCGCGGTGGCCACAAGCACTGGGGGCCGCCGAAGGACCAGTCGGGCGGCGAATCGTCGTCGTCCTCCCGCGTGCGCGGCTGGGTGCAGGGCTGAGGGGGGATCATGGAATCGGATGTCGTCGTTCGGCAGCAGAGCTTCGAGGTCGACGGGGCCGTGGAGGTCGACGTGGCGCTGCTCGCCGGCCGGGTGCGGGTGCACCTGGTCGACGAGCCGGGCGTGCACGTCGAGGTCAAGCACGACCCGTCGCCGGGTGAGTCGTGGGCCGCGGGCCTGTCCGGGTTGCTGAGCTGGGTGAACGACCAGTTCGGCAACGGCCGCGGGCAGCCGGCGGGACCGGCGGAGGCGGTGCGCGACGCCCGGCTCGAGCTGTCGGGCGGGCGGGTGACGGTGCACTCGTCCAAGGCGCTGCCGCTGCGCGCCGTGCCGTTGAGCGTGACGGTGCGGGCGCCGGCCGGCTCCCACGTGATCACCAAGGCCGGTTCGGCGGAGGTGACCGTGACCGGCGCGGCGGGTCGACTGGAGGTCCAGACCGGCACCGGTGACGTGACCGCAGATCGCGCGGACGCGTCGTCGCAGGTCAACTCGGGTTCGGGCAAGTTGAGGCTCGGGCCGATGCTCGGCGGGCTGCGGGCGAAGACCGGCAGCGGCGACGTCGAGGTGTCGTCGATCGGCGGGAACACCGTGATCTACACGGGCACCGGCGACGTGTGGCTGGGCGCCGTGCAGAGCGACGTGCAGGTGCGGACGGGCGGCGGTGACGTCACCATCGCCGACGCCGCGTCCGGCAAGGTCCAGCTGGGCACCGGCTCGGGCGACGTCCGCGTCGGCGTGCGGCCCGGCGTGGCCGCGCAGGTCGACCTGGCCTCCAGCTCGGGCTCGGCGCGCAGCGACCTCGACGTCTCCGACACGCCGCCGGCGGACGAGCCGTCCCTGTTCATCACCGGCCGGACCGGCAGCGGCACCGCCCTGGTGACCACGGCGACCACCGCCTGACCGTCGAACCCGGACCAAGCCGCGGCGTGCGCACCCCCGATGCGCGCGCCGCGGTTTCCCTACGGGCGGGCCCGGAGTCCCGCCACCAGGAGGGAAACCACGGCGTCGAACGACTCGTCGACGTCCGGCGCGGACCAGTCGCCGGCGTGGGCCGGGTCGTGGAAGCGTGCCGTGGCGTCGAAGACGGCCTTGGCGCTGACGGCCGGGTCCGGGGTGGCGAAGTCGCCGGAGGCCACGCCGTCGGCGACGATCCTGGTGAGGTCCTCGACCATCGCCGCGATGTGCGCGGCGACGACGGCGCTGTTCTCGTTCACCAGCACGGAGAACGTGGCGAACAGCTCCGGGTCGCCCAGGGCCTTCCTGCGCTTGGCCTCGAAGAGCGCGGCCAGCCAGGCGCGCAGGCGCTGAGGCGCGGGTGCGTCGGCGGCGACCAGCTCCGCCAAGCCCGCGTGCGCGCGGTCGAGCCAGCGCTGGGTGACGGCCTCGCGCAGCGCCGTCTTGGTCGGGAAGTGCCGGTAGACGCTGCCGTGGCTCACACCGAGGGCGCGGGCCACGTCCACCACGGTCGCCTTGGCCGGGCCGAAGCGGCGGAGGACGTCCTCCGTGGTGCTGAGGATGTCCTCCGCGGTCAGTGCGCCTTCCGCCACGTGGTGCTCCCTGGTGTCGCCGGCTGGTCCGGTCAATTGTGCGCGCACCGGCCGACCGCCCCGGCCGCGGTCAGCGCTCGCTGTCCAGGTGCGCCATGAGGGCCGGCGCGTAGCGCTCGCCCGCCGCGGCGTCGGCCGGGACCGCCGCCTCGATCCGGGTCAGGTCCGACTCGGTGAGGGTGACGTCCAGCGCGCCGAGGGCCTCGGTCAGCCGGTCGCGGCGGCGCGCGCCCACCAGCGGGACGATGTCCTCGCCCTGGGCCAGGACCCAGGCGATCGCCAGCTGCGCGACCGTCGCGCCCTTCTCGGCGGCCACCGCGCGCAGGGCCTCCACCAGCGACAGGTTGTGGTCGAGGTTGTCGCCCTGGAACCGCGGCGAGACCGCGCGGAAGTCGTCGGCCCGCCTGGACGCCGTCCAGTGGCCCGAGATCAGGCCGCGCGACAGCACGCCGTACGCCGTGACGCCGATGCCCAGTTCGCGGGCGGTGGGGAGGATCTCCTCCTCGATGCCCCGGGAGATCAGCGAGTACTCGATCTGGAGGTCGACGATCGGGTGCACGGCGTCGGCCCGGCGCAGCGTGTCCGCGCCGACCTCGGACAGGCCGATGTGGCGGACGTGGCCCTTCTCGACCTCCTCCTTGATCGCGCCCACGGTCTCCTCGATCGGGACGGCCGGGTCGAGGCGGGCCGGGCGGTAGACGTCGACGTGGTCCGTGCCGAGCCGGCGCAGCGTGTAGGCGAGGAAGTTGCGCACGGCCCCCGGCCTGGCGTCGTTGCCGTGCCAGCCGCCGTCCGCGTCGCGCAGCGCGCCGAACTTGACGCTGATCGCCACGTCGTCGCGGTTGCGGTCGCGCAGGGCCTGGCGGATCAGCAGCTCGTTGTGGCCCATGCCGTAGAAGTCGCCCGTGTCGAGCAGCGTCACGCCCGCGTCGACGGCGGCGTGGATGGTGGCCACGCTCTCCGCCTCGTCGGCCGGGCCGTACAGGTCCGACATGCCCATGCAGCCGAGGCCGAGCGCCGACACCTCGGGACCGGTCGTGCCCAGGACCCGACGCCGGGTCACGCGGTGGGTGGAGTTCGTCATGACTCCACTATGAGACTTGGGATGACAGATTTCAAATTCTGTCAGCCCACCAGGTGGTGGACATCACCGCGCCACCGCCTTCAGCACCCCGGCGAGATCGCCCTTGAGCACGACCTCCACGTCGTCCAGCTCCAGCCAGTCCGCCATGTGCCGCAGCTCGGAGGCCAGTTCGACCGCGACCCGGCCCACGTCCGCGCCCGGCTCGGCGTACGCCGCCTGCACCCGCAGCACGCCCGCCGCCCGGTCCGCCTTCAGGTCGACCCGCCCCACCAGCTCGCCGTCCAGCAGGAACGGGAACACGTAGTAGCCGTGCACCCGCTTCGGCGCGGGCACGTAGATCTCGATCCGGTAGAAGAAGTCGAAGATCCGCTCGGTCCGGGCCCGTTCCCAGATCAGCGGGTCGAACGGGCACAGCAACGCCCGCCCGGTGATCCGCCGCGGCACGCGCGCCTCGACGTGCCGGTACGCGGGCACGCCCCACCCCCGCACCTCGACCGGCTCCAGCACCCCCGCCTCGACCAGCTCCGCCACGGCCTGCCGACTGCGCGCGGGCTGCAACCGGTAGTAGTCACGCAGGTCGGGCTCGGTCGCCACGCCCATCGCCGTCGCCGCACGCGCCACCAGCTCCCGCGCGCCCTCCTCCGCGGACACCGACAGCCGCCGCGCCAGCACCTCCGGCGGCAGCACGCGTTCGCTCAGGTCGTACAGCCGCTCGAAACCGCGCCGCGTCCCGGTCGTCAGCACGCCCTCGCCGAACAGGTACTCGCACACCTTCTTGACCTCGGACCAGTTCCAGCCCCAGTGGTCCTTCGCCCGCGGCCCGCCACCGGCCAACGCCTTCTCGATCGCGCCCGCGCCGAGCGGCCCCAGTTCCTTCACCACCGCCAGGATGTCGTCCACGAGCTGCGGCGAGCGCTCGGCGACCGTCGTGTAGTTCTTCCACCAGCCGGGGCGCTTGGCCCCGGAGTGCAGCAACGGCCAGTCCTCCACCGGCACCAGGCTCGCCTCGTGCGCCCAGTACTCCACCAGCAGTCGCGGCTTGCGCACGCCGTGCGACCACGCCGCGTCGTCCACCAGGGACGGCGCGTAGGCCCCGAGCCTGCTGAACAACGGCATGTAGTGCGCGCGGACGGCGACGTTCACCGAGTCCAGCTGCAACAACCGGATCCGGGACAGCACCTTCCGCAGGTGCCGCCGGTCGGGCGCGGAGGCTGGCCGGGGGTCGGCGAAACCCTGTGCGCCCAAGGCGATGCGGCGAGCGACGTCAGCGTTCATCTTCTGCACGGCTGGATACTCCCACCGGGGTACGACGTTTCCGCTCGGCCCGAACCACCAGCACCACCGCCAGCACCACCAGCAGACCGCCGAGCAGCTGCACCACCCCGAACCGCTCGTCGGCCAGCCACACCCCGAGCACCACCGCGATCACCGGGTTCACGTACGCGTAGGTCGCCACGGTCGACACCGGCAACTGCCCCAGCACGTACACGTACGAGCTGAACGCCAGCAACGACCCGAACACCACCAGGTAGCCCCACGCCACCCACGACGACGTGGTGATCTCGCCGAACGACACCCGTTCCCCGGCGACCAGCCCCGCCACCGTCAACGCCGTCCCCCCGGCCAGCATCTCCACCGCGGACAGCGCGAACGGGTTCGCCGGCGTGTCCAGCCGACTGCTCAGGAACGACCCCAGCGCCCACCCGAACGCCGCCAGCAGCACCACCCACGGTCCCCACCACGACGAATCGCCCATGTCGTCCGACAACAACACGGCCAGCCCCACCAGACCGATGGCCACCCCCGCGTACGTCACGCCGTGCGGCCGTTCACCGGCGAACCGCCGCATCAGCACCACGTACAGCGGCACGGACGCCACCAGCAGCGCCGCCAACCCCGACGCCACCGACTGCTCGGCCAGCACCACGAGCCCGTTGCCCCAGGCGGGCAGCAGCAGCCCCAGCAGCACCGCCGAGCCGAACTGCCGCCACGTCATCCGCAGCCCGCCGCGCCAGGCCACCACCGCCGCCAGCACCGCGCCGGCGACCAGGAACCGCGTGCCGCCCGACAACAGCGGCGGCATCGACTCGATGGTGAACTTGATGCCCAGGTAGGTCGAACCCCAGACCACGTACACGACGCCCAACGCTGCCCAACGCACGTCACCGACGCTTTCACGCCGGCACGGGTGGAATCACGCGGATTTCCGCCGCGGAGCCGTGACATCGGACTCCCCCGGCTCCGCACGTCGAGCGCGCCCCGCCTGCCGGATAGGGTGCCGCCCATGGCCGACGCCACCGTGCGCACCGCACAGCCCGACGACGTGGCGGAGATCGCCCGCATCCACCGAGACACCTGGCGCACCGCCTACCGGGACATCGTCCCCGCCGAGGTGCTGCAAGCCATCGACGTCGACCAGACCGCTCCCGCGTGGGCCGAGGCGGTCGGGCACGGTCAGGTGTTCGTCGCCACCGAGGGCACGTGGACGGTCGGTTTCTGCGTCGCCGGGATGGCGCCCGAAGAAGAAGTAGCGCACGCGGACGGCTCGCTGCCCGAGGACGCGGCGACGACGGCGCTGGTGAGCGTGCTCGTGGAACCGCGCTGGGCACGGCGCGGGCACGGCGGCAGGCTCCTCGCCACGGCCGCCTCCCACCTGCGTGAAGCCGGCGCCACGAGGGGTGTCGCGTGGGTGCCCGAGGCGGACAAGGCGTCGATCGGCTTCTACGGCAGGGCCGACTGGGAGGCCGACGGCACGGTCCGCACCCTGGACGCCGGCGGGCGGCCGTTGCGGGAAATAAGGGTTACCGGGGGGTTGACCCTACTGCTCTTGCCGTGACCGCACGGGTAGCCTCACCAAGTGCTCGGGTGGTTGTGCCTCACGTTCAGCGTCGCCTTCGGCTCCGCGCTGGTACCCCTCATCAGCATCGAGATCTTCGTCATCGGACTGGTCACCCAGCAACCGGGCATCTCGTGGTGGTGGATCGGTATCGCGGTCGCCGTCGGCCAGGTGCTGGGCAAGATGTTCTACTTCCTGGCCGCCCGCGGCTCGCTGCACCTGCCCGCGTTCATGAGGCGCAAGGTGAAGCCGGCCAAGGCGTTATCGCCGTGGCGGCTCAAGTGGAAGGCCAGGTTGGAGTGGGTGCGCGTGCGCTGCCACCGCCACCCGCACTGGATGTTCGGCACGCACGCGGTGAGCTCCGTGGTCGGCCTGCCGCCGTTCATGTTCACCACCGTGCTGGCGGGCCTGGCAGGCATGTCGTCCTGGCTGTTCATCTCGACCAGCGTGGCCGGCCGGTTCGCCCGGTTCAGCGTGCTCGCCGCCTCACCTGCCGCGGTGGCTGGCTGGTGGGTGCACTGACGGCGCGCTGGTGGCGCACCAGGCGCTGCTCGGGCAGCACCAGCCCGTAGTGGTCGTGCAGCTCGGCCTGCTCGGCCTCCGAGAGGTCCCGGTCGCCGACCTTCGGGGCGTCCTCCACCTCGCGCTTCTCGACCGGCACCACGAGCCTGCGGTCGCGCACCTGGGCACCGCGGATCGGGACGAGCGTCGTGCCGCCGTCGCTGCGCACCGAGGCCCACAGCGGCCGGTCACCGGCCAGCCACACCCCCGCGACCGGTCCGATGGGCCGGCCGTGCCGATCCAGCACGTCACAGTCGTAGAGGCGGTCCACCGCTGTGCGATCCATGCCTCTTCGGCTACCCCGCCACTCGGCTGAGCGCACGGTGAACCACCCGGTCGTGTGACCCTCCTCAGGGCCGCTCGTCGGGGCGCTCACCCACCCGTCCGAGGTGGCGGCGCACGACGAGCAGGACGGCGATGCCCACGGCCGCCACGAGCAGGCTGATGACCAGGCCGAGGCGCAGCGCGTCCACCCCGCTGTCGGGGCTCACCTCCGCGGACAGCACGACCGCGGGCTTCGGCGACGCGGTCGGCCAGGTGAACGTGCCGGAGGCCGCCACCGACGACTCCGACGGCCCGGTCGTGGCCGACGACGAGGTCGTGGACACCGACGTCGTGGTGGTCGTCGTCGTGGTGGTCGTGGCGGACGGCTCGGTCGTGAGCGACGGCGTGGACGACGGCGCCGGGGCGCCACTCGTGGTGCCCACGGTCACGGGGGAGCCCGTGCACGGCACGCCGTCCACGGTGAACGACGTCGGCGCGGGGTTGCTGCCCGACCAGGTGCCGTTGAAGCCGACCGACACCGACCTGCCCGTGGGCACCGAACCGTTGTGGGAGGCGTTCTTCACCCGCACGGTGCTCCCGCTCTGGGTGAACACGCCGTTCCACGTCTCGGAGGTGACCCGCTGCCCGGCGGTGAACGTCCACTCCAGGGTCCAGCCCGACAGCGGGTCGCCGAGGTTGGTCACGGTGACGCGCGCGCCGAACCCGCTTCGCCACTGGTCGGTGATGTCGTAGTCGACGTCGCAGCCGACCGCGGCGCGCGCCGTGGCCATCGGGGTGAGAAGACCGGTCGCGACCAGGGCCGCGGCGACGGCGAGGGCCGCCCGGACGATCCGAGCGAAGGGCATGGGCACTCCTGGGACGGGCGGCGGTTCGCCTGATTCTTCCCCGGGGAGCCGGCGTGGTCAGCCGAGCGTGAGCGCGATGCCGAGCGCGACGACGACGACCACGCAGGCAACGGTCAGCCGCAGGTTCTCGCAGGTCTTCGCCACAGCACCCACGGTAACCACACCTGCGGAAGATCCAAGGCAACAGAGCGTGAAGACCGAATGAATCGGGCTTCACTCGAACGACTTACGCCCGATTCGTCGGCAGGGAGAACAGGTCGATCGCTTTCCTCATGGTCTCGCGGGCCCGGCCGCGGTCGCCGGCCAGGTCGTAGGCCTGCGCCAGCAGGAACCACGACCGCCAGTCCTCCGGGCGCGCCTCGACGTCGACCCGGCGCTCCTCGAACCAGGCGTCGGCCGCCTCCCGGTCCACCCGGCCGGACGGGCGGCGCGACAGCCCGGACGTGTCGAGGAGACCGCCCTCGGCGTCGAGCTGCCGCGCCATCCGCTCGGTGGTGAAGCCGAACCTGAGGTTCGTCCACGCGATCCACGCGCCGATCAGCGGCAGCACGAGCACGCCGACGCCGAGGCCGACGCCGACCGGGTCGCCGGTGCCGAGCAGCACCACGGCCCGGCCGCCGAGCAGCACGAAGTACACCGCGAGCGCGGCGGTGATCACGAACACTGCGGTGCGGGTCTTCACGGTGTCGGCTTCACGGTGTCGGCTGCCCCGGGTCGGGTCAGAGGTCCATGTACTTGTCGAGCCCCACGGAGAGCCCGGGGTGCTGCGCGATCGACCGCACGGCCAGCAGCACGCCCGGCATGAACGACTTGCGGTCCAGCGAGTCGTGCCGCAGCGTCAGCGTCTCGCCCTCCGTGCCGAACACGACCTCCTGGTGCGCGATCAGCCCGGCCACGCGCAGCGAGTGCACCCGCACGTCGTCCACGAGCGTCCCACGCGCGCCGGGGGCCTCCTGCGTGGTCGCGTCCGGCATCGGGCCGACGCCCGCCGCCTCACGCGCCTGCGAGATCAGCCGGGCCGTGTGCGCGGCGGTGCCGGAGGGCGCGTCCACCTTGCGCGGGTGGTGCAGCTCGATGACCTCGGCCGACTCGTAGTACGGGGCGGCCAGCTCCGCGAACCGCATGGACAGCACGGCGCCGATGGCGAAGTTCGGCGCCACCAGCACGCCCAGCCCCGGCTTCGCGTCGAGCCACTCGGCGACCGTGCCCAGCCGCTGCGCGTCGAACCCGGAGGTGCCGACGACGGCGTGGATGTCGTTGTCCACGCAGAACCGGATGTTGTCCATCACCACCTCGGGGCTGGTGAAGTCGACCGCGACCTGGGCGCCGGCGTCGGCCAGGTTGAACAGCCAGTCACCCGCGTCGACCATGGCCACGACGTCCATGTCGCCGGCGGCCTCGACCGCGCGGCACACCTCGGCGCCCATGCGGCCCCTGGCCCCGATGACGCCTACGCGGAGTGGTTCTGCGGAACTCAAGAGATCACCTCGTGCACCTGGGACGGCAGATCGTCGGCGTGAGCGTAAGGGCCGACCACGGCGGCGGCGACGGGACGTCGCAGCAAGTCCTTCGCCAACGCGGCGACGTCGGCCGCGGTGACCTCGTCGATGCGCGCCAACGTCTGCTCGACCGACAGGTAGTCGCCGTAGTTCAGCTCGCCCTTGCCGATGCGCGACATCCGCGAACTGGTGTCCTCCAGGCCGAGCACGAGCCCGCCGCGCAGCTGGCCCTTGCCGCGGGCCACCTCCGCGTCGCTCAGCCCGTCACGGGCCACGGTGGACAGCACGCCGCGCACCACGCCGGCCACGTCGCCGAGCCGGTCCGGCTGGCAGCCCGCGTAGACCGACAACGTGCCCGCGTCGGCGTAGAGGCCGACCGACGAGTACACCTGGTACGCCAGGCCGCGCCGTTCCCTGACCTCCTGGAACAGCCGAGAGCTCATCCCGCCGCCCAACGCGGCGTTGAGCACGTTCAACGCGAACCGGCGCTCGTCGTGCCGGTCGAGCCCGCGCACGCCCAGCATCAGGTGCGCCTGCTCGGTGTCGTCGGAGTGCAGCACCAGCTTGCGCGAACCCGGGATGCGCGCCCGGCCCGCCCGGGGCGCGACAGGCGTGCCGACGCGGTCGAGCCGGTCGCCGATCTGCTTGCGCACCAAGCGCATCACGTGCGCGTGGTCGATGTTGCCCGCCACGGCGAGCACCATCCGCGGCAGCGTGTAGCGCTTCTTGTAGAAGCCGAACAGCGCGTCGCGGTCCATGTCCCCGATGGACTGCTCGGTGCCCAGCACCGGGCGGCCCAGCGCGTGCTCGCCCAGCAGGGCGTCCAGGAACGCGTCGTGCAGCAGGTCTTCCGGGTCGTCGTCGCGCATGGCGATCTCTTCGAGCACCACGCCGCGCTCGGTCTCGAAGTCGCGCGGCTCGCACAGCGCGTCGAACACCACGTCGCACACCAGGTCCATCGCCAGCGGCAGGTCCTCGTCCAGGACGTGCGCGTAGTAGCAGGTGTGCTCCTTGGCGGTGAACGCGTTCAGCTCGCCGCCGACCGCGTCGATCTCCTCGGCGATCTCCGCCGCCGTGCGGTTCGCCGTGCCCTTGAACAGCAGGTGTTCCAGGTAGTGCGCGGCGCCCGCGACCTCGACCCGCTCGTCGCGCGACCCGACCTGCACCCACAGGCCGACCGACGCCGACCGGACGCCGGGGATGCGCTCGGTGATGACCCGCAGGCCGGAGGGCAGCACGCTGCGGCGCACGGCGACGCCCGCGTCACCGCGTTCCAGCGACATCGTGCTGCCCGGCTTCTGCAGGTGCCCGGGCCTGCGCGTAAGCGGACGGCCGCGGGTGCCCGAAGCACCCGCGGCCGTCCCGTTGACGCTCTTCGTCACTGCGCGTTGGCCTCGGCAGGTGCGGTGTCCTGCACGGGCGCGTCGCCGGCCGGGGCCTGCTCCGCGTCGTCGCTGACCAGGACCAGGCTGATCTTGCCGCGCTGGTCGATGTCGGCGATCTCGACCTGGAGCTTGTCGCCGACCTTGACGACGTCCTCCACCTTGTTGATGCGCTTGCCGTTGCCCAGCTTCGAGATGTGGATCAGGCCGTCCTTGCCCGGGAGCAGGGACACGAACGCGCCGAACGCCGCGGTCTTCACCACGGTGCCCAGGAAGCGCTCGCCCACCTTCGGCAGCTGCGGGTTCGCGATCGCGTTGATCAGGCCGATCGCGGCCTCGGCCGACGGGCCGTCCGCCGCGCCGACGTAGATCGTGCCGTCGTCCTCGATGGAGATGTCGGCGCCGGTCTGCTCGGTGATCGAGTTGATCATCTTGCCCTTCGGGCCGATGACCTCGCCGATCTTGTCGGTCGGGATCTTGACCGACGTCACGCGCGGCGCGAACGGGCTCATCTCGTCCGGGCTGTCGATGGCCTCGGCCATGACCTCCAGGATGGTCAGGCGCGCGTCGCGGGCCTGGCCCAGGGCCGCGCCGAGCACCTCGGACGGGATGCCGTCCAGCTTGGTGTCCAGCTGCAGCGCGGTGACGAACTCCTTGGTGCCGGCGACCTTGAAGTCCATGTCGCCGAACGCGTCCTCGGCGCCGAGGATGTCGGTCAGCGCGACGTACTCCGTCTTGCCGTCGACCTCGTCGGACACCAGGCCCATGGCGATGCCCGAGACCGGCGCCTTCAGCGGCACGCCGGCGTTGAGCAGCGACATCGTGGACGCGCAGACCGAGCCCATGGACGTCGAGCCGTTGGAGCTCAGCGCCTCGGAGACCTGGCGGATCGCGTAGGGGAACTCCTCGCGCTTGGGCAGCACGGGCATCAGCGCCCGCTCGGCCAGCGCGCCGTGGCCGATCTCGCGGCGCTTGGGCGAGCCCACGCGGCCGGTCTCACCGGTGGAGAACGGCGGGAAGTTGTAGTGGTGCAGGTAGCGCTTGTGCGTCTCCGGGGCCAGCGAGTCGATCTGCTGCTCCATGCGCAGCATGTTCAGCGTGGTGACACCCAGGATCTGGGTCTCGCCGCGCTCGAACAGCGCCGAGCCGTGCGCCCGCGGGATCAGCTCGACCTCGGCCGACAGCGACCGGATCTCGGTGAGGCCGCGGCCGTCGATGCGGACCTTGTCGCGCAGGATGCGCTGGCGGACCAGCTTCTTGGTCAGCGAGCGGAACGCCGCGCCGACCTCCTTCTCGCGACCCTCGAACTGCTCGGCCAGCTTCTCCAGCACCGACGCCTTGATCTCGTCGATGCGGGACTCGCGCTCCTGCTTGCCACCGATGGTCATCGCCTGACCCAGCTCGCCGGCCGCGGCCTGCTCGACGGCCTCGAAGGCGTCGGGCTGGTAGGCCGGGTAGGTCGGGAACTCGCCGGTGGCCTTCGCCGCGACCTGCGCCAGCTGGGCCTGCGCGTCGCACAGCGCCTTGATGAACGGCTTCGACGCCTCCAGACCGGCGGCGACGACCTCTTCGGTCGGCGCCTGCGCGCCCTCGCCGATCAGGTCGATGACGTTGTCGGTGGCCTCGGCCTCGACCATCATGATCGCGACGTCGTCACCGACGACGCGGCCGGCGACGACCATGTCGAACACGGCCTTCTCCAGCTGCTCGTGGGTCGGGAACGCCACCCACTGGCCCTCGATGAGCGCCACCCGGACGCCGCCGATGGGGCCCGAGAACGGCAGGCCCGCCAGCTGCGTGGACGCCGACGCGGCGTTGATCGCCACGACGTCGTACAGGTCGGCCGGGTTCAGGCTCATCACCGTGATGACGACCTGGATCTCGTTGCGCAGACCGTCCACGAAGGACGGGCGCAGCGGCCGGTCGATGAGGCGACAGGTCAGGATCGCGTCGGTCGACGGGCGACCCTCGCGGCGGAAGAACGAGCCGGGGATGCGGCCCGCGGCGTACATGCGCTCCTCGACGTCCACCGTGAGGGGGAAGAAGTCGAAGTGCTCCTTGGGGTGCTTCGACGCCGTCGTCGCCGACAGCAGCATCGTCTCGTCGTCCAGGTAGGCGACGACCGAGCCCGCCGCCTGGCGGGCCAGGCGACCGGTCTCGAAGCGGATGGTGCGCGTGCCGAACCGACCGTTGTCGATCGTGGCGGAAGTCTCGTGGACCTCGATGTCCGTCATATGGGTACTCCTCGTCATGCGGGTCACAGCGCGCTCATGGCGCGGGATCGCGGTTCGGACGAGGCCGGTCTTCGATCGAAGTCCCCTGGGGTTTCCTCTACCAGGGGGCCACTACCGAGGACCGGCGAACTGTCGTCCCGGGCGCCGCGCGTGCTTCCCTCGTCTTGTTTTCGATTAACGCCGAGGGGGAGTGACCTTGGTGGTCACTCCCCCTCGGCAAGGATCACCTGCGCAGGCCGAGCCGCCCGATGAGGGCGCGGTAGCGCTGGATGTCCACCTTCTGGAGGTAGTTGAGCAGCCGGCGGCGACGGCCGACCAGCAACAGCAGGCCCCGACGCGAGTGGTGGTCGTGCTTGTGCTGCTTCAGGTGCTCCGTCAGGTCGGCGATGCGCTTGCTCAGCAGCGCGACCTGGGCCTCGGCCGAACCGGTGTCCGTGTCGTGGACGCCGTACTCGGTGAGGATGGTCTTCTTCTGCTCGGTGGTCAGTGCCACGTGCTCATTGCTCCTTGTGCTGGTTAAGTGCCGTGCGGCCCCACGTGAGCGGGGTAGTCGGTACTGGCCGCCACGGACCGCAGCCAGACCCAAATGTCGAGGTTACCAGCAGTGGTGACGCGTTACCCGTTTGCCGTGCTCAAGGGCACTCGGTCGAGCACCGAGTAGCCCTCGGCCGGGTGGCTGCGGACCAGGGCGACCTCAGTGACCGTCCACTCACGACCGGTGAACTCCACGTGCGGCAGCACGGCGCCGCGGGCCACGGTCACGTGCGGTCGCCAGTCCGGCGGCACGCGGGCCGCCTCACCCAGCTCGGCCAGCTCGCCGTCCACCCCGATCCACAGCACCTGGCGGAACGTGCCGCTGCCGCGCAGCCTCAGCACGGGCGCGGTCACGCGGTCGAGGCCGTCGAGCTGACCGGCGGGCTCGGCCTCGCCGAAGAACCGGACGGTGACGTGCCAGCGGGCCGGGTGCTGCCAGCGCAGCCGGGGGTGCGCGGCGCGGAACGGGCGGAGGGCGTCGTGCAGCTCGTCGACGACGTCGGCGGGCGGGAAGATGGCGGAGAAGAGGCTCACGGGCGGGGCGGGGCGGGTCAGGCGTCGCGGACCTTGCCCGCGCGGCGCAGCAGCTCGGCCAGGGCCGGGAAGTCCTCGCCGAGCACGTCGGCGGCCTGCGACAGCTCGCGGCCGTCGGCCAGGCGGCGCAGGAACGGGAACACCACGGCCTCGTCGTCCGCGCTGCCGTTCACCGGCAGCGAGTCGCGGCTCACGGTCGGCTTCGACTGGCGGACGTCCTCCAGCGCGCGCTGCAACGCGTCGGGCGAGCCGGACGCGACGTCGGGGGTGAGGACCTTGCGCTCCAGCATGATCATCCGGGCCAGCACGGACGGGTTGCCGATCTTGGCCCGCCGTCCGCTCATGACCTGGCTCAGCATCGGCGCGCTGATGCCGAGCACGTCCGCGAGCTGGGCCTGGGAGACGCTGAACGCGACCACGAGCCGGCGCACCCGGTCGCCCAAGGGTTCCCCGTACCACTCCCGCTGCAACGCGAGATTGCGCTGGACGATCTTGTGGTCCTCCACCTTCGCCTCTCCCCTGACCGACGGACGTGACAGGCATCCTGCCAGGTCGTGCCGTGTCGCACGGTCGGTTCCACCCACCTGGTTCAACCGGTCAGGCGTCACCCGGATCCAGCAGGAGGTCACGCGCCGTGGCCACGTCGCGGTGCATCTGCTCCAGCAGCGACTCGACGCTGTCGAACTTCACCATGTCCCGCAGCCGGTCCACGAAGTCGAGCGCGACCCGCTGGCCGTAGAAGTCCTCGTCGACGTCGAGCACGAATGCCTCGACCCGCCGTTCCCGGCCGGAGAACGTCGGGTTGGTGCCCACGCTCACCGCGGCCTTGAGGCGGCGGCCCGAGCCGTGCACGAACCAGCACGCGTACACGCCGTCCGCGGGCACGGCGGCGAACCGCGCGGTCGACAGGTTGGCCGTGGGGAAGCCCAGTTCCTTGCCGCGGCCGTCGCCGCGCACCACGATGCCCTCCAGCCGGTGCGGCCGGCCGAGCGCCTGCGCCGCGGCGGCCACGTCGCCCGCGTCGATGCACGCCCGGATGTAGGTCGACGAGTACGTCACGCTGTCGTCGGTCACCAGGTCCGCCCCCTCGGTCACGAAACCGAATCTCTTGCCCAGCTCGCGCAGCAGGGTCACGTTCCCCGCCGCCTTGTGGCCGAACGTGAAGTTCTCCCCCACCACCACGGCCGCCACGTGCAGCCGGTCCACCAGCACCTCGTGCGCGAACTCGTCGGCGGGCGTGCGCGAGAGCTCCGCGGTGAACGGGATCACGCAGAACACGTCGACGCCGAGGCCCTCGACCAGCTCGGCGCGCCGGCGCAGGCTGGTCAGCTGCGCCGGGTGGCTGCCCGGCCGGACCACTTCGGACGGGTGCGGGTCGAAGGTGATGAGGACGCTCGGCACGCCCTTGTCCTCGGCCAACCCGACCGCACGACCGATCAGCGCTTGGTGCCCTCGGTGGACGCCGTCGAACACGCCGATGGTCACCACGCAGCGGCCCCAGCCGCCGGGTAGGTGGTCGAGCCCTCTCCAGCGTTGCACGCGGGCCAGCCTAGGCGGTCGGCCCCGGCGCGCCGTCCGAGGTCGGCTAGTCGTGGCGGATGTCGCGACCGGCCTGGTGGACGGTGCCGCCGTCGCGCGCGACCGCGTTCTGGTTGATCGTGGTCGGCGAGTTGACCGTGACCGGGCCGAGGTTGCCACCCTGCACCGCGGCGCCGTGCACGGTGCCGCTGATGCTGTTGCGCACGTTCGCGGTGGGCGGCTGTGGCTCGGCGGCGGCCGGTTCGGCCGGTTCGGCCGGTTCGGACCGCTCGGCCGGTTCGCCCGGCGGCGTCGGGGCCGGAGCTTGCACGCGCAGGGCGATGACCACGCCCAACGCGGTGAGCAGCACGACCGTCGCCCAAGCCCACGGGTTCGCGCGGCCGTCGGTGGCGAGGTTGATAGCCACCCCCGTGGCCGACGTCACCACACCGGCCGCGGCCGGCCACACCCATCTCGACATGGCGTCCACGGTAGGCCCTAGCCGCTCGGCGTGAGTACCACCAACGGCTTGGCGATCGGACCCTCGTCCTTCGCCAGCGCCACCACGTGGCCGTCCGGGCCGAACACGCCGTACGTGCCGTCCAGCCCGCCCGCGGCCAGCCGTTGGCCGTGCGAGAGGGCGACCGCCTCGCGCGGCGCGATCTCGCGGCGGGGGAACGCGGTGGACACGGCCGCGTCCAGGTCCAGGGACAGGCCCGGCGCGCTCTCCAGCTGCTCCAGCGTCTTGGCCACGCGCAGGTCGAACGGGCCGACGCGGGTGCGGCGCAGGGCCGCCAGGTGGCCGCCGACACCCAGGTCCGCGCCGAGGTCACGGGCCAGCGCGCGCACGTAGGTCCCGGACGAGCACTCCACCATCACGTCGAGCTCGGTGACGCCCTCGCCCTCGCGGCGGACCGACAGCACGTCGAAGCGGTGCACCGTCACCGGGCGCGCCGGGATCTCCACCGTCTCGCCGGCGCGGACCCGCGCGTAGGCGCGCTTGCCGTCGATCTTCACCGCGCTCACCGCGCTGGGCACCTGCTCGATCGCGCCGGTCAACTTCGCCACACCGGCCCGGATCGCGTCCTCGTCCACTTCGGACGCGTCGGCCGTGGACAGCACCTCGCCCTCGGCGTCGTCGGTCGTGGTGGACGAGCCGAGGCGGATCGTCGACAGGTACGCCTTGCTGTCCAGCGCGAGGTGGCCGAGCAGCTTGGTGGCCCGCTCGATGCCGAGCACGAGCACGCCGGTCGCCATCGGGTCGAGCGTGCCCGCGTGCCCGACCTTGCGGGTGCCGAGGATGCGGCGGACCTTGGCCACCACGTCGTGGGAGGTCATGCCGTCGGGCTTGTCGATCACGACGAGGCCGGGCGGGACGGGTGGCCCAGAGGGACGAACACGAGAAGATGCGGACACGGACGAGGATCCTAGGCCTCGACCAGAGCGCGCTTGTCGGCTGCGCCCGCGATCACGTCCCACCGGCGGCGGCGCAACTGCACGGGCACGGACTCGCCCCGGTCCTCGGCGGCGAACACCGCGGCGCGCGCTCGACGCCACCACACCACCGTGCGCCACAGGCCCACCAGCACCACCGCCACCACGGACAGGAACGCGATCCGGTACGCCTGCGGCGCCGGGAGCACGGGCTCCACCACGTCCAGCAGCACGCCGACGACCAGGGCGGTGAACGTGATCGCGGCGAACCCGCCGACGTTGGCCACGCCGGTCGCCGTGCTGACCCGGTGCAGCGGGTTGTAGTCGCGCACCAGCGCGAACGCCACACCAGAGGCCGGGCTGCCCAGCGCAAGCACCGCGAACACCGCGTACAGCGCGGGCGTCGGCAGCACACCGCCCGGCCAGCCGAGCAGCACGGCCCAGGACAGCACGGCCGCGGCCAGGTAGGCGCCGACGATCGGCATCCGCCACTCCGGCCGGTTGCCGATCACCGTGCCCATCACCGGCCCGGTCACGATCGCCACCAGCACCAGCGTGCTCAGCACCGCCGACGCCGACGGCCGCGACAGGCCCTGCGCCTCGACCAGGTACGGGAAACCCCACAGCAAGCCGAGCACGGCGGGCGCCGACATCGACGTGAAGTGCACCCAGAACCCGAGACGGGTGCTCGGCTCGCGCCACGCGTCCTTCACCTTCGCCCCCACCGCGCGCAACGGCACCGGTTCGACCGCGGGCTGCGGCACGCCGTCGGGCACCGCGCGCACGCGCCACGCGACCACCGCCGCGTACGCCGCCGTGGCGAGACCCGCGACCAGGAACGTCACCGTCCAGCCCGCGTTGTCCAGCAGCAACGTCAGCGGCACGGTCGCGACCAGGTTGCCCGCGCCGCCCAGCGCGGCGGACAGCGTCATGACCAGGGTGAACCGGCGGGGCGGGAAGTGGGCGGCGGCCAGGCGCAGCACGCTGACCCACGTCATGGCGTCGCCGACGCCGAGCACCGCGCGTGCGGCCAGGCCGAGCGGGTAGGACTCGGCGAGCGCGAACAGGGTCTGGCCGACGCCCATGAGCAGGGCGGCGGCGGTGAGCACGCGGCGCGGGCCGAAGCGGTCCACCAGCAGGCCGGTGGGGATCTGCATCAGCGCGTAGAGGCCGATCTGCAGCACGGTGAACGTGCCGAGCGCGGCGGGTCCGACGGCGAAGCGGTCGCTCGCCTCCAGGCCGGCCACGCCGAGCGAGGTCCGGTGGAACAGGGCGGCGATGTAGACGAGGACGGCGGTTGACCAGATCAGCCACGCGTGTTTCGTGGCACGATCGACCGGCAAGGTGAATCTCCTAGGCTTCCGTGCGGCAGCACTCGCAGTATCGAGAAACAGTTGCCTGTTGTTAACGATTCCTGAGGGTGCCGAACACCACATCACGCCTGGTCACACCACGCCTACGCGAGCCCACTCCCCCGATCGGGTCCGCCACAGCACCAGCACGAGCCGCAGCACCATGAACGCCGACAGGCCGCTCCAGATCCCGATCAGCCCCCAGCCGAACGCGTAGGACGCCCACACCAGCGGCAGGAAGCCGAGCGCCGCCGAGGTCAGCGTCGCGGTGCGCAGGAACGCCGCGTCGCCCGCGCCGAGCAGCACGCCGTCCAGCGCGAACACCACGCCCGCGATCGGCTGCAGGCCCACGAAGAACCACCAGGCGTGCGGTATCTCGTCCAGCACGGCCCGGTCGCTGGTGAACACCATCGGCAGCGGGCCGGACAGCGCCGCGAACGCGACGCCGAGCAGCACGCCGAACCACAGCCCGTACCCGGTCACCTGCCAGGCGAACCGACGTGCCTGCTCGCGGCGTTCCGCGCCGAGCGCCGCGCCGACGATCGACTGGGCGGCGATCGCCAGCGAGTCCAGCACGAGCGCGAGGAACGTCCACAGCTGCAACACGACCTGGTGCGCGCCGACCGCGCCGACCGACGTGCGCGCGGCCACCGACGCGGCGGACAGGAAGCACGCCTGGAACGCGAGGCTGCGCAGGACGAGGTCCCGGCCGAGGCCCAGCTGGGCCCGCATGCGCCGCCGGTCGGGCCGCAGGCTCACCCGTTCCGAGCGCAGCGCCTTGAGGAACAGCCCGGCCGAGAGCACCTGGGCGATCACGTTCGCGACCGCCGAGCCCTCCAGGCCCCAGTGCGCGCCGTGCACCAGGAGCGGGCACAACACCGCCGAGATGGCGTTGCCGACGAGCACGTACCGCAGCGGGCGGCGGGTGTCCTGCACGCCGCGCATCCAGCCGTTGCCGGCCATCGTGACCAGCACGAACGGCGCGCCGAACAACGCGATCCGCAGCCACGCGACGGCGTTGTCGGCCACCTCGCCGCCACCGCCGAGCAGCCGTGCGGCGGGACCGGCCAGCAGCTGCCCGAGCACGATCACCAGCGCGCCGACGGCCAGCGCCAGCCACGTCGCCTGCACGCCCTCCTCGACCGCCTCACGCCGCCGGTCCGCGCCGAACAGCCGTGCCGTGCGCGCCGTCGTGCCGTAGGAGAGGAACGTCAACTGGGTCGCGACCTGCGTGAACAGCACGCCGCCCACCGCGAGGCCGGCCAGCGGCAGCGCGCCGAGGTGCCCGACGACCGCCGTGTCCACCAGCACGTACAGCGGCTCGGCCGCCAGCACCACCAGCGCGGGCGCGGCCAACCCGACCACCCTCCGCGCCGGAACCCGCTCCTCCACCTGATCCCCTCAATGCCCGACACACGCGTCCCGAACGCAGGACTCTCGCGTGAGTCCTACGCCCAGAACGCGTGAGTCCTACGTTGGGAACACCCGAGTTCAACGCTCAGGACCGCGCGGTCACGGTCTCCAGGGCGGCACGCAGGCTCGCCAGCACCTCATCGGCCTCGCCGGAGGCGGTGAAGCCCGCGGCCAGCCGGTGGCCACCACCGCCGAGCAGCTGCGCCACCTCTCGCACGTCCACCGCGCTCACCGCGCGCAACGACACCGACCACGACGACGGCCGCAGCTCCTTCAGCACCGCCGCCACCTCGGCCTCGGCCGTGGTCCGCACCAGGTCGACCACGCTCTCGACCTCCTCGGGCCGCAGCCCGGCGGCGTCCTCCAACGTCACGACGGCGTGCGCGAACCCCAGCCCGCCCGCCGCCTCGCGCTCCAGGCGCGCCCGGCCCAGCACCTTCGCCAACATGCCCAAGTACCCGAACGGGTGAGAGTCCATCAACGGCCGGGCCACGGCCTCGGCGTCCACCCCGGCCGCGAGCAGCCGGGCGGCCACCTCGTGCGTCGTGGCCGACGCGTGCCGGAACGACCGCGTGTCCGTCACCAGACCCGCGTACACGCACCGGGCCACCGGCTCGTCCAGCTCGACCCCCAGCACGTCCAGCAGCCGCAGCACCACGAGCGCGGTCGCCTCGGCCCGGTCGTCCACCACGTTCACGTGCCCGAACCCCGGGTTCGACACGTGGTGGTCCACCACCACCACCACACCGGCGGTGGACACCCGATCGGCCAGCGGGCCGAGCCGCCCGACACTGCCCGTGTCCAACGCGACCAGCACCGGCGGCGCGGCGGGCACGGCGGACGCGGGCACCAGCAGCCCCGCCACGTCCAAGTCCCGCAACGTCTCCGGCACCTCGGCCGGCGCGCCGAACGACACCCGGACCACCGCGCCCCGGCGGTGCAGGACCAGCCCCAGCGCCAACGCGCTGCCCAGCGCGTCCGCGTCGGGGTTCACGTGCGCCAGCAGCGTCACGTCGGTGGCGGTGGACAGGACGCGAGCGGCCTCCGCGAGGTCCGCGCTCAAGTCGCCGGACACGCGGAGGCCGTCGGACACGCGGACACCGTCGGACGCGCTCGGGTCGTGAGACGCGCTCGGGTCGTTCAAGCTCGGATCGTTGTGCACGGCGAGAACGCTAGTCGGCGTCCTCGGCCTCGCGCGGAGGCTTGTACGGGTCGGGCTCGCCCGCCGGCTCCGCGCCGTGCGCGATGCGCGCCACCTCGGCGTCCAGCTCCCGCGCCTTGGCCAGCAGTTCGTCCATCCGACGCGCCTCGGCGGGCACGTTGTCGGTGACGAACGACAGGGTCGGCGTGAACCGGACACCGGTCTGCTGGCCGACCATGGTGCGCAGCACGCCCTTGGCCTTCTCCAGCGCCGCCGCGGCGCCCGCGAGGTCCGGCTCGGAGTCCAGCTTCTCGCCGAGCACGGTGTAGTAGATCGTCGCGTCGTGCAGGTCGCCGGTCACCCTCGTGTCCGTGATGGTGACGCGAGCCAGCCGCGGGTCCTTCACCTCGTGCTCCAGCGCGGAAGCCACGATCTGCGAGATCCGCTTGGCCAGCTTGCGAGCCCGTGCCTGGTCGGCCACGGCGCTCCCCTCCTGTCGTTGCGATTCGTCGCCTGCCCGGCGACGCTTGCTAGTCGTCCTCCGGCCCGACCAACCTGTGGCGGGCGGAGAGAAGTTCCAGTTCGGGCCGTCCGGCCACCAGCCGCTCGCAGGCGGCCATCACGTCCCTCACATGCTCGGCGTCGGCGGCGACGGCCGCCACTCCGATCAGGGCTCGGCGGTGCAGGTCCAGGTGGCCGGCCTCGGCGACCGACACCTCGAACCTGCGGCGCAGCTCGGCCACGACGGGCTTGACCACGGACCGCTTCTGCTTCAACGAGTGCACGTCTCCGAGCAGCACGTCCAACTCAAGGGCACCGACGAACACAGATGATCACCAAGGGGTGTTCAGAGGTGCGGGGCCGCCGGCTACGACGGCCCCGCACCTGGCTGAAGACGATCAGGCGCGCGGCTTCTCGCGCATCTCGAACGTCTCGATGATGTCGCCGACCTTCAGGTCGCTGTAGTTGCCGAGCGTCAGACCACACTCGAAGCCCTCGCGGACCTCGGTCGCGTCGTCCTTGAACCGGCGCAGCGAGCTGATCGGCAGGTTCTCCTGCACGACGTTGTTGTCGCGCAGCAGGCGGGCCCGGGCGTTGCGCCGGATCTCGCCCGACATCACGAGGCAACCCGCGATCGTGCCGACCTTGGAGGACTTGAAGACCTCGCGGACCTCCGCGCGTCCCAGCTGGACCTCTTCGTACTCCGGCTTGAGCATGCCCTTCAGGGCCTGCTCGATCTCGTCGATCGCCTGGTAGATCACCGTGTAGTAGCGGACGTCCACGCCCTCGCGGTTGGCGAGTTCGGTGGCCTTGCCCTCGGCCCGGACGTTGAAGCCCAGGACGATGGCGTTACCCGCGACGGCGAGGTTGATGTCGCCTTCGGTGATGCCACCGACGCCGCGGTGGATGACCCGCAGCTCGACGTCGTCGCCGACCTCGATCTTCATCAGCGCGTCCTCGAGGGCCTCGACGGTACCCGAGTTGTCGCCCTTGATGATCAAGGTGAGGGCGCTCGTCTCCTTCAACGCGGCGTCCAGGTCTTCCAGGCTGACGCGCTTGCGCTTCGCGGCGTTCATCGCGTTGCGGTTGCGGGCCTGGCGGCGCTCGGCGATCTGCCGGGCCACCCGGTCCTCCTCGACCACGAGGAACGTGTCGCCCGCGCCGGGCACCGAGGTGAGGCCGATGACCTGCACCGGACGCGACGGCGTCGCCACCGTGACGTCCGCGCCGTGCTCGTCGACCATGCGGCGCACGCGACCGTAGGCGGCGCCCGCCACGATCGAGTCACCCACGCGGAGCGAACCGCGCTGGACCAGCACCGTGGCCACCGGACCGCGACCGCGGTCCAGGTGCGCCTCGATGGCGACGCCCTGCGCCTCCATCTCCGGGTTGGCCCGCAGGTCGAGCGACGCGTCGGCGGTCAGCAGGATCGCTTCCAGCAGGCCGTCGATGTTGATGCCCTGCTTCGCCGAGATGTCGACGAACATGGTCTCGCCGCCGTACTCCTCGGCGACCAGCCCGTACTCGGTGAGCTGCTGGCGGATCTTGGCGGGGTTGGCCCCCTCCTTGTCGATCTTGTTCACCGCGACCACGATCGGCGCGTTGGCCGCCTGGGCGTGGTTGATCGCTTCCACCGTCTGCGGCATCACGCCGTCGTCGGCCGCCACCACGATGACCGCGATGTCGGTCGAGTTCGCACCACGAGCACGCATGGCGGTGAACGCCTCGTGACCCGGGGTGTCGATGAACGTGATCAGGCGCTCGTTGCCCTCGAGCTCCGTGTTCACCTGGTAGGCGCCGATGTGCTGGGTGATGCCACCCGCCTCGCCCTCGGCCACCTTCGCCGTGCGGATGGTGTCCAACAGGCGCGTCTTGCCGTGGTCGACGTGACCCATGACGGTCACGACCGGCGGACGGATCTGGAGGTCCTCCTCGCCGCCGGCGTCGTCGCCGTAGGTGATGTCGAACGTCTCCAGCAGCTCGCGGTCCTCCTCCTCGGGGGACACGACCTGCACGTTGTAGTTCATCTCGGAGCCGAGCAGCTCCAGGATCTCGTCGGAGACGGACTGCGTCGCGGTGACCATCTCGCCGAGGTGGAACAGCACCTGCACCAGCGAAGCCGGGTTGGCGTTGATCTTGTCGGCGAAGTCGGTCAGCGAGGCGCCACGCGGCAGGCGGATCGTCTCGCCGCTGCCCTTGGGCAGGCGGACGCCACCGACCGACGGCGCCTGCATGTTGTCCATGTACTCCTGGCGCTTCTGCCGCTTCGACTTGCGGCCACGACGCGCCGGACCACCGGGACGGCCGAAGGCGCCCGCGGCGCCGCCGCGACCACCGGGACCGCCACCACCGGGACGACCGCGGAAACCGCCGCCACCACCGGCCGGTGCGCCACCGCCACCGCCGCCGCCACCGCCGGGGCGGAAGCCACCGCCGCCGCCACCGCCGCCACCGGGACGGAAGCCGCCACCGGCGCCACCGCCGCCGCCACCGGGGCGGAAGCCGCCACCGGCGCCGCCACCGCCACCGGGACGACCGCCGCCGCCACCAGGACCGCGGCCACCGCCGCCGCCACCAGGACCGCCGGGGCCACGACCGCCGCCACCGCCACCGCCACCGGGGCGGGGCGCGGGACGACCGGGCATCATGCCCGGGTTCGGCCGAGGCGGCATGTTGCCGGGGTTGGGCCGGGGACCGCCGGGACCGCCACCGGAGCCACCCGGACGGGGGCCTGCCGGACGCGAGTCACCGGGCTTGGGGCCGGACGGACGCTCGCCGCCACCCGGCGTGGCCGGGCGCGGGGCCTGCGGACGCGGCGCCGGAGCGCCACCGCCCACGCCGAACGGGTTGTTGCCCGGACGCGGGGGCCGCGGGCCGGCGGGCTTGGGGGCCTGCGGGCGCGGCGGGACCACGGACGGGGTGTTCTGCGCCGCGGCGGGCTGCTGCTGCGGTGCGCGAGGGCCGGGACGAGGGCCGGGGCCACTGGTCCGCGGCGCCTGCTGGGGCGCCTGCTGGGGCCGCTGGGGCTGCTGCGGCTGCGCCGCGGGCGCGGCGGCCGGCTGCTGCTTGGGCGGCTGGACGGGCGTCGGAGCCGCTGCCGCCGCCGGGGCCGGGGCCTCGGGCTGCGCGGCGGGCGCCGGAGCCGCGGGCGCCGGAGCGGCGGGCTTGGCCACCGGCTTGGGCGCCATCGGCTTGGGGCCGGGCACCGGACGCGGACCCGGCTTGCCGGCGGGCGCCGGCGGACGCGGGGTCGTCTCGCTCTTGGTCTCGCCCGAGGCCGCGCTCGTCGGCGCGGGCTTCGGCGGCGCCGGACGGGCGCCTGCGGGCTTGGGCTTGGACTCGCCCTTGGCGTAGGCGTCACGGAGCCGTCGGGCCACGGGGGCCTCGACGGTGCTGGACGCGGACTTCACGTACTCGCCCTGATCGGCGAGCTTGGTGAGTAGTTCTTTACTCGTGACTCCGAGCTCTTTGGCGAGCTCGTGCACGCGGGCCTTACCTGCCACTGCACTCCTCTGTGAGGGAGGCCGGCGGGCAAGTCCCGTCGACCTCGTCTTAACGTCGCGCGTTCATGTCTTCAGCTTCACGGCTGACTCATGACGGGTCGACCTGCTTCCTTGCTTCCTGCTGGTCACGGGGCGATCCCGCGACCTCCTGCCCACACTGCTCGAGATGACCGCGCACGCGTTCCACGTCGAGCGGACCCTGGACCCGGAAGGCCCTGGAGAACGCCCGTCGCTTCTCGGCGTTGCGGAGGCAGTCCGGATCGGGGTGCAGCCATGCTCCCCTACCGGGCAACCGTCGACGTGTGTCCGGGACCACAGCCCCGTCCACGACCACCACGCGCAGCAGCTCGGAGGGCAACGTCCGAGCGCGGCATCCGATGCACGTACGAACCGGGCCGATGTGCGTGAGATCCGATCCCCGACGTTGAACCACTGAGAAGTCTATCCCCTGTTGCCTATTCAGCCGAACCGGATGCCGATGCGCCCGCCGGAGCGGACCCGCCGGCCTCCGCATCACTGCGGATGTCGATGCGCCAGCCGGTGAGCCGGGCGGCCAGCCGGGCGTTCTGCCCCTCCTTGCCGATGGCGAGGGAGAGCTGGAAGTCCGGGACCACGACCCGTGCCGTCTTGGCGCGCTCGTCGAGCACCCTGACCGAGACAACCTTCGCCGGTGACAAGGCATTCCCGACGAACGTGGCCGGGTCGTCCGAGTGGTCGATGATGTCGATCTTCTCACCGGCCAGCTCGCTCATCACGTTGCGCACCCGGGCGCCCATCGGCCCGATGCACGCGCCCTTGGCGTTGACGCCGGGGACGGTGGTGCGGACCGCGATCTTCGAACGGTGACCTGCCTCACGTGCCACCGCGGGGATCTCCACGGTGCCGTCGGCGATCTCGGGCACCTCGAGCGCGAACAGCCTGCGCACCAGGTTCGGGTGCGTGCGCGAAAGGGTGATCTGCGGGCCCCGTGAGCCGCGGGACACGCCCACGACGTAGCACTTGAGCCGCGAGCCGTGCTCGTAGGACTCGCCGGGCACCTGCTCGGCGGGCGGCAGCACGCCCTCGGTGTCGCCGACCTGGACGACGACCATGCCGCGGGCGTTGGCGCGGGCGTCGCGCTGCACCACCCCGGCGATGATCTCGCCCTCCTTTGCGGAGAACTCGCCGAACGTCCGCTCGTGCTCGGCGTCGCGCAGGCGCTGGAGGATGACCTGGCGGGCGGTGGTGGCGGCGATGCGGCCGAACCCCTCGGGGGTGTCGTCCCACTCCTCGGCCACGGTGCCGTCCGGGTTCAGCTCCTGCGCGAGCACGCGCACCGCGCCGCTCTTGCGGTCGATCTCGACGCGGGAGTGCGCGTGGTGGCCCTCGGTGTGCTTGTAGGCGGTCAGCAGGGCTGTCTCGATGGCTTCGAGAACGGTGTCGAAGGGGATGTCCTTGTCCCGTTCGATCGCCCTGAGAGCGGCGATGTCGACGTTCACTCCGACTCCTCCTTCGGGTGCTTGCCTTCGAGGAGCGCGAGCTCGTCGACCGGCGGCTGCTTGAACTCGACTTCGACGACGGCGCGCTCGATCGTCCGGTACTCGACGCGGCGCAGCTCGCCCTTGACCAGCAGCACGACGCCGGTGTCGTCGGCATCGCCGACCCGGCCGAAGAACTCGACCGGCTCCGGCTCCTTGGCAGGAGCCTGCGGCTTGACCTTCACCAGGCGCAGCCGGTTGCGCTTCCAGTGGCGAGGCTTGGTGAGCGGGCGGTCCGCGCCGGGCGAGGTGACCTCGAGCGTGTACGGCCCGGCGATAAGGTGCTCGTTGGCGTCGAGGGCGGCGGAGACGGCGCGGCTGGCCTGCGCCACCTCGTCCAACCCGATCCCGTCGTCGCCGTCCACGACCACCTTGACCAGCCTGCGACGCCCAGCCTGGTTCACGTCGAGCAGCTCGAGGTCGAAGCCGATCGCTTCGACCGCCTCCCGCACGACGGGTGTTAGCTGCGCGGCGAGTTCTCCGCGCGGCGGGCTGGACATGTGGTGACTCCAGGTTCTGTTCGAGTGCAGAGGGCACGGCAACCCCGGCCGACGCTGCACTTCGCCGGCCGTGGTCGCCCAGACTATCTCGTTCGGCGGCCTCCCACGTGCCGCGGGCGAAGGCGGCGGCGCGTGGGGAGGGATCCCGGAGGGATGAGCGGCGGTGGGTGGGGCGGCGGTGGGTGGTGCGGGCGATGTGGTGGGGAGGCGTGGCTCTGGCAGGATCGGAACACGTGATCGGAAGAACGGCGTTCAGCAGGCGCGCGGTGCTGCTGGCGACGGCGACGGCGCCGTTGGCAGTCGCGTGCACCACACCCCCTCCTCCTCCGCCGCCACCGGACCCGCTGGCGGAGTTGGTGAAGGCGGCGCTGTCGGACGCCGCGCTCGCCGCGGCGGTCGGAGCGCCTGAGACCGCCGCGGCGCGGACCGAGCACGCGACGCGGTTGCAGGCGGAGGTCGACCGGGCGACGCCGCGGGTGCCGGGGTCGTCGGTGGCGCCGACGACGTCGGCTTCGGTGGCGCCCCAGGCGGGGGCGACGCGGGAGGCGTTGGCGCCGGCGTTGCAGGCGGCGCAGAAGCAGGCGGGTGAGCTGGTGGTGAAGGTGGAGTCGCACCGGGTGGGGTTGGTCGCCTCGGTGGCGGCGGGGTGCGCCAGCTTGGTGGAGGCGCTGTCGTGAGCGGTGGGGGCGCTGTCACGAGTGGTGGGGGTTTGTCGTGAGTGTGGATGCGGTGCAGGACGCGTTGGCGGCGGAGCACGCGGCGGTGTGGACGTACGGGCTGGTCAGCGCGTTCATCTCGGTGCCCCAGCAGTCGGCGGCGGTGGCGGACGGGGCGAACGCGCACCGGGCGCGGCGGGATGTGACGGAGCGGTGGTTGCGCGATGCCGGCGCGACGCCCAGGCCTCCGGCGGCGGCGTACCTGCCGCCTCAGCCGGTGGACAGCGCGGCGTCGGCGATCGCGGCGTTGATCACGGTGGAGACGGATGCGTGCGTGGCTTGGCGCGGGGTGTTGGAGCGGACCGGTGACGGGGCGTTGCGGACGTCGGCGTTGGACGCGTTGACGGTGTCGGCGGTGCGGGCGACGCGGTGGAGGAAGGTGGCGGGGGTGACGCCGGCGTCGATCGCGTTTCCCGGGGCGGGGGTTGGGTGAGGGCTGCCAGGGCGGCGGGGTCCAAGAGCCCTGATCGGGGTCCGAGAGCTTGAGGATCAAGTTGACACGCGCGGTAGGGCGGGGCCAGGTCGGCGGGACGACACGAAGCCCTCCTTTGGGGAAGGGCGAGCGTGGCGGGGCGGCGGGGTGGGTCAGGCGTTGAGGTCGGCGGCGAGGCGGAAGGCGTCGTTGCTGATCCGCTTCATCAGCTGGTTGTGAGCGGTCTCGTCGGGGCCGTGTTTGACGGAGTCCGATTCGATGATGATCACGTCGCGGTCTTGGAGGCGGGCGGCGAAGCCGCCGTTGGCCAGGGTGGTCAGGTTCGGGACGCGGACTGCGCCGTCCTTGACCAGGTCGTTGACGTTGCCGGTGCCGTCGCGGGTGGTCAGGTCCTTCAGGGTGGCGGCGTCCTCGGTCGTCTTCATCCGCACGATTGACACGGACGTGTAGACCGTCACCCCGTCAGGGGTGGTCGTCGTGTACAGGCCGCGGGTGAGTTGTTGGCACGGCGTGTTGGTCAGGAACGTCTTGGTCTGCCCGTACGCGTGCGCCGCGCAGTCGCTGTCCTTCAAGGGCTCGGGGACGTCGGACGACGCGGCGAAGGAGAACTCGCCCGACGGCGCGGACGTGGTGGCGGGGGTGCCGGTCGGGGTGTTCTTCGGCATCACGACCAGCCACACCAGGCCGGACACCACCGCCACGCCGAGCAGGCCCAGGCCCTTGAGCACCATCCCGCGACGCGGGTGCGCTGTGGGAGCGGCGGGCTCGCGGCGTGGCGGGGGCGGAGGTGAGCTCAGCAGCGAGTCCAACTGCCCGATCTCCGACCGCCACAGCGGGGCGGTGTCCGACGGTCGGATGGGCGGGATCCGCTGCGTCACCTCTTCGGGTGATTCGGGAGGAACCGACACAAAGACCCACGGTAACGGAAGAGGGTCAGGCGAGCGCTGTGAGCACCTGATCGACATCCTCGACGGTGTTGTAGAGGTGGAAGGCCAGGCGGACGCGGCCGGCTCGGACGCTGGACCGCACGCCGGCCGCCGCGAGTCGGTCGGCGGCGTCGGGGAGGTCGAGGGAGACGATCGCCGTTCCCCGTGGCGGCAGGTCGAGGCCGGTGAGCAGGGCGTCGGCCAGGGCCACGTTGTGGTCGCGGACCGCCCCCTGGTCCAGCGAGGCGAGGAGGGGCAGGGAGACGGCGGCGCCGAACTGGGACAGCAGGACCGGGGAGAGGTCGAGTCGGCGGGCGTCGGGGGCGAGGCGGAGCGGAAGGCCGTAGACCGTGCTCCAGGGGTCGTCGCCGGCGTACCAGTTGGCCGCCACGGGCACCGTGCGCTCCAGGGCCGCAGGAGAGCACGCCAGCCAGGCGCAGCCGCGTGGCGCCATCAGGAACTTGTAACCGACGGCCACGACCCAGTCGGCCCACCCCAGGTCGAGCGGTAGCCAGCCGATCGCCTGGGACGCGTCCAGCAGGACCGGCACGCCGGTCGCGCGCAGGCCGTCCAGGTCGACGATGCGCCCGTCGGCGGACTGGACGACGCTGACCGCGACGAGGTCGTGCGCGCCGGCGTGGGCGACGATCTCGTCGAGATCGACTTCGGTGACCCGCAAGCCGCGGGCGGCGAAGGGGAACGTCAGGCTGGTGAACTCGCCGCGCGCGACGAGGACCGAGGCGTCGGCCGGCAGTCCGGCGGCGACGAGGGACACGAGTTGGGAGCCCGACGCGCCCATCGCGACGCGCTCGGACGGCACGCCGACGAGGTGGCCGAACGCCCTGCGCGCCGTCGTCACGTGCTCGTCGACCGCGCCCGGGCCGTCCGCGCCGGCCGACCACCGGCGCACGGCGTCCGCGACGGCCGTGGCGGCGGGGGCGGGCGGGACGCCGATGCTGGCGGTGTTCAGGTAGCCGAGGGGTACGTCGAAGGTCGTGCCGAAGGCTGAGCGCATGGGGTGATCACACGTTCTCGGTGACCCCGTCGTCCACCGATTTGCGGTTCTTGCGGCGGGCGTAGACCTGCTTGCGGGTGCGGGCGACCACCTCGCCCGCGGAGTCCACGACGTCGGTGGAGAACCACAGCAGGGCCTTGCTGTCGGCGGCGGCGCGGGTGCGCAGCTCGTCGAGGTGCTCGTCGGTCAGGTGGAACTCGGCGTGGACGGTGCCGCGGCCCGGCTTGACGAACTCGATCTCGCCCGCCCGGTCCCACACCAGGTGCTCGCGGCCGAGGTGGTGCAGCACCAGCAGCATCCAGAACGGGTCGGTCATCGCGAACAGCGAGCCGCCGAAGTGCGTGCCCACGTAGTTGCGGTTCCACCAGTGCATCCGCATCCGGACCTTGGCGTGGCGGTAGTCGTCGGACAGCTCGACCACGCGGATGCCGGCGAACAGGAACGGTGGCCACAGGTTCATGCCGCGGCGCAGTCGCGATGCTTTCACGGCACCTATGTTACCAGCGGGTAATAGCCCGTCGGGTGGAATCAGTGCAGGGTGATGACGTTCTTCGTCACCTTCGCGGCGGCGTCCGAGCAGAGGAACGCGACCACGTCGGCCACGTCCTCGGGTTGGGAGACGTCGTGCTCGGCGCGCACCGCGTCGTTGACCCAGCCGGTGTCGGTGACGCCCGGTTTGACGACGTTGGACGTGATGCCGTGCGGCCAGAGCTCGGCCGCCGCGGACATGGCGTAGTTGTCCAGCGCCGCCTTCGCCGCGCCGTAGGACACCTCGCTGGGGAAGCCGAGCGGGCCGCCGGAGGTCAGGCCGACGATGCGGCCCCAGTTGCCGCCGCGGGCGATGTGCCGGCGGGCGAACTCGGCGATCAGGAGCGCGCCTGCGCGGGCGTCCACGGCGAACTGCGCGTCGAACGTCTGGGGCGTGACGGCCTGGAGGACGCGGCCGAACTGGTCGGTCTCGACGGCCAGGAACGTGTCCTGCACCCAGCTGGAGGCGTTGTTGACCAGGATGTCGACCGGTCCGAAGACCCTCTCCGCGGTGTCGAAGAGCGTGGCGGGCGCGAGTGGGTCGGTCAGGTCGACCTCCAGCGCGTGCGCCTTGCCGCCGGCCTCGGTGATGGCGGCGACCACGTCGGCCGCGTCCGACTCGCGGGCGGTGAAGTACTCGCGCGGCAGGCTCGGGTCCGGCGCGGGCGCGAAGCGCAGGAACGAGATGAGGACGTTGACGCCCCGGGCGGCGAGCGCCTTGGCGGTCGCCGCCCCGATGCCCTGGTTGGCCCCGGTGACGATCGCGGTGTGGATCACGTGGGGCATCGTGCCTGATCGGGCGGCGGTGGCGCACCGCGATTTAAGCTCTGGAGGCATGCGCAGCGAAGAGATCGAGATCCGCACCGGCTCGGCCGAGGTCGTCCACGACCTGACCCGCGCCTGCGAGGACTTCCTGGCCGACGTGGACGGCGACGGCCTGCTGCACGTCTGGGTGCCGCACGCGACCGCGGGCCTGGCGGTGCTGGAGACCGGCGCGGGCAGCGACGACGACCTGCTGACCGCGTTGCGCGAGCTGCTGCCCGCCGACGGGCGGTGGCGGCACCGCCACGGGTCGCCCGGTCACGGCCGTGACCACGTGCTCCCCGCGCTCGTGCCGCCCTACGCGACGATCCCGGTGCTAGGCGGTGTGCTGGCGCTCGGCACCTGGCAGTCGGTCTGCCTCGTCGACACCAACGTCGACAACCCCGTCCGCAAGGTCCGGCTGAGCTTTCTGGCCGGGTAGCAGCAGGACGAGCAGCCCCGCGGCGGCCAGCCCCACGAACACCCAGACCTGGGCGGTGTCGAGCGACCCGCCGTGCAGCAGGGCGCGCACGCCCTCGGTGGAGAAGCGGAACGGGGTCCAGGACCACAGCAGGGCGCGGTAGACGGGGTCGATCAGCTCCGGCACCTGACCGGCGACGGCGGGCGCGATCAGGTACAGCGGGCCGAGCAGGGCCATCGCGCGGATGCCGAGCAGCCTCAGCAGCGCACCCTGGACCAGCGCGAACGCCGCGCCGACCAGGGCGAGGTAGCCGAGCACGGTGGTGGTGAGGGGCAGGGACGAGTCCCACAGGGCGAAGAGGCCCGCGACCACGGCCACGCCGAGAACGGTCGTGGTGGCGATGCCCGTGAGCCGGCCGACCAGGGTCGGCTTGCGGGCCAGCACCGTGAACGCCGCGGCGGCGATCAGACCGGCGATCCACAGCAGCGCGCTCGCGGCCAACGGCGCCGTGCGACCGGCGGCGGACGCCGGGTCGAGCGTGACGACCTTCGCCTCCATCCCGGCACCTCGGACGACGCCGCCGAGCACCTGCTGGGCGACCTGCGTGCCGGACGGGTTCACCGCGCCGGACAGCAGCACGGTCGCGCCGTCGGGCGCGAGTTCGAGCACTCCGTATACCTCTTGGCGGGACAGCAGCTCCCGCGCGTCCTCCGGCGTGGTCACCCGCCACGAGACTTCCGCCACGTCGCTGCCGGCCACCTTGTCGGCGACACCGCGCAGCGGCGGTGGCGCGTCGGCGCCGACGGCGACCGCTAGCGGCACGGCGTCGGGGTGGACCGTCGCTTGGACCCCGAACGTCAGCAGGCCCAGCACGAGCGCGATCAACGCGCCCACGACGGCGGTGGCCACCGCGATGACCGACGGCGGCCGGTCGTGCAGTGCGGCCATGGTGCCTCCCAGGTAGTTCATCAAGTGTTGAATTAGAGCCTACGACCGGCCGCCCACGGAAGTCAACGTGCGCTGAATTGATCGGAGCGGTCCGGGCCGCGAGCGGCACCGGGTACGGTTTGGGCCGTGACTTACCCAGGTGACGGGCAGTCCGGCTGGGGCGGCCAGCCCAACCAGGGCGATTGGGGCCGGCAGGACCAGGGCTACCCGCAGCAGGTCTTCCCGCAGAACTACGGCGGCTCGTACGGCGGTCTCGGCGTCTTCTCCGGCGGTGAGGAACCCCCGCCCGAGAAGAAGAGCAAGGCCAAGCTGTGGCTCGTGATCGGGGCGGTCGTCGTCGTGCTGGTCGGCGGCGGCGTGACCGCGTTCGTGCTGACCAGGCCGGACGACACGCCGCCGGTCGCGCAGAACACCACGACGAGCAGCACGTCGACGACCACGACCACGAAGACCACGCCGTCGACCCCGCCGAACTCCACCTGCGAGCCCGTCAAGCAGGGCTGGAACTGCCTGCCGGTGACCGCCCTGTCGTACAGCTACGACGTGCCCAAGGGCTGGTCGCCCTCGCCGGGCAGCGCGCCGGTCGAGGCCATGCCGGACGTGAAGCTGACCGGCCTCACCGTCAACGGCGCGTACGACTGCGGCGGCAAGGGCTTCACCCGCGGCGGCGCGGGCGGTGTCGTGGTGCCTCAGACCGACCTCACCGCGGTGGCCAAGGACTTCGCCCAGAAGCTCGCCACGCAGTACTACAAGTCCGCGCCGAAGTCCGAGGTCAAGCTGGGTGAGCCGAAGCCGGTGAAGCTGCCGAGCCCGCTGGGCGACATCGAGGGCGTGCAGGTCGACGCGACCGCCACCACGTCCGGCGACGAGTGCCTGGCCACCAAGGGCATGGTCAAGGTCCTGGTCCTCAAGGGGGACAAGGGCTTCCACGTGTTCATGGCGAACGGCGACCTCGAAGGCGGCCCGGCCGAGCCGAAGTCGCCGGCCGAGGCCGATCTGCAGGGCATGGTCGACTCCGTGAAGCCGCTGAGCCGGTGAGCTACTCCGGACTGGGCGTCTACCAGCAGCAACCGCCGAAGCGGCCGAGCCGCGCGCCGCTGTGGATCGCGCTGGGCGTGGTCGCGTTGCTCGTCGTCGGCGGCGGCGTCACGGCGATCGTGGTGCTCGACTCCGGCGACGGTCAGGCGGCGCGGCCCACCTCGACGTCGACCACGTCGACCACCGCCGAGCCGGACTGGCAGGCGGTGGACGACGAGAAGGCGGGCCTGTCCTACGAGCTGCCGCCGTCCTGGGAGTCCAGCGGCGCCGGCTCGTCCGGGCGGGTCAAGCTGAGCACGACGTACGTGTCGCGGCCGTTCCAGTGCCAGGGCCGCAGCATGATCCAGGCGCAGGCGATGGCCGGTTCGGTCGTCCACGACGACCCGGAGCAGGTCGCCACCGAGCTGGTGAACCGGATCGCCGCCGGCGGGTACACGGTGAACGACGCGCCGCCCGAGATCGGCGAGCCGCGCGTCGAGTCCGGTGACGACGGGGTGGTCCGGCTCAGCGTCGAGGTGACGCCCCAGTCCGCCAGCGCCTGCTACGCGCCCAGGGCCACGGTCAGCGCGGTCGCCGTGCGCAACGGGTCCGAGGTGGCGGTGTTCGCGCTCAACGTCGCCGAGGGCGGGCCGCACGTGGCCGAAGGACCCTCGGACGAGGACGTGAAGCGCATCCTGGACAGCGTGCGGCTGCCGTGAACACGCTGGTGCTGTGGGACATCGACCTGACGTTGATCGACGCCAGGGGCCTCGGGCACGAGTGGTACCGCACCGCGTTCCGCGCGACGTCGGGCCTCGACCTCGTGCACGTGCCCAGCTTCCCCGGCCGCACCGAGCGCGCCATCACGCGTGAGCTGCTGACGGCGCACGACCTGGAGCCGACCGAGGAACTGGTGGCCCGGCTGCACGCCGAGCTGATCGACGTGGCCACGCGGGAACGCGACCTGCTGCCGGCCCGCGGGCACGCGCTCCCGGGCGCCTTGGCCGCGCTGAAGGCATTGGCGGCGAGGGAGGACGTCGTGCAGTCGCTGGTCACCGGGAACCTCGTGGAGATCGCCCGGCACAAGCTGGCGGCGTTCGGGCTCGACGAGCACCTGGACTTCGAGATCGGCGGCTACGGCTCGGTGTCCGAGCACCGGCCCGCGCTGGTGCTGGAGGCGGTGCGGCTGGCCACGGCCAAGCACGCCCGCGAGTTCCGGTCCGTGGTCATCGGAGACACACCGCACGACGTGGACGCCGCGCTGCACCACGGCGCCGTCGCCATCGGCGTGGCGACGGGCCGCAGTGGCGTCGCGGAACTGCGGGAAGCCGGCGCGCACGTCGTGCTGGACGACCTGTCCGACACGGCGGCCGTGCTGGCAGCGGTGCTGACCCGGTCCTAGAGTCCGGGCAGGTCCTCGTTCGACCTGCCCGGACGGGGCTGCGCTCAGCCCTTGACGACGTTCACCAGGTGCTGGACCGCGTCGCCGACCGGCACCTCTTCGCGCTCGCCCGTGCGGCGGTCCTTGACCTCGACCAGGCCGTTCGCCAGGCCGCGGCCCACCACCAGGATCGTCGGCACGCCGATCAGCTCGGCGTCGGCGAACTTCACGCCCGGGCTCGCCTTGCGGTCGTCCAGCAGCACCGTGAGGCCCGCCGCGGACAGCTCGCCCGCCAGCTTCTCGCCGCCCGCGAGCAGCGTCTCGTCCTTGCCCGCGACGACCACGTGCACGTCGGCGGGCGCGACGTTGCGCGGCCAGATCAGGCCGCGGTCGTCGTGGCTCTGCTCGGCGATCACGGCGACCAGGCGGGACACGCCGATGCCGTACGAGCCCATGGTGATCCGGATCGGCTTGCTGTCCGGACCGAGCGCGTCCAGCGCGAACGCGTCCGCGTACTTGCGGCCGAGCTGGAAGATGTGCCCGATCTCGATGCCGCGCGCGGCGACCAGCAGGCCCTTGCCGTCGGGCGACGCGTCGCCCTCGCGGACCTCGGCCACGTCGATCGTGCCGTCGGGGGTGAAGTCGCGGCCGACGACCAGGTCGACCACGTGGTGGTCGGCCTTGTCCGCGCCGGTCACCCACGCCGTGCCGCGCACCACGCGCGGGTCGACGAGGTACTTCACGCCGTTGTCCTGGATCGCCGCCGGGCCGATGTAGCCCTTGACCAGGAAGGAGTTGCGGGCGAAGTCCGCCTCCTCCAGCATCGCCACCTCGGCGGGCTCGACCGCCGCCTCCAGGCGCTTGACGTCGACGTCGCGGTCGCCGGGCAGGCCGATGGCCAGCAGCGACCAGTCCTCCTCGCCGGGCGCGCGCGTCTTCACCAGGACGTTCTTCAGGGTGTCCGCGGCGGTGAAGGTGCGGTCGGTGTTGGCGTTGAGGAAGTCGACCAGCGTCTTGATCGTCGGCGTGTTCGGCGTGTGGTGCACCTGCGCCGCGGGGTGCGCCGCCGGGTCCTGCTCGGGGGGCGCGGGCGTGACGACGGCTTCCACGTTCGCCGCGTAGTCCGACTCCGTGCTGCGGACGAAGGTGTCCTCGCCGGTCGGCGCGACCGCGAGGAACTCCTCCGACGCCGAGCCGCCCATCGCGCCCGACGTGGCGGAGACGATCACGTACTCCAGGCCGAGCCGTTCGAAGATGCGGACGTAGGCCTCGCGGTGCTGCTGGTAGGACTGCGCCAGCCCTTCGTCGGCGAGGTCGAAGGAGTAGGAGTCCTTCATCAGGAACTCGCGACCGCGCAGGATGCCCGCGCGGGGACGCGCCTCGTCCCGGTACTTGGTCTGGATCTGGTAGAGCGTGACCGGGTAGTCCTTGTACGAGGAGTACTCGCCCTTCACGGTGAGCGCGAACAGCTCCTCGTGGGTGGGGCCGAGCAGGTAGTCGGCGCCCTTGCGGTCCTTGAGGCGGAAGAGGTTGGGCCCGTACTCGGTCCACCGGTTCGTCGCCTCGTAGGGCTCCTTCGGCAGCAGCGCGGGGAATTGGATCTCCTGCGCGCCGAAGGCGTCCATCTCCTCGCGCACGACCTGCTCGATGTTCCGCAGCACCCGCAGCCCCAGCGGCAGCCACGAGTAACCGCCCGGCGCGACGCGGCGCACGTAGCCGGCGCGGACCAGCAGCTTGTGGCTGGGTACTTCGGCGTCGGCCGGGTCCTCGCGCAGGGTGCGCAGGAACAGCGACGACATCCTCGTGATCACGGTGGGTGCTCCTCGTGGGCGGGTTGTCCGGGAAAGGGTAGTGAACGTGCCCTGATCAGTTCCAACGGGTTAGCTCGGTGGACGCGGGCGGTGGGAGTTCGCGGCGGAATTGTCGGTGGTCGTCGCTAGCGTGCCGGGCCATGACGCTCACCATCGGCATGATCACGATCGACACGACGGACCCGCAGCGGCTGGCGGACTTCTGGACGAAGGCGCTCGGCACCTCGATCCAGCACGACTGGGGCGAGTTCCTGGTCCTGGCGGCGGTGGGCGGCGAGGGCGGACCGCTGCTGGGACTGCAACGCGTCGACGACCCGACGCCCGGCAAGAACCGGGTGCACCTCGACGCCCACGTCGAGGACCGCGCGGCTGAGGTGGCCCGGCTGGTCGGGCTGGGCGCGACGGAGATCAGCGAGCACACCGTGCCGGGCCTGACCTGGACCGTCCTGGCCGATCCGGACGGCAACCAGTTCTGCGTCGGCCAGGCCGGCTGACCCACGGCGAGTGGCCGCCGGGGGGCGGTCACCACGGGGAGGTCACGGGGGCGGCCGGCCGGGGACTGGTCGGGAGCCGGGTGGAGCAGCCGGCGCGCAGGACTGGGCCGGTCGGTTCGCGGGCGGATCGGGCGGGCGTGGCGGCCGGCATCGGGCAGGCCCGGTCGGCGCGCGAGAGCGGTCTGCGCCCAGGCGCAGGGAACGGTGGCGGGAGGGAGCAGGGGCGGGAGTGGCTGGTGGTGGGCGCATAGGCTGGGCCCTCGTGTTGGTACTGCTCCCCCCGTCGGAGACCAAAGCCCCTGGTGGGTCCGGCGCACCCCTCGACCTCGACCTGCTGTCGCACCCGGAGCTCACGCCGGTGCGCGGCAAGCTCGTCGACGCGCTCGTCGAGCTCGCCGCCGACGTCCCCGCGAGCCTCGCCGTGCTCGGGCTCTCCGAACGCCAGGCCGGCGAGGTCGAGCGCAACGCCGCACTGCGCCGCTCACCCACCCTGCCCGCGCTGGCCAGGTACACCGGGGTGCTGTACGACGCGCTCGGCCTCGACGCGTTGACGAAGGCCGAGAAGTCACGGGCGTTCGCGCGCCTCTCGGTGGCCTCGGCGCTGTTCGGCGTGGTCGGCGGCGGCGATCCGATTCCGGCCTACCGGCTGTCCGGTGGCAGCGTGCCGCCGTCCGTCGGTCCGCTCGGCGGGTTGTGGCGGCCCGCGCTCGAACCGGTGCTGGCCGCCGTCGACGAGTTCGTCGTCGACCTGCGTTCGAGTCCGTACACCTCGCTGGCCCGCATCCCCGCCGCCGCCGTGATCCGCGTGGTCACGGAGGACGGCAAGGGGCGGCGCAACGCGGTCAGCCACTTCAACAAGGCGCACAAGGGCCGGCTCGCGCAGGCGATCGTCAAGTCGCGGTCCGAGCCGACCGACCTCAAGGGCCTGGTCAGGCTCGCGGGCCGGGCCGGGCTGCGGGTGGAGCCGACCGGCACCCGGACCGCCGACCTGGTCGTCTGACAGTCAGGCCGGACGGATCGAGCGCACGGGCGCGACCTGACGCCGGTGCGCGGCGGGACGGTTCGCCGTCGGGTGCGCGGCGATGGCGTGCAGGTCGGCCGCCACGCGCGGCAGGTCGCGGTCTTCGGTGTCCGTGCTGCCCGCCAGGCGGGAGCCGAAACCGAGTCGACGCCGGTGGTTGCGCTCCAGGCCGTAGACGACCAGCGCGACGACGGCCAGGGCGAACAGGATCTCAGTCATGGCACTAACTGTGCGGTGCGCAAGAATCTGCCACAACTGGCAGTCTTGCCGTTGTGCATCAAAATCCTGCCAAGTACTGTGACGGCATGCTGCGCACCGTTGCGGCCGTCCTGATCGACGGCGCCACCCCGTTCGAGTTCGGCGTGCTCTGCGAGGTCTTCGGCGCGGACCGCACCGACGACGGCGTCCCGCTGATCGACTTCCGGGTCTGCGGCGAACGCCCCGGCGAGCCGATCCGCACGGACGTCGGCGCGTCCCTGATCGCCGACCACGGCCTCGACGCGCTGGCCGACGCCGACCTGGTCGCCGTGGCCGCCGCGAAGGTCCGCGACGAGTACCCGCCGCACCTCCTCGAAGCCCTCCGCGACGCCCACCGGCGCGGCGCCACGCTGCTGTCGGTGTGCAGCGGCGCGTTCGTCCTCGGCGCGGCGGGCCTGCTGGACGGCCGCCGCTGCACCACCCACTGGCGCCACGCCGCCGCGCTGGCCGAGCGCTTCCCCCGCGCCGAGGTCGACCCGGACGTGCTGTTCGTGGACGACGGCGACATCGTCTCCAGCGCCGGCACGGCCGCGGGCATCGACGCGAGCCTGCACGTGGTCCGCCGCGAGTTCGGGGCAGCCGCCACGGCGGTCATCGCGCGCCGCATGGTCGTCGCGCCGCAGCGCGACGGCGGGCAGCGCCAGTTCGTCGAACTGCCGACGCCGCACCAGGCCGACAGCCTCCAGCCGCTCCTCGCCTGGCTCCAGGACCAGCTCGACCAGGAGCACACCGTCGCGAGCCTGGCCGAACGGGCGAGCATGTCCGAACGCACCTTCGCCCGCCGCTTCGCCGCCGAGACCGGCACGACACCGCACCGCTGGCTCACCACCCAGCGGGTGCTGCGCGCCCGCCAGCTGCTGGAGGAGACGCGCCTGACCGTGGAGGACGTGGCCCACCGCTCGGGCTTCGGCACGGCCGCGCTGCTGCGCCACCACTTCACGTCCGTGGTGGGAGTTGCGCCGAAGGATTACCGCCGGTCGTTCTCGCACCGCTGACGGCCATCTGCGTGACCGAACCCCACGTATTGTCACCACTCGCGAGGGTGGTGCCAGAATGACCGGGTGACCCCCGACACACCCCGCGACACCCCGAGCACCACGTTCTCGGAACCGGTCACCCCGGCCCAGTTGCGGGGCATCACCGAGGACCTGCGGACCGACGCGCTCGGCGCGCCGGAAGCGCTGGAGCGGGTGTGGTCCGGTGTGTGCCTGGCCCGGTTGCTCGGCCTGCGGCTCGCTTTGGCCGATTCCACGTGGCAGCAGCGGCAGGTCAACGCGGAGTCGGTGGAGCACCAGCTCGCCCGCGACCTCGGCACCTCGGCGACATTCACCGACACCGCCCTCTCGCTGCCCGACACCGCGACGCCCCGGCCGCTCGCGCCGGACGAGGTCGACGAGGCGGTGGCCGCGTTGGTGGAGTTCAGCGGCACGGCCCGGCAGCGGATGCTGGCCGTCGCGCCGAGGGCGGCCCAGTGGCACGACGAACGCGTGCTGCGGCACGACTCGCTGGTGATCGCCCAGCTGGCCGCGGCCTGGATGGGCGAGCGCGGCAGCTACCGCGCGGAGTCGCGCCAGAGCGGCGGGCTGGGCTCGCGGTAATTCGGTTGCGGCCGTGCCGCGGGGCCGGGCAACCTGTGCCCGTACGCGCAGAGCGCCGGTGGTGGCAGACCACGGCGGAGTCGAGGAGGTGCCAGATGGCGACAGCTGTCCGGGACGTGGCACCGACCCGTCCGCTCGCCCCACGCGCCTGACGCGAACCCGCGCGAAAGACCACACCGCGCCGGGTGGGGGCGATCACCCCCTCTTCACCTGGAGCCCATCCAGTGCGCGAGCACGATCAGCACACCGAGTTCGAATCCGAGTTCGACCACGCCGACGACCTGAAGTGGCGTGCCAAAAAAGCGAAGAAGGCCGCCTCCCGCCGTGAGGGAGAGGTCGAGCCGGGCCGTCGCGGCCGGCTCACCGAGGAGGCCAAGGACCGCCTCGCCCAGATGCGGGAGGACGCCGTCGCGGCGGACACCCCGGAGGACGGCGACCGCTGGTCCACCTGGGGCGACGCCGACCAGGGCCCGAAGCCGCACCCGGAGTGGCTGGTCACCGACCTGTCCGCGGTGGACCGCGAGCTGGGGATCGTGAAGACCGGCAAGGAGGCGGACGTCTTCCTGCTGGAACGCGCGATGCCCGGCACCGACCGGTCGTGCTTGCTGGCCGCGAAGCGGTACCGCAGCAACGACCACCGGCTGTTCCACCGGGACGCGGGCTACCTCGAAGGCAGGCGCATGCGCCGGTCGCGCGAGATGCGCGCGATGGCGAACCGCAGCGCGTTCGGCCGCAACCTCATCGCCGAGCGGTGGGCGGTGGCCGAGTTCGCCGCGCTGGCCCGGCTCTGGCAGTTGGGCGCGCCGGTGCCCTACCCGGTGCAGCGCGACGGCACCGAGCTGCTGCTGGAGTTCGTCGGCACGGACGGCGCGGCGGCGCCGAGGTTGGCGCAGCTGCGGCCGGAGCCGGACGAGTTGCCCGACCTCTGGCGGCAGCTGGTGGACGCGCTGGGCGTGATGGCGTCCGCCGGGCTCGGGCACGGCGACCTGTCCGCGTTCAACCTCATGGTGCACGACGGGCGGCTGATCGTGATCGACCTGCCGCAGGTGGTGGACCTGGTGGCGAACCCGCGCGGGCCCGAGTTCCTGGAACGGGACGTGCGCAACGTGGCCGGTTGGTTCACCTCGCACGGCCTGTCACCGGAGTTGGCCGAGCCGCGCGACGTCACCGAGATGCTGCTGGACCTGGCCGGACTGCGGTGAACAGGGGCCAGACGAGGTCGAAGACCGCGTCCGGCGAACGGCGCCCGTCCGTCGCCAGCCAGTGGTAGACGAGCGGGCCGAACAGCAGGTCGCGCACGAGCTCCGGGTCGACACCGGCCCGGAGCTCGCCGCGCGCCACCCCGCGCCGCACGACCTCGTCGACCAGCGCGTGCCGGTCGGCCAGGAAGCCGTCGACCAGGCCGGGCACGCGCCTGGCCTCGGCGTGCGCCGCGAGCACCACCCACGACAGGCCGTCGACCAGCGCGGTCGCCAGCCGGAGCAGGTCCTCGCGCGCGCTGCCGGTGTCCGGGTCGGCCATCGGCACGACGTCGGTCAGCAGGACGTGCGCGACGAGGTGCAGCTTGGTCGGCCACCTCCGGTACAGGGCCGGTCGGCTCACACCCGCGCGGGCGGCGACGGCGTCGAGCGTCAACGCGTCGAAGCCGACCTCCTGGAGCAGGTCGAGGGTGGCTCGGGTGAGCGCGCGGTCGATCTCGGCGTTGCGGGGGCGTCCTGCCATGCGTTACATCATGTAACGTAATTGCCATGCCCAGCAAGAGCGGTGCGGTCGGCGAGGAGGTCGGCAAGAGGGTCACCTGGGGGTTGCTCGCCGCGTGGGTCGTGCACGACCTCGAAGAGCTGGCGACCATGGCCCGCTGGACGCGCGGGCGGAAGCACGTGCCGACGACCACGACGACGGAGGCGGCGATCGCCATCGGCGTGGTCGGGGTCGTGATCGCCGCGGCGGCGGCGGATGGCGCGCGCACCTGCGGGAGGTCGAAGTTCTTCCAGTCGGCGCTCACCGGTTTCGGGCTGCACGCCGTCATGCACGTGGCGAGCAGCGCGCTGTTCCGCGGTTATACGCCCGGAGTGCTCACCGCACCGACCGTCGTTGCTCCGTTCAGCTGGTGGGCGCTGCGTCGGCTCCGGCGCGCGGGGATCGAGGTGAACCCGTCGCCACGTGGCCTTTTGTGGTTCCCGGTGATCGTCGGCGGAGCCCACGTGATCGCCCGGCTCGCCACCCGTGTGCGCGAGAACACCGCCGGGGTGACGAACTCCGCCGCGTGATCAGCTAGACTGAGTGGTGCACCGCCCGGTGGCGCCACTGAGTGCCCCAGGCCGCCAGAGTGGCCGGTGGTGCTTCCCAACCACTATCGGCGCGATCCGCGCGCCGGGCCCGTCCCCGCGATCGCGCCTGCTCAAGCAGAGCAATCCTCGAGACGTGCCGTGTCCCGGAGGTTTGTTTTGCCGACAATGTCCCAAGGCCGTTCCGAGCGCCCGCAGTTCCGCAAGTCCCGCAGCAGCAGGCGCCCAGGCCAGGGCAACCGTCGTCCCGCTCCCGCCGCGGAGCTGGCGACCACCATTCCCGACCACGTCGAGAGCACCATGCCCGAGGGCCCGCTGCCCTCGTTCGCGGAGTTGGGCCTGTCCGACGAGCTGCTGCGCGCGCTCGAGCAGGCGGGCATCACCGAGCCGTTCCCGATCCAGGCCGCCACGCTGCCGGACGCCATGGCGGGTCGCGACCTCCTCGGTCGCGGTCAGACCGGCTCCGGCAAGACGCTGGCGTTCGGCCTCGCCCTGCTGTCCCGCCTGACCGGTGGCCGGGCCAAGCCGCTCAAGCCGCGCGCGCTCGTGCTCGTGCCCACCCGTGAGCTGGCGATGCAGGTCGAGGAAGCCCTCAACCCGTTCGCCCGCTCGCTGGGCCTGTGGTGCCGCACGGTCGTCGGCGGCACGTCGTTCCCGCGTCAGGTCGACGCGCTGCGCCGTGGCGTCGACCTGCTGATCGCCACCCCCGGCCGGTTGTCCGACCACGTGCGGCAGGGCACGGCGGACCTGTCCGAGGTCATGTTCACCGCGTTGGACGAGGCCGACCAGATGGCGGACATGGGCTTCATGCCGCAGGTCCGGGCGATCCTCGACCTGACGCCGCAGGACGGCCAGCGGCTGCTGTTCTCCGCGACGCTCGACGGCGACGTGGACAAGCTGGTCCGCCAGTACCTGCACGACCCCGTGGTCCACTCGGTCTCACCGCCCACCGGCAGCGTCACCACGATGGACCACCACCTGCTGTTCGTGTCCGCCGAGGACAAGCAGAACGTGGTCACCGAAGTCGCCGCGCGCGAGGGCCGCACGATCATGTTCGTGCGCACCAAGCACCACGTCGACCGGTTGGCCAAGAAGCTGCGGTCCATGGGCGTGCACGCCGGCGCGTTGCACGGCGGCAAGGCGCAGAGCGCGCGCACGCGCGTCCTCACCCAGTTCCGCGAGGGCAGCATGCCGGTGCTGATCGCCACCGACGTGGCGGCGCGCGGCATCCACGTGGACGACGTGAGCCTCGTGGTCCACGTCGACCCGCCGGCCGACCCGAAGGACTACCTGCACCGCGCCGGTCGCACGGCGCGCGCGGGCCAGTCCGGCACGGTCGTCACCCTGGTCACGCACGACCAGCGGCGCACCGTGCAGGGCCTGACCGCGCGGGCGGGCGTCCGCCCGACCTCGACCAAGGTCCGCCCCGGTGACGAGGAGCTGGTTCGCATCACGGGCGCCCGCGTGCCGAGCGGCATCCCCGTGGTCGAGCCCGAGGTCCCGGTCCGCGCCCGTCGAGGCGGCGGCGGTGGGCCACGGCGCAGCGGCGGCGGCAACGGTGGTGGCTTCGGCGGCTTCCGCGGCGGCCGTTCCGAGCGCGACCGCGGCGGCAACTCGGGTCGCCCGCGCCGGGTGGCCCAGCACTAGTCCGGCGATCTTCGGCAACGGCACCTCGTCCACCGGGCGGGGTGCCGTTGTCGTGCGCGGGTCACAGGCCGTTCGACACCCGGCGGACGGTCTTGTGGGGGAAGCGCTTGCGGACGTGGGCCTCGGCCGGCGAGCCCGGCACCACGCAGACCTGCTCCTCCTTGTCCTGCAGGGGTTTCACCACCGAGGCGAGGAAGGCCCCGCGGTCGTCCAGGAACGGACCGATGACGTCCTCCCCCGCCGGGCACGCGGCCATGCAGTGCGCGGCCTTGCAGTTCGGGCGGAACGCCAGGCTCTGCCACATCGACGCCGATTCCGCCGGCGTCACGCGGCGGCGGTAGTCGTCGCGGTCCGCGCTGTCGGCGACGTTCTCCGCCCAGTCGGTGAAGCCGCTCATGAACTCCCGGTAGTTGTGGGTGTAGCAGTCCCGGAAGGTGAACGCGCCGTCCTTCGAGGTCGCGCCGACCGGGCGCGCAGACACGCACAGCTTGCACTCCAGGCACGGGTTGAAGTCGGTCGGCCGCGGGTGCTCGTCCACGTCGAAGTCGGCCACGACGGCGCCGAGCAGGATGAAGTTGCCGAACCTCGGGTGGATCACGTTGCGGTGGATGCCGATCCGGCCGAGGCCCGCCGCCTGCGCCACCAGCTTGTGCGAGACGACCCACCCGTGCCCGGGGAAGTCGTCGATCTCCTGCGGGACGCGGCGGCCGGGTGGACGGCGCGGTGCCCGGCCCGCTGGAGGGCCTCGGTCAGCCGGTGCCCCACCGCGTCCGCGTCGTCCAGGGTCTGGTGGGACTCGGTGTTGGCGATGCTGCGCAGCGGGCTGGGCACGTTGTCCCGGTTCATCCGCACGCAGAACGCGATGTGGGTCCGGGCGCCCGGCAACGCCGTCCGCGCGTGCTCCCGGTCCACCTCGACGTACGGCGAGTCCACGGACACGAAACCGACGTCGTCCGCCCCGCCGCCGGGTTGCTGGAACGCGTGCCACACCAGGAGTTCGGCTCGCGACCGGCACCTGGCCGACGGGCCGCCGCCGGTCGAGCCGGAGCACGTCGGGTGCGGCGGGAAGGTGTCGCTCGTGCCGGTGTGCGAGCACGGGCACGTGGTGGAGCCCGCGCGGGAGCTCGGGCTCCGGCTCGGTTCGGCCACGCCCTGGCCCGGGTCGTGATCAGCTCATGAGCGTGTCGGCCCGAGCGGTGCGCATGTGCAGCACGTGCCGGCCTTCGCGGCGCGTGGTGACCAGGCGGGCGGCTCGCAGGACGCCGATGTGCTGCGACACCGCGCCCGCCGTGACGCCGAGTGCCGCCGCCAGGTCCGTCGTGCTCCTCGGCGCTTCCAGCAACGTGAGCAGGTGGGCGCGGGTCCGGCCGATCAGGGCCGCCAGGTCGTGCGGCGCCTCCCGGTCCTCCCACAGCGTGCCGATGCCTCGGGCCGGGTAGCGCAGCACCCCTTGGCCCACCGGGTCGATCGCGATCCACGCCTTCGGCCAGCAGAACACGCTCGGGCACAGGACCAGACCACGCTCGGCCAGGTCGACGCGGTGCTCGGGCTTGCGGTGCAGGACCAGTTCGCCGTCGGCCCACGTGACCTCCGGGTGGAGGTCGTGGAACACCGCCTCCACGCCCTGGTCGGCCAGGGTCGCCGCACGTGCCGCGATGTCCGCTTCGAGGACGGCCGTGATGCGCTTCCAGTGCGGCGCGACGAGGCGGTCGTGGCAGCGGCGGATCACATCGGCCTCGGGTCGGGGCACGTGGCGCAGTTCGGCCTCCAGGTCGGGCATCCGCACGTCCGGCACGGGCATCAGGTCGGCCGGTTTCGCCGGACCCTCCAGCCGGGCCAGCAACGCGTCCAGCCCGGCGATCCCCTCGACCCGCTCCCGCGCCCACCGCACCCACGGCAGGTGCACGGCGTGCGCACCCGGTGTCCGCAGGCCGTCGACCGCCATCACGGTCTCGAACACCGGGGAGTAGGCGAACCTCACCCTGGCCAGCCCCACCCCGGCGAGCCGCACCCACACCGCCACGACGTCCCCGTTCCACTCGCCGCCATTGTCCCACCGAGGGCATGGCCGGCCCTACCGCGCAGTGGCCGGCCGGCACCAGTGATCTTGATCGGTCGACGGCCGAGGCTGGTCGGCATGACGAAGACCTGGCACCGGCCCACCCTGTGGTTGGCCGTGGTGATGGCGGTGGGCGCGCTGGGGTGCGCGGTGGCGATGGTGGTCGACGGGCGGGTGCTGCAGGACGTGCCGTTGTGGGCCAAGCCGTTCAAGTTCACGTTGTCGTTGGCGATCTACTCGGCGACGCTGTCGTGGATGCTCTCCCTGCCCCACCGCGGGCGGAGGTGGACGTCCGGGACGGCGACGGTGATCGCGGGGATCATGCTCCTGGAGGTCGGCTTGATCGTCCTCCAGGCGGGTCGGGGCATGTTCACCCACTTCAACGGCTCCGACGACCCGCTGAACCGCTTCGTGCAGCAGACCTTCGCGACGTTGATCCCGGCGATGTTCCTGGCCAACGTGGTGCTGGCGCTCGTGCTGTCGTTCCAGCGCTTCGGGCGGCCGGACGTGCGGTGGGCCGTGCGGGGCGGGCTCTACCTGGCCGTCCTCGGCATGGCGTCGGGTTACCTGATGGTGGGTCCGCGCGAGCCCGTCACGGCGGTCGACGCGGGTGGGCGGGAAGTCGAGCTGGTGGGCGGGCACAGCGTCGGCGTGCTCGACGGCGGGGCGGGCATGCCGATCACGGGGTGGAGCACGACCGGCGGGGACCTGCGCGTGCCGCACTTCGTCGGGATGCACGGGTTGCAGGTGATGGTCCTGCTGGTGCTCGCCCTCGCGGCGGTCGGGCTCGCCGAACGGGTCCGCACCCGGTTGGTCGCGGTGGCCGCCCTCGGCTACGCCGGGTTGTTCGCGGTGCTGGTCTGGCAGGCGTTGCGCGGTGAGCCGCTGGTCCACCCCGGCGCCACGACGTGGGCAGCCCTGGGCGGGCTGGCGGTGGTCGTGGCCGCCGGGGCGGGGTTGGCGCTCAGGAGCGGAACGGAAGCTCGTCCGCCAGCGCGGCAACCGGTCCCGCAACGATGATCGCGGGCGGGCGGATGCCGTGCTCGGCGATGTCCGCGGCCAGGGACGCCAGCGTCGACCGCACGACCTTCTGCGTGCGGGTGCCGCCCTCCTGGATCACCGACACCGGGGTGTCCCCCGGACGACCCGCCATGAGGGCGTCCGCGAACGCCGCCGCCCGCTCCACCCCCATGAGGATCACGACCGTGCCGCTCAGCCGCGCCAACGCCGACCAGTCGACCAGCGACCGCTCGTCGTCCGGCGCCACGTGCCCGGACACGACCACCACCTCGTGCGCCACGCCCCGGTGCGTCACCGGCACGTCCGCCAGCGCGGGCACGCCGAACGCGCTGGTCACGCCGGGCACGACGGTGACCGGGACGCCCGCCTCGGCGCAGGCGATCAGCTCCTCGAAGCCACGGCCGAACACGTACGGGTCACCGCCCTTGAGGCGGACCACGAACCGGCCGGCCTTGGCGTGCTCGACCAGGGTGGTGTTGATGAAGTCCTGCGTCGCCGCGCGGCCGTACGGGATCTTCGCCGCGTCCACCACCTCGACGTGCGGCGGCAGCTCGTCCAGCAGCTCGCGCGGCGCGAGCCGGTCGGCCACCACGACGTCCGCCCTGGCCAGCAGCCTGCGCCCGCGCACGGTGATCAGGTCCGGGTCGCCGGGGCCGCCGCCGACCAGCGCGACGCCCGCCGGCTGGTCGTGGTGGTCGGCGATGGAGCCGTCGCGCAACGCCGAGAGCAGGCCGTCGCGGACCCCGGCGGAACGGCGGTGCTGCCCGCCCGCGAGGACGCCGACCAGCAGGCCGTCGTGCTCGCCGACCGCCGGCGTCACGGCGGTGCCCTTCACGGCGACGTCGGCGCGCACGCAGAACACGCGGCGCTCCTCGGCGTCCGCCGTGATCCGCGCGTTCACCTCGGGCGAGGACGTGCAGGCCAGCACGTACCAGGCGCCGTCGAGGTCGCCGTCGGCGTACTCGCGGGCGTGCCAGACCGCCTCGCCGCCGTCGACGAGGCCCTGGACCGCCGGGGTCACCTCGGGCGAGATCACCTCCACCCTGGCGCCCGCCGCGACCAGCCTGGGCAGCCTGCGCTGCGCGACCGTGCCACCGCCGACGACGACGACCCGCCGACCGGTCAGGTCCAGGCCCACGAGGTAGTGCTGTTCACCGTGCATGGGTAGAAGCATCCACACCGGACATGTCCTGTCCAACCCGGGTGCTTCACATCATGGGAACCTCAGCTCGCGCTGCTCGATCCCGGCGTGCAGGGCGTTCGACCGGCAGTGCACCTTGGTCTTGGCGAAGCCGTTGATGACGGTGAGCCACGAGCTGGTGACGGTCGAGCCGTTCTCGCAGGAGACGACCAGGCGGAACGACCCGCGGCCCTCGCACCGCCCCGAGGCGGTCTTGCCCTCGATCGACGTGGAGCACGAGTGCAGACCTTCCGCCGCGGACGCCACACCCGGCACGGCGGACCACACGACCAGCATCACGAGCAGTAGTCGGCGCATGTCCGGGATCGAACACGCCGAACGGGCCCCCGACCGGCAAATCACCCGGTCGTGGGCCCGTCGCGGGGTGATTACAGCTGCGCGGTGATCGTGGAGTAGTACGAGGCGATCCGCGCGTACACGCCGGGGTAGCCGGCGAGCGCGCAGCCTCGGCCGAACGAGGTGGCGCCGATCAGCTTGCCACCCGCGACCAGCGGGCCGCCCGAGTCACCCTGGCAGGTGTCGGTGCCACCGTTCGGGTAGCCGGCGCACACCATGGAGGTCGGGCTGTAGTTGGAGTAGGCCGTGCGGCAGGTCGCGTCGGACGTCACCGGCACGGTCGCGCCGAGCAGGTACCGCGAGGCCGAGCCGCCGGAGGACGTGGTGCCCCAGCCGTAGATCCGGGCGCTCGTGCCCGCCGCGTACAGCGCGGTGTCGGACGGGGTGGCCAGCGGCAGGTAGGTGGAGCTGATGTTGGTGCCCAGGGTCAGCACCGCGACGTCGTAGCCCGAGCTCGCGGTCCGGTAGCTGGGGTGCACCCAGATCCGGCTCACCGTGGCCACGGTGCCCGCCGTGCTCTGCTTGTCGTCGCGGCCGTGCACCACGCGGGTGCTCGACGCGCTCCGGCCGCTGACGCAGTGCGCGGCCGTGACGACCTTGTTGGCCTTGACCAGCGTGCCGCCGCAGAACTGGCCGCCGGTGCTGGTGGCCAGGTAGACGACCCACGGGTAGGTGCTGGTGGACACGCGGGAGCCGCCGACGATGAACGGCGACACGCCGGTGTCGGAGGAGGTCTCGGCCGAGGCGGGCGCGGTGGTCATCAGACCGATCGCGGCCACCGTCGCGGCCAGGACGGTGAGCAGGCGACGCAGGGTTTTCGCCATGTCGATCCTTCCAGTGCAGGGACGCCCTGTGCGGGCGCACCTCCAGCTAGGACCAAGACGACGGAGCCGACAACCGCCTTTAGACGGCTCGTCGGCACTTCACAGTTGACGAGTGACACCCGTCACGCGGACGACATCGGCGCGAACCGGCCCGGCAACATCCGGCCCGGCGCCCGCCTCGACGAACGCCACCGCCGCGCCGTCCTCGGCCAGCCGCACCGCGCCGTCCGACACCACCTTGGTGCCGGGCCGCAGCAGGTGCCGCACCTGCGCCACGCACTCGGCGCTGCCCACCACGACCGAGGCCCGCCGCAGCTCGGCCTCGGCGCGCGGCGTGCGCTCGTCCGCGTCACCCGGACCCAGCCCCACCAGCGCCAACCGGCCGCGTGGCCGCACCCGTGCGGCGGCGACCGTCACGCCGGCGCCCTTCACCTTCTCGGCCGCGATCTCCACCCGGCCGCCGGCGGACAGCTCCACCGCGCCGCGCAGCGCCGCCGCCTCGGCCACGCTCGGGATGCCGATGGCCAGCTCCGCCGGGTTCGGCACCGGGATCACCGCCAGCTCCTCGCCCGGGTAGGACAGCAGCGGCGCGGTGGTCGAGTCGTGCCAGAAGCCCCAGTCCTCCAACGCGTCCGCGATGCCCTGCTCGGCGACCTTGCGGTCCAGCGTGGCGAACGCCCGGACGGCGCGCAGGTCCAGCCCGCGCTCCTCCTCCAACGCCGCCAGCGCGGCCGACACCGCCGCCGCCGACACGCCCGTGCTCGACCCGACGCCCACGACGAGCGTGCGCGGCACCACCCGCACCACGCGGTCGTCGGCGGGGCCCTTGGGCACGCGGTCGTCCACCAGGACGCTCCACGCCGCCCCGTGGCCGTGGGAGACGACGTTGTCCGGCAGCGCGGGCAACGGGAAGCCGAGCGGGTTGGCCAGCAGCACGAGCTCGCCCGACCGGACCGCCTCGCCGCAGGCGGCCAGGTCGCCCTCCACGGTGGCGTCGAGCAGTTCGACCAGCTCGTCCAGCGGCGAACCCGCCGACGCCGCCGTGATCACGGCCTGCGCGCCGAGCACGTCGGCGACCCGTTCGGCCAGGGCGTCCGCGCCGCCGAGCAGCGACACGGCGAACCCGCCGTCCACGCACACCACGCCCGGGTCGGCCCGCTCGTCGCGCAGCAACGGCGCCACCAGCCGCACGGTCGCCTCCGTGCCGAGGAAGAACACCGCCGAGCCCAGCCGGGGCCACAACGCGCGCAACGCGGGCCCGATCGGACCGTCCGGCACCACCGCGTCGGGCCCGAGGAACCCGGCCAGCTCGACCGCGGCCCGCCGCCCCCGCTCGCCGGCGGCGAACACACCGATCACGCCTTCTTCACTCCCCACAGCACGGTCACCGGGTTGGTGGCCAGCAACGTGCCGCCGGTGAGCCGCGCGGCGGACACCTGGCTGCCCTCGACCTCGTACCCGGCCTCCAGCAGCGCGTCACGCGCGGGCAGCACGCGGTCCAGGTCCGGGGTCGCCACCACGACCCGCCGGGCGCCCGACCGCACGCACCGCCGCACCACGTCCGCGCCACCGCCGCCGACGAACACCGCGTCCGGCCGGGGCAGCTCACCCGCGTCGCCCAGCTCGGCCTCGACCACGCGCACGTCCACGCCGTGCGCGGAGGCGTTGGCGATGATCCGCACGCACTGCACGGGGTCGCGCTCGACCGCGACGACGGCCGCGCCGAGCCGGGCGCACTCGACGCCGATCGCGCCGGGGCCGGCGCCGACGTCCCACACCAGCACGCCGGGGCGCGGCGCGAGCCTGGCCAGCACCAGCGCCCGCACCTCGGCGACGGCGATCATGCCGTCGCGTTGCGCGAAGTCGCCGTCCGGCAGCGCCCAGCCCTCGCCGGCGGGCGCGAAGTTCTGCTCGGCCAGGCACAGGATCGCGCCGGGCTCGGACCACGGGCGCGCGACCGCGTCCGCGGGGTCCACAGTGGACAGACCGGCGGCCGACTCGACCACCAGCGCGCGCCGCCACCCGGCCAACCCGCGGGCCAGTTCCGCCGGGTCGGCGCCGGACACGACGACGGCGGGGTCGGCCCGGCACACGTTCAGCGCGTGCCGCAGGCCGACGGCGCCGGCGTCCACGACGGTCACGTCGTCCCACGTACGGCCGGCGGCCGTGACGAAGCGGTGCAGCGCGACGACGTCCATGTCAGTTCACGCGCTTGTTCTTCTTGGCCCGCGACCCGGACAGCTTGCGCGGCGTCGTGCTCGCCTGCACGGTGGTGGGCTTGCGCTTCGCGGCGGCGGCGACCACGGGCTTGGGCTTCGGCTTGGCGTCGTGCTCCACCGGCGCGTTCTCCGACGCGTTCTCCGACGCGTTCTCCGGCATGTTCTCCGGCGCGTCGACGACCAGCTCCAACAGCGGCTCGCCGACCGGCACGGGCTTCGGCTTCGCGGGCGCGGAACGCTTGGTGCGGGCGGTCTCCTGCCAGTCGTGCACCGCCGACCACGCCGCCGCCGACGGCGAGTCGCCGGCCGACTTCACCACCGGGCGGTTCGCGCGCGCGGCCCACTTCGACGCCCGCGGCCTGCGCACCGGCTCGTCGCCCTCGACCACCGGTGAACGGCGGCGCGACGAGGGCTGCGCGAGCACCTTGCCGACCAGGAACAGCGTGGTGCGGTAGAGCTTGTGCTCCTTGACGCACGCCTCCAGCTCGCCCACCGTCGTCTGCGCGACCGTTTCGTCGGGCAGGGAGACCTTGTACGCCACCACGACCGGCGTGTCATCGGCGCAACCGCCCGCGCGCAACCGCTCGACCAGCAGGCCGGCCCGGGAGCCGGACGCGGAGATCGCCATCGTGGTGCCGTGCGCGGCGAACTCCGCGACGTGCTCGGCGGTGTCGGGCCCGACCAGCAGCAACGACTGGGCGACGTCCGAAGTGGTCAGCTCGCGGCCGACGGCCGCCGCCGCGGCGGACACCTGGGACACGCCCGGCACGACGTCGGTCTCCAAGCCGAGCCGCCGGCACGCGTCCTGCTGGTCGCGCAAACCGCCCCACAGCGACGGGTCGCCCGCGTGCAGCCGCACCACCTTGAGCCTGCCCGCCGACGCGCGCCGGTACACCTCGACCACCTCGGCCTCGGTGACGCGGGAGAAGTCGACCAGCTCGGCGTCGGCGCGGGCGTGCTCGCGCACGCACTCCACCTCGATCACCCCGGGGGACCACAGCACGACGTCGGCCTCGGCTATCCGCTTCGCGCCGCGCACCGTGATGAGATCGGCGGCGCCAGGACCGGCGCCCACGAAGGAGACCCGACCAGTCATCACAACTGCTCCCCACGACGTGTTCGGCTTGGTGGGCAAGGACCGTACCGCGCGAGCGCGATCCACTAACGAGTGGCCTCGGAGCGCGCGGACTCGTTCGCGCAGGCCCGGACGAAGCGGGTCACGGCCTCCGGCGCGGACGCCGGGTGGGTGTGCAGGTACGACGCGTGCACCCGGCCGAGGACGAATCCCTCGGCCACCGGGCGCAGGTCGTGGCCGCGCCACTGCCAGGCGGGCTTCGCGCCGTGCGGGACGCTCAGCGCGGTGCGGTGGAACTCGTGCCCGGTGATCCGCGAGCCCGCGCGGGCCAGCACGGAGTCCTGCGGCGCGACGGCGTCGCGGTAGCCCAGGGTGAGCCGGGACGTCATCGAGCCGTCCGCGTCGATCACGCCGCACATCGGCGCGCCGTCCAACGAGTTCGCCAGGTACAGCAGGCCGCCGCACTCGGCGTGCACGGGCGCGCCGCCGCGGGCCAGGGCGGCGACGGCGGCGCGCAGCTTCTCGTTGGCCGACAGCTCGGCCGCGTGCTGCTCGGGGAACCCGCCGGGCAGCACGAGGCCGGACGTGCCCTCGGGCAGCGACTCGTCGCGCAGCGGGTCGACCACGACGACGTCCGCGCCGGCCGCGGTGAGCAGCTCGACCTGCTCGGCGTAGCCGAACGTGAACGCCGCGCCGCCCGCGACCGCGACCGTCGGCGTGCGGTCGACGTGCTCGACCTCCGCGTGCGGGTCCCACGTCGGCACGGCCATCGCGGGCACCTCGGCGGCGAGCCGGCGCACGGCGTCCAGGTCGACGTGCCGCGCGACGGCGGCGGCGATGGCGTCCACGGCGGCCGTGGCGGCCGGTCCGTGCTCGGCGGCCGTGACCAGGCCGAGGTGGCGTGACGGCAGCGCGAACTCGGGGTCGCGCGGCAGCACGCCGAGCACTTCCAGGCCGACCTCGGCGCACGCGCCGCGCAGCACGTGCTCGTGCCGGGCCGAGCCGACCTGGTTGAGCACCACGCCGCCGAGCCGCACGGTCGGGTCGTAGCCGCGGAAGCCGTGCAGCAGGGCGGCGAGGCTGCGGCTCTGACCCCGCGCGTCGACCACGAACAGCACCGGCGCGGACAGGAGCTTGGCGACGTGCGCGGTGGACCCGATGCCCTCGGTGTCCACCCGCCCGTCGAACAGGCCCATCACGCCCTCCACCACGGCCACGTCGCAGCCGCGCGCGCCGTGCGCGAACAGCGACGCCACCCGGTGCTCGCCGACCATGACGGGGTCGAGGTTGCGGCCCGGCCTGCCGGTGGCCACCGAGTGGTAGCCGGGGTCGATGTAGTCCGGGCCGACCTTGAACGGCGCGACCTTGTCGCCCGCGCGCCGCAGCGCCGCCATCAGGCCGGTGGCCACGGTGGTCTTGCCGCTGCCCGACGCGGGCGCGGCGACCACCAGCCGGTTCACCACTCGATCCCCTTCTGGCCCTTCTGGCCCGCGTCCATCGGGTGCTTGACCTTGGTCATCTCCACCACCAGGTCGGCGGCCTGGACCAGCTTGTCCGGCGCGTGCCGGCCGGTGATGACGACGTGCTGGTGGCCGGGCCGGTCGGCCAGGGTGTCGACCACCTCGTCCACGTCGATCCAGCCCCAGTGCATGGGGTAGGTGAACTCGTCCAGCACGTAGAGGCCGTGCTGCCCGGCGGCCAGCCGGCGGGCGATCTCCTGCCAGCCCTCGCGCGCGGCGGCGGCGTGGTCGTCCTCGGTGCCCTGCTTGCGGGTCCAGGACCAGCCCTCGCCCATCTTGTGCCACTCGACGGGGCCGCCCTCGCCGGTCTGCTCGTGCAGGCGGCCGAGCGCGCGGAACGCCGACTCCTCGCCGACCTTCCACTTCGCTGACTTCACGAACTGGAAGACGCCGATGGACCAGCCCTGGTTCCACCCGCGCAGCGCCAGTCCGAAGGCGGCGGTCGACTTGCCCTTCATCTCGCCGGTGTGCAGCACGACCAACGGCCGGTTGCGGCGCTGACGGGTGCTGAGGCCGTCGTCGGGGACGACGGACGGTTGTCCTTGAGGCACTTTCGACGCTCCTAAGCGGCTCGGGCGGCGCGGACGACGCCCGCCACCTGTTCTGCGGACAGTTCCTCCAAGCGCACGCACGCCGCTTCCAGCGCGCCCGCCAGCCGTGCCGCCAGGCCGAGCCTGACCGGGCCGTGCTCGCAGTCCACCACGACGGACGCCACCCGGTCGGCGGCCAGCAGGCCGGCCGCGCGCAGGGCGTCGCGCATCGGGTCGCCGCCCGTGCCGGTCGCCGTCGCGCGGCCGTCGGTGAGCAGCACGAGCAGCGGTCGGCGGCGGGGGTCGCGGACGCGTTCGGTGTCCAGCACGCGGCGGGCGCGCAGCAGGCCGTCGGCCAGCGGGGTCCGGCCGCCGGTGCGCAGGGCGCGCAGCCGGGCCGCCGCCGCGTCGACCGAGTTCGTCGGCGGCAGGGCGACCTGGGCCTCCCGGCCGCGGAACGTCACCACGCCGACCTTGTCCCGCCGCTGGTAGGCGTCGCGGAGCAGGGAGATCACCGCGCCGGTGACGGCCGACATCCGCTGCCGGGCCGCCATCGAGCCGGACGCGTCGACGACGAACAGCACGAGGTTGCCCTCCTTGCCCTCGCGCACGGAGAGCCGCAGGTCCGCGCCGCGCAGTTCCAGGCCGGGACCGCTGCGGCCCCGGGCGGCCTGGTGCGGCGCGGCGGCGCCGAGCGTGCCGACCAGGTGCAGGCCCGCGCCGTCCACTGTGGACGAGCGGACCACGCGGCCGGTGCGGGCACGGGCACGTGACCGCTTGCCCGGCGCGCCCTCGCCGACCCCCGGCACCTCCAACAGCCGGGCGCGGAACGCCGGGGCGGGGGCGTGCGACCGGTCGGCCGAACCGTTCCCCTTGCCCTTGCCCTCAGCGTCCGAAGTGGACTGCGGCGGCTCGCCGGGCAGCTCCGAGCCGCCACCGTCGTCGTCGGGGCCTCCGGGGTCGTCGTCCGGGCCGTCTTCGGGCTCTTGGGCGGCTTCCGCGCCCTGCTGGAGGGCGTCGTTGAGCTGCTCTTCCTCCAGCCCCGGCTCGTCGAACGGGTCCCGGCGCTTGCGGTGCGGCAACGCCAGCCGCACGGCCGCCTCCACGTCCTCCTCGGCCACCTCGTCGGCGCCCCTCCAGGCGGCGTGCGCGGTCGCGGTGCGGGCCACGACGAGGTCCGCGCGCATGCCGTCCACCTCGAACGCGGCGCAGATGCCGGAGATGCGGCGCAGTTCCGCGTCCGGCAGCACCACGTCCGCGAGCCGGTCGCGGGCGGCGACGATCCGCCGGGCCAGCTCCTGGTCGGCCTCGGCCCAGCGGGCGGCGAAGCCGTCGGGGTCGGCCTCGTACGCCAACCGCCGCCGCACGACCTCGGTCCGCGTCGGCACGTCCCGCGAGGCGCGGACCGCGACCGTGAGGCCGAAGCGGTCCAGCAGCTGCGGGCGCAGCTCGCCCTCCTCCGGGTTCATGGTGCCGACCAGGAGGAACGACGCGGCGTGCGACACGGACACGCCTTCGCGCTCGACGTGCGCGCGGCCCATGGCTGCGGCGTCGAGCAGCAGGTCGACGAGGTGGTCGTGCAGGAGGTTCACCTCGTCCACGTACAGCACGCCCCGGTGCGCGGCGGCCAGCAGACCGGGCTGGTAGGCGCGGACGCCCTCGGTCAACGCGCGTTCCAGGTCGAGCGAGCCGATCAGCCGGTCCTCGGTCGCGCCGACCGGCAGCTCGACCAGCCGTGCCGGCCGCCGCTCCGCGCCGTGGCCGTGCGGCCCGTCGGGGCAGTCGGTCGGTGTCGCCGGGTCGCAGCCGAACCGGCAGCCCGGCACCACGTCCAGCTCGGGGAGCAGTGCGGCGAGGGCGCGGACCACGGTCGACTTCGCGGTCCCCTTCTCGCCTCGGACGAGCACCCCGCCGATACCGGGGTGCACGGCGTTGAGCAGCAGAGCCGTGCGGAGGTCGTCGTGGCCGACGACAGCGGAAAAGGGGAAACGCGCGCCCATGCGGCGGTGTCCTTCCTCGGGTGTCCACGCCCGTGTCCGGTCGATGAGTCGGGGGTCGAGTTCCTGACTCCCGGGCTCCTCGGTCCGGTCACAGTGGCGGGACCGTGCCGGATTCACACCGGCTTCCTCGCGCACCCCCTCAAGCCTGGGCATCGTCGCACTTCCGCCGGCGGGCTCCAAGTCCCGGGCGGGCGAGGACGATCACACCGGGTCGCGTCGGACCGGGTCGGGGACCGGGCCGGAGGTCGGGGCGTGTCTTGGCGGACCTCGCGCCGAACGTCCCCACGGCGCTCATCGGGGGGTGTTCGGGGTGCCGATTCCCGACGGGAGCCAGACCGCCCGCGCGACCGCCGGAGCGGGGTGTTCCAGCTCGTCAGCCGACGGGGGACGCGGCCGGCGCCGGGCCGCCCGCCAGCACGCCGCGCGCGAGCGAGATCACACCGGCACGCACCCGCGCCACGTCCAGACCGCACTGGTCGACCATGTGGCGCAGCGTGTCGGCACGCACCTGCGCGATCAGGGCGTGTGCGAGGTACTCGGCGTCCGCACCGGGCTTGACCTGGGAGATCAACGCGACGAGTCGCTGGTGCGTGAGCTTGGCGTCCGCGTCGCACGCGATGCTGCGCGTGGTCACCCGCTCGAACGCGATCACCAGGGGCAGGGCGGCGATCACGTGGTCGAACAGGGTCGCCACGAACGTGATCACCCGCTCCTCCGGCGGGACGTCGCCCGCTTCCAGCAACGCCTCCGCCTCCGCACGCCACGACTCGGAGGCCTCGTCGACCACCGCCTGCACGAGGCCGTCGCGGTCGCCGAAGCGGCGGAACACGGTGCCCTTGCCCACGCCCGCGGCGGCGGCGACGTCGTCCATCGAGAACCCGTCCGGCCCGCGTTCGGCGATCAGGCGCGCGGCGGTGGCGAGGACCGCGGCGCGGTTGCGCTCGGCGTCCTTCCGCATCGTGGACCTCCTCGACCCGCGGCTCGATCGACTCGCTTGACAAAAGCGGACCAGCAGTCCGTATGGTAACGCACAGGAAGCGGACCGACGGTCCGCTTGAAGGTCGGGAGGCGTTGTGCGAGCAGTGCGGTTCCACGAGTTCGGTCCGGCGGACGTGCTCGGCGTGGCGGAGGTGCCCGATCCGGTCGCCGGGCCGGGCCAGGTCCTGGTTCGCGTCACGGCGATCGGCGTGAACTACGGCGAGACGATCATCCGGTCGGGCACGGGCGCGCGGGTGGTGCCCTGGTACGACCTCGCACCCGGCGCGCTCGGCGGCGAGGTGGTCGGGGTGGGCCCCGACGGCAGGCGGTTGATCGGCTTCGCGCTCGGCGAGGGCTACGCCGAACTGGCCCTGCTGCCCGAGGACGCGACCGAGGTGCCCGACGACGTGTCCGACCACGAGGCGCTGGCCCTGTACCTCCAGGGCGCGACGGCGGTGGCCGCCGCCGACGCGGTCCGGCTCGCCGCGGGCGAACGGGTGCTGGTCGAGGCGGCGGCGGGCGGTGTCGGCAGCCTGCTCGTGCAGGTCGCGGCACGGGCGGGCGCGACGGTCGTGGCCGCCGCGCGGGGCGGGCGGAAGCTGGCGCTGGCCCGTGAGCTGGGCGCGCACGAGGTCGTGGACTACGGCGAGCCGGACTGGCCGACCCGGGTCGAGCCGGTCGACGTGGTGTTCTCGTCGGTCGGCGGCGCGGTGGCGCGGCAGTCGTTCGAGCTGTTGCGCGACCGGGTCGGCCGGCTGGCCGTCTTCGGCTTCGCGAGCGGCGAGCCGCTGGACGTGACCGCGTCCGACGTGTTCCGCAAGGGCGTCGCGGTGCTCGGGTTCGGCAACCCCGTCACCCCCGACACGGTGCGGCGGGCGTTCACCTCGGGGCTGCGCCCGGTGCTGGGCGAAGCGCTACCGCTGGCCGACGCCGCCCGCGCCCACGAACTGCTGGAGACCCGGGCCTCGACCGGCAAGGTCGTGCTGGTCCCCTAGCTCGACCTCCACGCTCAACGGCGCGCGGAACGACAGCAGGCCCAGCATCGGCGGCGGCCCGGTCGAGGCGAGGCGCAGGTCCGGGAACCGCCGCGCGGTCTCCCGCAGCACCACCTCCGCCTCCAGCCTCGCCAGGCCGGCGCCGAGGCAGAAGTGCCTGCCGAAGCCGAACGCCAGGTGCTTGCGGGCGTTCGGCCTGGCCGGGCAGAAGCGCTCGGGCTCGTCGAAGACGTCGGGGTCCGAGCCGCTGCCCGCGAGCATGAGCAGCAGCGGCTCGCCCACCGGGATCGCGACCCCGGAGAGGGCGACCGGCTCGGCCGTGATCCGCCGCCACGTGCTCACCGGCGGGTCACGGCGCAGCACCTCTTCCACGCACGCGCCGGCCACGCCGGGCTCGTCCAGCCGCGACCACAGGTCGTCCTGCCGCAGGACCGCGTGGAACGCCGCGCACAGCAGCTGGGTCGTGGTCTCCTGGCCCGCGATCAGCAGGAAGTAGCAGAGCCCGGCCGCGTCGCGGATCGGCACGCCCTGCGCCCGCAGCGCGCCGAACAGGTCGTCGCCCTCCGGGTCGGCGGCCTTGATCCGCGCCGTCAGCCACTGGTGGAACGCGGCGGCGGGACGGGCCAGCTCGTGCTGCCGCTCGGGCGTGACGTCACCCCAGAACAGCTCCAACGACGCCGTGCTCCAGGCCTTGAGCGCCTCGACGTCGACGTCCCGGATGCCCATGACCTCCAGCAGCACGATCGCGGGCAGGTCGCGGGCCAGCGCCGGGTGCAGGTCGGCACGTCCGTCCCGGTGGGTGAGCCGGCTCAGGCGCTCCGCGGTCAGCTCCGCGATCCGCGGCCCCATCGCCGCGACGCGGGCCGGGGCGAGGAACCGGGACACCAGTCGGCGCAGGTCGGCGTGCGTCTCGGTGCCGTTGTTGGCCAACGTCGGCGGCAGCGAGAACCCGGCCCGGGCCAGCACCCGCAGCACCGGCCCCGGGATCGGGGTCACCGCGGTCAACGCGTTGTCCGGGTGGAAGCGACGCGGGTCGGCCAGCACGGCGCGCACGTCGTCGTAGCGGCTGACCAGCCACATCCCGGTGCGCTCGTCGCGGTGGACCGGCGCGTTCTCCCGCAACGAGCGCAGGTCGGCAGGCTCCGGCTGGAAGAGGTCCACGCCGGCACCGTAGCCGTCGGATGCGACACTGCCGGCGTGAGTGTGCGCACAGGTGACTCGGTGTTCGACTGGATCGACACGCGTGCCGAGGCGCGCGCGAAAGCCGGTCTCGCCCGCCGGGTCCGGCCACGACCGGCGGACTCGACGAACCTCGACCTCGCCTCGAACGACTACCTCGGCCTGGCCCGCGACAAGCGGGTCACGGGCGCCGCCGCGGCGGCCTCGTTGCGCTGGGGCGCGGGCTCGACCGGGTCGCGGCTGGTCACCGGCTCGATCGAGCTGCACACCGAGCTGGAGTACGAGCTCGCGAACTTCTGCGGCGCGCAGTCCGCGCTGGTGTTCTCCTCGGGCTACGCGGCGAACCTGGGCGCGCTGACCGCGTTGTCCGGTCCCGGCACCGCGATCGTCGCCGACCAGCACATCCACGCCTCCCTGATCGACGGCACCCGACTGTCCAAAGCGGACGTCGTGGTCGCCGGGCACTGCGACGTCGAGCAGGTCGCGCACGCCCTCGCCACGCGCGGCAAGCGGCGGGCGCTGGTGGTGACGGACTCGGTGTTCTCCGTCGACGGCGACCTCGCGCCGCTGGCCCAACTGGCCGCCGCCTGCCGCGAGCACGACGCGGCGCTGGTCGTGGACGACGCGCACGGCCTCGGCGTCGTCGGCGACGGCGGGCGTGGCGCGGTGCACGCGGCGGGTCTGGCCAAGGCCCCCGACGTGGTCACCACGGTGACGCTGTCCAAGTCGCTCGGCGCGCAGGGCGGCGCGGTGCTCGGCCCGAGCCGGGTGATCAAGCACCTCGTCGACACCGCGCGCACGTTCATCTTCGACACCGGGCTCGCACCGGCCAGCGCGGCGGCGTCGTTGGCCGCGTTGAAGGTGTTGCGGGACGAGCCGGAGCGGCCCGCGCGTGCCCTGGAAGTGGCTCAGGACCTGGCGTTCCGGCTCAAGGAGGCGGGGTTGCGGGTCAGCACGCCGACCGCGGCGGTCGTGTCCGTGCAGGCGCCGTCGCCGGAGGCGGCGTTCGACTGGGCCGAGGCGTGCCGCGCGCAGGGCGTGGTCGTCGGCTGCTTCCGGCCGCCGTCGGTGCCCGACCGGATCTCCCGGCTCCGCCTCACCGCCCGCGCCGACCTGTCCGAGGGCGAGATCGAGCGCGCCGTGCGGGTGATCACGGAGACCGGCGCATCCGCAGGTGCGGTATCCCGTCCTCGATGAACTCCGCGCCCTGCGGCTCGAAGCCGAACGACGCGTAGAAGTCGGCCACGTAGGTCTGCGCGTCCAGCACGCACTCCACCTGGCCGATCTCGGCCAGCACCGCCTCCATCAGCCGACGGCTGTAGCCGCGACCGCGGGCGGCGCGGGCCGTGCAGACCCGGCCGACGCGGAAGGTGCCGCCGGGCTCCTCCAGCAGTCGCAGGTAGGCCTGCGGGCCGGGCAGGTCGTCGGCTTCCAGCCAGAAGTGCCGGGTGCCCGGTTCGAGGTCACGCCCGTCCAGTTCGGGGTAGACGCAGTTCTGCTCCACGACGAAGACGTCGGAGCGCAGCTTGAGCACGGCGTAGAGCTGGTCGGGGGTCAGGTCGGCCGACCACTGCCGTCGCAGCGTCGCCGGGTACGGGTGTGAACGCACCCCACCGTGGTACCACACGGTCCCGGGTCGGTCCCGGGGGTCGGCTCTGCGGTGCTGCGGCTCCGGTAGTGCGGTGATCTCTAGAGCTGGTTCTGGTAGCGGCTCAAGCGCGTGTAGACGCCGGGTTGGCCCGGTCGGGCGCAGCCGCGGCCGTAGGACACGAGGCCGACCAACTCCCCCGCCACGGTGAGCGGTCCGCCGGAATCACCCTCGCAGGCGTCCTTGCCACCCTCCGGGTAGCCCGCGCACAGCATCCCGCCCGGCCGGTAGTCGGGCACCTCGGCGGCGCACTCGTCGTCCGCGCGGATCGGCACGTCGACCACGCGCAGGCGGCGGCTCGGCGGGCTCAGCTCGGCCGTGCGGCCCCAGCCGTAGACCGCGGCCTGGCCCGACGCGGCGTCCGAGATCCGGACCGGCCGGTACGGCAGCGGGGTGGCGAGGGTGAGGGTGGCCACGTCGTCGCCCGCGGACACCTCGGTGAACGCGGGGTGGCGCCAGAGCGCGGCGACACCCACCGCCCGGCCCTCGGTGGTGTCGAGGTCGGCGCGGCCGGCGACGACGGTCACGTCGTCAGGCACCCGGTCGCGGACGCCGAGCGCGGTGCGCGCGACCGTGCAGTGCGCGGCGGTGACCACCTTGTCCGGCGCGATCAGCGCGCCGCCGCAGAAGAAGGTGCCCCCGTCGAACAACGCGACGGCCCACGGCGTCGCGGGCGCGTCCCGGCCGCCGACGATCGCGTCCGCGGGCAGCGCCGACAGGACCAGAACGAGAACGGCGAAGACCGGCGCGCTGATGCGCATGGAGCACCTCTCTACGTCATGTGGCCGAACGGGCACCGACCGTAGCGGAAGATCACTGCGGGCAGGATTCGGGTATGAGATCCGTAAAATCTGTTGTTAGAGTGCTGCGTGACCGAAGATTCAACGGTCAGTGAGACAGATCACGGCGTTCTGTCCGGAACATGAGGGAGGTTTCCGTGCACTTGGACTTCACCCAGCTGCCGGCGTTCCTGATCGCCTGCGCGGTGGTCGTGCTGACGCCCGGCGTGGACGCCTTCCTCCTGCTGCGCACCTCGATGAGGTCCGGCACGCGGGCCGGACTGCTGGCGCTGGCGGGCATCCACACCGCCGCCTTCGTCCAGGTGGCGTTGGTGATCTCGGGCTTGGGCGTGGTGATCGCCCGCTACCCGGCCGTGCTGACCGGGCTGCGCTGGGTCGGCGCGGCGTACCTGCTCTACCTGGCCGTGACGATCACCCGCGGGCTGCTGCGGCGTTCGGGCGGCGAGGTGGCCGCGGTCGCGCCTCCCCGTCCGTTCCGGCAGGGGTTCCTGACGAACATCACCAACCCGAAGATGCTGCTGTTCTCGCTGGCGTTCCTGCCGCAGTTCATCGGCACGGGCGACCCGACGTGGCAGCTCGGGATGCTCGCCGCCGTGTTCCTGGGGCTCGCGGCGTTGTGGGAGCTGACGATCGTGGTGGCGGCGGCGCGGGTGGCGGGCTCGTTGCGGCGGCCCGGTGTGACCACGGCGTTGGACGCGGTGTGCGCGGCGGTGTTCGTCACGATGTCGATCGGGCTCGTGCTGTAGGTCGAGGTCCCGATCCGGTCGGGTGCCCGACGAGGGCGAGGTCGGGCCGAGTCGGCGTGCGGACCCCGAGAGGCCCGCACGCCGGTTGGTCAGGCAACCAGTTGCTCCTCGATCGCCTGGGAGTAGGCGGCGATGTTGCTGTAGACGCCCGGCTTGCCCTCCCGGGCGCAACCTTCACCCCAAGAGGTGACGCCGATCAGCTTCCCGCCGGCCACGAACGGACCGCCCGAGTCGCCCTGGCACGTGTCGACACCGCCCTCCGGGTAACCGGCGCACGTCATCTCGTCCGGGTCGTACTGGGGGTAAGCGGTGCGGCAGTACTCGTGATCCGTCACCGGCACGGTCGCGCCGAGCAGGTAGCGCGAGGCCGGGCCCTGCTCACTGGTCCGACCCCAGCCGAACACCCGACCGCTCGTGCCCGGCTCGTACAGCACGCCGTCCGACGGCTGCGCCAACGGGAGAGGCGTGTAGTCCACCGGTGAGCGCAAGGTCAGCACGGCGACGTCCGCGCCCTGGTCCGCGGACACGTACTCCGGGTGGATCCAGATCGCGGAGAGCCGGGCGACCACGCCCTCGTCACCCTTGCGGTCCTCTCGACCCAGCACGACCCGCGTGTTGCGGGGCGTCCGGGTGGTCGCGCAGTGGGCCGCGGTGACCACCTTGGTCGGCGAGACCAGAGTGCCGCCGCAGAACTGGTTGCCGGTGGCATCGGCCACGTACACCACCCACGGGTGGTCCGCGATCGACACCCGTTCACCGCCCACCACGCGCTCGCCCGCGTCCGCGCTCACGTCCGCGTCCGCCGTGGCGGTGCCCGCGAGAGTCATCAACAACGTCATCAACAACGCGCCAAGCCGCATCGGCCCCTCCTCCTGATCAAAGGCGTCAGGAGGAGGTTAGCCAGAATGGCCGGTTCCGCTGGGCCAAGCGGACTAGTCCGCCCCGGTGAACTTGCTGCGCACCCTGCCCGCCGCGCCCGCGAGCACGTCGCCGACCTCGTTGAACACCTTCATCAGCGGGTCCTCGGACTCGGCCGCCGACTCCTTGTACGACCGGGCCGCGGACTTGATGTCCTCCGTGAACGAGCTCGTCGGCCGGTCGTCCTCGCGCCGCTGGTACGAGCCGGTCAGGATGGCGCGGTACTCCTCACCCGCCGCCCACTTCTGCAGCTCCGCGGCTCGGACCACGGCCATCGGGTGGGTCAGCGGCCACGTGCGGATCAGCTTGAGCACGCTGTCGCGCACGTCCTCGACCTGCTCGTACTCCTTGGCCTGCTTGAGGAACTCGGCCGTGTCGACCTGGCTGAGGTCCATGCCGCCCGCCATGGCGACGTGCACGCGCAGCGCGGCGGCCGGGTCCTGCCCGCACAGCAGGCCGGCGCGGTCGCAGGACAGCTCGGTCTTGCGGTACCACTCGCGCAGCGCGGCGATGATCGCGGTGATCGCCCAGTAGCCGCCCGGCATCCAGCCGAGACCGTGCTGCAGCTGCATCAGCCGCTGCAGGATCGTCTGGTACAGCGCGTGCCCCGACAGGACGTGCCCCATCTCGTGCCCGATGGCGAACCGCAGACCCTCTGCGTCCAGCAGCTCGATCAGGCCCGTGGTGAGCACGATGAAGGGCTTGTCGATGCCCAGCGTCATGGCGTTGGGCACCGGGTCGCGCTTGACGAACAGCTCCGGCACCGGGTCGACGTCCAGCGTCGCCGCCACCTCGAGCCGGAGCCGGTCCAGCTCCGGGTACTGCCCGGGGCCCACCCGGATGCTCGACGCCAGGTAACCCAACCTCTCACCGCGCTCCGTGAACGCGCCCGCCACCGCCTGCAACACCGGGCCGATGCCCGGCACCGCGCGCAAGACCGCCAACGCCCCCCGGTCGACCGGGTGTTCGTACGCACGCGGGCTGATGCCGGGGAACCGGACACGCGCGCTCGACCGTTCGATCTCCTCGCTGCTCATGGTTCCCACAGTGCCACGACCCGCGCCCCACATCTCCCCGATCGGACGAATCGGCGTGCACACTGACCTGGTGAACGCAGACGTGCTCGGCACCGACTACGAGACCCGCGCGCTGCCCCTGGGCGGCGGTGACACGACCGCGACCCTGGTCCGCCGCCGCGCGCAGCCGGCCATCCGCGGCGCGGTGCTGTACGTGCACGGTTTCGCGGACTACTTCTTCCAGCGGCACGTGGCCGAGCACTTCACCGCGCGCGGCTTCGACTTCTACGCCATCGACCTGCGCGCGTACGGGCGGTCGTTGCGGCCGGGGCAGGTGGCGAACTACGTGACCGACCTGGCCGAGCACTTCGAGGAGATCGACGCCGCGGCGCGCGTGATCCGCGAGGAGGACGGTCACCGGCACCTGGTGGTGATGGGACATTCGACCGGTGGGCTCATCACGGGTTTGTGGGCGCACGAGCGGCGCTCGGACGACGTGCTGGACGCGTTGGTGCTCAACAGCCCTTGGTTGGACCTGGCCGAGCCGTGGCTGGTGCGGACTGTGGGGACGGCGTTGATCCGGGGTGTCGGCCGGGTGGCGCCGAAGCTGGTGCTCAAGCCCGGCCTGGGACCGGTGTACGGCGAGAGCATCCACCGCGACCACCACGGGGAGTGGGATTTCGACACGACGTGGAAGCCGATCGAGGCGTTCCCGGTGCACGCGGGGTGGTTGCGCGCGATCCGTCGTGGTCATGCCCGGCTGCACCGGGGGTTGGAGGTGGAGGCGCCGGTGCTGGTGCTGCGGTCGGGGCGCAGTCATCTCCACGCGAAGCGGTGGACGCCCGAGGCGATGACGGCGGACACCGTGCTGGACGTGGAGCACATGCGGGTGTGGGGGCCGAAGATCGGCCGGCAGGTGCGGGTGGTGCAGGTGGAGGGCGGTATGCACGACCTGTTCCTGTCCGCGGAGCCGGTGCGGTTGAGGGCGTTGGCCGAGGTGGACGAGTTCTTGGACGGGATCTGACGGGGTGCGGTGGGGTGGCGAGGGTCAGCGGAGGTGCTCGATGGCCAGTCTGGCGGTCTTGCCGATGACGGCGTCTGCCGGTGGCAGGGTGAAGGCGGTGCTCGCGCTGCGGGTGAAGACGGCTACTGCGTAACGGCCGCCGTCCGGGTATTCGACGACGCCGATCTCGTTGCGGATGGTCGGGAGGGTGCCGGTCTTGCCGGCTACGCGGACGTCGTCGAACGGGAAGCCGGAGGCCAGGCGGTGTGGCCAGACTTGAAGGGCCATGGTGCGGCGGATCGGGGCGCATTCTCCGTGGTGCCAGATGTGTCGCAGCAGGGTGGTCAGGTCGCGTGCGGTGCCGCGGTTGGTCTGGTCGGGGTCCAGGGCACGCAGTCGGGACAGGACGACGGGGTCGGTGAGGGCGGCCGGTGGTTCGGCGGGGGCGGCGTCTTCGGCCATGGTGCGCATGAAGTCCCGTGCCCGGTGGACGATTCGGGTTCGGGTCAGGCCCAGGTCGTGGGCTGTCTGGTTGACGGTGTCGAGGCCGATGACGTCGACCAGGGCGTCGGCGGCGGCGTTGTCGGAGACGGTGATGGCCAGGTAGGCCAGGTCGCGCAGGGAGATGGTGACCGGGTCGAGCATGCCGCCGATGCCCGTGGGGCCGGTGCTGCGGTCGTGGTCGAGGGTGATCCGCCCGGTCAGGTCGTGCGTGCTGTGGTGCAGGGCGACGAGCAGCGGGACTTTGAAGACGCTGGCGAGGACGACGGGGTCGTCCGCGCCGACCGAGAGTTCGCGGTCGGGGTGGTCGAGGTCGATGGCGTGCAGCTTGCCGGTGACGCCGGCGTCGGCGAAGGCGGCGCGCACGCGGGCGGCGGTCATGACAGGTACTCCGCGGCCGGGCGGGGGTAGCGGGGCAGCGTGCCCTCGGCGTGGCGCATTCCTTGTGCGGTCAGGACTTCGGTGACGGCGTCGGCGAAGGCGGTGACGGCGGGTGTTCGGCGGCCACGTGGCCAGGCGGCCGAGGTCCGCCACAGGATGGGGTTGCCGCGCAGTGGTCGCCAGGCGGCGTCCGGTGGTGGGGTGATGCCGTCGTGCAGGGCGACCGCGCCGCCGGCGAGGACGAGTCCCAGCGCGAACTCCGGGTTGCCGGCTTGGTGGACGTCGGTGGGTGTGTAGCCGTGTCGGGCGCACGTGGTCAGCACCTCGTCGTGCAGCGCGGGCGCGGTGGTGCGGGGGAAGAGGACGAGGGCCAGGCCGTTCAGGTCGGCCAGGCGGACGTCCGGGGTGGTGGTGAGGGGGTGCTCGCGGGGCAGGAGGACGCCCAGTGGGCTGGTCAGGACCGGGCCGAGGCTCAGCCAGGAGACGTCGAACGGGAAGCGCAGGACGCCGACGTCCAGGCTTCGGTCGGCCAGGGCGCGCAGTTGTTCGGCGGTGCCGATCTCCCGGAGCTTGAGCTCGACGGGGCTGCGGTGGCGGAACGCGGGGAGGAGCGCGGCCACCGCTCGTCCGCCCAGGTCCGGTGGGACGCCCGCGCGCAGTGATCCGGCTTCGCCGTGGCGGAATCGTCCGGCGAGGGCGCGGAGCCGGTCTTCGCCGGCGAGCAGGCCGCGGGCTTCGGTGAGGATCTGGCGGCCCGCGTCGGTGAGGGCGACGTGCCGGGCGTCGCGGTCGAAGAGGCGGACGCCGAGTTCGCGTTCCAGGCGTTGGATGCTCTGCGACAGCGGTGGCTGGGACATGTGGAGGCGGGCCGCGGCACGGCCGAAGTGCAGTTCCTCGGCCACGGCCAGGAAGTACCGCAGGTGCCTGAGGAGGTCCACGAGCTGGGATGATAGCCGTCCGCATATCGCAGGCGTGGTGATATCGGACTTGGACACGTGGGGCCGGGCGCTGGTCTTGTGGGTGGCATGTGCGTGAGCAGACGACAGGTGTTGATCGGGTCGGCGGCCGTCGCGGTGGCGGGTGCGGGGCTGCCGGGGGTGGCGTTCGCGTCGGGGCGCAGCGGGGTGAGCCTGCGCTGGTTGGGCGTCGCCGGGTGGGAGGTGCTGTTCGACGGTCGGCGGGTGCTGATCGACCCGTACCTGAGCCGGTTGCCGGTGTTCGACGAGGACGGCGGGTTCATCGCCGACCACCCGCTGGCGGTGCGGAGGGAGTTGGTCGACCGGCACCTCGGTGAGCGGCCGGAGTTGGTGCTGGCGACGCACGGGCACTACGACCACTTGTCGGAGATCCCGTACGTGGTGGAGAAGCACGGTTCCCGGGTGATCGGCACCGAGACGCACCGGCATCTGTTGGTGGCGCAGGGCGTGCCGGGGGACGACGTGGTCGTGGCGTCCGGCGGGGAGCACCTGGACTTCCACGGCTTCACCGTCCAGGTGTTCCGGAGCCTGCACAGCCAGTTCGGCTCGTACGGGTACTTCGCGCCGGGCAGCCTGACCGCGCCGCCGAAGGCGCCGGCCACGATCAGCGACCTCGTGGAAGGCGGCTCGCTGGCGTACATGATCACCGTGCGCGGGTTCTCGGTGCTGTTCCTGTCCGGCACGGCGAACTACGTCGAGCGGGAGGTCGCGGGACTGCGGCCGGACGTCCTCGTGCTGGGCATGAGCGGCCACGCGAACGTGCACGACTACACCGCGCGGGCGCTGCGGGCGACCCGGCCCAAGGTGCTGGTCCCGAGCCACCACGACGACATGGTGACGCAGTTGGACGATCCCGCCCTGCCACCGCGCGGCAACCCGGCGGCGGCAGCGGAGTTGGCGGAGACGGCGCGGCGGATCGGTCTCGCGGCCCGCGTGCTGGACCCGGAAATCCTGCGCTGGTACGAGCTGTAGCGGCGTACGGTTCGCGCATGGAACCGGAATGCCGACTGCACGGCGCCGGCACGGACCCCCGTCGGCTGGTCGGTCGACGGCTGGAGCGGGTGATCGCGGCTTGGCACCACTACGGTTCGGAGGCGCCGACCGATCCGCTGGACGTGTGGCTGGTGGACGACCACGAGGGGTGCACCCACGTCACGACCGGTCCGGACTGGTGCCTGATCGTGGCGGAGTCACCGCCCCACGAGGGCTATGACATGCAGGAGTACGGGCGGGTCGAGGTCGGGCCGATCGGCGGTGCGACGCCGTTCGCCCGTCACCTCGGGGAAGAGGTGCTCGCGGTCGCCCAGGAGCACGAACCGCGCACCGGGCGGATAGCGCTCGACCTCGTGTTCCCGTCGGGCCGCGTGCGGTGCCGGAGTTGGGAGGGTGATCTCCGGTTGTCCGGCGCTTGATCCCGGTTCAGAGCAGGCCGGCTCGGGCGGCGGCCAGGGCGGCTCGGGCGGAGCGTTCGGCGGTGGCGCGGTCGACAGGCTCGCCGGTGATGAAGATCCGGTGGTACAGCGGGGCGCAGGTGAGGCGGATCAGTTCGACCGGGTCGGCCTGCGGCGGGAGTTCGCCGCGGTCGACGGCGCGGGTGACGACCTTGGCGGCTTCGGCCTGCCGGGCCGCGTAGAACCGGCGCTTCGCGTCCTGGGCACGGGTGGACTGCTGTGCCGCGACGACGATCGCGATCGGCACGAGTCGGTGCTGCGGGTCGGCGAAGGTGTCCGCGATCTCGGTGGCGACGGCGATCAGGTCGCCCTCCAGCGTGCCGGTGTCGGGCACCGGCCACTCGGTCTCGCGGGTGTGGTCGAGGGCGTCGGCGATGAGCACGTCGACCGTTCCCCAACGGCGGTACACGGTGGTCTTGTGCACGCCCGCGCGTTCGGCGACGTTCTCCACCGTCGTGCCGGCGTAGCCGTGCCGGGTCAGCTCGGCGTGCACGGCTTCGAGGACGGCTTCGCGGACGCGGGCCGAGCGTCCACCCGGTCGTGAGGTCAACTGCAACTCCAGTTGCGTTAGTGGGCGAGGTGTGCCACTCTAACGCAACACGAGTCGCGTTAGGAGCCCTTCGCTTTGATCCCAGACCCCACCGTCCTGCACCCGCTGCCGCACGCGGACCGCGTCGTCCAGCTCAAGCCGTTGGTGACGTCGCCGACGATCGAGGTCGGTGAGTACACGTACTACGACGACCCGGAGCACGCGCTGGAGTTCGAGACCCGCAACGTGCTCTACGGGTACGGCGCCGAGAAGCTGGTCATCGGCAGGTTCTGCGCGCTGGCCACCGGCACCACGTTCATCATGGCCGGCGCGAACCACCTCAACATCGGCGTGTCGACGTTCCCGTTCACGATCTTCGGCGGCACGTGGGCCGAGAAGACGATGGACCTGATGACCGGCATGGAGACGCGCGGCGACACGGTGGTCGGCAACGACGTCTGGTTCGGCTACCACGCGATCGTCATGCCCGGCGTGACGATCGGCGACGGCGCGATCATCGCGACCGGTGCGGTGGTGACGTCGGACGTGCCGCCGTACGCGGTGGTGGGCGGCAACCCGGCGAAGCCCGTGAAGCAGCGCTACGCCGACGAGGACGTGGCCCGGTTGCTGCGCGCCAAGTGGTGGGACTGGCCGATCGGGCTGGTGACCGAACGCGTCCGCACGATCATGTCCGGCACACCCGCCGAGATCGAGCACATCGCGCGAACCCGGTTGTAGACGCGCGTGTCGAACACTCAGGTCCCGCGTGTCGAACCGCCAGGACCCCGAGTTCTACGTTCAGGTCCCCGTGCGCGGTACCTGAACGTGGAATTCGGGGGTTCTGAGCGTTCGACACGCGGGCCGTGAGCGTTCGACACGCGCGTCTACAGCCGATTGGTCTAGCGCCACGCACGGCGGCGACGGGAGATCATGGTTGCCGGGAGGTTCGCCATGGCCGAGGACTTCAACCGGTACTGCGACCTGACCATGCGGGGCGGCGCGGCGAGCGGCGTCGTCTACCCGTTGGCGGTCGTGGAGCTGGCCGGGCACTACCGGTTCCGGTCGTTGGGCGGCGCGTCGGCCGGTGCCATCGGGGCCGCGTTCACCGCCGCCGCCGAGAAGGGCCGGGACCGGGGCGGTTTCCGCAAGCTCGCGGAGGTCGTCGACTGGTTCGCCGCGCCCGGCTGGCGACTGGCGCAGCTCTTCCAGCCCAGCGAGCACACCCGCAAGCTGTACCGGATCGTGGCGGCCTCGATGCAACGCCGCGACTCCACCGGGCGCAGCCCGCTCACCTGCCTCTTGCTCGCCCTGATCAGCGCGATCGGTTGGCGGGCACGGGTCTTCCTCGCCGTGGCCCTGGGGCTGTGGCTCACCGGCCCGACGCTGTGGTTTCACTCGATCGACTGGCGCTCCACGCCGACGTGGGCGCTGATCAGCCTCACCGTCGCGGCCCTCGTCGCGGTGCCCGGCACCGTGCTGAGAGTCCTGCCGAACGGCCGGGACGCGTGGCTGCGCCGCATCGGCACCGGGCTGCTCCTGGTCATCCCGCTGATCCCGGTCGCCCTGAGCACGCGCTGGACGGCGCCGAGCCTGGCGAGCGCCGCCACCGCCGCCGTGTGGTGGCTGGTGCTCGGGTTCGCGTTCGTCAGCGCGGTCGCGGTCACGTACGGCTTGAGCGCCAAGCGGTTCCTCGACCGGATGGCCAGCACCGTCCACTTCGGACTCGTGCCGGGCACCGGCGCGTTCCGGCCGAACTTCTGGGACCGACGGTGCGGCGTGCCCGCGTCGACCGGCGTGCCGCCGTTCAGCGACTGGATCGCCGACGTGCTGGACGACCTGTCCGGGACGACGGACCTGACGTTCGACGACCTGACCACCAACCTGGTGCTGATGACCACGGACCTGTCCGAGGGCCGCCCCTACCGCCTGCCGTTCACCGAACCGTCGGCCGCGTGGCTGTTCTGCCCCACGTGCCTGGGGACCGTCCTCCCGCCGCGGACCGTCGACAAGCTCGGCCGAGACGCCACGCCGCACCACTGCCCGCTGCACCCCGCCGAGACCCTCAACTCACTGCCGAAGAACCTGCCGGTCGCGCTGGCCGTCCGGATGAGCATGCCGTTGCCCGGCCTGATCGCCGCGGTGCCGCTGGTGCGCGCCGAGCCGGAGCCGCGCGTCCACTGGTTCTCCGACGGCGGCATCACCAGCAACTTCCCGATCCACTTCTTCGACAACCTGCTGCCGCGCTGGCCGACGTTCGGCCTGAGCCTCCAGTCCTACCCGCCGGGCGACGACCGGGACGTCTGGCTGCCCGAGCAGGACGCGTCCACCGGCGGCACGCCGTGGCGCGGCATCGGACTCGTGCAGCACTTCGCGTCCGCGATCCTCAACACCATGCTCGACTGGCGCGACACCATGCAGTCCGCCCTGCCCGGCTACCGGGGACGGATCGCGCACGTCCGCGTCGGCGCCCTGGAGGGCGGCACGAACCTCTTCATGCGCCCGGAGACGATCCGCGCCCTGGCCGAACGCGGCGCGGAGGCCGGACGACTCCTGCGCACCCGGTTCACCGAGGACGACGCCACCAAGACCGACCGCCACCGCTGGATCCGGATGCGCCTGGCCATGCGCGAGTACCGGCAACTGGCCGAGCAGGCCGGCGACCGCGCCGCCCTCTACCGCGACCTCACCGACCGCTACCGGATCCCCGAGGACCTGCACGCCTGGTTCACCACGCCACCCGACACCGACCCGAACGCGCGCGAGATCGGCCTCACCCTCGACGCGCTGGGCGCCGTGCCCGACGGCCCGTTCGACGGCGAGCCGCCGATCGACCCGGACCTCCGCCTCACCCCGCCCGAGTGACGGGCGCCGTCAGACCTTCTTCCCGACCCCCGCGTACGCGCTGATGTAGGCGTCGTCCGAATCCGGACGCCACTCGCTCAACGGCACCACGCCCGGCTCCACGACCTCCAGCCCGGTGAAGAAGGCGGCGACCTCGGCGCCGGTCCGCAGCACCAACGGGCTGTCCGTGCGGCGGTAGATGGCGTTCACCTGCTCGCCGCTCTCCCGCCCCTCCTGCGACACGCCGTCCCAGCTCGCGTGCGAGACGGCCACGAAGCTGCCCGGCGCCAGCGCCTGCCGGTACCGGGCGATGGCCGCGCCCGGCTCGTCCTCGTCCGGCACGAAGTGCAGCACGGCGACCATCAGCAGCCCGATCGGCCGGTCGAAGTCGAGCACCGCCCGGACCTCCTCGTTCCCCAGCACCGAGTCCGGGTCGCGCAGGTCCGCCTGGATCGCGCTGGCCAGCGGGTTGTCCGCCAGCAACGCCGTGCTGTGCGCCACGGCCACCGGCTCGACGTCCGCGTACACCACCCGTGCCGCCGGGTTGGTCTGCTGGGCGATCTCGTGCACGTTGCCGACCGTCGGGATGCCCGACCCCAGGTCGAGGAACTGGTCGATGCCCTGCGACAGCAGGTACCGCACCGCCCGCCGCAGGAACGACCGGTTGGCCCTGGCCGCGCCGGACATGCCGGGGAAGATCTGCTCGACCGACTTCGCCGCCTCGCGGTCCACCGCGAAGTTGTGCGACCCGCCCAGGAAGTAGTCGTACATCCGGGCCGCGCTCGGCCGGTCCAGGTCCACCGATGACGGAACCCAGCTCGCCTGCTCCATGCGCACATCTCCTCGTCAGCCGACCGCGTGATCGTCGCGGCGTCGCCTACCGGGCACAACCCCCGAATGGACGCTCGCTCTGGGCGAACACCTACCGGAAACAAACCCCCGCTCATCTTGGTTGAGCCAGTCAGACTCAACTTTGGAGGGATCATGGGCGAGACTGTGGCGCTGCCGGTGCTGCCGCTGGACGACGTCGTCGTGCTGCCGGGCATGGTCGTGCCGATCCGCCTCAGCGGCTCGGACGCCACCGCCGAGGCGCGCGCCGCGATCGAGGCCGCGATGGCGACGGGCGGTCAGTCGAAGGTCCTGCTGGTGCCACGGCTGGACGGCAAGTACGCCAAGGTGGGCACGCTGGCCCTGATCGAGCAGGTCGGCAGGCTCTCCGGCGGCGAGCGCGCGGCCGTCGTGCGCGGCACCGAGCGGGTCCGCATCGGCACCGGCACGACCGGCCCCGGCGCGGCGCTGTGGGTCGAGGCGACCATCGCGGACGAATCACCGATCGACGACCGGACCCACGAACTGGCCCGCGAGTACCGGGGGCTGGTCACCACGATCCTCCAGCAGCGCGGCGCGTGGCAGGTGGTCGACTCGGTCCAGCAGGTGGACGACCCGTCCGCCCTCGCCGACCTCGCCGGCTACGCCTCGTACCTCAGCGACGAGCAGAAGGTCTGGCTGCTGGAGACCAGCGACATCACCGAGCGGCTCGAGAAGCTGCTCGAGTGGGGCCGCGACTACCTGACCGAACTCGACGTCGCCGAGACCATCCGCAAGGACGTCAAGGAAGGCGTGGAGAAGCAGCAGCGCGAGTTCCTGCTGCGCCGGCAACTGGCCGCGATCCGCAAGGAACTGGCCGAGCTCGACGGCAAGCCCGCCACCGACGAGCAGGACTACCGAGCCCGCGTCGACGGCGCCGACCTGCCCGAGAACGTCCGCAAGGCCGCGCTGGCCGAGGTCGACAAGCTCGAACGGACCTCCGAGCAGTCACCCGAGGTGGGCTGGATCCGCACCTGGCTCGACACCGTCCTCGACATGCCCTGGAACGAACGCACCGAGGACGCCTACGACATCGCGGGCGCCCGCGCCGTCCTCGACGCCGACCACGCGGGCCTGGACGACGTCAAGGAACGCATCACCGAGTACCTGGCCGTCCGCCGCCGCCGCGCCGACCGCGGTCTCGGCGTCGTGGGCGGACGTCGTTCCGGCGCGGTCCTGGCCCTGGTCGGTCCTCCCGGCGTGGGCAAGACCTCCCTCGGCGAGTCCGTCGCCCGCGCCATGGGCCGCAAGTTCGTCCGGGTAGCCCTGGGCGGCGTCCGCGACGAGGCCGAGATCCGCGGCCACCGCCGCACCTACGTCGGCGCACTGCCCGGCCGGATCGTCCGCGCCATCTCCGAAGCGGGCTCGATGAACCCGGTCGTGCTGCTGGACGAGATCGACAAGGTGGGCGCCGACTACCGCGGCGACCCCACGGCGGCGCTGCTGGAAGTCCTCGACCCAGCCCAGAACCACACGTTCCGCGACCACTACCTGGAAGTCGAACTCGACCTCTCCGACGTGGTCTTCCTGGCCACCGCCAACGTCCTGGAATCCATCCCGGGCCCCCTCCTGGACCGCATGGAACTGGTCCAGCTCGACGGCTACACGGAGGACGAGAAGGTCACCATCGCCCGCGACCACCTCCTGCCGCGCCAGGTCGAACGCGCCGGCCTCACCCCCGAGGACGTCACCATCACCGAGCCGACACTGCGCAAGCTGGCCGGCGAATACACCCGCGAGGCCGGCGTGCGCCAACTGGAACGCTCGCTGGGCCGCATCCTCCGCAAGGTGACCGCACGCGTGGCCCTGGACCAGTCCACCCTGCCGGTCACCGTCGACATCCCGAGCCTCCGGACCTACCTGGGCTCGCCCAAGCACATCCCGGAATCCGCTGAGAGAACTGCCGTCCCCGGTGTCGCAACGGGCCTGGCCGTCACCGGAGCCGGCGGCGACGTGCTCTTCGTCGAGGCCTCCCTGGCCTCCGCGGAGACCGGCGCATCCGGCGTCACCCTGACCGGCCAACTGGGCGACGTGATGAAGGAGTCGGCTCAGATCGCCCTCTCCTACCTGCGTTCCAACGACGACCGAGCCGAAGTGCTCGCGGACCGCGGCGTCCACATCCACGTCCCAGCCGGCGCAGTGCCGAAGGACGGCCCGTCCGCGGGCGTCACCATGACCACGGCGCTCGCATCACTGCTCTCCGGCCGACCGGTCCGCTCGGACGTCGCGATGACCGGCGAGGTCTCCCTCACGGGCCGCGTCCTGCCGATCGGCGGCGTGAAGCAAAAACTGCTGGCCGCCCACCGCGCAGGCATCACCACGGTCCTCCTGCCGAAGCGCAACGAACCCGACCTCGACGACGTCCCGGACTCCGTCCTGGCCGAACTGACCGTCCACCTCGTCGCCGACGTCCGCGAAGCCCTGACCCTCGCCCTCGAACCCGCCACCAACACCAACAACCCGAACCGCACCACCACCGCAGCCGCCTAACCCCCAACCCGACCCAACCCGACCACAACGGACCCGCCACACCCCCGCAGAGGCCCGATTTGACATGGCTTCGACCAGCCTGAAGCACCCGAACCCATGTCAAGTCGGGCCGGCCTTGAGCGTGACCATCGGACCGAACCCGCCCTGACCCAACCCTCCCCCGAACCCTCACCTCAGATTGCACAAGTCCAACGGCACGCCATCCGCCGTCACGCACGGCAGGTACCCGGCATCCTTCATCCGAACCCGAGCACCGTCGTGCTCCCGCACGTACGCCACGAACCGCCCGACCAACGACCCCGCCGCCGGCTCCGACCGCGTGTACAAGTACTCCACCGTCCAGAACGGGTAGCCCGCCTCCACCCCCGCCGCGGCGTCGAACACCTTCCCGCCCAACGACAACGCGGTCAACGCGTTCGTCTTGCGCGCCTCGGCCACCGAAGGCGCGTCCGCGTACCCGATCGCACCCTCCACCGCGCCGATCTCCCGCACCACGTCCGCGTTCTTGTCCCGCTCGCACCGGATCACCGGCGCCTCCGGCGCCCGATCCCTCACCCGGCAGTCGTTGGACGACAACGCGCTCTCACTCGCCCCCAGCACCCGCCGCTCGAACAGCTCCCGCGTCCCCGACTCGCCACCCCGGCCCACGATCCGGATCGGCAACGGCGAACCGCCCCGCAGCTGGCTCCAATCCGTGTACACACCCGCGTAGATCCCGCGCAGCTGCTCCACCGTGATGCTGTCGAGCCCGACCGAGCTGTGCACCACCACGTGGTAGACCACGATCGCCAGCTGCTGCGCGAAAACGCCCTGCACCTCCTGCTTGCCGTCCGACAGCGCCACCACCCCCTCCTCACCCCCGGCCACCTCGCGCACGCCTTGGATGCTCCCCGTCGCGGACGTGGTGATCTCCGCACCGGGGCAGGCCCGCTCGTACTGGTCGGCGATGGTGGCCATGGTCGGCATGAACACGCTCGACCCCTCCACCCGCAACTTGCCCGACGCGCACGCCACCGTCGCGTCGTTCGAACTCGGCGGCCACGCCAGCACCAGCACCAGCACCGCCGCCAGCAACGCGGCCAGGCCACCGGTCAGCCGGGGCAGGGTGAGCAGCCGCTCCGGGCGCTCGTCGTGCACGATCCCCGCGCCTCCGAGGCTGCCGACGACCTTCACGTCCTTGCCGAGCTCGCCCTTCGACTTGCCGTCCGGCTCACGCAGCACCACCAGCAGCTTGAACTTCTGCTTGCGCCGCAACGCGAGCTTCTCCAGCCGCACGCCGTGCCACACCGGCTCGCCCGGCGGGTTCGCCGGCACCGCCAGCCCGCCCCACTTGGCCACGCGCTGCGCCATCCGCTCCCGCACCGTCGGCAGCGACGCCTTCGCCGGACTCGCCTCCGAGCCGAAGAACTGCAGGCTCCGCCGGATCTCGGCCTTCATCTCCTCGGAGCCTGCCTCGGACACCCTGGCGTTCCACACGACCCGATCACCGAAGGTGAACGTCAGCGGCTTGTCGAAGTCCTCGCCGTCGATGTCGTAGCTACCCGTGTTGCGGACCCGGATCACCACGATGCTCATCCGGTCCAGCACCCGCACCAGTTCCCTCAGCTGGGGCGAGTTCGGGTCCGTCCCGTCGTGCAACTGCTCCGGCCCGAGACCGATCTTGGAGTTGTAGAGCACCCGGAACCCGAGCCGCTTGCGGCGCACGAAGAGGCGGTCGATGACCGGCGTCGCGAACAGCAACCCGATCGCGAGCAGCACCGGGCCGGGACCACCGAGGAAGTCCAACGCGGATTGCAGCACCTGCACACCGAATTCTCGGTCGGCGGACCGACCGAGAACCGGGTCATCTCCGCGAGTTCACCGTGACTTCACCGGACGTCAAGGGAACTCGCCGCTCGAACCACGCACGCTCGAACCACCCATCAGTGCCCGACGTCGATGACCACGCGCGTCGGCGAGTCGAGCAGGAACACGCGGTGCCACGAGTCGCGCCGCATGCCGAGCCCGACGGTGAGGTTGGCCTCGAAGTCACCCGTGATCGCGAACGCCCGGACGTTGGTCAACGCGGGCGTCTCGAACTTCCGGGGACCGGTGTAGGTGAGGTTGCCGTTGTCGTCGTGCGCGGCGGCCGGCGCGAGCCGCACCTCGAGGAAGTAGGCGCCCGGCAACGAGACCGGGTGGCCGGAACCGTCCTCGTAGAGCTGGTCGACGCTCCGGATGAAGAACTCCGGCCGGTGACCGTTGAGGTCGAGCACGACGCGGTCGAACCCGACGTGTCTGCCCGTGCGGACGCCGGTCAACACCGGCGTTTGCGTCATCGAAGACGCACCGGACGCGGCAGACCCACCGAACGCACCCGACGCGCCCGACGCCGCGGACGCGGCCGGAACCGCGACCCCGACCGCGGCCATGGCGAAGACGAGCAACGCGAGTTTCCTGAAGCGGCTGTTCATGGCGGTCCTCCAAGGGCTCATCCGGCTGAATGCCGGTACACCCTCAAAGACGTGTCGCACGTCACACGGTTGCCTGCGGATCGGCCAGGTAGTCCCCCAGCACGACCGGCGTCACCCCGTCCAGCTTGCAGCGCTCCAGGAACGCCAGGAAGTCCTCCACGAACGTGTGCCGGAAGTGCATCAGCACGATGTCGCCCGCGTTCAGCCGACCACCGGCCTGGAACTGCACGACGCCGTCGTTGACCGCCGCCGTCCACATGACCAGCGCGGTGAACCCGCAGTCGGCGGCGGCCCGGCGCGTCGTGTGGTCGAAGTTGCCGAACGGTGGGCGGAACAGCTTCGGCCGCGCCCCGAGCTGCGCCCGGAGCAGCTCGGCGTTGCCGCAGATCTCACCGCGCTGGAAGTCGTACGACGTGCCCGTCAGGTCGGGGTGCGTCGCCGTGTGCGCGTGGACCGTCGCGAGACCTTCGAACCCCTTGAAGTAGTCGGCGTGCCCGTCCACGTGCTTCGAGTTCAGGAACAGGGTCGGCTCGACACCGCTCTTGCGCATCAGCTCGGCCGCGGCCGGATGACGGACCGCGCCGTCGTCGATCGTGACGAACACGTACGGCCGGTCGGTCTCGATCCGCCGGACCACCGGCACCATGCCGTCCACGGTCGGCGGCACGTGCCGCTGGGGCGTGCCGAAGGCGTACGGCCGCTGGAACACGGGAATGGTGGTCCCGCCGGGGCCGGGCACGGCCGTCGGCGGCGTGGTCGTCGTGGTCGTCGCGGCAGTCGTCGTCGCGGCAACGGCCGCCGCCGACGGGACCTGCCGGCCTTCCGGCTGCGGCGTGCACGCGCACAGCACCATGACGACGGCGGCCAGGACCGCCACTCCCCTGGGTCTCATCCGGACTTCCCCCTCGAACGGGCGTCACCCATCCAGGTGACGCTCACTCGATTGGAGACGCCACGAGGATCACTCAGGTTGCTCACGAGTTCGAGCCTCACCCGGCGAGGCCTTCGGCGCACCCTGGCTGCGGCGCTCCCACCCCGGAGATAGGGTCGTGCGGGTCTGTCCCGCAAGATCACGTGTGGAGGACCTGATGAGCCTCGAACGCCCCGTCGCGCCCGATCCCTACGCGCTGTTGCCGCAGGTGGCGTCGTTCACCCTCAGCTCGACCGACGTGTCCGACGGCCAACCCCTGGCGGAGGCGCAGGTGCACGAGGGCGGCAACACCTCGCCGCAGCTGAGCTGGACCGGGTTCCCGGAGGAGACCAAGAGCTTCGTGGTCACCTGCTTCGACCCGGACGCGCCAACGCCCTCGGGCTTCTGGCACTGGGTCGTGGTGAACCTCCCGGCGTCCGTCACCTCCCTCGACACCGGCGCGGGCGCCTCGGACGACACGCTGCCCGCCGGCGCGTTCCACGTGCGCAGCGACTTCGGCGCCCGCGCGTTCGGCGGGGCCGCCCCGCCGCCCGGCGACCAGGTGCACCGGTACTACTTCGTGGTGCACGCCGTCGACGTCGACAAGTTGGACGTGGACGGCGACGCCTCGCCCGCCGTGGTGAGCTTCAACCTGGCGTTCCACACCCTGGCCCGCGCGATCCTGGTGCCGACCTACGCCCACTGAGCGAGCGGACCCGACCCTGGGAACAAGTGCCTCACGTCGCGGGTTGCAGCACGACGTGAGGCACTTCGACCTGGTCATCATCGGCACCGGTTCCGGCAACTCCATCGCGGACGGGCGGTTCGCCGGCTGGAACATCGCGATCGTCGAGAAGGGCGTGTTCGGCGGCACGTGCCTGAACGTGGGGTGCATCCCCACGAAGATGTTCGTGCACACCGCCGACGTCGCCGCCGCACCCGCCTCGGGCGCGCGGCTCGGCGTCGACGCCCACGTGGACGGCGTGCGGTGGACCGACGTGCGCGACCGGATCTTCGGCCGGATCGACCCCATCTCCGAGGGCGGACGCCACTGGCGGGCCGAGGAGAACGCCAACGTCACCGTCTACGAGGGCACGGCCCGGTTCACCGGTCCCAAGACCCTCGACACGGGCACCGGCGAGGTGATCACCGCGGACCGGTTCGTGCTCGCCGCGGGCAGCAGGCCGGTGGTCCCGGACGTCGCCGACCTCGACTCCGTCGGCTACCACACCAGCGACACGATCATGAGGCTCGACGCCCTGCCCCCTCGCCTCACCATCCTGGGCAGCGGTTTCGTCGCGGCCGAGTTCGCGCACGTGTTCTCGTCCTTCGGCGTGCGGGTGACCGTGGTCGGGCGGTCCGACCTGCTCCTGCGCCACGAGGACCACGAAGTCGCCACCCGGTTCACCGAGACCGCCGCGCAGAAGTGGGACGTGCGGCTCAAGCGCAAGGCGGTGCGGGCCGAACGGGTCGACGGCGTGGTGCGGCTGCACCTGGAGGGCCCGGACGGCGCGGAGGTCGTGGAGTCCGAGGAGCTGCTGGTCGCGGTCGGCCGCACGCCGAACTCGGACCTGCTCGACCTGGCCGCCACCGGCGTCGACGTGCGCCCCGACGGCCGCGTGGTCGTGGACGAGCGCCAGCGCACGTCCGTCGAGGGCATCTACGCGCTGGGCGACGTCAGCTCGGAGTACCAGCTCAAGCACGTGGCCAACCACGAGGCGCGGGTCGTGCAGCACAACCTGCTGCACCCGGACGAGCCGATCTCCTCGGACCACCGGTTCGTGCCGGCGGCCGTCTTCTCGTCGCCGCAGATCGCGTCGGTCGGGTTGACCGAGGAGCAGGCCGTCGAACGCGGCGTGCGCTACGTGAAGGCGTCGCAGGCCTACGCGTCGATCGCGTACGGCTGGGCGATGGAGGACACGACCGGGTTCGCGAAGGTGCTGGCCGACCCCGACACGGGCCTGATCCTGGGCGCGCACGTGATCGGGCCGCAGGCGTCGAGCGTGATCCAGCCGGTGATCCAGGCGATGAGCTTCGGCCTGGACGCGCGCACGATGGCGCGCGGGCAGTACTGGATCCACCCGGCGATGCCGGAGGTCGTCGAGAACGCGCTGCTCAACCTGCCGCTGGCGGACTGACCCCCGCGGCGCGGACGGCAGGACCACGAGACAGGACCACAAGATGGAGACCCGGTCGTACCCCTCGTGCGACCGGGTCTCCGTTCTGTCCGTAACCGACACATCGCGCCGAGAAGACGAGGCGTTATCACCTACACCGTGCGTGGCCGCCCGGCGATCCACCCGAGCCCGGTCAGCACGACCAGCAACCCCACCAGGACCAGCATCGACACCGTCCAGGTGCCCGTCACACCGCGCAGCACCCCGAACGCGAACGGCCCGGCGGCCGAGATCAGGTAGCCGATGCTCTGCGCCATCGCCGAGAGCCGAGCCGTGTCCGCGCCGGTCGACGTGCGCAACGAGATCATCACCAGCGCGAGCGGGAACATGCCCATCCCCACGCCGATCAGCACGACCCACAACCCGGGCGCCGCACCCGGCGCGAGGGCCAGCCCCAGCACGCCCGCCACCGACAGCACGCCCAGCGCCAGCACCAGCCACGACTGCCCGGACCACCGCGCCGCCAACGGGGGCACGATCAAGCTGACCGGCACACCCAGCACCATCGTGATGGCCAGCAGCAGCCCGGCCGTCGTCCGGTCCACCCCCGCGTCGACGAGGATCTGCGGCAACCAGCCCATGACCGTGTAGGCCAGCAGCGACTGGAGCCCGAAGAACACCGTGATCACCCAGGCCAACGGGCTGCGGAACAACGGCCGTCCCACCCTCGCCGGCCGCACACCCGGCCGTGCGGCCAACCCGTGCCGAGCGCCCGCCAGCCACACCAGCAGCGCCGCCGCCGACAGGAACGCCCAGGCGCCGACCGCCAGGCGCCACGACCCGAACGCCGACTCCAGCCCCGGTGTGAACGCCGCGCCCACCGCCGCGCCGGCCGCCAACGCGGCCGTGTAGACGCCGGTCACCAGGCCGACCCGGCCCGGGAACGACTCCTTCACCACCACCGGGATCAGCACGTTGCACACCGCGATGCCCGCGCACGCCACGAACGTGCCGCCGAGCACCGCCGCCGGGCCGTCCACCACCCGCAACACCAAGCCGACGGTCAGCACCGACAACGACAGCGCGACCGCGCGGGCCATCCCGAACCGCCGCCCCAACCAGGGCGCGAGGAACGCGGCGAACCCGAAGCACAGCGTCGGCACGGCGGTCAGCAGGCTCGTCCACGCGGTCGACACGCCGAGCGACGCGCGCACGTCGCCGAGCACGGAGGCCAGGCTCGTCACGGCCGGGCGGAGGTTCGCGGCGGCCAGCGCTACGCCGATCGCCAACAGGGTGCTGCCGACCAGGGCAACTTGGCGGCTCCGACGCCCCTCACCCACGGCAGTGCGGCCAGGATGGTCGGCGATCGTCGCATTGGCATCGCCATCGGTGGCAATGTGGGCAGTCGACGGTGACCAGTCTGGCCGGGTCTGCTGGATTGGCACCGGATTACTATCGCAGACATGGGATGTTCGGATGAAAGGATGACGCTGTGCCGTTGGCCACTACTCGGCGGGCCGGGCTCGTCGACCAGGTGATCGACCAGATGAGGGGAGCGATCGCCGCCGGTGAATGGCCGGTCGGCCGCCGCATCCCACCGGAACCGGAGCTGGTCACCGCCCTGGGCGTGGGTCGCAACACCGTGCGGGAGGCGGTGCGCGCGTTGTCGCACGCCGGGCTGCTGGAGGTGCGCCAAGGCGACGGCACGTTCGTCCGCGCGACCAGCGAGATCTCCGGCGCGGTCCGCCGGATGTGCGGCAGCGAGCTGCGCGAGGTGCTGCAGGTGCGCCGGACGCTGGAGGTGGAGGGCGCCCGCCTGGCCGCGACCCACCGCACCGACGAGGAGGTCCGCAAGCTCGAGGAGCTGCTGGCCGAGCGGGACGCCGCACTGGCCGCGAAGGAGTGGGCCCGGCTGGTGGAGCGGGACACCGCGTTCCACGTGATGCTCGTGCAGTGCTCGCACAACACCCTGCTGGCCGAGCTGTACCAGGGCCTGACCGAGGCGGTCCGGGCCAGCATCACGGCCACCGTGGAAACCGACCACGAGGACGACCACGTGTCGCACACCGGACTGCTCGACGCGGTCCGCGACCGTGACGCGACCCGTGCCGCGGCGGAGGCGGGAGGCTTCCTGGAGGAGTTGCTGGAGCGGCACAAGGACTGAGCCGCGGTCCGCGACCGAGGCAGCCGAGGCCATCACGCCGTTGCGGGGTCGAGGTCCCGCAGGTTGACGACGACCTGCGGGCGGGTCTCACCGGCGTGCGCCCTCCTGGGGCGCGCCAGGCCGGCAAGGGCTTTCACGACGGGGCGGAGACCTCCCACGGCGGCGGATTTCCGCAGGAGGCCTCCTGGTGAATGGCTTGACCGGGCCCAGACCCACTACCCCCGACGACCCACTTCGATAGTCGTCGCAATTGCGCCCACCGCAACCGTGGGATGCCCGATCGTTATCTGTTGCCCGACGCGGGCGTCAAGCGGTCTCCCGCTGCTCCCAGCAGTCCCGCAACGCCGCCAGGGTCGCGGTCACGGCGGGACGGCGGCCGGCCTGCGTGCGCCACACCGCGAACACCCGACGCGTCGGCGTCGGCCGGAACGGCACCGCGCGCACCGAGTCCGGCAACGCGCCGCGGCCGAGCCGGGGCAGCAGCGCCACGCCGATCCCCTTGGCCAGCAACGCCAACTGCGTCTCGTACTCGGCGATCCGGTAGGCCAGGTCGGGTTCCATGCCCGCGCCGCGGAAGGTGTTCACCAGCCAGTCGTGGCAGATCGTGCCCTCCGGCTGGCAGATCCACCGCTCGCCCGCCAAGTCCTCCGGCACCACGGACTCCCGCTCCGCCAACGGGTGCGCGACGGGCAGCAGCACGTCGGCGACGTCCTCGCCGAGCCGCGCCCGCGACACCGGCTCGGGCACGGCCAGCGGCGCGTTCACCCAGTCGTGCGTGACGGCCAGGTCCAGCTCGCCGCGCGCCACCGCCTCCAGGCAGTCCGGCGGGTCGAGTTCGACCAGGCGCACGTCCAGCTGCGGGTGTCGTTCGGCCAGCCGCACCAACGCCGCCGGCAGCAGGCCGCGCGCGGCGGTGGCGAACGCGCCGACCCGCAACTCGCCGACGGCCGCGCCGCGCTGCTCCTCCAACGCCACCTCGGCGTGCTCGACCAGCGCGAGCACCTGCCCGGCGGTGGCCGACAGCAGGTGGGCCGCGTCGGTCAGCGCGACGCCGCGGCCACGGCGTTCCAGCAGCGTGGTGCGCGTCTCCCGTTCCAGCTTGGCGATCTGCTGCGACACAGCCGACGGCGTGTAGCCCAACGCCGTGGCCGCCGCGCCGACCGAGCCGTGCTGCGCCACCGCGTGCAGGGCGCGGAGCCGTCCGAGATCCAGCATGTAGCAATACTAAACTGAAACCTTCAGCACTCGTCGCTAGTCCTAAACGATGACAGCGCTGAGACTCGGGGGTGTGAAACCACGCCACGTCGCTGTCGCGGTGCTCGTCGCCACCATCTGGGGGATCAACTTCGTCGTCATCAAGGTGGGCCTGCGCGACTTCCCGCCGTTGTTCTTCTCCGCGCTGCGGTTCCTGGCCGCCGCCGTGCCCGCGCTGTGGTTCGTGGGCCGGCCCAAGGTGGCGTGGAAGTGGGTCGTCGCGGTCGCGTTGGCGCTCGGCGTAGCCAAGTTCGGGTTGGTGTTCGTCGGCATGGCGGCCGGGATGCCCGCCGGGTTGTCGTCCTTGGTGTTGCAGAGCCAGGTGTTCTTCACCGTGCTGTTCGCGGCCGTGCTGCTGCGGGAACGGCCGCGGCCCGTGCAGCTGCTGGGGATGGGCGTGGCTGCGGCGGGGATCGTGGTGATCGCGTTCGACTACGGGGTCGGCAGCCCGATCTCGGCTTTCCTGCTGGTGGTCCTCGGCGCGGTGGCGTGGGGCCTGGCCAACGTCGCCACCCGCTACGCCCGGCCGCCGGACCCGATCAACTTCATCGTGTGGGTCAGCGCGTTGGCGGTGCTGCCCCTGCTCGGGTTGTCGCTGGTCTTCGAGGGCCCGGCCGCGGATCTGGCCGCGTTGCGCGGGATGGACTGGACCGGTGTCGGCGCGATCCTGTTCATCGCGTGGGTGTCGACGCTGCTCGGCTTCGGGCTGTGGAACCTGCTGCTGCGGACCTACGAGGCGAGCGCCGTCGTGCCGTTCGCGCTGCTGGTGCCGGTGGCGGGGATGTTGTCCGGCTGGTTGCTGCTGGACGAGACGATCACGGCGGTCCGCCTCGGCGCGGCGGCGCTGGTGATCATCGGCATGGCGGCCACGACGGTGAAGCGGCGTGCGCCCCGCGTGCCCGGACCGGTGCTCGTCGGGTCAGCCGCCCGGTAAGTGCGGTGGTACCGCCCGCATCGGTGATTGACGACCTGCCGGCGTTCCGCTGGGCTGGAGGCGTGGAGCACCGCGTGCTGTCGGCCAGGACGATCGTGCTCTGGGCGGTCGGGCTCGGTGTGGTGGCGGTGGGGTCCGTGGTGGTCCTGCTGGTCACGCTGGGGTCCGGCGAGCCGCAGGACGGGGTCCGCCTGGACGTCGTCCGCACGGCGTCCAGCATCGTGCTCGGCACGGGCGGCGCGGCGGCGTTGCTGCTCACGGCGCGCCGCCAGCGCTACGCGGAGCTGGACCTCGTGCAGAAGGACCACGACGCGACCGAGCGCCGCGTCACCGAGCTGTACGGCAAGGCCGCCGACCAGCTCGGCAGCGACAAGGCGCCGGTGCGGCTGGCCGGGCTGTACGCGCTGGAGCGGTTGGCGCAGGGCAACCCCGCGCACCGGCAGACGATCGTGAACCTGATCTGCGCCTACCTGCGGATGCCGTTCACCCCGCCGCCGGAGGTCCGGGCCAGGACGCGGATCGGGCCGCGCGACGCGCACCGGTTCCAGGAGCTGGAGGTCCGGCAGACCGCGACCGCGCTGCCGGCGGCCCACCTGCGACCGGACGCGCCCGAGGTGTTCTGGGCCGACATCACGCTCGACCTGTCCAACGCCACGCTGGTCAAGCCCACCCTGACCCTCGCCCGGGTCAAGTCCGCGTCGTTCGCCGGCACCACGTTCGTCGGCCCGGCGGCGTTCCGCGGCACCGAGTTCACCGGCACGGCCGACTTCCGCGACACGCGCTTCCCCGACCTGGCCGACTTCCGGCGGGTCACGTTCGGCGACTCCGTGTTCCGGGGCGCGGTGTTCGAGGGTCGCACGGACTTCGGCGTGCGCACGACGGCCAAGCTGACCGACGCCCGGACGCGGACCGGTGACGTGCGGCGGAAGTGGCCGGCGGGTGGGTGGAGCGGGCCGCCGAACCCGGCTGGGCCGAGCTCGTGCCCCTCGACAAACCCGCTTGACCCGAACGGGCGACGTATCCCCCGGCCCGCCCCCGGTACCTTCACTGTGTGACTACCCGTGAGCGGAGGTGTGACGTGTGCGCCGTCTTCCGCCCGTCCCTCCGCGTGACCGCGGACATCTAATCAAGCGTCCACTCGGACCGCCCTGATTCCCTCACGCACGGATGCGACCGCACGGCCCACGACGGGTCCAGGCGGGCTGGTCCGCCCGGCTTGCCGGTCGGGCAGCCGCCCGCCGCCGTCGCCGAGCCGGTCGTCCGCACGACTCCGCCCACCGGTGGCACAACCGCGCGACTTGTCGGTCGCGCGCACCGCGGTCGGATGCCGTCAGGTGACAGGTGGAGCACCCGCGGGAGGGATGACCGGAAGTCCCGGTGGCGCGCCCTTCTCCAACAACGCCCACACCGCGTCGGTGTCGAGGTGGTCGGCGACCAGGTCGCCGAGCAGGTCGAGCTGCGCGGACCGCCGTCCGGCGAAGTCCACGTCCGGCGCGGGGGTGAATCCTTGCCGGCCCGCGTGGCCGGCGGCCCAGCGCAGGAGCGCGCGGCGGAAGCCGTCGTTCTCCAGCAACCCGTGCCAGTGCGTGCCGGCGACCCGGCCGCGCAGCGCGCCCTCCGGCGTGCCGTCCGGCAGGGTGACCAGCCCTTCCTCGGCGTTGCGGGTGACCACGCCGTGGTGGATCTCGTAGCCCGTCACGGGTTCGCCGAACGCGTCGCCGTGCGGCGTGCCCAGCGTCTTGTCCGGCTCGAACCGCACGTCCACGTCGAGCAGGCCCAGCCCCGCCACCGCGCCCGCGCGCGACTCCACCGCGTCCTCGATCGTCCGGCCGAGCATCTGGAACCCGCCGCAGATGCCGAGCACCGGACCGTCGTGCGCGGCGATCGCGTCGGCCAGGCCGGTGGCGCGCAGCCACCGCAGGTCGTCCACCGTCGCCTTCGACCCCGGCACCACCACCAGATCCGCGTCGGCCAGCCGGGACGGCTCGGTGACGAACCGCACCGACACGCCCGGCTCGCACGCCAGGGCCTCCACGTCCGTGGCGTTCGAGATCCGCGGCAACCGCACCACGGCCACCCGCAGCCACTGGTCGCCGCGCGGCGGCTCGGGCCGGCCGATCACGCCGTCCGCCGCGTAGGACAGGGAGTCCTCCGCGTCCAGCCACAGCTCCTCCCGCCACGGGAGCACGCCGAGCACCGGACGTCCGGTGAGGGCGTTCAGCTGCCGCAGGCCCGGTTCGAGCAACGCCGGGTCGCCGCGGAACTTGTTCACCACGAACCCGGCGACCAGCGCCTGGTCGGCCGGGTCGAGCAGGGCCACCGTGCCGAACAGGTGCGCGAACACCCCGCCCCGGTCGATGTCGCCGACCACGAGCACCGGCAGGTCCGCGGCCCGCGCCAAGCCCATGTTCGCGATGTCGTTCGCCCTGAGGTTGATCTCGGCGGGCGAGCCCGCGCCCTCGCAGACGACCACCTCGAAATCGTCGCGCAGGCCGTCCAGCGTGGTCAGGACCGTGGCGAACAGCTCGGCCTTGCGCTCGCGGTAGGACAACGCGGACACCTCGCCGACCGCCCGGCCCAGCACCACGACCTGCGAGCTGCGGTCCCCGCCCGGCTTGAGCAGCACCGGGTTGAACCGCACGCTCGGCGCCAGCCCGCACGCGGCGGCCTGCACCGCCTGCGCGCGGCCGATCTCGCCGCCGTCGGCCGTCACGACCGAGTTGTTGGACATGTTCTGGGCCTTGAACGGGGCCGTCCTCACCCCCTGCCGGGTGAGCCACCTGCACAGACCCGCCGCCAGCACGCTCTTCCCCGCGTCCGACGTGGTGCCGGCCACCAGCAACGCACTGCGCACAATGTCCCCTCGTTGTCGGTCCGGGCTGACATCATCCACGGCATGGTCGACGTCCCCCCAACCGCGGTCCTGGTGCACAGCCCCTACCTCGGGCCCGCGAGCATGCGCCCGCTCGCCGACGCGCTGGCCGAACTCGGTCACCCCGTGGTGCTGCTCGACCTGCGGGTGACGGTCAACGCCGCGCCCGTCCACCAGCGGCTGCTCGGCGTGTTCGCCGACGCCGTGGAGGACTCCCTGGTCGAGGGCGACCTGGTGCTCGTGGGGCACAGCGGCGCCGGTCCGCTGCTGCCCGCGTTCGCCGACGCCCTGGAGACGCCCGTGCGGGGGCTGGTGTTCCTCGACGCCGACCTGCCCACGCCGGGCCGGAGCTGGCGTGACGACGCGCCCGCCGAGCGGATGGCGCACCTGAAGACCATCGCGCGGGACGGGCTGATGCCGCGCTGGGACCTGTGGTTCGCGCCCGAGGTGCTGTCGGCGATGGTGCCGGACGTGCGGCTGCTGGAGGAGATCGTGGCCGAGGCGCCCGAGGTGCCGCTGGCGTTCCTGAAGGAGCCCCGGCCCACCGTGGCGTGGACCGGGCCGTGCTCGTACGTGAAGCTCAGCCCCGCCTACGACGCCGCCGCCTCGGCGGCACGTGAGCTCGGCTGGCCCGTGGTGGAGCTGGACAGCCACCACCTCGGCGCGGTGACGTCACCCCACGAGGTGGCGGAGACCCTGGTGCCGCTGCTCAGCAGACGGTGAGGACCTCCGCGCCGTCCGCGGTGACCACGATGGTGTGCTCGAACTGGGCGGTCCAGCTCTTGTCGCGGGTGGTGACCGTCCAGCCGTCGTCCCACAGGTCGTGCTCGATGCCGCCGAGGGTGATCATCGGCTCGATGGTGAACGTCATGCCCTCTTCGATCACCGTGGGCACGTGCGGCGCGTCGTAGTGCAGCACGACCAGGCCGCTGTGGAAGGTGCGGCCGATGCCGTGCCCCGTGAAGTCGCGCACCACGCCGTAGCCGAAGCGGTTGGCGTAGGACTCGATGACGCGGCCGACCACGTTGAGCTGCCGTCCCGGCTTGACCGCCTTGATGGCGCGCATGGTGGCCTCGTGCGTGCGTTCGACCAGGAGGCGGGCCTCCTCGCTCACGTCGCCGGCGAGGAAGGTGGCGTTCGTGTCGCCGTGCACGCCGCCGATGTAGGCGGTGACGTCGACGTTGACGATGTCACCGTCCTCGACCACGGTCGTGTCGGGGATGCCGTGGCAGATGACCTCGTTCAGCGAGGTGCAGCAGGACTTGGGGAAACCGCGGTACCCGAGCGTGGACGGGTACGCGCCGTTGTCGCACAGGAACTCGTGCGCGACGGCGTCGATCTCGTCGGTGGTCACGCCGGGCACGATCACCTTGCCCGCCTCCTGCAACGCCTGCGCCGCCAGTCTGCCCGCGACGCGCATCGCCTCGATCACCTCGGGCGGCTGCACCCAGGGATCGGTGTTGCGCTTGGGTTCGGGTCGGTCGACGTACTCGGGCCGCTCGATCTGGGCGGGCACCGGACGGCGCGGGGACAGCACACCTGGCTGGAGGACGGCACGCACGGACATGCCCTCCAGATTACGGCTCAGCGTGACGGGGCATGCGCCACGTGTCCGTTACGCCGTCGGTTCGACCGTTCCGGGCGAGGCGATCGGCAGCCCCATCTGGTCGGCGGCGGTCAGGAGTGGCTTGTCGTAGGCCACGAACGCGTCGAGGTCCGTGTTGGGCCGTTCAGCCCAACGCGGCCAGGAAGCGGGCTGTGGCGTCGACTGCCGGCGCGGAGCTGTTGGTGCCCAGGAGCAGGGTCGCGAACGCGATGTCGCCGCGGTAGCCGACGAACCAGCCGTGCGAGTTCGTGCCGTCGCCGAACTGCGCCGTGCCCGTCTTGCCCCGCACGTCCCCGTACGGCTTGAGCTGCGGCGCGGTGCCGGTTTCGACCACTTCCCGCATCATCGCCCGCAACGGCTCCAGCACGGCGGGCGTCGGCGGGGTCGGGGTGTGGTCCACCTTCGTCTCCCGGCCCTTCAGCAGCGTGGGCACCGGCATCTTGCCCGTCGCCGTCGTCGCCGCCACCAGGGCCATGCCGAACGGGCTGGCCAGCAGCTTGCCCTGGCCGAAGCCGTCCTCCGCCCGCTCCACCACGTCGGTGGCCGGCGGCACGGAGCCGGTGATCGTGGTGATCGCCGGGATCTCGAAGTCGACCCCGAGGCCGAACGAGTCCGCCGCCTTGGTCAGCGCGTCCGGCGCCATCCCGGCCGCGAGCTGCGCGAACGTCGTGTTGCACGAGAACGCGAACGCCGAGTGCAGCGGGATCGTGCCCTTGTCGAACTCGTGGTCGTTCGGCACGATCCGGCGACCGTCGATCACCGCCTTGCCCGGGCACGGCAGCGGGCTGTCCGCCGTCGCCTGCCCGGACGACAGGGCCGCCGCCGCCGTCACGATCTTGAACGTCGACCCCGGCGGGTAACGGCCGGTCAGCGCCATCGGGCCCTCCGCGTCGGCGGGGTCGTTCTGCGCCACCGCCAGGATGTCGCCGGTCGACGCCTGCAGCGCCACGAGCATCGCGGCCTGCGGCACGGGCTCCAGCGCGTCCTCCGCCGCCACCTGCACGTTCCGGCTCAACGCGGTCGAGATCGCCTGCGCCGGCTCCGGCGCCTGCTCGTGCAGCGTCTCCACCTCGTCACCGGCCGCGTTCACCGTGTAGACGCGCAGCCCGGCCTTGCCCGCGATCTCCTCCTCCACCGCCTTGCGCACGGCGGGCAGCACCTGCGAGCCGAACGTGCGCGACGGCGCCAGCAGGCTCGTCTGCGTGGTGAACCGCACCCCCGGCAGCTCGTAGATCGCGGGCTTCACGGTCCGGTAGTCCGCGTCCCGCAGCGCCGCCACCTGGTAGCCCTGCCCGGCGGGCACCTTCGACACCCCGTCCGTGATCGCCGACTGGGTGATCGAGGGGTCGATCGGCGTCAGCGCCGCGGCCAGCGCACCGGCCACCGCGTTGACGTCGCCGGCCTCCTGGGCGTTGAGCAGGATCGACACGACCTGCTCCGGCGCGAGCAGGGGCGTGCCGTCCCGGTCGAGCACGGGCGCCAGCGCGGGCTTCACCTCGGCCACGCCGAGCGACTGCTGCACCGCGAGCTTCGGGTGCACGACGGACGGCGCCCAGTGCACCTTCCAGTCGTCCTCCTCGCGCCGCAGGTCGAACTTCGTCTGGTAGCTCCACGCGTGGTCGTGCCCGAGGTCCCAGTCCAGCTGCGCGGTCGCGTCGGCGGTGGTCGACTCGCCCGCCGAGCGCACCTGCTCGACCTTGGTGGTCAGCCCCTCGGGCTTGAGCACCTCGCGGACCTTGCCCAGCACGTCCTTCGCGCCGCCCGGGTCGTCGGTCAGGCCGGCCGCGCCGTCGACGTCGCCGGCGGCGAGCTTGGCCAGGAAATCGCCCGCCACCTGGTCCGGACCGGGACGGGACGAGAACAGGCCGCAGCCGCTGACGAGCAGCAGGACCACCCCGGGAAGGACCAAGCGGGACAGGGACGGCTTGCGCGCGATCACGGCGCCGAGTATGCCCGGTGCGGCCGACCGCACGCCGCGACGGTCTCAGAACAGCACGGTCGCGTACTGGCCGACCTGGGAGAACCCGATCTTGCGGTACGCCGCCTTGGCCACGTCGTTGTAGGAGTTCACGTACAGCGACGCGGTCCGGCCCAGGGCCCTGACCAGGTGTTCGGCCACCGCCGCGGTGCCCGCCGCGCCGATGCCGTGCCCACGGCGGTCCGGCCGCACCCACACGCCCTGGATCTGGCCGACCTGCGCCGACATGGCCCCGATCTCGGCCTTGAACACCACGTCGCCGCCCTCGAACCGGGCGAACGCCCGCCCGCCCGCGATCAGCTCGGCCACCCGCGCCCGGTAGGACACGCCGCCGTCCTCGGCGCACGGGTCGACGCCGACCTCCTCGATGAACATGGCGATCGCGGCGGGCAGGTACCGGTCGAGCTCGTCCGGCCGGACCTGCCGCACGAGCGGGTCCAGCGGGATCGACGGGCTGCCGCCCAACGCCATCAACGGCTGGTCGGCGCGCACCTCGCGGGCCGGTCCCCAGTCCGGGGACAGCTCCTCCCACAGGCCGAGCACCTGCTCGGCGGGCCCGACCAGCGACGAGCACATGCGGCCCCGGCGGCGGGCGCGGTCGGCGAAGCTGCGCAGCGCCTGCGTGTTGCCGCGCAGCGGGATGAGGTTCGGACCGGCGAAGCACAGCGCGTCGACCCGGCCGCCGCGCAGCGACCGCTGGTCGTACGCCCACACCTCGCCGCCGAGCCGCCACGGGTCGAGACCCGCGACCTCGACCCGTGCGGCGACCATGCAGGACGCCACCGGGTCGGCCGCGAGCACGGCGAGGACCTCGGTCAGGTCCCGCTCGTCGAGCAAGCGCGCGCCAGCCAACCTCAGCACGCCGTCAAGCCTGCCAGATCGACCGCGTTACCCGCGCGTCCGCCACCCGCTCAGCCGACTGCCGGCCCACTCCCGGCCGCCCTCAGCCGACCGTGACGACCGGTTCGCCGCCCTCGGCGGTCTCGCCCATCTCCTCGGCGATCCGCATCGCCTCTTCGATCAGCGTCTCCACGATCTGGTGCTCCGGCACGGTCTTGACGACCTTGCCCTTCACGAAGATCTGGCCCTTGCCGTTGCCCGAGGCGACACCGAGGTCGGCCTCGCGCGCCTCACCGGGCCCGTTCACCACGCAGCCCATCACGGCGACCCGCAGCGGCACTTCCATGCCCTCCAGACCGGCCGTGACCTGCTCCGCCAACGTGTAGACGTCGACCTGGGCGCGACCGCAGGACGGGCACGACACGATCTCCAGCTTGCGCGGGCGCAGGTTGAGCGACTGGAGGATCTGGTGCCCGACCTTCACCTCCTCGACCGGGGGAGCCGACAGCGAGACGCGGATCGTGTCGCCGATGCCCTGCCGCAACAACGCGCCGAAGGCCACCGCCGACTTGATCGTGCCCTGGAACGCCGGGCCCGCCTCCGTCACACCCAGGTGCAACGGGTAGTCGCACTGCTCGGCCAGCAGCTCGTACGCCCGGATCATCACCACCGGGTCGTTGTGCTTCACCGAGATCTTCAAGTCGTGGAAGTCGTGCTCGGCGAACAACGACGCCTCCCACAGCGCCGACTCCGCCAGCGCCTCCGGCGTCGCCTTCCCGTACTTCGCCATCAACCGCGGGTCCAACGACCCCGCGTTCACGCCGATGCGGATCGGCGTGCCGTGGTCCCGGGCCGCCGCCGCGATCTCCTTGACCTTGTCGTCGAACTTCTTGATGTTCCCGGGGTTCACCCGCACCGCAGCGCACCCGGCCTCGATCGCCGCGAACACGTACTTCGGCTGGAAGTGGATGTCCGCGATCACCGGGATCTGCGACTTCTTCGCGATCGCCGCCAGCGCGTCCGCGTCGTCCTGCGACGGGCACGCCACCCGCACGATGTCGCAGCCCGCCGCCGTCAGCTCCGCGATCTGCTGGAGCGTGGCGTTCACGTCCGCCGTCACCGTCGTCGTCATGGACTGCACCGAGACGGGGAACTCACTGCCGACACCGACCGAACCCACCATGAGCTGGCGGGTCTTGCGCCGCTCCGACAACACCGGAGGAGGCATCGCCGGCAGGCCGAGCATGACGCCGTCACTCATGAACTACGCACCTCTCACTGTGATCACTGGAAGAGCTTGATCGGGTTGACGATGTCCGCGGTGATCGTCAGCAACGTGACCGATCCGCCGACGAAGATCACGAAGTAGGTCAGCGGCAACAGTCGCAGGTAGTTGACCGGTGCGCCATCCGGAAGGCCGCGCAGCTTTCGGATCCAGTTTCGCACCCGTTCGTACAGGTTGACGGCGATGTGACCACCGTCAAGCGGCAGCAGCGGCAGGAGGTTGAACACACCCACGAAGAAGTTCAGCCCCGCCAGCATCAGCCAGAACAGCTGCCACAGGCCCCGGTCGACCGCCTCGCCGCCGAGCCTGCTCGCGCCGACCACGCTGACCGGGCTGTCGATGTCGCGCTCGCCGCCGCCGATGGCCTCGATCACGGCCGGGATCTTCTTCGGGAAGTTGATCAGACCGCGCCAGGTGTTCTCGAACATCGTGCCGGTGAACTGGGTCGCGCCGCCGATCGCGGTGAACGCGTTGTACTCGAAGTTGCGCTGCTGGATGACGCCGATCGCGCCGACCTGCTCCTTGTAGCGCGTGCCGTCCTTGCGCTCCATCTCGCGCTCGACGCGGGCGACGTCGGCGGTGAGGGTCAGCTCTTCGCCGTCGCGGAGCACCTTGAACTCCGTCGTGCCGGTCCGCTCCCGCGTCTTCGTCAGCACGTCGGCCCAGGTGGGCGTGGCCGCGCCCGCCACAGCCACGATCTCGTCGCCCGCCTGGAAGCCCGCGTCCTTGGCCGGCGACGGCGCGCCGGGCGCGCACTCGGCGTCGGTGCTGCTCTGCACGCACGGCGCGACCTCGGCAATGAGCGCGCTGTCACGCAGGTTCGGGATGCCCATGGTGAAGGCCATGAAGTACAGGATGATGAAGCCCACGATGAAGTGGGTGATGGAGCCTGCGGACAGGACCACCACGCGCTTCCAGGTCTTCTGCTTGTTGAAGGCGCGGTGCCGGTCCTCCGGCGCGACCTCCTCCAGCGCGGTCATGCCGGTGATCTCGCAGAAGCCGCCCGCCGGGATGGCCTTGAGGCCGTACTCGGTCTCACCGCGGCGGAAGGACCAGATCTTCGGCCCGAACCCGATGAAGTACCGGGTCACCTTCATCCCGAACATCTTCGCGGTGGCCAGGTGGCCGAGCTCGTGCAGCGCGATCGAGATGCCGATGAGCAGGGCGAACAGCAGAATGCCCAGGAAAACGAGCACGTCAGTCCCTTCCAGACCCCACCGAAGTGGCCACGAGTTCCCGCGCCCGCGCCCGGGCCCATTGCTCCGCCGCGAGGACTTCGTCGACGTCGACCGGCTCGTGCGCCCAGCCGTCCGCCTCCGCGAGCACTCCCGCCACAGTGTCCACGATGGAGGTGAACGAGGTGCCGCCGCCGAGGAAGACCGCGACCGCTTCCTCGTTCGCCGCGTTGTAGACCGCGGGCAGGCAGCCACCGCCGGAGCCCGCCTGCCTGGCCAGCCTCACCGCCGGGAACGTCTCGTCGTCCAGCGGCTCGAACGTCCACGCCGTCGCCACGTCGAAAGTACACGCGGCGGCGGCGCCGGGGATCCGGTCGGGCCAGCCCAGCGCCAGCGCGATCGGCAGCTTCATGTCCGGCGGGCTGGCCTGGGCGAGCGTGGAGCCGTCGGTGAAGGTGACCATCGAGTGCACGACCGACTGCGGGTGCACGACCACGTCGATGCGGTCGTAGGGCACGCCGAACAGCAGCTGCGCCTCGATCAGCTCCAGGCCCTTGTTGACCAGGGTGGACGAGTTGACGGTGATGACCGGCCCCATCGACCACGTGGGGTGCGCCATGGCCTCACGCGCGGTGACGTCGGCGAGGTCGGCGCGGGTGCGACCGCGGAACGGGCCGCCCGAGGCGGTGAGGACGAGCTTGGCCACCTCGTCGGGCCGTCCGCCGCGCAGGCACTGGGCCAGCGCGGAGTGCTCGGAGTCGACCGGCACGATCTGGCCCGGCTCGGCCGCCTTGAGCACGAGCGGACCGCCCGCGATCAGCGATTCCTTGTTGGCCAGGGCGAGCGTCGCGCCCGCCTTGAGCGCGTGCAGCGTCGGCGCCAGGCCGATCGAGCCGGTGATGCCGTTGAGCACCACGTCGGCGGGGGTGGAGTCGACCAGGTCGGTCATCGCGGTCGGGCCGGCCAGGATGCGCGGCAGCTTGAACGCGCCCCGCGCGTAGCCCCGCTTCTGCGCCTCGGCGTAGAGGGCGAGCGTGACGTCCTCGACCGCGGTGGCCCGGGCGACGGCCACGGCCTGGACCCCGAACTCGACGGCCTGCGCGGCGAGGGCGGCCGGGTCCGCACCGCCGGCGGCCAGTCCGACCACGGAGAACCGGTCGCGGTTGGCGGCGATGACGTCGAGGGCCTGGGTGCCGACCGACCCGGTCGACCCGAGTACCAGGACCGTGCGTGGTGTGCTCATCACCGCCCATTGTTCCCGAGCCGACCTGATGGCCCGCACAGCGGTACTTGGATAACGGAACGGTAACGAGGGCGTGGTATCACTCGAACGTGGGCATTCCTCGACCAAGCGCCCCGACGGATCCCCCGTCGCGGCCATCAGGAAGGAGAGCCCCCGTGGGCATCTTGGGTTGGATCGTCCTCGGCCTCATCGCGGGTGCCATCGCCAAGGCCATCATGCCAGGTCGGGACCCCGGCGGCATCATCATCACGATGCTGCTCGGCATTGTCGGCGCCATCATCGGTGGTTTCGTCGGCCAGGCCATCTTCGGGACCAACATCAACACGTTCTTCGACCTGAGCACCTGGCTGCTCGCCATCCTCGGCTCGCTGATCGTGCTGGGCGTGTACCGCATGGTGACCGGCAACCGCGGCAACCGTGCTCGGGCATGACGACGCTCGGAGCAGATAACCACTCGGGGTGTGCCCCGTCGGGAAGCCGACGGGGCACACCCCTGCGCGCGGCTCAGTTCGCCAGGCCCGCGTCGCGCGCCAGCAACGCCGCCTGCACCCGGTTCGTGAGCCCGAGCTTGGCCAGCAGCCTGCTCACGTAGGTCTTCACAGTCGCCTCGCTCATGTGCAGCCGCTGCCCGACGTCGGCGTTGGACATCCCGAGCCCGAGCAGGGCCAGCACCTCGACCTCGCGTTCGGTCAGCCCCTCGACCTGGCGCATCGCCTCCTGCCGGCGGGGCTGACCCACCTGCGCGACCATGCCCACCACCCGGCTCGTCACCATGGGTGACAGATAGGCCTCGCCCGAGTGAACGGCGCGCACGGCGCGCAGCAGCTCTTCCGGGGCGGAGTCCTTCAGCAGGAACCCGGCGGCGCCGTCGGACAGCGCGCGGACGATGTTGTCGTCCTCGCCGAACGTGGTGAGCATCACCACCCGCACCGAGGGCGCGACGGTCCGCAGCTCGCGTGCCGCGGCCAGCCCGTCCATGCGGGGCATCCGGATGTCGAGCACGGCGACGTCCACCCGCCGTTCCAGGGCGATGCGGACCGCTTCCCGCCCGTCACCGGCCTCGGCGACCAGTTCGATGTCGTCGGCGGTGCCGAGGATGGCCTTGATGCCCGCGCGCATCAGCGGCTCGTCGTCGGCGATGAGGACCCGGATCACTGTCACAACTCCTGCAAGTGGGTGTTCTTCTCGACCAGCGTGCCGTCGGCGAAGCAGAACCGCACGATCTTGGTCGCTCGCGAGGAGTAGGTCTGCACGTCGGCCACGCGGTACTCGCACCGCGTTCCGGCGGGCTCGGGATCGGCGTCGGAGTTGATGTCGCCCAGCGGCGGCTCGGCCCCGCCCGGCAGCTTGGCCATCACCTCCGCCTCCGACTGCCCGACCGACACCGAGTCGTACAACTCCTCGGACACCACCTTGGTGACGGGCTGTGACCCGATCCACGTGTAGCCGCCGACGACCACCAGCACCACGATCCCGGCCAGCACGATCGAACCGACGCCCGCCCACTTGCGGATGCCGGTGGGCTTCGCGGGTTCGGGCCGCTCCTCGTCGGACGGCTCGTCGCCCGCCGCGGCGGTGTCCTCGTACGGCAGCACGGCCGCGATGCGGAACCCGCCGGTGGGCAGCTCGCCCACGTGCAGCATGCCGCCCGCCAGCCGCACCCGCTCGCCGAGCCCGATCAGCCCGAAGCCGCCGCCGCTGGGCAGCTTCGCCCGAGGCGGGTTGTTGCGCACCTCCACCACCAGCGCGTCCGGCTCGTACTTCACGGTCACCTGCACGCTCGCGCCCGGCGCGTGCTTGTTCGCGTTGGTCAGGCCCTCCTGGGCGATGCGGTACGCGGCGTGGCTGACCTTCGCGGGCAGCGGCACGGGCTGGCCGCCGCGGACCAGGCTGACCCGCACGCCGGCCCGCCGCGCGCCGTCGACCAGCTCGTCGATCGCATCGACCGTCCGGCGCACCTGGTCCTCTTCGGGCTCCTCGTCGCGCCGCAGCACGCCGATGACGCCGCGCAGCTCCTCCATCGCGGTGAGGGCCGCGCTGCGCAGCACCTGCACGGCCTCGCGCTGGCGTTCGCCGAGTCCGGTGTCCAGGGCCAGCGCGCCCGCGTGCACGGAGATGAGGCTGAGCCGGTGGCCGAGGCTGTCGTGCATGTCCTGCGCGATCCGGTTGCGCTCGCGCAGCCGCACCTGGCGCGACACCATCCGCCGCTCGCGCACCACCCGTTCCTCGCGTTCCTGCAACGCCGCGACCAGCGCGTTGCGCTGCGCGACGTACCGGCCGACCAGGAACGGCAGCGCCACGACCATGCAGTAGACGGTCAGCATCACCCACTGGCCGAACGGCCCGGACAGGCCGGGCGCGGACACGCCCCAGGCGAACATGTGCAGGGCGAGCGCGAGGACGGCGGTGAGCAGCGAGCGCTGCCACGGCGCGATCCGGTAGCCGGCGGCGTAGGAGAGCATCACCACCAGCGCGACGCCGCCGTGCTCGGAGCTGAAGACGACCCACGTGACCGCCAGCAGGGCCAGCGCGGGGAACAGCAGCCTCGACAGGTAGATCACCACGTACCCGACGCCCAGCGCGATCAGCGTCCAGCCGGACAGCCGCGAGTTGCCCGAGACCAAGCCGGGGAACACGTCCAGGCCGAGGAACACGACGATGGCCAGCACCTCGCGCCCCACGCGCCAGGGCGTGACCTGCCCGAGGCGTTCGGCGTGGGCGCGCAGGAACGCGGCGGGCGCCTCCCGGAGATCCGGCAGGGCGGGCCGGAGCCGCTGAACGACAGACGTCACAGGGGACCACGGTAAAGAACGAGCCGTCGGACGGCCGCGTTCATTGGTCTCGACCGTCTCCGACGAAAGTTGACGCAGGTGACGCGCGGCGGGCCCGCCAGGCGACCACGAGCACGCCGGCGATCAGCAGCGCCGCGCTCACCGCCACCATCACCGTCGACAGCGCGACGATCTCCGGCGACACGCCGCGGCGGCCGGCCTGGGCGTACACGAACACCGGCAGCGTGGTCGAGCCGACACCCGTCAGGTAGCTGGACGTCACCACGTCGTCGAACGACAGCAGGAACGCGAACGCCGCACCCGCCGCCACCGCGGGCGCGACCAGCGGCAACGTGACCGTGCGGAACGCCACCAGCGGGCCGGCGCCGAGGTCGGCGGCGGCCTCTTCGAGCCGGTGGTCCATGCCCGCCACCCGCGACCGCACCACGACCACCACGAAGCTCAGCGAGAACGCGACGTGCGCGGCCAGCAGTGCGCCGAACCCGAGCGGGATGCCCGCGAGCTTCACGCAGAACCCGAGCAGTGCCACCCCCAGCACCACCTCGGGCACCACCAGCGGCAGGCTCAACAGGACCGTCCACGCGCCCCGGCCGGGGAACGCCCGCCGCAGGCCGAACGCGGCCAACGTGCCGACCGCCGTGGCGACGACGGCGCTCGTGACCGCCAGCCGCAGGCTCAGCCCGAGCGCGTCGAGCACCCGAGAATCGCCGAACAGCGCCACGTACCAGCGGACCGACAGCCCGGTGAGGCGGCTGAGCGACCGCGAGTCGTTGAACGACACCAGCGCCAGCCACGCGATCGGCGCGTAGAGGAACGCGAACACCAGCGCGGCGACACCGCCCAGCGCCCACGGGCGGCGGTTCACAGCACGTCCTCCCCTCGCCGGCCGCGCGCCACCAGCACGACCAGCAGCAACACCGCCATCGCCGACCCGAGCGGCCAGTTGTTGCCGCCGCGGAACTGGTCGTCGATCACGCTGCCGAACGTCGACTGGCCCACGCCGCCGAGCAGCTTCGGCGTGACGAAGTCACCGGCCGACGGCACGAAGACCAGCAACGACCCGGCCAGCACGCCCGGGAACACGCCCGGCAGGACCACGCGGAAGAACGTCGACGCCCGCGCGTGCCCCAGGTCGTACGACGCCTCCACCAGCCGGTGGTCGAACCGCTCGCACGCCACGTACAGGGGCAGCACCATGAACGGCAGGAAGCCGTACGTCAGCCCCACCACCACCGCGCCGTGCGTCAGCAGGAACCCGCCGTCCCGGCCCAGCCCCACGGCGCCCAGCAGCCGGTTGACCAGCCCCTCGCCGTCCAGCAGCGCCTTCCACGCGTAGATCCGGGCCAGGTAGCTCGACCAGAACGGCACCAGCACCGCCACCAGCAGCGCGGTCCGGTGCCGCCCGGCGTGCCGGGCGATGAACCAGGCCAGCGGGAAGCCCAGGAGCAGGCACAACGCCGTCGTCACGCCCGCGTACGCCAGCGTGCGGCCGAAGATCGGCAGGAACGCCGGGTCCAGCGCCGTCGCGTAGGCCCGCAGCGTCCACGGCAGCACGGCCCGCGCCACCCCCGTGTCGCGGGTGGCGAAGCTGAACTGCACCACCAGCGCCAGCGGCGCGATCAGGAACAGGCCGAGCCACACCCCGGTCGGCGCGAGCAGACCGGTGGCGACCAGCCACCGCGGCCGGGCCATCAGCCGGTCTTGACCCTGGTCCACGCGTCGGCGTAGCGGGCCTCCACGTCCGCGCCGAGGTCCTTGGTGAACGGCAGCTTGGCCAGCTGCTCGTCCGACGGGTAGACCAGCGGGTCGTCCAGCAGCTCCGGCTCGATCATGGGCTTCGCGGCCTCGTTCGGGCTGCCGTAGCGGATGGCGTTGGCCAGCGCCGCGCCGACCGACGGCTCCAGCACGTAGTCGATGAACCGGTGCGCGTTCTCCGCGTGCGGCGCGTCCTTGGGCACGCACAGCAGGTCGACGTAGGACAGGCCGCCCTCGACCGGGATCGCGTAGGCCAGGTCGTCGTTCCCGTCGCGGGCCTGGAAGGCGTCACCGGAGTACGCCTGCGCCAGCGGCGTCTGGCCCGAGGTCAGCGGCTCGATCACGTCCGAGGTGATCTGGCCGAGCTTCCCCTTCAGCTCCAGCAGCACCTCGACCGCCTCGGCGATCTGCCCGGCGTCGGTGGTGTTCGGGTCGTGGCCGAGCTTGAGCAGGCCGAGCGCCAGCGCGTCGCGCGCCTCGTCCAGGATCGTGGCGCGGCCCTGCGCGGCGGCCAGGTCGTAGGCCGAGAACCCGGTCACGTCGCCGAGCTGCGACTTCGAGTACGCCAGGCCGGTCGTGCCCCAGGCCCACGGGACGGAGTAGGCGTTGCCCGGGTCGTAGTCGGCCTCGGTGAACCGCTTGCCGAGGTTCGCCAGGTTCGGCAGCAGGTCGTGGTCCAGCGGCGAGAGCAGCCCGGAGCGCAGGAAGCGGCGCAGGAAGTTGTCGCTGGGCACCACCAGGTCGTACCCGGCCGCGCCGGAGGCGATCTTGGCCTCCATCTCGTCGTTGGAGCTGAAGTTGTCGTAGGTGACCTCGATGCCCGAGGCGTCCTTGAAGCCGGACAACGTGTCGGGCGCGATGTAGTCGGTCCAGTTGTAGAAGTTGAGCTTCGGCTCGTCGACCGCGTTGCCCGCTTTCGCGCTCGACGTGGGCGCGCCGCTCGTGCCGGTCGGAGGCGCGTCGCCGACGCCGCACGCCCCGGTCGCGGCGAGGGCGAAGAACGCCGTCGACCGCAGCACGGTCCGGCGGGTCACCTTCGCGTCCGCGGGGTCCCAGAGTCGGGCGATCCGCAGTGTCCGCTCAGTCATCGGCGCTCCCCAGCAACACGGTGAAGTCGGGGTCCCAGGCCATCCGCACGGCCTGCCCCGGCGAGCCCGCGTCGGCGACGCGGCGGGTGTTCTGCACGAACGCGACCAGCTCCCCGCCGCCCGGCACATCCACCACGTACTGCGTGGACACGCCCGCGTAGACGACGTCGCGGACCGTGCCGGTGAGCACGCACCAGCCCGTCGGCGGTTCGTCGGCGAGGTCGTGCAGGTGCACTTTCTCCGGGCGCACGGTCGCCGCGACCGGTTGCCCGTGGCGGACCCGGTGGCCGTTCAGCGGCGCCCGGAGGCCGGTGACGCCCGGCGCCTCGAGCACGACCCAGCGACCGTCCACACCGGACACCCGGGCGTCGAGGATGTTGGACGTGCCGATGAAACCGGCGACGAACCGGGTGGCCGGGCGCTCGTAGACGTCCTCCGGGTAGCCGACCTGCGCCACCCGGCCCGCGTTCATCACGGCGACGCGGTGGGAAAGCACCAGCGCCTCCTCCTGGTCGTGCGTGACGTAGAGGAACGTGGTGCCGACCTCGCGCTGGATGCGCATCAGCTCGATCTGCAGCTCCTTGCGCAGCACCGCGTCCAACGCGCCGAGGGGCTCGTCCAGCAACAACAGCCGGGGCCCGGCCGCGAGCGCGCGGGCGATGGCGACGCGCTGCTGCTGGCCGCCGGAGAGCTGCGCGGGCCGCCGCTTCGCGTACCGCTCCAACCGGACCAGCTCCAGGTGTTCCCCGACGACCTGCTCCAGCCGCGCGCCGCGCACGCCCTTGCGCTTGGCGCCGTAGGCGACGTTGTCCCACACCGACATGTGCGGGAACAGCGCGTACGACTGGAAGACCGTGTTCACGTCGCGCCGGTAGGGCGGCACGCCGACCACGTCCACGCCGTCCAGCTCGATCCGGCCCGCGGTCGGGTCCTCGAACCCGGCGATCATGCGCAGCAACGTCGTCTTGCCGCAGCCGGACGGGCCGAGGACGGAGAAGAACTCGCCTTCGTGGATCCGCAACGTGACGTCGTCCACCGCGGTCTGGTCGGAGAAGCGCTTGGTGACGGCGCGCAGGCCGACTTCGACCGGCGCGAAGGTGTCCGGCGTGCGGCCCTCGGCCGGGTGGAACCGTTCGGTCAACCTCGTCGCCCTTCTGGGCGACTGCGCGCCCGTTCCGGCCTGGCGGGGTGCGATGCGAACACGCGGCGAACACGCGCGAGGGCCGAGGGTAGACGTCACGGCGGTGCCGCGCACCTCACGTCTCGCCTGGCGCGCGGGTGTGCGACGATGACGCCGTTGGTGAACGTGATCGGGCAGGAAGGTCGTGCGGCTGTGTCTTCGTCCTCGGAACTGGACAAGCGTCCGGCGGTCGACCCCCACGACGAGCCGTCGGCCGAGTGGGGTTGGCACGGCACCTTCCCCAAGGGCATCAAGATCGCGGGCTGGCTCTCCACCCTGGCGGTCTTCTCCCTGCTGATCGGCAACCACCACGGCCAGACCGAAAACCTCTGGGTGGTCCTCACGGGCCTCACCATGGCCGCCCTGCTGATCTGGGACCAGGTCCGCAGCCGCACCTCCTGGCGCCGCTAGCCCACCCGAGACCGGCCCCTCATCCGGGCCCGGTCGGCTGCTACGCCCCGCCGAGGTTGCGGACGTAGGCAGGCGCCAGCGCGCGAACCCGCTCGGCCTCCAGGTCGCCGGCGAGTGCTTCGACCGCCATGAGGACGCCGGGCGTGCCCGCGGCACCGAACTGCTTCCGCAACAACTCCAGGCCGTCGATCGCGACCTGCCCGACCCGGGGATCGCGGATCACAGCCGCGAACGAAGCGGCGACGACCTTGGGCGGGACCGACATCATGATCCGCAACACGTCGGCCGCATCCTTGTTCACGAGACGGCCCGGACGGCTGCGGGCCGCGTCATCGAGGCGGTCCTTGGCCTTGAACGCCTTCGACACCAGAAGTGCCACCGGGCCCGCGACGGCGACTTCCACCGCGCGGGTGTCGTCCGGGTCGAGGCTCTTCACCAGCATCGGCGAGCGATCGATCACGGCGACTTCGATCCCCGGCACCTTCTTCGCCGACATCCTGCCGTGCGGCGGAATCCTGGCGGCGCGACCACCCGTCGTCAGGGAGCTACCGGCGAGGATGTCCAGCTCGACCTCGACTTCGCGTTCCCCCACGACTTCGGACCGGACCCACAGACCGGGTTGGCTCGCGTAGCGGAGCCTGAACCCGGCCGCGCTCAACGCCTCGTCCACCAGCGGCTCGTCCCCGAGGGCCGCGGGGTCGAGGGCGAGGTCGCCGTCCGAGGTGAACGCCGCGCTCTGGAGCGCCGCGTTCGTCGTGCGCAGGTACACCGCCTGAGCACCGATCACAGTGATCGCGGACCGGTGCGCGGCGAGCGCCTACGGTCGCACGTCCACCAGCGCATCGACACCGCCACGTTCCGCGGTGTCGGTGCGCGGCACCAGCTCCCAGGTCGGCCCGAGCAGGTCGGCGAGCTGCTCGACACCGCTGCGCAGTAGCTGCTCTTCACCTGGCTCGGCCACAGCGTCCACCGCGCCACACTGTCACAGCCGAGCAACGAGAGCCAAGCAAACTTTCCCCGGGGTCCACTTTCTTGCCTGAGGAAAATTGGCTCACCAGGAAAGTTTCTGCCTCGACCCAAGTTTCGCGACCAAGGAAAGCACTCGATCGAGGAAACTAGCCCTCGGCCGCGAGCTGGCCGCAGGCGGCGGCGATCTCCTGGCCCCTCGTGTCGCGCACGGTGCACGCGACGCCCTGGTCGTTGACCCGCCGGACGAACTCGCGCTCCACCGGCTTCGGCGACGCGTCCCACTTCGAGCCCGGCGTCGGGTTCAGCGGGATCACGTTCACGTGCACCAACTGGCCCAAGTGCCGACGCAGCAGCTTGCCCAGCATGTCCGCACGCCACGGCTGGTCGTTGATGTCGCGGATCAGGGCGTACTCGATCGACACCCGCCGACCGGTGCGATCGGCGTAGCCGCGAGCCGCCTCCAGCACCTCGGCCACCTTCCACCGGGTGTTCACCGGCACCAACGTGTCGCGCAGCTCGTCGTCCGGCGTGTGCAGCGAGACCGCCAAGCGGACCTGGAGGTTCTCCTCGGTCAGCTTCCGGATCGCCGGCACCAGACCCACCGTCGACACCGTCACCGAACGCTGGGAGATCCCCAGACCATCCGGAGCCGGGTCGCAGATGCGGTGCACCGCCTCGACCACCCGCTTGTAGTTGGCCAACGGCTCGCCCATGCCCATGAACACGATGTTCGACAGCCGTCCCGGCCCGCCGGGCAGCTCGCCGTCACGCATGGCCGCCGCACCGCGCCGCACCTGGTCCACGATCTCCGCCGTGGACAGGTTCCGGGTCAGGCCGCCCTGACCGGTCGCGCAGAACGGGCACGCCATGCCGCAGCCCGCCTGCGACGAGATGCACAGCGTGGCGCGGTCCGGGTAGCGCATCAGGACGCTCTCGACCAACGTGCCGTCGTGGGCGCGCAGCAACGTCTTGCGCGTCGTGCCGCCATCGGCCTCGACGCTGCGCAGCTCCGTCCACAACGGCGGCATCAGGTCGGTCACCAGGCGTTCCCGCGCGGCGGCGGGGATGTCGGTCATCGCGTCGGGGTCGACGGTCAGCCGGCCGAAGTAGTGGTTCGACAGCTGCGCGGCGCGGAAGGGCTTCTCACCGAGTTCGGCGACGGCCTCTCGACGCTGGTCGGCGGAGAGGTCGGCGAGGTGGCGCGGCGGCAGCCCGCGCTTGGGCGCGTCGAAGACGAGGGGGAGGGCAGTCATAGCGCCCTCCAGTGTCCCACGCGCACGCCGCACCCATGACCACGCCGACTGCGATCGCCATCACCGTTGCATCGCGATACATTCCGATATATCGTCGACACGTCGCAACCGATCGATACGAGGAGCACGAAGATGCGTTTCCACGGACACAGGCACCACGAACACCGGCACCACCGCGAGCACGGCTTCGGTGACCCGCGACAGGGGTTCGGCTTCGGCGGCGGCTTCGGCCCCTTCGGCGGTCCCCCGCCACCGCCCGAGCCGTTCGGCGGCCCCCCGATCCCGCCCGAACCGCCCGGCTTCCGGGGGCACGGCCGGGGACGGGGTCGCGGCGGGAGGCAGCGCAAGGGCAACGTCCGCACGGCGGTCCTGGCGCTGCTCGCCGAACGTCCCATGCACGGCTACGAGATGATCCAGGAGATCTCCGGCCGCACGGACGGCCTCTGGCGGCCCAGCCCCGGCTCGGTCTACCCGACCCTGCAGATGCTGGCCGACGAGGGCCTCGTCGCCTCCACCGAGGAGGCGGGCGGCAAGAAGCTGTTCACGCTGACCGAGACCGGTCGGGACACGGCCGCGAAGCTCGACGGCGCGCCGCCGTGGCAGCAGGTCAACGACGACCTCGACCAGCACGCGGCGAAACTGCGCACGGCGGCACGGCACCTCGGCGCGGCCATGCAGCAGATGGCGCACGCGGGCACGCGTGAGCAGCAGGCGCGGGCCGTCGAGGTCCTCAGCGAGGCCCGCCGCAAGCTGTACGCGATCCTCGGCGAGCTCGACGTCGAGGAAGACGACCCGGAAGAGTGATCTACCAGCGGTCGTGGACCAGCGGCCGGATCAGCGAGTCGTACACGGCCCGCACCTCGTCCCGGTCCTGCGCCGACAACGGCGCGAGGTCCGCGGCGGCCGAGTTGGCCCGAGCCTGCTCGGCGTTGCGCGCGCCGGGGATGACCACGGTGACGCCCGGCTGGTCCACGACCCACCGCAGCGCGAACTGCGCCATGGTCGCGCCGGACGGCACGAGGGCGCGCAGCCGCTCCACCGCCTCCAGCCCGACCTCGAACGGCACGCCGGAGAACGTCTCGCCGACGTCGAACGCGTCACCGTTGCGGTTGTAGTTGCGGTGGTCGTCGGCGGAGAACGTGGTCGACGCGGTGTACTTGCCGGACAGCAGCCCCGAGGCGAGCGGAACCCGGGCGATGATCGCCACGCCCGCTTCCGCCGCCGCGGGCAGCACCCGCTCCAGCGGCTTGAGCCGCAGCGCGTTCAGGATGATCTGGACGCTCGCGACACCCGGCCGGGCGATCGCGGTGAGCGCCTCCTCGACGGTCTCCACGCTCACGCCGTAGGCGGCGACCCGCTTGGCCTCCACCAGCTCGTCGAGGGTGTCGAACACCTCGTCGGTCGAGTAGACCGGCGTCGGCGGGCAGTGCAGCTGGACCAGGTCGAGCGTGTCGACGCCGAGGTTGGCGCGCGACCGGTCGTTCCAGGCCAGGAAGTTCTCGCGGTTGTAGTTCTCCGGCGTCTGGTCGACGCGGCGGCCCATCTTGGTGGCCACCGTGATGCCCGCGTCGCCGCGCTCGCGGAGGAACTTGCCGATCAGCGTCTCGCTGCGGCCGTCGCCGTAGACGTCGGCGGTGTCGAAGAAGTTCACGCCGGTGTCGGCGGCGGCGTGCAGCACCGCCAGCGCGTCGGACTCCTCGACCTGGCCCCAGTCGGCGCCGAGCTGCCAGCAGCCGAGACCGATGACGCCGACCTGCCGGCCGACCCTGCCCGCGTTCCTGTTCTCCACGCCCCGAATCCTAGGTGAGCGCGCTCAGGGCAGCACAATCCCGGCCGGCTTGCGCCTCACGTGGACGCGGTAGCCGACCTCGAACGACAGGCCGGGCGTGCGCGCGATGGCCTTCTCCGCGACCTCCTCGGAGAACTCGATGCGCAACACCGCCTCCAGGTCCGCACGGCGTTCGAACCGCCACAGCGCGCGCACGCGGCGCAACGAGAACCCCTGATCCGCGAAGAACCGCTCCACGTCCACGGGGTTGTAGCGCGGCTCGTCGGCGCACAGCCACGGCCCGTAGGGCTCGGCCAGGCCGTCGAGGTCCACGATCGCGAGCGCGCCGCCGGGCCGCAGCACCCGGTCGGCCTCGCGCATGCCCGGCTCGCAGCCGGGACCGAAGAAGTACGCCGTGCGCGCGTGCACCAGGTCCGCGGTCGCGTCGCGCAACGGCAGGCGTTGCGCGGGACCGGCCACCGCCTCGGCGTTCGGCACGTCCGCCACACGCGCCCGAGCGCGCCGCACCAGCGGAGCGTGCGGCTCGACGCCGATGACCGAGCGCGCGTCCCGCGCGAACACCGGCAGGTGGAACCCGTCACCGCAGCCGACGTCGACCACGTCCCGGCCGGCCCAGTCGCACTGCTCGCGCAGCGTGCGCCAGATGGCGCCGTCCACGTCCTGGGCGCGGTTCTCGACCTCGTAGAGCTCGGGCCAGTGCCAGATGTTCGGGCTCGGCAGGACGTCGACAGGCCGGACAGCGGCCAACGCGGCACGGACGAATCCCTTCACGGGACGACTCTAGAGCCGTAGCGTGATCGAATAGGCGGCTTGCAGGAGGTACGCGGTGTCGATCGTCCCCAATTCTCCCGCTTTGGCCGAGTTGCACCACGGCGCGCCGTGCTGGGTCGACATCGCCACCACGGACCTCCAGGCCACGATCGACTTCTACTCCGGGCTGTTCGGCTGGTACTTCTCCGACGCGGGCGGCAACGCGATCGCCCTGGTGGACGGCGTGCCGGTGGCCGAGCTCGTCGTCGCCGACGAGCCGAGCGCGTGGACGCTCTACCTGAACACGCCGCACGCCCGCGCCACCGCCGAGAAGGCGCACGCGTTGGGCGGTCAGGTGCTCGGCGAGCCGTCGGACACCGTCACCGTGCTCGCCGACCCGACCGGCGCGGTGGTCGGGTTCCGGCACGTTCCACCCGATTGGGTGTTCGGCGCGGACGGGCACGGCGCGTACGCGTGGGCCGAGCTGAACACGCGCGACGGGCACGCCGCGGACGAGTTCTTCCGCGACCTGTGCGGGTACGAGATCACCCAGATCGGTGACGGTCAGGCGGTCGACTACACGATCTGGGCCGTCCACGGGCACACCGTGCTCGGGCGCCAGCGGATGGGCCGGGCGTTCGCGCCGGACACCCCCGCGCACTGGATGGTCTACTTCACGGCCGCGCCGGAGATCGGCACGGACTCGGCCGCGTCCAGGGTGCTCGAGCTGGGCGGACGCGTCACCGTGGAGCCCTACGACACGCCGTTCGGCCGGATCACGGTCGTCGCCGACCACACGGGCGCGGTGTTCTCGGTGATCGACCCGTCCCGCACCACGCCGCTGTCGGAGGAGGAGGCCACCGAAACGCGGGTGGACGACCCCTACGACGACTGAGGCGCGAAGGGCCGCCAGGCGGTCAGACCGCGAACGCGTGCAGCAGCAGCCACGCCACCACGGCGGACGGCAGCAGCGAGTCCATCCGGTCCATCAGGCCGCCGTGGCCGGGCAGCAGCGTGCCCATGTCCTTGATCCCGAGGTCGCGCTTGATCAGCGACTCGACCAGGTCGCCCGCCGTCGCGGTGACGACCAGGGCCGCGCCGAACAGCACGCCCTGCCACCACTGGCCGTCCAGCATCAGGCCGACGGTGAGCGCGCCGCCGACCATGCCCGCCACCATCGAGCCCGCGAAACCCTCCCAGGACTTCTTCGGGCTGATGGTGGGGGCCATCGGGTGCTTGCCGAACAGCACGCCGGCCACGTAGCCGCCGGTGTCGGACAGCACGACGCCGATCAGGAACGCCAGGACGCGGAACACTCCGTCGTCCGGCACGACCAGCATGACCGCGAACGACGCGAACACGGCCACGTAGGCGACCGTGAAGATGGACGCGGTGACGTCGCGCAGGTAGCCGTCCGCGCCGTCCTTGAGCCGCCAGAGCAGGCACACCAGGATCGTCACCACGAACGCGCCCAGCACGCCGCCGCGCTCCTGCGGCCAGGCCAGCCACACCACGGCCTGCCCGCCGACCAGCACGGGCAGCAGGGCCACCCGGATGCCCGCGCCGCGCTTGAGCGCACCCGCCAGCTCGTACGTCGACACGGCGACGGCGACGGCGACGACGCCGACGAACAGCTCCCGCACCGTGAGCAGCGCGACGAGGATGACGGCGCCCAAGCCGACGCCCACGGCGATGGCCGCGGGCAGGTTGCGCCCCGCGCGTGACGCGCTCTTCTCCGGCGCGCCCTGGTCACCGCCGCCTGACACCTGTTGTGCTCCTATCACGGCCGCAGACCGGCCGGGGAAAAGCGCGCGGGCTCGTGGCCCGACCCGCCGAACCGACGTGACCGACTAGACCTCGAGCAGCTCGGCTTCCTTGTGCTTGACCAGCTCGTCGATCTGGGCGACGTAGCGGTGGGTGACGTTCTCCAGTTCCTTCTCGGCCCTGGTGCCCTCGTCCTCGCCGACCTCGCCGTCCTTGACCAGGCGGTCCAGCTCTTCCTTGGCCTTGCGGCGGATGTTGCGGATGGACACCTTGGCGTCCTCGCCCTTGCCCTTGGCGACCTTGACCATCTCGCGGCGCCGTTCCTCGGACAGCTGCGGGATCACCACGCGGATGATCGAGCCGTCGTTGCTGGGGTTCACGCCCAGGTCGGAGTCGCGGATGGCCTTCTCGACCGCGTTGAGCTGGGTGGCGTCGTAGGGCTTGATCACCGCCATGCGCGCTTCCGGGATGGCGACGCTGGCGAGCTGGTTCAGGGGGGTCGGCGAACCGTAGTACTCGACCACGATGCGGGAGAACATCGAGGGGTTGGCGCGGCCGGTGCGCACCGCGGCCAGGTCCTCCTTCGCCACGGACACCGCTTTTTCCATCTTCTCCTCGGCGTCGAGGAGGGTCTCGTCAATCACGACTGACTCCCTTGGTGTGCGCAGTTCGGCTCGAATCCCAGCAGGTCTAGAAGGACGGGCGACCACCGGGGGTGCTCACCAGTGTGCCGATCTTCTCACCGCGCACGGCTCGCGCGATGTTGCCCTCGGTGAGCAGGTTGAAGACCATGATCGGCATGTTGTTGTCCATGCACAGGCTGAACGCGGTCGCGTCGGCGACGTTCAGGCCGCGTTCGAGCACTTCGCGGTGGGTGATGTTGTCGAACATCAACGCGTCCGGGTCGGTCTTGGGATCCGCCGTGTAGACGCCGTCCACGGCCTTGGCCATCAGCACGACCTCGCACCCGATCTCCAGCGCGCGCTGCGCGGCGGTGGTGTCGGTGGAGAAGTACGGCATGCCCGCGCCGCCGCCGAAGATCACCACGCGCCCCTTGTCGAGGTGCCGCATGGCCCGGCGGGGGATGTAGGACTCGGCGATCTGACCCATCGTGATGGCGGTCTGCACGCGGGTCTCGATGCCGTGCTCGCGTTCCAGGAAGTCCTGCAGGGCCAGGCAGTTCATCACGGTGCCGAGCATGCCCATGTAGTCGGCGCGGCTGCGGTCCATGCCGCGCTGCTGCAGTTCGGCGCCGCGGAAGAAGTTGCCGCCGCCGATGACGACCGCGACCTGGACCCCTGTTCGGACGACCGCGGCGATCTGGCGTGAGACGGTCTGCACGACGTCGGGGTCGACGCCGACACCGCCACCGCCGAACATCTCGCCGCCGAGCTTGAGCATCACCCGGCGGTAGCCCTGGATCGGCTCGTCGTCGGCGTGCTCCGCTTTCGCGTGGTCTACCTCTGCGCTCACAGGTACTCCTCTGGACACGGCAAGGGCGGGGTCGCGACGTCTGCGCGCAACCCCGCCCTCACGCGAATCAGGCCTGGCCGACCTCGAACCGGGCGAAGCGGGTCACGGTGACACCGGCCTCGTCCAGCACGGCCTTGACGGTCTTCTTGGACTCCGTCACGGACGACTGCTCCAGGAGCACGACGTCCTTGAAGAAGCCGTTCACGCGACCCTCGACGATCTTGGACAGCGCCGCTTCCGGCTTGCCCTCCTCGCGAGCGGTCTCCTCGGCGATGCGGCGCTCGTTGGCCACCACGTCCGCGGGGACCTCGTCGCGGGTGAGGTAGCGGGGACGCATCGCGGCGATCTGCATCGCGGCGCCGCGGGCGGCGTCGGTGTCGTCGCCGGTGTACTCGACCACCACGCCGACGGCGGGCGGCAGGTCGGCGGCACGGCGGTGCAGGTAGGTGGTCACGGTGCCGTCGAAGATGGCGACCTTGGCCAGCTCCAGCTTCTCGCCGATCTTGGCCGAGAACTCCTGGACGACGGCGTCGACGGCCTTGCCGTCGAGGTCGGTGGCCTTGAGCACCTCGACGTCAGCCGGGCGGGTGGCCTTGGCGACCGCGACGATCCGCGCCGCCAGCTCCTGGAAGTCGGCGTTCTTGGCGACGAAGTCCGTCTCGCAGCGCAGCTCGATCATCACGCCGTCCTCGGCCATGACCAGGCCGTTCGCGGTCGTGCGCTCGGCGCGCTTGTCGACGTCCTTGGCGCCCTTGATGCGCAGGAGCTCGACCGCCTTGTCGAAGTCGCCGTCGGTCTCCTCGAGCGCCTTCTTGCAGGCCATCATGCCTGCGGCGGTCAGCTCGCGGAGGCGCTTCACGTCAGCGGCGGTGTAGTTCGCCATCGTGCGATTTCCGTTCCTTCTGCGGTCTGGTCGTCGGCTCGCTCGCCGACGCGTTTACGCGCTTGGGGGTGGTGCGGTTCCAGCTGTTCAGCGCTGGTCCTGTGCGCACGCCGCGCCCACCGTGATCAGGGCAGGCGCGGCGTGCGGACGGATCAGGACTGGACGGGCTCGCTGCCGTCGGCGGCGGGCGCCTCGGCAGCGGGGGCCTCGGCGGCAGCCGGTGCGGCGGGCGCGTCGGCGCCGACCAGCAGCTCCTGCTCCCACTCGGCCAGCGGCTCGTCGACACCCGGCTCGGGCTTGTCCGCGCCGTCAGCGGCCTTGGTGCGGGCGCCGGAGCGCGCCATCAGACCGGCGGCGGCAGCCTCGGCCACCACCTTGGTCAGCAGCGCGGCGGACCGGATCGCGTCGTCGTTGCCCGGGATCGGGTAGTCGACCTCGTCCGGGTCGCAGTTCGTGTCGAGGATCGCCACGATCGGGATGTTCAGCTTGCGCGCCTCGCCGACGGCGATGTGCTCCTTCTTGGTGTCCACGATCCACACGGCGCTGGGCACCTTGGACATGTCGCGGATACCGCCGAGCGTGCGCTCCAGCTTGTCCTTCTCGCGGTTCATCATCAGGATTTCCTTCTTGGTGAAACCCTGGAAACCGCCGGTCTGCTCCATCGACTCCAGCTCCTTGAGCCGCTGGAGGCGCTTGTGGACCGTGGAGAAGTTGGTGAGCATGCCGCCCAGCCAGCGCTGGTTCACGAAGGGCATGCCGACGCGGAGGGCCTCGTTGGCGATGGCCTCCTGCGCCTGCTTCTTCGTGCCGATGAACAGGATCGAACCGCCGTGCGCGACCGTTTCCCGAACGAACTCGTAAGCCCGGTCGATGTAGGTCAGCGTCTGCTGCAGGTCGATGATGTAGATGCCGTTGCGCTCGGTGAAGATGTAGCGCTTCATCTTCGGGTTCCAGCGACGGGTCTGGTGCCCGAAGTGCACGCCGCTGTCGAGCAGCTGCTTCATGGTGACGACGGCCATGGCCGGGTTCGCACCTCTTCGTTCAGGCGCGCCTGGCGTTGGGCCGGCGCGCGTTCCGGTTGGTCGCGGCGGGCCGGGTCGGACCGCCGCCCTGGTGCCCCTGCCGCCGTCCGAACCGGAGGACGTCTCGCCTCAGGACCGCTGGACGCCGTGACTCGACCACACCGAAACTGGTCGGATCTGCATTGGCACGCGAAGTCGTCCCGCACTCACACGGGCCGCGCTCCGAGTGTACGCCGGTGAGCCGGAGAACCACGAACCGGGCCTGCAGTTGTCCACAGCCCCACGAGTTGTCCACAGGTGAGCCGAAGCCACTGGTAGCCCCCGGTCCCCGCCGGAACGCTGGACCCATGTCTCCCACCATGCGAACACCGCTGGTCCTGACCTTGACAGCGGTGGTGACGCTACCCCTGGCCGCGCTGCCGACGCCCGCGAGGGCCCACCGCGCGCCGCGCTTCGCCTGGCCGCTCGCACCACCGCACCAGGTCGTCCGCGCCTTCGAGGCCCCGGCGACGGAGTACGGGCCCGGTCACCGGGGCGTGGACCTGGCCGCCACCGCGGGCGCCGCCGTCCTGGCCGCCGCGGACGCCGTGGTCGTGCACGCGGGCCCGGTAGCCGATCGAACGGTCGTCTCACTGCTGCACACCGGCGGCCTGCGAACCACCTACGAACCGGTCACCCCGACCGTCCACCGGGGTCAACCAGTACGGCGAGGCGAGCGGATAGGCACCCTGAACCCGGGCCACGAGGGCTGCCCGGCGGAGGCCTGCCTGCACTGGGGCGCGGTCCGAACCACCCCACCCCGATCCCGCACCTACCTCAACCCACTGCACCTGGTGTCCAACGGCCGAGTCCGCCTCCTGCCGAGGCCGGACGACAGCGGTCCCCCACGCGCCCACCCCCGCTCACCCACCAGTCCACCCCTCTACCTGGCCATCCCTGCGACCTGCGCAGCCCTTCTGACCTACCTGCCCCGCACCTCGCCCCACCGCCTCACCAAGCCACCGCCGCGCGGGCCGGGTGCCCCACCCAACCCCTCCCTTCCCGCCACCTCGCCCAAAGCCGGCACCGCACCCACCGCATCACCTCCTCGCCGAGCCCAGCCACCTCCCCTCGCGATGCCGCCGTCCAGCGCGATACCGGGTGTCGGCGATACCGGGACGTCTCCGTGCCGAAGTCGCGGCGGGATAGGAGCTGTTGGGGTTCGGATCTAGGTCGGGCCCGGTGGTGTGCCGGTAGAACACCCACGTGGCGCGTTTCGACCTGACCGATGCCGAGTGGGCGTTGATCGAGCCGCCTGTGCCGGTGGCGGCGACGGGCCGTTGCCGCGTCGGGTGCGGGAGCAGGTCAACGGGATCCTGTGGCGTTCCGCACCGGGTCGGGCCGGCGTGACGTGCCCGAGAGTGTGGGCACTGGTCCACCTCTGCTCCCGGTTCAACGCCTGGGCCAGGGCCGGGGTGTTCCAGAGGTTGATGGACGCGCTGGAGCAGGCGCTGACCGAGGGAAAAGGGCTCCGTTGCCCACACAGCAACAGGTGCTGCGGGTGATGCGTCGCCGCGTTCGTGCTCACGCCCGGCCAGGCAGCGGAAGGCCCGCGGTTCCGGACGGTGCTGGCCCGGGTCCGGGTTCCCGGCCCGACCGGGTGGCGCGGCCTCCGAACCCCGAACAGCTCCTCGTGACCTTCGGGCCGACGACCTTGTTTCCGCGAGCTTGTTTCCGCGAGACCGAGTGTTCCGATCCCGGAGCGGTGCATGCGCGCGTGGGGTTCGCCGATGGCCCGTGGCGGGCGTTCGGCGGTTGGCAGCTGCTGCCGACCGAGCGTCGGCGGAGCCGGGCTAGGCCTCCAGCTGCTCGTTCAGCTTGGTGCGCAGGCGCAGCACCGCCCGGGTGTGCAGTTGGCACACGCGGGACTCCGTGACGCCCAGGACCTTGCCGATCTCGGCCAGCGTCAGGTTCTCGAAGTAGTAGAGGGTGACCACGACGCGGTCCCGTTCGGCGAGCTGGGCGATCGCGTCGGCGAGTTGGCGGCGGCTGTCCTGGTCGACCAGGGTGGCGATCGGGTCCTCCGCGCCCTCGTCGGGCAGGGACTCGGCCAGTGACGAGCCCGCGCCACCGCTGCTGCGGCCTGCGGCGATCAGCTCGTCCAGGGCGACCACGCTGGTGAGCTGGAGCTGGGCGTAGAGCTCGCGCAGCTCACCGAGGCCGATCTTCAGCTCGGCGGCGAGCTCTCGGTCGGTCGGGGTGCGTTGGAGGCGACCGCCCAGGCGTTCCAGGGCGCGTTCGACGTCACGTGCCCGGCTGCGGACCGACCGGGGCACCCAGTCCTGTGAGCGCAGGTCGTCGAGGATCGCGCCTCTGATGCGCTGCATCGCGTACGTCTCGAACTTCAGACCGCGCTCGGGCTCGAACTTCTCGATCGCGTCGACCAGGCCGAAGATGCCGGACTGGATCAGGTCCGCCACGTCGACGTGCGCGGGCAGACCGGTGCCCACCCGACCGGCGACGTACTTCACCAGCGGCGCGTAGTGCAGCACCAGGCGGTCCCGCATGGCCTGCCGACGTGACTCGCCGTAGGTGTGCCACAGCGCGATGATCCCGGCTTCCACGTCGTCCGCGGTGCGCGACTCGGACGCCGCGTGCGCGGGCCTGCCGGGGACCGCCGCGGGACCCGCGTGCCCGTTCGTGCGCGGCGGTTCGGCGGCGACGTGGTGACCGTACGTCCCAGCCGGGGTGCGCGCCGCCGACGAGGTCCCGACGTGCGCGGCGGAGGGAGAGGTCACGGTTGCGGTCCGCGAACCTCCCCCTGCGACGTCAGGAGCGGGGGTGGGTTCGGTCATGGATCGCCTTCAGCCGTTCGACGGTGACGTGTGTGTAGAGCTGAGTCGTTGCGAGCGTAGCGTGACCAAGAAGCTCTTGGACGGTGCGCAGGTCCGCTCCCCCTTCCAACAGGTGCGTGGCCGCGGAGTGGCGTAGGCCGTGGGGCCCGGTGTCGGCCGTCTCAGGTACCGCACCCACTACATCGTGGACAACCCTCCTGGCGGTACGCGGGTCGAGCCGCCCACCACGCGCGCCGAGCAGCAGTGCACGGTGTGAACGGTCGCTGACCAGGGCGGATCGGCCGTGCTCCACCCAGCGCCGTACAGCCCGTTCGGCCGGAACGCCGAACGGCACGGTGCGTTCGCGACTGCCTTTGCCCAGAACCCGAATCACCCTTTGGGAGTAGTCCACGTCGTCGAGGTCGAGACCGCACAACTCGGCGACCCGGACACCAGTTGCGTACAACAACTCCACCACGGCTTGGTCACGCAGCGCAACCGGATCGCCGTGTTCCGCGCCTACTTCGGCAACTGCCATGGCGGCGTCGGCCTGGTCCGGCCGCAGCACGGCGGGGAGGGTCCGGTGGGGGCGGGGCGCGCTGAGCCGCGGGCCGGGGTCGGCGGCGAGCAGGTCGTTGCGGGATGCCCAAGCGGTGAAGGTCCGGGCGGAGGCGGCACGTCGGGCCATCGTCGTCCGGCTCGCGCCGGCGGAGTGCTGGGAAGCCAACCACGACCGCAGGCCCGGCAGGTCGATCGCTTCCACGGTGGCGTTGTCGGGTGTGCCCTCGGCTAAGTGGACCAGCAGGGCGACCACGTCGCCGAGGTACGCGCGCACCGTGTGCGGTGACAGGCCGCGTTCCATCGCGAGGTGGCGTTCGTAGCGGTCCAAGGCCGTCGCCACGTCCGCGGGCAGCGCGCGACGCAGGCGAACCAGGTCGACACGACGTGTCCGAGCGGGCGGCGGCGGGGACATAGCCCCTGACGCTCCGCCCTCAAGCGCTCTTGGTCAAGTATCGCCACGCCAACTCCCGTCCTGGGAGCGCTTCCAACCGCTTTCCGTGCGTTCGGCGAGACTGGCCAGTTCCAATTGCGGCAGCAATGCGCGCACCCTGGCCAACTCGACGCCGGATTCGACGGAGATCGCCTCCGGGCTGTGCCCGAACGTCAGGCCCAGCGCTTCGAAGACCCGCATCGCCTCGCCCTGCGGTGGTCCGGTGTCGGTGTTCCTGGTGGCTTCGACGAGGTCGACGCCGAGCCGTCCGGTCGACTCGATGATCTCGGCGACGCTGGTCACCGGCAACGCGATCCCCGAACGCAGCAGCTCGTGGCAGCCCGACGAGCTGACCGACGTGATCGGCCCGGGGACCGCCATGAGCACCCGGCCGAGCGCCGCCGTCGACGCGGCGGTGTTCTTGGCCCCGCTGCGCTGTCCCGCTTCGACGACCACGGTGCCTTCGGCCAGCGCCGCTATGAGCCGGTTCCGCGTCAGGAACCGGTGGCGCGCGGGCGTGTGGGACGGCGGGTATTCGCTCACCAGCAGCCCTTGGCTCGGAATGCGTTCCAGCAAGGCCCGGTGGCCTGACGGGTAGGCGACGTCGATCCCGCAGGCCAGCACGGCGATCGTCAGCCCGCCCGCCGTGATCGCGCCCCGGTGCGCCGCGCCGTCGATGCCGTAGGCCGCGCCGGACACCACGGTGACGCCGGCCTCGGCCAGCCCGAAGCCGAACTCGCCCGCGACGTGCTGCCCGTAGCCGGAGGCGGCCCGACTGCCGACCACCGCGACGGCCCGCTCGGTGATCGAGGAGAGATCGGCCTCGCCTCGGACCCACAACGCCAACGGCTCCACACCGCACCGCAGACCGTTGGCGGCGGCGATGGCCAGTGCGTTGAAGGGCCAGCGAGGCCACTCGTCGTCCTCGGGGACCAGAAGCCTCCCGCCGACCTTCGCGGCAGCCTCCAAGTCCTGCTCGGCCTGGTCCAACGCCCGCCGTGCCGAGGTCTGGCTGTCGACCCCGGACGGCACCTCCCCGGTCCTGACCAACTCGGCGGCCCGCACCGGCCCGACTTCGGCGACGAACCGCACCAGCGCCGTGGCGGGCGGCTCGGCCACCCGCGACAGGTAGGCCCGGGCCAGCCGGACCTCGTCGGTGTTCACGGCGACCGCCACCATTCGTCGGGGCCGGGGCGCGTGACCGGCGCGAACACCTCGCCGGGCTCAGGCCTTCGCCCCATGTCCGCCTCCGCCGCCACCCGAGCCGCCTTCGACTCGGCCGGCGCCGAGTCGATCCCGCTCCGCACTCCGGAGCCCGGCTCGGAATGCGCACCAGACTCGACCGGGCGGCCCACGAGCCGACTGCCCGCAAGCCAACTGCCCGCAAGGTGGCTGTCCGCAAGGTGGTTGTCCGCAAGGTGGTTGTCCGCAACCCGACTGGAAGCGACCGCGGTCCGCGCCGCTGCGGTGGAGGTGACGTCGGGCGGCATGGCGGGCGAGGTCGGCGAGGTCGACACGGAGGGCGGGGTTGGCGGGACACCAGTCGGGGAGGCCGGCGGTGACGCCCTCGGGGCTGCCGGGTCCGGATCGGGGCCGGCTCCGGTCAGCGCTGAGGGCGGCACGGCCAGGCCCGGCCTGAGCGCCGACCGCGCAGGGTCCACGGACGTGGCCTGGGACGACGCGGACTCCGGCACTGCTGACACCGGGGTTGGGAGTGGGTGGGGAACCGGGGTCGCGTTCGAGGGAGGAGGTGCGGGCAGGGCCGGGGGCAGGACAGTGGTTGGCTGGGTGGGGGTTGGTTGAGTGGTGGTTGGTTCGGTCATGATTTCCTGCGCTCTCGGAACTCCAGGGCGGCGGCCACGTGGTCCGCTGTCGGTTGGTCGACCTCGGCCAGGTCGGCGAGGGTCCAGGCGACTCGCAGGCACCTGTCCGCGCCCCGGCCCGTCAGGGCTCCGGTGGTCAGCGCCCGGTCCAGGACGGTGGTCGCGTGTCCTGGCAGGGCGTACTCCCGCCTGAGGGCGGGGCCTGGGACCTCGGCGTTGGTCAGCCAGCCGTGGGCCGCCCAGCGTTCCGTCGCCCTCGTCCTGGCCTTCTGGACCCGCTCGCGGACGGCGGCTGTCGGTTCCGGTGGGGCGATGTCCGCGTTGCTCATGGCGGTCAGGGGGCGCATCGCCACCCGCAGGTCCACTCGGTCCAGCAGTGGGCCGGAGAGTTTGCTCTGGTAGCGCCTCCGCGCGGCCGGTAGGCACACGCAGTCGATGTCCTTCGGCGGTGCGCAGGGGCACGGGTTGGTCGCCATCACGAGTTGGAACCTGGCCGGGTAGCGGGCGATGCCGTCACGCCTCGCCAGGCGCACCTCGCCCTCCTCCAACGCCGTGCGCAGCGCGTCCAGCTTCGCCGCGCCGAACTCCCTCGTCTCGTCCAGGAACAGCACGCCCCGGTGGGCCCGGCTCATTGCTCCCGGCTTCGCCATGCCGGAGCCGCCGCCTATCAGCGCCACCGTCGACGTGGTCGGGTGCAGCGAGACGAACGGCGGCGTGGCGACCAGCGGGGTCTCCGGGGAGAGCAGACCCGCGATCGAGTGCACCGCCGTGACGCCGAGGGCCTCCTCCGGCGACAACGGCGGCAGGAGGCCGGCCAGGCGTTGGGCCAGCATGGTCTTGCCGGTGCCCGGCGGCCCGGTCAGGAGGATGTGATGACCGCCGGCGGCGGCGACTTCGAGGGCCCACCTCGCCTCCGGCTGGCCGACCACGTCCGCCAGGTCCGGGCCGTCCGGTGGTGGGGCGATGGCGGGCGGGGTGGTGTGGTGCAGGGTGTGCTCGCCGGCCAGCCAGGACAGGACGTCGGTCAGGGTGGTGGCGCCGTGCACGGTCATGCCGGCCACCAGGACGGCTTCGGGCAGCGCGTCCACGGGGACCACCGCCTCCGTCAGGCCCGACCGCTTGGCCGCCAGCAGCGCGGGCAGCACGCCTCGGACGGTGCGGACCCGGCCGTCCAGGGCCAGCTCACCCAGCAGCACGGTGTCGGCCAGGCGTTCGCCCGGGATCGCCTTGGCGGCGGCCAGGACGACGCAGGCGATGGCCAGGTCGTAGCCGGAGCCGTTCTTGGGCAGCGTGGCCGGGGACAGGCCCAGCGTCACGCGTTGGGACGGCCAGTCGTGCCCGCTGTTGCGCACCGCCGCCTTCACGCGGTCCTTCGACTCGTGCAGGGCGGCGTCCGGCAGGCCGAGGAGCTGGGTCTTCACGGTGCCGACACCGACGTCGGCCTCGATCTCCACCGGCACGCCGTCCACGCCGAACAACGCCACCGACCACGTTCGCGCGAGCGCCATCACACACCTCGCAGGTGGTGCAGGCGGACCTTGCCCTCGGGCGGCCACTCGATCGCGATCACGTCGAACCGGACCTCCACGCGCCCGATCCGGTTGGCGCTCAGCCAGCGCAGGGCCGACTTCCGGACCCGCTCCAGCTTGTCCGGCGTCACGGCTTCCAGGGGCGTGCCCCTGCTGGTGCCCGAACGGCACTTCACCTCGACCACCACCAGCCGAGCGCCGTCGGTGGCTATGACGTCCAGCTCGCCGTCGTCGCACCGCCAGTTGCGCGCCAGGATCGACAGGCCCTGGTGCTCCAGGTACCGGCACGCCGCGTCCTCGCCACGCCTGCCCAGGTCGGTTGCCGTGTTCATGTCCCGCTCCTCCGGAATCGGTCTTGGTTCGACCTTGCCGGGGTGGTGGAGGGCCGGCGACGGGCAGTTCGCCGGCTGTGGACAACTTCAAGGGCTGTGGACAGCCGCCGGGGAAATGTCGGTGGCGCGTGGTAGCGGCCGGCAGACGCAAAGGGGCCCACCCTCACGGGCAGGCCCCTGCGACTTTGCGGGTATCAGGAGTTGAACGGGCCGTCCTCTGGCAGCCTGAGGTCGGGTTTGTCCAACTCCTCGACGTTGACGTCCTTGAAGGTGATGACGCGGACGTTCTTCACGAACCGGGCGGGGCGGTACATGTCCCACACCCAGGCGTCGGACATCCGCACCTCGAAGTAGACCTCGCCGTCCGCGTTGCGGACCTGCACGTCCACCGAGTTGGCCAGGTAGAACCGCCGCTCGGTCTCCACGACGAACGAGAACTGGCTGACGATGTCGCGGTACTCCTTGTACAGCGACAACTCCATCTCGGTCTCGTACTTCTCGAGATCCTCTGCACTCATTACGCCTCCGCGCGGGTAATCATCGAATCCGCGCCCCTCCTCGTCGCGAGCCTGCCACCGCTGGTCTGCGGGGTTGTCCCATTCTGGACCACGGCGCCCGCGACCACGCCGCGCGCCACCCGGTGCGGCGCCGCCAACCCGTGCCGGAGCGCCGCGGCGGCCACGTTCGCATACGACCAGCGGTGTTGCGCACTCGGGCCGTGCTCCACCAGCGCCGCCGAGTGCTCGGGGGTGCTGTAGCCCTTGTGCACGTCGAACCCGTAGACGGGCAGTTCCTCGTGCAGACCGGTCATGATCCGGTCCCGCGTGACCTTGGCCAGCACGGACGCCGCCGCGACGCACGCCGCCACCCGGTCACCCTTGACCACCGGCATGTTCGGCGCCGTGAGACCGGGCACCGGGAAGCCGTCCGTCAGGACGTACCCGGGGTGCGCCTCCAACCGCGCGACCGCGCGCCGCATGCCCTCGATGTTCGCCACGTGCACGCCGATCAGGTCGACCTCGGCGGCCGGGATCACGATCACCGCGCAGTCCAGCGCGCGCTTGAGCACCAGGTCGTACATCCGGTCCCGCGCGGCGGCGGTGAGCAGCTTCGAGTCGGTGAGCCCGTCGAACTTCGCCGCGTCACCGGGCTTGAGCACGCACGACGCCACGACGAGCGGGCCCGCGCAGGCGCCACGACCGGCCTCGTCGACGCCGGCCACCGGGCCGAACCCGCGCCGGTCCAACGCGGCCTCGAAGGCCCAGATCCCCGCGGTCTGCCGGACCTGGACGCGAGGCGGCTTGCGGATCACCCCTCGACCCTATCCCAGCCGTGAACCCCGGAACCGCGACCTCACCCGCTTGCCCAGCAGCAGCACCGGCCACGCCGCCGCGAGGCCGACACCGGCGGGCAGCGCGTCCTGCCACGCGGGCGCCCCGATGGCCACGACCTGCGGGTTGTGGTCGCCGACGCCCTGCCAGCGCGACGGCGGCAGCACGATCACCCGCGCCTTGCCCACCACGTTGTCCACCGGCACGAGACCGCCCTCGCGGCCGTCGCCCTGGCACCGCGAGTCGCACGAGTCGTTGCGGTTGTCGCCCATCACGAACAGGTAGCCCTCGGGGATCTTCAGCTCGGCGAACGACTCCTGCACCGTGCTGCGGCCCGGCGCCCAGTACACGTAGGGCTCGTCCAGCGGCTTGCCGTCGACCACGACCCGGTTGCGGTCGTCGCAGCACTGCACGGTCTGCCCGCCGACCGCGATGACCCGCTTGACGAAGTCCTCCTCGTTCGCCGCCGGGAACCCCATCAGCGAGCCGAGCCCTTGCAACGCCTTGACCAGCGGGTTCGTCGGCTCGGGCGCGACGAAGTCCTGGTTGATCCAGGTGTCGGGGCCGTGGAAGACCACGACCTCGCCCGGTTCGACCTCGGCGAAGTCGTAGACCAGCTTGTCGACCAGCACCCGGTCGCCGAAGCAGCCGTCGGAGCAGCCGTGCAGCGTCTGCTCCATCGACTCCGACGGGATCATGTAGACCTTCGCCAGGAACGACTGGATCAGCACCGCGAGCACCACCGCGACGCCGATCAGGATCGGCAGCTCTTTCCAGAACGAGCCCTTGCGCTTGGCCGTTTTGCGCGCGCGGGCACGCCACTGCTCGACCTTTTCCTCGTGCTCCGGTTCCCCCTCGTCGGAGGAGCCCCGGGACGACGCGACGTCCACCACCCGGTCAGCCTACCGATCAGGGCTGTGTGGCCCTGGTCAACCGCCTGCGGACCTTGCGGCCGAAGAACACCAGCGGCCACGCCGCGGCCAGGCCGGCGCCCGCCGGGATGGCGCTCTGCCACGCGGGCGCGCCGAGCGCGAGGGACTGCGGGTTGTGGTCGCCGATGCCCTGCCAGCGCGACGGCGGCAGCACGATGACCCGCGCCTTGCCGATGACGTTGTCCTCCGGCACGGTGCCCGCCACGCCGCCACCGCCCTGCTTGCGGGAGTCGGTGGAGTTCGTGCGGTTGTCACCCATCACCCAGAGGTGGCCTTCGGGGACCTTGACCGGCTCGAACGGGTCGTGGTTCTCCGGTGACGTGCCGGGCTGCCAGTAGATGTACGGCTCGTCCAGCGGCTTGCCGTCGACCTTCACGCGGTGCTGCTCGTCACAGCACTCGACGGTCTGCCCGCCGACCGCGATGACCCGCTTCACGAAGTCGCGCTCGTCCGGCGGCGCGAGGCCGACCAAGGAGGCCACCGACTGGATGCCTGCCACGATCGGGTTGTCCGACCGGCCGGAGTTGAAGTCGTTGTTGCCCCACGTCGCGGGGCCGCGGAAGACCACGACCTCGCCCGGTTCGATCTCGGTGAAGTCGTAGACCAGCTTGTCGACCAGCACCCGGTCGTTGTTGCACCCGGGGCAGCCGTGGAGTGTCTCCTCCATCGACTGCGACGGGATCACGTACACCCGCGCCAGGAACGTCTGGATCAGGATGGTGAGGACCAGGGCCGTAGCTCCGAGCACGAGGAGCTCGCGCCAGAGCGGGGGCTTCTTCTTGTCCTTCTTCGACTTGCCGCCCGCAGCCGAGTCCGGAGTGGACTCGACTGCGGGATCCTGACCGTCTTCGTCAGCGGAGCGGTGCACGGGATCTGCCACGTGGGCAGGCTACTGGTTCCGCGTGTGTCCGGCGTCAGGAGGCCGGTCGCGCCTCGCGCTTCTCCTTGATCTTGGCCGCCTTGCCGCGCAGGTCGCGCAGGTAGTACAGCTTCGCCCGGCGGACGTCGCCGCGGGAGGCGACCTCGATCTCGGCGATGTTCGGGGAGTGCACCGGGAAGGTGCGCTCGACGCCGACACCGAACGAGACCTTGCGGACGGTGAAGGTCTCACGGATGCCGCCGCCCTGGCGGCGGATCACGACGCCCTGGAACACCTGGACCCGCTCGCGGGAGCCCTCGATGACGCGGACGTGGACCTTCAGCGTGTCGCCCGGCCGGAAGCTGGGGATGTCGGAGCGCAGCGACTGGGCGTCAAGAGCGTCCAGGGTGTTCATCGGTGGTCCGTCCTCGTCCTCACGTGTATTGCGTACTCCCCCGGGGCGCGGCCGAACTCAAGTCACACACGCGCGGGGGCGGGCCTAGCGCACGCCGGATGAGTTGAACCGGGTGCAGCAACCTGTCCAGTGTGCCAGACGAGGGGCGGCGGCACGAAATCGCCCCTAGTCCAGCCCTCGGTCCAGCTCGTCGAGCAGCTTGCGGTCGTGCTTGTCGAGCGCACCTTCGGGGAGGGCCTCGAGCAGTTCGGGGCGGCGTTCGCGGGTGCGGCGCAGCGACTGGTCGCGCCGCCAGCGGTCGATCGCCTTGTGGTTGCCCGAGCGCAGGACCTCCGGCACGGCGAGGTCGCGCCACACCTCGGGCCGGGTGTAGCTGGGGCCTTCCAGCAGGCCGTCGGAGAACGAGTCCTCGGCGGCCGACTTCGGGTTGCCGAGCACGCCGGGCAGGAGGCGGACGACGGCCTCGACCACCACCAGCACCGCCACCTCGCCGCCGACGAGCACGTAGTCGCCGATGGAGACCTCGTCCACGCGCATCCGGCGCGACGCGTCGTCCACGACGCGCTGGTCGATGCCCTCGTACCGGCCGCAGGCGAACACCAGGTGCTCCTCCGCGGCCAGGTCGTGCGCCAACCGCTGGGTGAACGGCCGACCGGCCGGCGTCGGCACGATCAGGCGGGTGGCCGGGGTGACGACGTCGTCCAGCGCCTCGCCCCACACCTGGGGCTTCATCACCATGCCCGGACCGCCGCCGTACGGGCTGTCGTCGACGGCCTTGTGCACGTCGTGCGTCCAGTTCCGCAGGTCGTGCACGCCGACGCTGATCAGACCCTTGTCGATCGCCTTGCCGAGCAGGGCGGCGCGGAGCGGGTCCAGGTACTCCGGGAAGATCGTGACGACGTCAATCCGCATCGAGGAGGCCCTCGGGCGGGTCCAGCAGGACGCGCTTGCCCGCGAGGTCCACCGTGGGCACGATCTCGCGCACGAACGGGATCAGGGCCTCGTCGCCGTTCTCGCGCTTGACCACGAGCAGCTCGCCGCCCGGCCCGTGCACGACCTCCAGCACGGTGCCGATCCTCGTGCCGTCCGCGAGCTCGGCGGTCAGGCCTTCGAGCTCGTGGTCGTAGAACTCGTCCGGGTCACCGGTCGGCGGCAGGTCCTCGGTGCTCGCGAGCAGCAAGGTGCCGCGCAGCGTCTCGGCGACGTCACGGGTCAGCACTTCCTCGAAACGCACCAGCAGCCGCCCGGAGTGGTTCCGGGCGGCTGCGACGGTGAGGTTGCGGGAGGTGCCGTCGCGCAGTTTGGCGGTCAGCACCGAGCCCGGCGCGAACCGGGTCTCGGGTGAGTCCGTGCGCACGTCGACCGCGAGCTCGCCGCTGATCCCGTGCGCCTTGGCCACTCGGCCGACGACGACGTCCATGTGCGCGTTCAGCGGTCGGTGTCGACCACGTCGACGCGCACGCCACGACCACCGATGCCGGCCATCACGGTGCGCAGGGCGGTCGCGGTGCGACCGCTGCGGCCGATCACCTTGCCGAGGTCGTCCGGGTGGACGTGCACCTCGAGCGTGCGACCGCGGCGGGTCGTGACCAGGTTCACCCGGACGTCGTCCGGGTGGTCGACGATGCCCCGAACGAGGTGTTCGAGAGCGTCAGCCAACAAGCTCACGCCTCGTCCTTGGCAGCCTCGGGAGCGGCCTCGGTCTCAGCCTTCTTGGCGTCGTCCTTCTTGGCCGACTTCTTCTTCGGGGTGGTCGCCTCGGTGGACGGCGCGTCGCCCGCGGCGGCCAGCGCGGCGGCGAACAGCTCCGCCTTGCTGGTCTTGGGCTCCTTGACCTTCAGCGTGCCCTCGGCGCCCGGGAGGCCCTTGAACTTCTGCCAGTCACCGGTGATCTCGAGCAGGCGCTGGACCGACTCGGTCGGCTGCGCGCCGACGCCCAGCCAGTACTGCGCGCGGTCGGTGTCCACCGCGATGAACGACGGCTCTTCCTTCGGGTGGTACTTGCCGATCGTCTCGATGGCCTTGCCGTTGCGGCGGGTGCGGGCATCGGCGACGACGATCCGGTAGTACGGCTGACGGATCTTGCCAAGCCGCTGAAGCTTGATCTTGACGGCCACGGGTGTGGGTGCTCCTCGTGCTCTCGTGTGCTCAGGTGCGGGCAGTCCTCACCCGAGTGGGGCACGGGTGGTGAAAGCCCAGGTGTCTGGGGCGCCATGGCACGGTGAGAGGGACCGACCTCGGCGAACAACCGACCATTCTGCCAGACGGGTCTACCGGACCACGAATCGGGCCACGGGGACGCCCGCGTCGGCCAACGCCGCACGGATCTTCGTCGCGTGCTCCACCGCGCCCGGCGTGTCGCCGTGCAGGCAGATGGAGTCGACCTCCGCCTTGAGCACGGCGCCGTCCGTCGCGATCAGCTCACCCCGCTCGGCGAGCCGGAGCACCTGCGCCAGCACGGCGTCCGCGCTGGTCAGGACGGCGTTCGGGGCGGTGCGCGGCACCAGGGTGGCCTCGGGCGTGTACGCGCGGTCGGCGAACGCCTCCCGCACCGGGCGCAGGCCCGCCCGTTCGGCGTGGTGGAGCAGGCGCGAGCCGGGCAGCCCGAGGACGGGCAGGTCGCCGAACGCCTTCACACCGTCCACCACGGCCCGGGCCTGCCGGTCGTGGTGCACCGCGGCGTTGTAGAGCGCGCCGTGCGGCTTGACGTACTCGACCGACGTCCCGGCCGCCCTGGCGCACGCGTCCAGCGCCCCGATCTGGTACAGCACCTCGTCGGCCAGCTCGGCCGGGTCCGCGTCGATGAACCGGCGGCCGAAGCCCGCCAGGTCGCGGTAGGAGACCTGCGCGCCGACCGCCACGCCCGCGTCCGCCGCCTGGCGGCACACCCGGCGCATGGTCGACGGGTCGCCGGCGTGGAAGCCGCAGGCCACGTTCGCGCTGGTCACGATGCCGAGCAGGGCTTCGTCGTCGCCGAGGCGCCAGATGCCGAAGCCCTCGCCGAGGTCGCTGTTGAGGTCGATCGCGCGGGTGCTCACGCGGGCATCACCCCGATGGAGACGAGGAGCAGGGTCAGGCCGGGCAGGAAGTTGTTGATCACGTGCGCCACCACGCTCGCGGTGAGCCTGCGGGTGATGAGGCGGGCGATGCCGATGGGCAGCGCGATGACGATGAGCAACGACGTCCGCAGCGGTTCCAGGTGACTGGCCGCGAAGATCAGCGTGGTCAGCACGAACGCCGCCCACCGGCTCCAGCGCTGCCGCTCGATCGCGCCCCACAGCAGGCCCCGGTAGATCACTTCCTCGCACACCGGGCCCAGGAAGCACACGTAGAGGAACATCGCCACGGCGGCGGCCAGGGGCAGCCCCGCGCCGTCCACCAGCTCGCCGATCGCGGACGTGGCGTTCTTGTCGCCGACCACCCTCGACCAGATCACCGCGGCCACGTAGGTGAGCACCAGGCCGAGCGCGCCCAGCTTGAGCCCGACCTTGACGTCCGCCCAGTCCCAGGCGAGCCGGAGGTCCTGGAACGGGCCGTTGCCGCGCAGGTAGGTGATGGTGACCGCGACCGCCGCGGCCAGCACCGTCGGCACGATGGACCCGATCAGGACGAAGCTCACCGACGAGCCGATGTCCGTGCCCGAGGTGCGGGCCACCGCCGTGATGAACACCGCGCTGAGCACGAACACCGCTTCGACGAGCAGGAACGCGCCGAAGCCCCACCGCTGGCCCGCGTGCACCGCTTCGGGCTCCCGTCCCACCGCGCGGACGCTGGCGATCAGCCCCGGGGGCGGTTCATCCGGTCGTGTCACAGCCATCCACCCTAGTCAGCCAGTGTAGAGGTAGACGGCGGGCAGCAGGTTGTTCGTCGCGTGGGCCACCACGCTGGAGGCCACCCGGCCGGTGATCATGCGGGCCGCGCCGATGGCCAGCCCCTGCGCGAACAGGCTGAGCACGCGCCAGCTCTCCTCGTGCAGGAACGCGAAGACGACGGCGGTCAGCGCCAGGATCGCGATCCTGGGTATCCGGTAGTGGGCCAGCGCCTGCCACAGCGCTCCCCTGGTGAGCAGTTCCTCGGTCAGCGGCGCGCCGAGGAAGACGAACAGCGCCGCGGCGGCCAGCCAGACCGTCCGGCCGCCGGAGAGCGCTTCGATCTCGTCGAGCGAGCCGGACCGGTCCGGGTTGATGCGCAGCAGCAGCGCGCCGATGAGCCAGGCGGCCAGCAGCGCCGCGCCGCCGGCGGCCAAGCCGACCTTCAGGTCCCGGAGGGTGGGCACCAGGCCGAAGTCCTTGTTGGGCCCGTTGCCCCGGTACCAGGAGATGACGACGGGACCGAGGCCGAGCAGGACGTTGGGCAGGAAGACCAGCAGCAGGAGCGGGCCGAGCACCGGGGGGTCGGTGACGTCCACCTCGGCGAAGCGGTCGGCCGTGGCGGCGGTGAAGGCGAGGATGGCGAGGTGGTAGCCGCCGAGCCCGGTGAAGAACGCCAGGAAGCCCCAGTGCGCGCGGCCGGTGTCCTGGTCCTGCTGTTCCTCCACTCGTCCGAACGTAGTGGTCCGGTGGGGCGGAGTGCTGCCCGAGGCCGTTCAAGATCACCCTGACGGCGGCAGCACTCACCACGGGTGGCGGAAGAACTCCTCGCCACCCGTCCCCATCGCGGACTTCCTACCGCCGCCGACCGGGCGCCGCGAGGTCAGGCGTGGATCCGGCCGCGCAGCATGACCAGCTTCGGGTGCCGCAGGGCGTCGAGGTCCTCACGCGGGTCGTCCTCGTAGACCACGACGTCGGCCGCGGCGCCCTCGGTCAGCGACGGGAAGCCGAGCCACTCGCGGGCGGCCCAGGACGCCGCGCCGAGGGCCTGGGTGGTGCTCAGGCCGACCCCGTGCAGCGCCTTGATCTCGTCCACGATCCGGCCGTGCTCGATGCCGCCGCCCGCGTCCGTGCCCGCGAACACCGGCACGCCCGCCTCGACCGCCTTCGCGATGGTCTCGGTGTTGCGCTCGTACAGGTGCCGCATGTGGCCCTGGTAGACCGGGTACTTGTCCGCGCCGGCCGCGATGTCCGGGAAGTTCTCGATGTTGATCAACGTCGGCACCAGCGCGGTCCCGTTGCGGGCCATCTGCGCGATCGTGTCGTCGGTCAGGCCCGTGCCGTGCTCGATGCAGTCGATGCCCGCGTTGAGCAGGGCGGGCAGGGCGTCCTCGCCGAAGACGTGCGCGGTGACCCTGGCCTTGTTCTCGTGCGCGACCTTGATCGCCTCGGTGAGCACGTCCTCGGTCCACAGGGGCGCGAGGTCGCCGGTGGAGCGGTCGATCCAGTCGCCGACCAGCTTCACCCAGCCGTCGCCGGCGGCGACCTGCTCGGCCACGGCGGACGGCAGGTCGGCCGGGTCCTCGATCTCGACGCCCAGGTACTTGATGTACCGCTTGGGCCTGGCCAGGTGCCTGCCCGCGCGGATGATCCGGGGCAGGTCGAGGCGCTCCTGCAGCGGTCGCGTGTCCAGCGGCGAGCCGCAGTCGCGGATGAGCAGCGTGCCCGTCCGCCGGTCGGCGAGGGCTTGGTCGACCGCCTCGGGCAGGTCGACCGCGCCCCTGGCGCCCAGGCCGACGTGGCAGTGCGCGTCGACCAGGCCCGGCACCAGGTAGCCGCCGCTGCTGACGGTGGTCGCGCCGGGCACCGGCCGGGTGCGGATCCGCCCGTTGACCACCCAGACGTCCTGCGGGTCGCCACCCTCGGGGAGGACGACGCCCCGCAGGTGCAGGCCGCTCACTTGTCGAACTTCAGCTTCGACGGGTCGAAGCCGGGCGGGAGCTGGTCGAAGCCGCCGAGACCGGGAGGCAGCGCGGGACCGCCGCCCTGGGGAGGCATGCCGGGCATCATCCCGGGCATGCCGGGGAACCCACCGCGCACCTTCGGCGGCGTCGGGCCGCGACCCTTCCCCTTCTTCCCCTTCTTGCCCTTGCCCTTGCGGTTGTTCTTGCCGCCACCGCCGGGCAGGCCGAAGCGGCCGGCCATCTGGCTCATCATCTTGCGCGCCTCGAAGAAGCGGTTGACCAGGTCGTTCACGTCGCTGACCCGGACGCCCGAGCCGTTGGCGATGCGCAGCCGGCGGGACGCGTTGATGATCTTCGGGTCGTCGCGCTCGGCCGGGGTCATGCCCCGGATGATCGCCTGCACCCGGTCCAGGTGCCGCTCGTCGAGGTTGGCCAGCTGGTCCTTCATCTGGCCCGCGCCGGGCAGCATGCCGAGCAGGTTCGCGATCGGGCCCATCTTGCGCAGGGCCAGCATCTGCTCCAGGAAGTCCTCGAGCGTGAGCTGGCCGGAGCCCATCTTGACCGCGGCGGCCTCGGCCTGGTCGGCGTCGAACGCCTGCTCGGCCTGCTCGATGAGGGTGAGCATGTCGCCCATGCCCAGGATCCGGCTCGCCATCCGGTCCGGGTGGAAGACGTCGAAGTCCTCCAGCTTCTCGCCGTTCGAGGCGAACAGGATGGGCTGGCCGGTGACCTCGCGGACGCTGAGCGCGGCGCCACCGCGGGCGTCGCCGTCGAGCTTGGTGAGCACCACGCCGGTGAAGCCGACGCCGTCCCGGAACGCCGTGGCGGTGTTCACCGCGTCCTGGCCGATCATCGCGTCGACCACGAACAGCACCTCGTCGGGCTGCACGGCGGCGCGGATGTCGACGGCCTGGCGCATCATCTCCTCGTCCACGCCGAGGCGGCCCGCGGTGTCGACCAGCACGATGTCGTGCTGCGCCCGCTTGGCCTCCTCGATGCCCTTGCGGGCCACGTCGACCGGGTCGCCCACGCCGTTGCCGGGCTCGGGCGCGAACACGGGCACGCCCGCGCGCTCGCCGACCACCTGCAGCTGGGTCACCGCGTTGGGGCGCTGGAGGTCGCACGCCACCAGCATCGGGGTGTGGCCCTGGCCCTTGAGCCACTTGGCGAGCTTGCCCGCCAGGGTGGTCTTACCGGCGCCCTGCAGACCCGCGAGCATGATCACGCTGGGCGGGTTCTTGGCCAGGTTCAGCCTGCGGGTCTCCCCGCCGAGGATGCCGACCAGCTCCTCGTTGACGATCTTGACGACCTGCTGGGCCGGGTTCAGGGCCTGGCTGACCTCGGCGCCCTTGGCGCGCTCCTTGACCTTCGCGATGAACGTGCGCACCACGGGCAGCGCGACGTCGGCCTCCAGCAGCGCGACCCGGATCTCGCGCGCGGTCGCGTCGATGTCGGCCTCGGACAGCCGCCCCTTGCCCCGCAGGTTCTGCAGGACCGAGGTGAGCCGGTCGGAAAGGGTGTTGAACACGATGCCGCCAGACCTCGCACGTCGTCGGTGGGTTCCTCGTACTCAGGGTAGCCGTTCACGCCGGCGTCACCGACAGGCGCAGGTGGTCACGACGGGTCAGCAGGGTCAGGCCCTGCCAGCCGCGCGGCGGCACGCCCTCGGCGAACCGGGCGCGCAGCCTGGCCGCGCGGCGCACGTGCCGGGCGAACGACCGCGACCGGATCAGCCTGCCCCGCGCCACCTGGCCGGACAGGGCCTGCTCCGGGCTCGCGTCCAGCCACAGGAAGTGCCTGGGCCGGTTGGTCAGCACGCCGACGGCGACGAGGCCGGCGCGGGTGGTCGGGCGGGTGGACGGCTCGTGCACGAGCAGCAGGCCGCTCGTGGTGATCGCGAACCACACGATCCGGGCGCGGTGCACGAAGTGCACCAACGGGCGGTAGAGCCGGTACGGCAGGGACTTGGGGAAGAAGGCCCGGAGGCTGGTCCGCACCTGGTCGGAATCCAGCACGACGGTGGGCGCGCCGCCCGCGTCGGCGGCGGCGAGCAGCGTCGACTTACCCGCTCCCGGCAGTCCGGCCAGCACGACCAGCGAGCGCGGCCTCACGGCGACAGCGGTCATCGCATCCATACTAAAGAGACGTTTCGGACGACCACGAGTTCCGGGCGTGATCGAGAGCGGCCCAACCCCTCGACAGGCCGCTCCCGACCACGCGGTGGCGCTGACCCCGCCGGCGCCCCCCGGCCGCGCGGTCCCCCGTGCCACGGGGAGAAGCCTCTCCCGGCACGGGGGTCCGCCGGCAGCGTGAGCACCCTCGGTCGGTTGTGCGTAGACCTACGCAACCTCAGCGCGCGGCGAGCAGCACGGCGCGCTCGATCCGCCGCCGCTGGTCGCCGTTCCCGCCTTCGGGCGAGGTGATGGCGAACGAGTCCACCACCGTGGAGCCCAATGTGGACACCCGCGCCCAGACGATGTCCACTCCGGACTGCTCCAACGCGTCCGCGACGTGGTGCAGCAGCCCGATCCGGTCCGCCGCGCGCAGTTCCAGCACCACCGCGCCGGTCGACTCGTCGTCGAACCAGAGCACCTTCGGCGGCGGCGGGTCCTGCGGCGGGCCGCCGTAGTCGCGTTCCTTCGCGGCGAGCTTGTCCGCCAGCGCGAGGGAGCCGTCCAGCGCCCTGGTGAGCTGCTCGCGCAGCAGGGTCACGTCCGGCAGGGAGCCGAACCTGGGCGACACGGTGAACACGTCCACGGCCGCGCCCTCGTGGGAACGCAGGGTGGCGGCGTGCACTTCCAGGGAGTTCAGCGCGAGCACGCCCGCCGCCCGGGACAGCAGCCCCGGCCGGTCGGGCGCGACCACCGTCACGGTGGCCGCGTGGTCGCCCGGGTCGACGAGCACGTCCGGTTTGCCGCTGGCCAGCACGGCCCGCGCGAGGTCCTGCTGGCGCTGGTCCAACGGCTCCGGCTCGGGCAGCGGGTCGCCCGCCATCGCCGTGCGGCAGCGCGCGACCAGGTCCCTGATCAGCGAGGCCTTCCAGTCCGACCACACGCCCGGCCCGGTGGCCACGGCGTCTGCCTCGGCCAGCGCGTAGAGCAGCTCCAGCAGCACGGGGTCGCCGCCGAGCGTGTCCACCACGCGGCGCACGGTGGCCTCGTCCTCCACGTCACGGCGGGTCGCCGTGTGCGGCAGCAGGAGGTGGTGGCGCACCAGCGCGGTGAGCGTGGCCACGTCCTGCGGCCACAGGCCGAGCCGCTCGGCGATCTGCGTGGTGATCGCCGCGCCGACCTCGGAGTGGTCGGCCTGCCTGCCCTTGCCGATGTCGTGCACCAGCGTGCCGAGCAGCAGCAGGTCCGGCCGGGAGACCCTCGTCACCAGGCGTGCGGCGTGCGCGGTGGCCTGCACCAGGTGCCGGTCGACGGTCCAGGTGTGCGCCGCGTCGCGCGGCGGCAGGTCCCGCACCGCGCCCCACTCGGGGAAGAGCCTGCCCCACAGGCCGGTGCGGTCCAGCGCCTCGACCACGTCGATCAGGCCCACCCCGGTGCCGAGCAGGGCCAGCAGTTCCTCGCGGGCCTCCTTCGGCCAGGGTTGGCGCAGCTCCGGGGCCGAGTCGGCGAGCTTGGCCAACGTGCCCGGGGCGATCGGGTGCTTGCTGCGTGCGGCGGCCGTGGCGACGCGCAGCAGCAGGGCGGGGTCGCGGCTGGGCACGGCGTCACGCGCCAACGCCACCTCGGAGCCGTGCAGCACGACGCCCTCGTCCAGCGGTCGTCTGGCCGGGGCCCGCCTGAGCGGGGAACGGGCGAACACGCCCAACCCGCGCTTAGGGACGGCAGCGCGCGCTGTGCGCATGGCCACGTCCACGGCGTAGACGATCGTGCGTGCGGCGGACGACATCGAACGGGCCAGCGTGAAGCGGTCCTGCAGGCCCAACGCGGTGGCGACCTCGTCGCCGTCCTGCGCGCGGAGCACGTCACGCGGCTTGCCCGCCACCCGGCGCAGCTCGGTGCGCACGTCCAGCAGCAGCTTGCGGGCCTCGTTGACCTCGGCCGACGGCCGATCGGTCAGCTGCGCCGCGCTCAACGCGTCCAGCAGCGTCACGTCGCGCAGCCCTCCGCGGCCGTGCTTGAGGTCCGGCTCGACGCGGTGCGCGATCTCCCCGCTGCGCGCCCACCGCCGCGACGCCGACTCGGCCATCTCGTCCAGCCTCGTGCGCACCCCCGTGCGCCACGCCTGCCGGGCGCTGTCGGTCAGCCGTCGGCTGACCTCCTGGTCGCCCGCGATGTGGCGGATGTCCAGCAGCCCCAACGCGGTGCGCAGGTCACCGGCGGCGACGCGCAGCGCCTCGCCGACCGTGCGCACCGAGTGGTCGAGGCCGATGCCCGAGTTCCACAGCGGGTACCAGAGCTTCTCGGCGATCCCGTCCACGCCCTTGTGCCCGTTGTGCACCAGGAGCAGGTCGAGATCGGAATAGGGCACCAGCTCCCGCCTGCCCAGACCCCCCACGGCGACCAGTGCGACCCCACTGCCCGGTCCGCCGACGCCCGACAGCGAGGCGTGCGCGGTGAGCCAGAACTCGTGCAGGTCCACCAGCGCCTCGCGCAGCGACTCCCCCGTCAAACGGCGCCGACCTGGCGCGAGCAGCCGATCGCGTGCTCGCACCAGGTCGTCAGCCGTGACGACGGCCGCCTCGGCGTTGTCCATACGGCCGTCTCCCATTCCTACTTCGGATCCCTATAGGGCATCCGAGCCGCGCTCCCCGGTGCGGACCCGGATGACGGTGTCGACCGGCGTCACCCAGACCTTCCCGTCACCGATCTTGCCGGTGCGCGCGGCCTCCACGACGGCGTCGAGGACCTTCTCCACGGCGGTGTCGTCCACCAGCACCTCGATGCGGAGCTTGGGCACGAAGTCCACGGCGTACTCGGCGCCGCGGTAGACCTCGGTGTGGCCCTTCTGCCTGCCGTACCCCTGGACCTCGCTGACGGTCATGCCCAGCACGCCCAGCTGCTCCAGGGACGCCTTCACGTCGTCCAGGGTGAAGGGCTTGATGATCGCGGTGACCAACTTCATGACTTGTTGCTCCCCTCGAGGACCGCAGTGGCGCCGGCGGCGACACTGGGCTTGCTGCCGCCACGGGCGCCGATGCCGCTGCCGAACTCGTACGCGGTCTCCGCGTGCTCGGCCTCGTCGATGCCGGCGACCTCGGCCTCCTCGTCGGCGCGGAAGCCGACGGTGAGCTTGACCAGGTAGCCGAGGACGAGGCTCAGCACGAACGAGTACGCGAGCACGGCCAGCGCGCCGACGACCTGCCGCCACAGCTGGTCGACACCGCCGCCGTAGAAGAGGCCGTCGATGCCCGCCGGGGCGGAGGAGCTGGCGAAGAAGCCGATCAGAATGGTGCCGGAGAGGCCACCGACCAGGTGCACGCCCACCACGTCGAGCGAGTCGTCGAAGCCGAAGCGGTACTTCAGGCTGACCGCCAGGGCGCACAGGGCGCCGGTGATCGCGCCGATCGCGATGGCGCCGAGCGGGGTGACCGACGAGCAGGCCGGGGTGATGGCGACGAGACCCGCGACGACGCCGGACGCGGCGCCGAGCGTGGTGGCGTTGCCGTCGCGGACGCGCTCCACGAGCAGCCAGCCGAGCATCGCGGCGGCGGTGGCGACCAGGGTGTTGACGAAGGTGACGCCGGCGGTCGCGTTCGCGCCGAGGGCGGAGCCCGCGTTGAAGCCGAACCAGCCGAACCACAGCAGACCCGCGCCCAGCACGACCAGCGGCAGGCTGTGCGGCTTCATCCGGTCCTTCGGCCAACCGACGCGCTTGCCGAGGACGAGCGCCAGCGCGAGGCCCGCCGCACCGGCGTTGATGTGGACCGCCGTGCCGCCCGCGAAGTCGATGGCGAGCAGCTTGTTGGCGATCCAGCCGCCCGCGTCGACGACGTTGCCGTCAGCGTCCTTGCCGTCGAAGTCGAACACCCAGTGCGCGACCGGGAAGTACACGAGCACGGCCCACAGGCCGGCGAACAGCAGCCACGGCCCGAAGCGCGCCCGGTCGGCGATCGCGCCGGAGATCAGCGCCACCGTGATGATGGCGAACATCGCCTGGAACGCGACGAAGACGGTGGTCGGGATGGTCCCCGACAACGACTCCTTGCCGAGCAGGCCGTCGAGGCCGAAGAACTCGAACGGCTTGCCGAGCAGACCGGCGCCGACATCGGTGCCGAACGCCATCGAATAGCCGACCAGCACCCAGAGCACACCGACCACGGCGATTGCGCCCAGGCTCATCATCATCATGTTGAGCACACTCTTCGACCGGACCATGCCCCCGTAGAAGAAGGCAAGTCCCGGCGTCATCAACAGCACCAGTGCGGCACTGGTGAGCACCCAGGCGGTGTCCCCTGTATCCACGTCGACCTCCACTGCACGTCGGTTGCAGGGAGCATCGGTATGTCCTGTTTCACGCGGTTGCGCCTCAGGTTTCGTGCAGGTGAACTGTCCCACCCCTGGTGTTACAGGCACGTTTCGCGGGGTTGAAGCAAGCAGTTCCGCCCGCAACCAGGCCGGGTCGCCGCGAGATTTGCGGTGACGGACCGTGCGAGCACGACTCGCCTTTGCGGTGGTTCGTGTGATCCCGCGCAATGCCCTGACGACGCTGGGTCACCAACGGTCGGGCGCCGTGCCACGTGGTCGCGGCCGAGCCTGCCAGACCGGCCGGCGCCGCCCCCGCCGGGTGGTGGTGGCGGCGCCGTGCCGACCCCTACTTCAGCCAGCCCGGGATGGCCGCGGTCGGGCCCGCCGGGACGGGCTTGGCGTCCGGCGACGCGACCGACTGCGGCGCGGGCTCGACGGCCGCGCACCGCGCACCCGGACGCGGCGTCTTCAGGTTGAGCAGGTAGTCGTCCGTCGCGCCGCGGGTGCAGTCGCTGCGGTCGTAGACGCCGTGGCCCCAGCCCTCGTAGGTCAGCAGGACCGTGGTGTCGCGGCTCTGCCGGTGCGCGTTGACGGCCCACTCGTACCCGGTGGCGGGGTCGTGCAGCGCGTTCAGCATCAGGATCTTCGGCGCGTCCTTGATCTTGAGCCGGTGCTGCGGGTTGTTCACCCGCTCCGGCAGGCCGACGCAGCCCGCCACGGCGGTGTGCCCGAGCGACGAGCCGCGCATGTGCGGCGCGAGCTGACGGGCGCGGTCGACCAGGGCGGAGAACTGGCGGTGGTCCTTGACCCGGATCGCCCAGTCCTGGCAGAACACGGCCGGGAACGGGTTGCGCGCGGTCTCCTCCGCCGCGAAGGACGTCGCCCGCGTGCCCGCGCCGAGCTCGACCAGGAACTCCGACAGCCGCTGCCAGTCCGGGCCGTAGAACGCGCCGAACGCGACGCCGATGATGTCGTCCGCGGTCACCTTGCGGTCCGGCTCGAGCGGATCGGCGATCTCGCCCCGGTCGGCGCGGGCCAGCAGGTCGTCCCACACCTCCGCCACGTCCCTGCCGTGCAGGGCGCACGACTCGGTGCGGTCGCACCACGCCACGAACTCGCGGAACGAGTCCTCGGCGGTCGCGGCCTCGGTCTCGGTGAACCGCCACGTGCCGAGGCTGTGGTCCATGTTGGAGTCGATCACCATGGCGCGGATGTTCCGCCCGAACTCCTCGGCGTACTGCTGGCCGATGAGGGTGCCGTAGGACAGGCCGTAGTAGTTGATCTTGCGCTCGCCGAGGGCCTTGCGCAGCGCGTCGACGTCCTTGACGACCGCGCCGGTGTCGACGTGGTCGTAGATCGGACCGCTGTGCTCGCGGCAGTCGGCGGCCAGCTCGCGGTTGTACGCGGCGAGCCGGTCGAACTCCCGCTGGTCGGCCGGGTGGGTCGACGGCTGGGCGCGCAGCACCTCGACCGAGCACCGCACCGGCCGGCTGCGGGCGACGCCACGCGGGTCGAACCCGATGATGTCGAAGCGCTGCTGCACCTCCGGGCTGAAGTAGCCGTCCGCCCCCAGGGCGAAGTTCACGCCCGAGCCGCCCGGACCGCCCGGGTTGACGACCATGACCCCGATGCGCTTGGCGGGGTCGGTGGCCTTGCGACGGGCCACGGCCAGGTCGAACTTCTCGCCGCCCGGGTTCGCCCAGTCGATCGGCAGGCTCAGCGTGCCGCACTCCACCTCGGCCAGTTCCGGGCACGGCTGCCAGTCGATCCCGCCCGCGCCGCGCGCCGCCGGCTCCGTTTCGGCCGACGCCACCGATGTCGTCCCCGCTGCGAGCGCCAACGCGGTGGCGACACCGCCGAGCGCCCTGATGATCGGTCGCACAGGTTCCTCCCTAGTTCCTGTTCACCCAATCGGGTTTTCGCAGGCTTCCAGGGCGGCCGAACGCACCACAACCGACTGAAGTCGCACCAACAATCAGCCCATGGGCTGACAACTTCGACGCCTTTCAGCGCAAGTCCTGGTAGCGCTGGGTGATCACCCTGAGACCGTGAGCGGTCAACCGGCCGAACAGCCGCAGCCGCGCCATCCCGCCGTCCGGGTAGATGTCGAGCCGCGCGTGGGTGGCCTCGGCGGCGTCCTCGACGCGGAAGCGGTGCCGGGTGTCGGGCTGGAGCCGGGTGCGTGGCAGCACGTCGAACTCCGCGCCGGTGCGCGCGTCGCGGGCCCGGACCGACGCCCAGCCCGGCGCGTTGCCCTTGAAGTGGCTGGTGTCCAGCTCCGCGAGCCGGATGACGCCCGGCGCGGCCAGCTCGACCTCGACCCAGTCGTTGCCGTCGTCACGCCGGCGGGCGGTTTCCCAGCCCTCGCCCATGACCGTGGCCTGACCGGGCGCGATGAGGTTGCCCGGGTCGCTGTAGAACATGTTGCTGCACCCCGTGACCGACGCGCCGTTCTCCAGCGCGGCCAGGTCCAGCGCGTCCGGCACGATCAGGTCGGGGTCGGCCACCGGCGTGCCGTGCACGCGCAGCCTGGCCACCCCGCCGTCCGGGTGGATGGTGAGCCGGACGTGCGTGTAGCGGCGGCGCGCGGACACGTCGAAGTAGTGCTTGCGGTCGCCCCCCAGCGGCGACTTGGGCACCAAGGTCTCCCAGCCGGCCAGTTCGCCGGGCGCCGGGTAGCCCGTGGCGGAGGTGGCCTCGACCGACGCGAACGGCGGGTAGTTGCCCTTGAAGAACGCGGTGTCGACCACGACGCCCTTGATCACGCCCGGCAGGCCGAGCCGGACGATCGCCCGGTCCTCGCCGCTCTCCCGGCGGCGGCGGGTCTCCCACCCGTCGTAGACCTGGCCTTTGTGCCCGAACGTGTAGGTCTGGTACTCCGGCTCGGCCTTGCGGATCAGGTTCTCGCGTTCGGCGAAGAACTCGTCGTTGGCCCACATCACGCTGCCGCCGACCGCGCGGCAGGCCAAGTCGGGCAGTCGGGTCCAGCCGGGTGCTTCCGTCATGCGGCTCCTCTGTCGGTCCTCGGCTCAGCCGTGGTGGCTCAGCAGCCGGCCGCGCGGCCGGTCGTCGATCGGCTGACCGCGCAGCCACGTCTGCCGCACCACGCCCGCCAGCGGACGGCCGTGGTAGGGCGTGACGGGGTTGCGGTGGCGCAGCGCGGCGCGGTCCACGACGAACGCGTCGTCCGGCGCGAACACGCAGAAGTCGGCGTCCGCGCCGGGCGCGATGCGGCCCTTCGCCCCCAGCCCGACCAGGTCGGCCGGGTTGGTCGCCATCCACCGGACCACGTCGGTCAGCGCGTGCCCCCGCTGCCGGGCCTGGGTCCACACCGCCGACAGGCCCAGCTGCAGGCTCGCGATACCGCCCCACGCGGTGGCGAAGTCGCCCTGCTTCAGCTCCGGGGTGCACGGCGAGTGGTCGGTGACGACGAGGTCGATCAGGTCCTCGCGCAACGCGCGCCAGAGCTGCTCGCGGTTGGCCGCGTCACGGATCGGCGGGCAGCACTTGAACTCCGTGGCGGTGTCGCCGATCTCCTCCGCGACGAACGTCAGGTAGTGCGGGCACGTCTCGGCGGTCAGCCGCAGCCCGAGGTCCTTGGCGATCCGCACCTGCCGCACGGCCTCGCCGCTGGACAGGTGCAGCACGTGCAGCCTGGCCCCGGTCTCGTTGGCCAGGTCGACCACGGTGGTGATGGCGTGCTGCTCGGCCCGGTGCGGTCGGGAGTCGAGGAAGGCGCGGTAGCCGGGACCGGAGTCGGTGACCTCGAGCGGGTCCTCGGCGTGCACGATCGTCAGGGCGTCACGTCCGCGCAGCCTCAGCAGGGCCGCCCTCAGCTCGTCCTCGGTGACGTGCGGGAACTCGTCCACGCCCGAGTGGATCAGGAAGCACTTGAAGCCGAACACGCCGGCGTCGTGCAGCTCCTCCAGGTCGTCCAGGTTCGTCGGCACGATGCCGCCCCAGAACCCGACGTCGACGTGCGCCTGGTCGCGCGCCGCCTCCCGCTTGGCCTTCAGGGCGGCCACCGTGGTCGTCGGCGGCACGCTGTTGAGCGGCATGTCGATGATCGTGGTGACGCCGCCGGCCGCCGCCGCCCTGGTCGCGGTCTCGAAGCCCTCCCAGTCGCTGCGGCCCGGGTCGTTCACGTGGACGTGCGTGTCGACCAGGCCGGGCAGGAGGACTTCGTCGTCGGCGAGCGTCACGACGGTCCCGGCGTCCAGGTGGTCGGCCACCTCGACGATCCGACCGTCCGCGACGCCGACGTCGGCACGGCGTTCGCCGTCCGGCGTGATCACTCGGGCAGCGCGTAGCACCAGGTCCATGCACGTCACTCTCCCAGCCGGTCGGCGGCGATGCGACCGGCCAGACGTCGCAGGACCGGTTCCGGTTCGGCCAGGCAGCGCCGCAGGTCGGGCTCGACGTCCAGCAGGGCGTAGGCGGCGTCGAGGCCGAGTTCCGCCGGGTCGACGGCGCACCGGCCGGCCACCGCCACGACGGGCACGCCGCCGGCCGCCCTCGCCACGCCCGCCGGGGCCTTGCCGCGCGCGGTCTGGTGGTCGAGCGAGCCCTCACCGGTGACCACCAGCCGGGCGCCGGGCAGGTGGTCGGCGAACCCGACCAGGTCGAGCACCACGTCGATGCCGGGTCGCCTGGTCGCGCCGAGCACGGCCAGCGCGGCGAACCCGATGCCGCCGGCGGCGCCCGCGCCCGGGTGGTCGGCGTAGGACGGGTCGATCTCGTCGGCCCAGTCGCGCAGCCTCGCCTCCAGCTCCTCGACCTGGCGCGGGGTCGCGCCCTTCTGCGGGCCGTAGACCGCCGCCGCGCCGTGCGGTCCGAGGAGGGGGTTGTCGACGTCGGTGGCCAGGACCAGCTCGACGTCGCGCAGGTCCCGGCCGCCGAGCCCGTCGAGCATCCCCTTCCCGCCGTCGGTGCACGCGCTGCCGCCCACGCCCAGGACCAGCCGTCGGCAGCCCAGGTCGTGGGCGGAGCGCAGCAGCTCCCCGACGCCCCTGCTGGTCGCCGTCATCGGAGCGGGACGGTCCAGCAGCGCCGAGCCGGCCGCCGCGGCCACTTCGACCACCGCCGTGTCGCCGCGCACCGCGAAGCTCGCCGGGACCGGCCTGCCGGCAGGCCCGGTGACCCACCGGCCGACCCGGACGAACCCGGCGGCGACCGCGGCGTCCACCGTGCCGTCGCCGCCGTCGGCCACCGGCAGGCAGCGCACGTCCAGGTCGGGGACCACGTCGCGCAGGCCGCGCGCGACGGCGGCGGCCACGCGCGGTGCGGCGAGCGTGCCCTTGAACTTGTCGGGCGCGACGACGACGTGCCCCGTCACGGCACCTCTTCGTACTCGCGAACGGCGGCGATCGAGGTGCCGTTGGCGGTGTTGCCCTCGCGTTCGATCATGATCTCGACCAGGACGGGGCGGCTGGTGCGCTCGGCCTCCTTGCGGGCCCACTCCAGGCTCTCCCGGATGCGCCCCGGTTCGGTGACCCTGGCGCCGGAGCACCCGTAGGCCTCCATGATCTTGACGTTGTCCGACCCGACGGTGTCGTAGTGGATGTCGACCTCGTACTCCATGTCGTAGCCGCCGTGGTCCTCGGCCATCCGGATCAGGCCCAGGTACTCGTTGTTCAGCATGATCAGCACGAACGGCACGTCGTACTGGGCGCCCACGGCCAGCTCCTCCACCAGGAACTGGAACGAGTAGTCGCCGACGATCCCCACCACCTCGGCGGCCGGCTCGGTGTGCTTGAGCGCCTTCTTCACGCCGATCGCGGCCGGTATCTCCCAGCCGAGCGGCCCGGCCTGCCCGCACACCTGGTAGTGCCGGGGCTGGTGCGTCTTCTGGTGCTGGCCGGACCAGATCTGGTACAGGCCGATCGCCGTGACGAAGTACGTGTCCGGGCCGTAGAACTCGTTGATCTCCTTGAACACCCGCGGCGCCTTCACCGGCACGGTGTCGAAGTCCTCGCGGCGCAACAGGGTCGCCTTGAGCTCACGGGTCCGCGCCGTCCAGGCGTTGTCCGGACGTGGACCGGTCCTGGTCCGCGCCGAGGCGAGCAACGCCCGCAGGAACGCCTTCACGTCGGAGACCACGCCGAGGTCGGGCCCGAAGACCTTGCCGATCTGCGTCGGCTCCACGTCCACGTGCACGAACTTCCGGTCGCCCCGGTACGTCGCCAGGTCACCCGTGTGCCGGTCGCCGAACCGCGCGCCGAGCGCCACCACCAGGTCGCTCTCCAGGAACGACGCGTTGCCGTACCGCTGGGACGTCTGGATGCCCGTCATGCCCGCGTACAACGGGTGGTCCTCGTCGATCGCGCCCTTGCCCATCAACGTGGCCTGGACCGGCACGTTCAGGTGCTCGGCCAGCGCCAGCAGCTCCTCGTGCGCCTCGGCGAGGATCACGCCGCCGCCCGCGAGGAGCAGCGGCCGTTCGGCGGCGAGGATCATGTCCAGCGCCCGTGCCACGCGGGCCGGGTGCGGTTCGGGCCGGGTGACGGGCAGCGGCGCGTCGATGGTGTGGTCCCACTCGATCTCCTGCTTCTGCACGTCGATCGGCAGGTCGATCAGCACCGGCCCCGGCCGGCCGGACCGGGCGATCCGGAACGCCTCCCGGAAGATCCACGGCGCCTGCGCGGCCTCCTTGACCTGCACCGCCCACTTGGTGACGGGCGCGGCGACCGCCACGATGTCGACTGCCTGGAACGCCTCCTGGTGCAGCTTGGACGTCGCCGCCTGACCGGTGACGCACAGGATCGGCACGGAGTCCGCCTGCGCGGTGTAGAGGCCGGTGATCATGTTGGTGCCCGCCGGGCCGGACGTCCCGATGGCCACGCCGACGTTGCCGGTCGTGCGCGACCAGCCGTCGGCCATGTGCGTGGCGCCTTCCTCGTGCCGCACGATCAGGTGCTCGATGGTGCCGTCGACCTCCATCGCCTTGTAGAGCGGCAGGATCGCCGCTCCCGGGCAGCCGAAGACCGTGTCGACCCCCTCGCTCTTGAGGACTTCCACGACCGCTTGCATGACGGGTACCCGAGCCATCAGGCCCTCCCGGACAGGTTCTCGATGACCTTCAACAACGCCGAGTGGTCGAGGGATCCGTGCCCCTGTGCCCGGCCGGACGCGATGAGCTGGGCGATCAGCCCCGTCACCGGTAGCGCGACGTCGACCTGGCGGGCCGCGGCGAGCGCGATCCCCATGTCCTTGTGGTGCAGGTCGATGCGGAAACCCGGCTGGAACTCGCGCGCGATCATCGCGTCGCGCTTGAGGTCCAGGATCCGGTTGGCGGCCAGCCCGCCCGCGAGGACGTCCAAGCCGGCCTTGGCGTCCACCCCGGACGCCTCCAGCAGGACGATCGCCTCGGCCACCAGGGCGTAGATGCCGCCGACCAGGAGCTGGTTCGCGGCCTTCACCACCTGGCCCGCGCCGTGCGGGCCGACGTGGACGACGGTCTTGCCCAGGACGTCGAGGATCGGCTCCGCGGCGGCGAAGTCGACCTCGTCACCCCCGACCATGATCGACAGGGTGGCCTGCCTCGCGCCGGCCTCACCGCCGGACACCGGCGCGTCGAGCACGCGGACGCCGCGCTTCGCGCCCTCCTCGGCCACGGCGAGGGACGTCTCCGGGCGGATGGTGCTCATGTCGACCAGGAGCGTGCCCCGGTCGACCGCGTCGAGGACCGTGCCCAGGACGACGTCCTCCACCTGCGGGTGGTTCGGCAGCACGGTGATGACGACCTCGGCGTCCACCACGGCGTCACGCGCGCTCGCCGCCGCCGTGCCGCCCGCCGCGGTGAGCTTGTCGAGCGCGTCCCGGCTCAGGTCGAAGCCGGTGACCCGGTGGCCCGCGGCGACCAGGTGCGCGGACATCGGCGTGCCCATGATGCCCAGGCCGATGAAACCGATCCTGCTCATCGCCGTCCCCCCTCGGGGAGCCAGTCGAAGCCGCCGGTCCGCGCCTGGTACTCCAGGCCCACGTAGCCCTGGTAGCCGTTGGCCTCGAGCTTCGCCAGGTAGCCGAAGACGTCGAGCTCTCCGGTGCCCGGCTCGCCGCGGCCCGGCACGTCGGCGATCTGCACGTGGCCGATGCGGTCCGCGTGGTCGGAGACGACGGCGTCGAGGTCGTCCCCGTTGACGGCGAGGTGGTAGAGGTCGGCCAGCAGCGCCACGTTGTCGCGGCCGACCCGGTCGACGACCTCCAACGCGTCCGCGGCGGTGCGCAGCGGGTACTCCGGCGCGCCGGAGAGCGGCTCCACCAGGACCACCGCGCCGATCTCCGCTGCCACGTCGGCGGCGTGCGCGAGGTTGTCCAGCGCCGTGTCCGTGGTGGGGAAGTTGCCGTGCAGGGCGTTGAACGCGCGGCAGCCGAGCCGGCCCGCGATGCCGACCGCGATCTCCACCCCGGCGCGGAACTCGGACTGCCTGCCCGGCCACGCCACCAGGCCGCGGTCGCCCGCGGCCAGGTCGCCCGCGAAGAAGTTGAGCCCGACGAGCCGCACGCCCGCGTCGGCGACGGCCGCCTCGAACGCCTCGATCTCGCGGGACGGGGGCACGGCTTCGGCGAACGGCCACCAGAACTCGACCGCGTCGAACCCGGCCGCCCGAGCCGCGGCGGGTCGTTCCAGCACCGGGAGGTCGGTGAACAGGACCGACAGGTTGACGTCGTAGCGCATTAGGAGATTCCTTCCACCATGCGGAAGACAACTTCCGTACACCGAGAGAGTAGGCAGGCCCTCGACGGCGGCGCAAGACTGTTGACACGCTCGGAGGCGCGCTCGTAACGTCCCTCCTTGCGGAAATGTGATTCCGCGATACAGAAAAGGGAGCCTGGTGCCCGATCTGGAAGGGTTCAACTCCGCACCCGCGGCCGAGCTCCGCCCCCTGCTCACCGAGTGCCTCGCCGTGCCGCGCTGGGTCGACGCGCTGCTCGCCGAGCGCCCCTACGCCGACGTGGACGCGCTGCTCGCCGCGTCGGACCGGCACGCGGACCTGACCGACGACGAGGTCCGCGCCGCCATCGGGGGCCACCCGCGCATCGGGGAGCGGGCCGCGGGAGGCGGGGTGTCCGCGAAGTGGTCGGCCGACGAGCAGTCCGGCGTCACCGCGTCACCCGCCGACCGGCTGCTCGCCGCCAACGCCGCCTACGAGGACCGGTTCGGGCACATCTACCTGGTGTGCGCCACCGGGCTGAGCGGCGATCAGGTGCTGGCCGACCTCGCCGCCCGGATGGACAACCCGCCGGACGTGGAACTGCGCGTGGTGAACCGGGAGCTGGCGAAGATCGCCGCGCTGCGGCTGAAGAAGGTGCTGGCATGACAGACCCGAAGTCGACGACGCTGTCCACCCACGTGCTCGACGCCGAGGCCGGCCGACCGCGCGTCGGCGTGCCGGTCCGGTTGGCGCGCGACGGCGAGGTGCTGGCCGAGGGCGTCACCGACGACGACGGCCGGCTGCGGTTCGCGCGCGAGCTGTCGCCCGGCGTGCACCGGCTGACGTTCGAGGTCGACACGCCGTTCTACCCGGAGATCACCGTCGCGTTCCGGGTCACCGGCGACCGGGGGCACCTGCACGTGCCGATCCTGTTGAGCCCGTACGCGTTCACCACCTACCGAGGGAGCTGACCGATGGCCATCGTCCTGGGGCCCAACCAGTACGGGAAGGCGGAGAACCGCCTCGTCACGGTGACCCGCAACGGCGCCGTGCACACGATCAAGGACCTCACGGTCGGCACCTCCCTGCGCGGCGACCTGGCGGACACCCACCTGACCGGCGACAACTCGAAGGTGCTGGCGACCGACACGCAGAAGAACACCGTCTACGCCTTCGCCAAGCAGGCGCCGGTCGGCGAGATCGAGGACTTCGCGCTGCGCCTGGGCCGGCACTTCGTCTCGTCGCAGGAGGCGATCACCGGCGCCCGCGTGCTCATCGACGAGCACGCGTGGGAGCGCATCGAGGGCAACGATCACTCGTTCGTGCAAGGCGGCAACGAGAAGCGGACGACCGCCGTGACCGTCGAGGGCGAGCGCGCTTGGGTGGTGTCGGGCGTGCGGGACATGGTGGTGCTCAAGTCGACCGGGTCGGAGTTCCACGGCTTCCCGCGCGACGAGTACACGACGTTGAAGGAGACCCACGACCGGATCCTGGCCACCTCGGTGACGGCGCGGTGGCGTTACCAGGCCCCCGGCGGAGCCGGCGATCGGACCACCGACGGGATCGACTGGGCGAAGAGCTTCGCCGAGATCCGCCGGCTGCTGCTGGCCACGTTCGCGGCGAAGCACAGCCTGTCGTTGCAGCAGACCCTGTACGCGATGGGCGAGGCGGTGCTGAAGGCCCGGCCGGACGTGGCGGAGGTGCGGCTGTCGATGCCGAACAAGCACCACTTCGCGGTGGACCTGTCGCCGTTCGGGCTGGAGAACGACAACGAGGTGTTCTACGCCGCCGACCGGCCGTACGGGCTGATCGAGGGCGCCGTGCTGCGTGACGACGCCGAGGACGCCGGGGGTGCCTGGCACACCCTGCCGACGTTCTGAAGCGGAGTCGCGGACCGTGCTCCCGGACCGGGGAGCACGGTCTAGTGGCCCGTCACCTTCTTGTGCAGGGCCATGCGCTGCAGCCGCCAGGCGTGGAACAGGTCGGCCTCCTCGTACCAGTCCACGACGGTCGGCCGGCGGGCGGTGAACATGAACTCCAGCAGGATCTCGCGGTACGTCGTCAGCGGCACGGCCACGCCCGGCGGGAAGTCGGTGTAGGTCTCGTCCACGTACGGCGCGTCGGGCTCGCCCTTGGGCCAGCCGGTGAACTCGTCGTCCACGTAGTTGAGGTAGCCCCACGCGCCGCGGACGGCGAGCACCAGGTTGTGGTCGCTCTCCCCCTCGGCGTCGGGCGCCCGGCCGAAGTGCTCCAGCATCCCGTCATTGCACTCGGGCCGCGCCAGGGCGGCGATCAGCACGTCCACGTCCGCCGCGCACGCCACCACCTGGTAGCGGAACTCCGCCCGCTCCAGGTCCGGCAGCCCGGTCCACAACCCGGCTCGCATGGTCATGGACACACACTGACCGGTGTCGCGTGATTCGGCTTTTCGCTGGTTTGAGGATCACCCCATCCAGCGATGCCACGATCACTCTCTTCTGGCTAGAGCCTGCAATTCGGTCACGGTGAGTCCCGTCGCACGGCGGACTTCGTCCTCGTCCAGGGCACCGCAGTCCAAGGCGCGGATGAACGACGTGGACAGCGCCTGCGCGGTCGCGGGCTCGTCCAGCACCGAGCCGCCGGCCCGCGCCACGTACGCCTTGAGCCGGCGCGCGTCGGCGTCCACGCCTTCGAGGTAGAACGCGTGCACGGCCGCGTACCTGGTCACCAGCTGCGCCGGGTGCAGGTCCCAGCCCTGGTGGAAGCCGTGCGCCAACGAACGCCGCACCAGCCGGTAGTGCGTGCGCCAGCCCTCGTGCACGTCGTCGCCGACCGGCAGCACGTTGGTGGAGCCGTCCGACAGCGCGACGCCCGTGCCGGCCGCGGACACCTGCATCACGTTGCGGGCGAAATCGCACGCGCCGTGCGCCAGGTGCTGGTGGGCCGCGCCCAAGCCGCAACCCGCGGTGTAGTCGTACGTGCCGAAGTGCAGCCCGGTGACCCGACCGCGGCCCGCCTCGATGAACCGGGGCAGGGCCAGCCTGCCTTCGCGGTCGACGATCGACTGCGTCGTCTCGACCTGGATCTCGAACCGGAGCGGCAGCCCGAACAGGTCCAGGACGTCGCCGAGCACCTCCACCTGGGCCACCGAGGTGACCTTCGGGAACGTGATCACGAATCCCTCGGGCGCCTGGCCCAGCGCGGTGAGGAAGACGTCCAGCGTCCGGACGCCGCGCTCACGCAGGGCCCTCGTGTCGAAGGACTTCATCCGCAGCCCGAACCGCAACGGCGCCGTGCCGTCGCGCAGCCAGTCCCGCACGACGAGCGCGGTGCGTTCGGCGTCCGAGTCCTCCTCCGCGTCGGAGCGGACGCCGTAGCCGTCCTCGAAGTCGATCCGCAGGTCCTCCACGGGTTCGCTGACCAGCTTCGCCCGCACGCGCCCGCGCACGACCTCCGCCACGTCCGGCGCGAGGTCGAGCACGTCCGCCAAGCCGTCCGGCGCGTGCTCGGCCAGCGCCGCAAGCGCTTGCGCGCCCCAGTCACCGAGTGTGGACGGGCTCACCCGGTCGGCGGGCGCGTAGCAGGTGTGCACGGGCTGACGGCCCGCCGGCGCGCGCAGCTCCACATCGGACAGCCGCGCGGTGACCGCGCGCACCGCGTCGGCCGACAACGACGTGCGCGGCACGTCAGCCGATCCGCTCGTAGGCGGGCAGGGTCAGGAAGTCCACGAACTCGTCGGACAGCGCGACCTGCTCGAACAGCTCCACGGCCAGGTCGAGGTGCTCGCCTTCGAGCTTGTCCTTCACCTGCGCGAGCACGGTGCGGACCAGCTCGGCGGTGACCGGCGTGCCGTCGTCCAGCACGACGTCGTTGTGCACCCACTGCCACAGCTGCGAACGGGAGATCTCGGCGGTGGCGGCGTCCTCCATCAGGTTGTGGATGGCCGCCGCGCCGTTGCCGCCCAGCCAGGACAGCAGGTACCGCACACCGACGTCCACGGCGGACTCCACGCCCGCGCGCGTCGCGCTGCCGCCCGCCGACGTGAAGTCCAGCAGCTGCTCGGCGGTGACGGACACCTCGGGGCGCAGCTCGTCGAGCTGGTTGGGCTTGCCGGAGAACTTCTGGTCGAAGATCTCCGCGCACTCCGGCACCAGGTCCGGGTGCGCCACCCACGAGCCGTCGAAGCCGTCGCCCGCCTCGCGGCGCTTGTCGTCGCGCACCTTCCCCAGCGCCGCGCGGGTGACCTCCGGGTCGCGCCGGTTCGGGATGAACGCCGCCATGCCGCCCATGGCGAACGCACCGCGCTTGTGGCACGTGTGCACCAGCAGTTCGGTGTAGGCGCGCATGAACGGCACCGTCATCGTGATGCTGTTGCGGTCGGGCAGCACGAAGTCCCGGCCCGCGTCGCGGAAGTACTTGATGATGCTGAACAGGTAGTCCCAGCGGCCCGCGTTCAGGCCGGACGCGTGCTCGCGCAGCTCGTAGAGGATCTCGTCCATCTCGAACGCGGCGGGGATCGTCTCGATCAGCACGGTCGCGCGGATCGTGCCGTGCGGGACGCCGAGGCGTCGTTGGGCGGCGGTGAAGACGTCGTTCCAGAGCCGGGCTTCGAGGTGGCTCTCCATCTTCGGCAGGTAGTAGTAGGGCCGGCCGAGCTCGGCGTTGTGGAAGAAGTGCAGGCCGAAGTCGACCAGCCCGCCGATGGCCGGCTTGCCGTCGACCTCGACGTGCCGCTCGGGCAGGTGCCAGCCGCGGGGGCGGACCACGATCGTCGGCCGGGCCACGTCGTCGCGCAGGGTGTAGTGCTTGCCCTCCGGCGAGGTGTGCTCGACCGTGCCGCGGGCCGCGTCGTAGAGGTTGACCTGGCCGGAGACGACGTTGTGCCAGTGCGGCGTGTTGGCGTCCTCCAGGTCGGCCAGCCAGACCTTCGCGCCGGAGTTCAGCGCGTTGACGGTCATCTTGCGCTCGGTCGGGCCGGTGATCTCCACCCGCCGGTCGCGCAGCGGCTCGGGCGCCTCGGCGACCCGCCAGTCGCCGTCGCGGATCGCCTGCGTCTCCGGCAGGAAGCCCAGCGGGCGGCGGTCCGCGCGGCGGCGCATCAGGGCGGCGTGCTCGAGCGCGAACGTGCGGTGCAGCTCGGCCACGAACTCCAGCGCGTCCGGCGTGAGGATCTCGTCCCCGCGCTCCACTTCGCCACCGAGGACGCGAACACCGGACATGGAAGCCCACCTCGTTCCGAGTCGGTTTCTACTTCGCGGACTATAGTTTTCACCACGCGGAACGGCAACGAAGGAGTGGTGTCGGTGGCACGAGAGTCCACGGGCGGTGTCCAGTCGCTCCAACGCGCCTTCGACCTGCTGGAACGCCTGGCCGACGCGGGTGGCGAGGCGAGCCTGTCCGAGCTCGCCGTCACCTCCGGCCTGCCGCTGCCGACCATCCACCGGCTGATCCGCACCCTTGTCACGCTGGGGTACGTGCGGCAGAACAGCAACCGCCGGTACACGCTCGGGTCCCGGCTGATCCGGCTCGGCGAGAGCGCGTCGCGGCAGTTCGGCACGTGGGCGCGGCCGGTGCTGGCGCAGTTGGTGGACCAGGTGGAGGAGACCGCGAACCTGGCCGTGCTGGACGGTGACGAGGTGGTGTACGTGGCGCAGGTGCCGTCACGGCACTCGATGCGGATGTTCACCGAGGTGGGTCGCCGGCTGCTGCCGCACGGCACGGGCGTGGGCAAGGCGATGCTGTCGCAGCTGCCGCGTGACGAGGTGCGGGCACTGCTGTCCCGCACCGGCCTGCCCGCGTACACGCCGAACACCATCACCGACGCCGACGAGCTCCTGGCGTCACTGGACCAGATCGCCGAACAGGGCTACGCGTTGGACGAGAGCGAGCAGGAACTGGGCGTGCGCTGCGTCGCGGTTCCGCTGCACGGCGCCCCGACCCTCGCCGCCGTCTCCGTCTCGGGCCCCGACAGCCGCCTGACCAAGGACTCGCTGACCCGCATCGTCCCGGCCGTCCTGGCCACCGCCACCCGCCTCTCCACCCACCCCCACCCCTGACCCCCGCGAGAGTCCTACGTTCAAGCCTCGAGAGTCCTACGTTCAGAACGCGAGAGTCCTACGTTCAGAGGCCCTGAGTTCAACACTCGACCGACCGAGCGGTCTGGCTGAGGGTTGAACTCAGGGGTCGCGAACGTAGGACTCTCGCGTTGCGAACGTAGGAGTCTCGGGGTTAGTTGAGGAGGGCGTCGACGAAGGCGGTCGGTTCGAACGGGGCCAGGTGGTCGGCGCCTTCGCCGAGGCCGACGAGCTTGACGGGCACGCCCAGCTCGCGTTGGACCTGGAACACGATGCCGCCCTTGGCGGTGCCGTCCAGCTTGGTCAGCACGATGCCGGTCACGTCGACCACCTCGGCGAACACCCGCGCCTGGGTCAGGCCGTTCTGGCCGGTGGTGGCGTCGAGCACGAGGAGCACCTCGTCCACCTCCGCCTGCTTCTCCACCACGCGCTTGACCTTGCCCAGCTCGTCCATCAGGCCGGTCTTGGTGTGCAGCCGGCCCGCCGTGTCGATCAGCACGGTGTCCACACCGTCGTTGACGCCGCGCTTCACCGCCTCGAACGCCACCGAAGCCGGGTCCGCGCCCTCGGCCCCGCGGACCGTCGACGCGCCCACGCGCGAACCCCACGTCTCCAACTGGTCCGCCGCCGCCGCGCGGAAGGTGTCCGCCGCACCCAGCAGCACGGTGCGGCCGTCAGCCACCAGCACCCGGGCCAGCTTGCCCGTCGTCGTGGTCTTGCCGACGCCGTTCACGCCCACCACCAGCACCACGGCGGGCTTCGGCCCGGACGCGCCGTCGGCGTGCGGCAACGCGTTCACCGCGCGGGCCATCTCCGGGTGCAGCGCGTCGACCAGCACCTCCCGCAGCAACGCCCGCGCGTCGTCGGACGTGCGCACGCCACGCGCCACGATCTGCTCGCGCAGCGCCGTCACGATCTGGTCCGTGATCGCCGCACCGAGGTCGGCCATCAACAGCGTGTCCTCGATGTCCGTCCACGAGTCCTCGTCCAGGTCGCCCGCGCCGAGCAGCCCCAGCAGGCTCTGCCCGAACGTCGACCGCGACCGCGACAGCCGCCCGCGCAGCCGCTCCAACCGCCCGGAGGTCGGCTCGATCTCCTCGATCTCGGAGGCTTCCTCCGGCAGCTCGACCTCGACGAACCCGCGCTTGACCGAGTCGCGCGGCACGGCCGCGTCGTCACCGACCCCCGGCTGACCGTCGACCTCGGTGCGGTCGGCGACCGGGTGCTCGACGGGTTCGACCGGCGCGGGAGCGGGCGTGGGGGCGGGCGCGGGCGACGCACCGGCGCGCTCCACGGGCTCGGCCGGTCTGGTCGGTTCCGCCACCGGCGGCGCGGGCGCGTTGAACGTGATGGCGCCACCGGCCTGGTAACCGCCCTTGGCCGGCTTGTCCTGCTCGGACTCGGTGAGGCTGATCCGCCGGCGTCGCGCCAGCACGACGCCCGTCACGAGGGCGACCGCGAGCAGTGCCGCGACGACGACGATGATCCAGATCAGGGACGTGGTGGACACGGCGCAATCCTCGCACGCCATCGTATGTTGCCGATCGACGAACCAGGTTGATTTCAGGCAACTTTCCAACGAACACTCTTGCGCGAGCGTGCAGTGTGGAATAGACCACAGGGCGTGAAGGTGATCGGGCTCATCTCGGGCACGTCGATGGACGCCATCGACGTGGCCGTCGCCGACCTGTCCCTGGACGGCCGCACCGTCGTGCTGACCCCGGTCGAGCACGCCGAGCACCCGTTCCCGGAGGACCTGCGCAGGCCGCCGACCAGCGCCGCCGACCTGTGCGTGCTCGACACCCGGCTCGGCCAGGCGTTCGCCGAGGTCGCCGCCCGGTACGAGGGCGACCTCGTGTCGTCACTGGGCCAGACCGTGCACCACTGGGTCGAGGACGGCCGCTGCCTCGGCACGCTCCAGCTCGGCCAACCCGCGTGGATAGCCGAAGCCACCGGCCTGCCGGTGGTCTCCGACCTGCGCGTCCGCGACGTCGCCGCGGGCGGCCACGGCGCGCCGTTGGCGAGCACCCTGGACGCGCTGTGGCTGGCCGATCTCGACGGACCGGCCACCGCGCTGAACATCGGCGGCATCGCCAACGTCACCAAGGTTTCGCCCGAAGGTGTGATCGCCTACGACACCGGACCCGGCAACGCGCTCATGGACGCCGCGATGACCGTCCTGTCCGGCGGCCTGCGGAACCAGGACACCGACGGCGAGTTCGCCCGCCGCGGCCGAGTGCGCGCCGAGCTGCTCGACCGCCTGCTGGCCGACCCCTACTACGGCCTCCCCGCGCCCAAGTCGACCGGCAAGGAGCACTTCAACCGCGCCTACCTGGACCGCGTCACCGAAGGCCTGACCATGCCGGCCGAGGACTTGCTGGCCACGCTGACCGAGCTCACCGCGCGCACGATCGCCGCCGAGTGCGAGGGCGCCGTCATCGGCTCCGGCGGCGGGATGCGCAACCCCGTGCTGGTCGAGTCGTTGGGACGGCTCGTGGACCTGCGCACGAGCGACGAGCTGGGACTGCCCGCCGCGGGCAAGGAGGCCTACCTCGCCGCCCTGCTCGGCTTCCTGACCTGGCACGGTCTGCCCGCGAACGTGCCGTCCGCCACCGGCGCCGCCGGCCCGCGTCCGCTGGGGTCGATCACCCCCGGCCGCTACCCGCTGCGCCTGCCCGAGCCCGTGATCACCGCCGTGACGGGATTGACGATCGGCCGCCGTGAGAGGCAGTCGGATGGGAGAGGCCATGCGCGCGCTTGATGTCGGCATCATCGTGCTGTTCCTGGTGGGCATGCCGCTGCTGGGCGTGTGGATCGCCGGGCGCCAGCGCTCCGCCACCGACTACTTCGTCAGCGAACGCCGCATCTCGTGGTGGGTCGTGTGCGTGTCGGTGGTGTCGGCGGAGACGTCCACGCTGACCGTGTTGAGCGTGCCGACGGTCGCCTACCTGGGCACGATGACGTTCCTGTCGCTGGCCGTCGGCTACCTGATCGGTCGGATCGTGGTGTCGTTCGTGCTGCTGCCGAAGTACATCGCGGGCGAGCTGATCACCGCGTACGGCTTCCTCGGCAAGCGGTTCGGGCGCAACATCCAGAGCACGGCGTCGCTGACGTTCCTCGTCACCAGGCTGCTGGCGGACGGGCTGCGGCTGTTCGCCACCGCCATCCCCATCAAGGTCGTGCTCGTCGCGTACGGCGTGGACGTGTCGTACTGGGTGATCGTGGCGGCACTGGGCATCGCGATGGTGGTCTACAGCTTCCTCGGCGGCGTGCGGGCCGTGGTGTGGGTCGACGCGATCCAGATGCTCTGGTACGTCGTCGGCGCGTTCGCGGTGATCCTGGTGCTCAACGGCAAGCTGCCCGACGGGTGGTTCGCCAGCGCGGCCGACGCGGGCAAGTTCCAGATCCTCGACTTCAACGCCAGCCCGCTCACCTCGCCGTACGCGATCGTCGTCGCGTTCATCGGCGGCGCGGTGCTGTCCATGGCCTCGCACGGCGCGGACCAGCTCATCGTGCAGCGGCTGATGGCCACGAAGGACGTGCGCTCGGCGCAGAAGGCGTTGATCGCCAGCGGTGTCGTGGTGTTCCTCCAGTTCGCGCTGTTCCTGTTCATCGGCGTGATGCTGTGGGCGTTCTACAAGGCGGCCAACCCGGTCAAGGACCTCGGGCTCAACAACAACGACGAGCTGTTCGCCAACTTCATCGTCAACGACATGCCGTCGGGCCTGTCCGGGTTCGTGATCGCGGGCATCCTGGCGGCGGCGCTGTCGTCGTCGTTGGGCGCGCTGGCCTCCTCGACCGTGACGGACATCGTGCAGCGCGTGGTGCGGCGGCCGATGAGCGAGGCGGAGGTGTTCAAGCAGGGTCGGATCTGGACGGTGGTCTGGGCCGGTCTGCTGATCGTGTGCGCCGGGCTGTTCGCCACGCTGACCCGCCGCGGCAACCCGATCGTGGAGCAGGGCCTGTCGATCGCCGGGTTCACCTACGGCGCGCTGCTCGGCGCGTTCCTGCTCGGACTGGTGTTCCGCAAGGCCAAGGAGCTCGACGCGATCGTCGCGTTCGTCGTCACGGTGGTCGTGATGGCGTTCGTGATCCTGGGCGTGAAGTTCGTCGGGCCGGAGGCGACCCTGGCGATCGACTTCTCGCCGGCGGCGCCCGCGCAGAAGATCGTGTCGCTGGCCTATCCCTGGTACACCGTGCTCGGCGTGCTGGTGACGTTGCTCGTGGGCGGCTTGATGTCGTTGCGGCACAAGGGTTACCAGCCACCGGACGTGCAGGGCGACGTGGTGTCGGCCAAGGCGTCCTGAGCCGGGGCTCAGGCGGCGTTGGCGCGGTAGGCGACGAGTTCGAGGTGGAGGCGGAAGCCGAGCCGGTCGAAGAGCCGTTGGGAGGAGCGGTTGCCGGCCAGTATCGCGGCGGCGGCCTGTGGTCGTGCCCCGGACTTCTCCGCCAGCTTCCACACCAGCTCGGTGACCAGCGCCGCGCCGACGCCCTGCCCGCGCACGTCCGGCTCCACGGCCACGAAGTCCAGGTAGAACTCGCCCGGCTCGGCCTTGCCCGAGGCGTAGCCGAGCACGCGGTCGCCGTCCATGGCCACCACCACGGTGTGCCGTCGGGCGGCGTCCACGAGCTTTCGCCCGGACAGGTAGGTCTTGGGGAAGCACCGCTCGTGCAGCACGGCCACCGCCTCGTGCACGGCGTGGTCGGTCGGCAGGACCCGCATCTCGCGGGCCGGACCGGTGCGCGGGCAACCGGCCTCGCGCAGCAGCAGGCCGCGCAGGCCGTCGCCGTCGAGGACGTGGATGCCGCACGCCCGCGCGGCGGCGAAGCGGTGCCGTTCGGCGAACGCCGCCAGCCGCCGGTGCCCGGTGTGGCCGAGCAGCTCGCGGTCGGTGACGCCGTCGAGCAGCGGTAGGGCGGCGGCGTAGAGCGCGTCGGCGGTCTGGTCCCAGATCCGGCTGCCCGCCGGGTGGTTGACCGGCACGTCGACGAACGGCCCGTGCAGGTAGGCGCGGCCCGACTCGGCGTCGACCTCGACGCTGAGCGCGCCGACGACCCAGCCCGAGTCGTCGGTGGCGACCACGGTGCACGAGGCCCAGTCCGGCTCGAACTCGGCCAGCTCCGCGGAGATGTCGCCGAGCGTCTCGCCGAGGTAGCCGATGTGGTGCGCGTCGTCGGCCTGCAACCGCAGGACCAGCGCGAGGACGGCGTCCAGGTCGTCCTGGGCGGCGGGACGGATGTCGTACATGTCTGGAATGGTCACCCGCGAGGTCGGCTCGACGCGAGGGAGTTTTCAGTGGTGGACGGACGGGACGTGACGGAGGTCGCCGAGCGGTGCGCGGCGTTCCTGGCGGGCGTGGTGGACCGCGACTGGACGGCGGTCGTGCCGGGGATGGACTGGACGGTCGCGCGGACCGTCGCCCACGTCTCGGACTGCCTGCTCTGGTACGCCACGGGCCTCGCCGCCGGACCCGTCGAGCTGAGCACGGCCGAGGTGGGCGTGCGGCCCGACTCCTCCCCGGCCGACCTGGTGCGCACGCTGCGGTCGTTCGCGTCGGTGCTGGCGGCGGTGGTCGACGCGACACCGGCGAACGCCCTGGGCTGGCACCCGTGGGGCATGGCGGACCCGGCGGGGTTCGCCGGCATGGGGTGCGACGAGATGCTCGTGCACACCCACGACGCGGCCCGCGGTCTCGGGCGCGAGTTCGCGATCCCGCCCGACCTCGCGCGCAAGGTGCTGGTCCGGATGTTCCCCGAGGCGCCGGCCGGCGGCGACCCGGCTCGGACGCTGCTGTGGGCGAACGGCCGCGTGCCGCTCGACGACCTGCCGAAGCGCACCGGATGGCGCTGGCACTGCGCTCCCCTCGGCTCCTAGCGTCGAGGTCATGACGGACGAGGTCCTCGACATACCCTTCGCGGACGCCTTCGCCTTCGACCCCTCGCCGACGTGGGCGCGGCTGCGGGACGAGTCGCCGGTGGTCCGGGTCCGCACGCTCGCGGGCGCCGAGGTGTGGTTGGTCACCCGCTACGACGACGTGAAGCTGGTGCTGGCCGACCCCCGGTTCTCCCGCGCGGGCGTGGTGGCGGCGGGCGCGCCCCGGGTCGGCGTGTCCCGGCCGCTGCCCGGCACCCTGCCGACCACGGACCCGCCCGAGCACACCCGGCTGCGCAAGCTCGTGTCCGGCGCGTTCTCGCACCGGACGATCTCGCAGACCCGGCCGTGGGTCCGTGAGCTGTGCGAACGGCTCGCCGACGACGTCGTGGACGGCGCCGACCTGCGGCAGGTGTACGCGCTGCCGCTGCCGATCCAGGTCATCTGCACGCTGCTGGGCGTGCCCTACGAGGACCGGGATCGGTTCCGCGAGTGGATCGAGCTCGCGTACAGCATGGAGATGGCCGAGCAGCCGCGGGTCGAGGCGGCGATGGGGAGCCTGCTGGCGTACATGGGCGACCTGGTCGCGGCGAAACGGCGGGCGCCGAGGTCGGACGACCTGCTCGACGAGCTGTGCGCGACGCCGCTGACGCACGACGAGCTGGTCGCGTTCGCGTTGAACCTGCTGGTCGCGGGGCACGAGACGTCGGCCAACCAGATCACGAGCTTCGTCGCCACCCTGCTGCGCGAGCGGTCGCAGTGGGAACGGCTGGTCGGCGATCCGGGGCTGGTGCCGAGCGCGGTCGAGGAGCTGATGAGGTTCACCCGGCTCAGCGAGGTCGGGCAGCTGCGCGTGGCGCTGGAGGACGTGGAGGTCGCGGGCGTGGTCGTGCGGGCGGGCGAGGGCGTGATGGCGTCCATCGGCTCGGCCAACCGCGACCCGCGCGCGTTCGCCGGCCCGGACGCGTTGGACCTCGCGCGCACGCCCAACCAGCACCTGGCGCTCGGGATCGGCCCGCACTTCTGCCTCGGCGCGCAGTTGGCGCGCATCGAGCTCCAGGAGGCGCTGCTGGTCCTGCTGCGGCGGTTCCCGGGGCTTCGGGCAGCCCGACCGGTCGACGAGCTGGCGTGGCGGAAGGTGCTGGTCAGCGGTCTGGCCGAGTTGCCGGTCAGCGTCTGATGGCGTCGCGGGTGACGTCGCTCGGTAAGCCGGCGCGTCGAGCCTGGCCCGCCGGCGAACGAGTCCCGACATGCCGACACGACGTCACCGATGACCGACATCTATTGCCGCGCGTTTCGCGTTGGGGAACCCTGGGAGCGTGAGCGAGGAAACGATCCAACTCGAACTCAACGACAGCGGGGTGGCGGTAGACCTACCGATGCCTGCCAACCAGCGGGACACCGTCCAGGAGGTCCCCTACCGGCCGGTCGAGTTCCGCGATGACGACCTGCCCAGCGCGTTGGAGCGCGCGGCCTCCTGGCTGCGGCAGACACAGGACTGGCTCGGTGAAGCGGTCGACGTGATCGCGGTCCACCTGGACTACGACGACACCAAGGGTTCGCCGTACTACGCCCTCAAGCTGCTGTGCAATGAGGAGGACCTGGCCGGCGTTCCACGTGTGGTGCGCGAACACGATCGCACTACTGACGAGTAACGTACGCTGGGTTCATGCCAGATCGCGTGTACCCGCCGGTGATCGCCGCGGCCAAACTGATGTTCCGCCTGCTCGACATGCGGATCACCGTGGAGGGCGCGGAGCACGTGCCGACCACCGGCGGGGCCGTGCTGGCCTCGAACCACGTCTCCTACCTCGACTTCATCTTCGCAGGTTACGGCGCGCTGCCCGCGCGCAGGCTGGTCCGGTTCATGGCCAAGCACGAGGTGTTCAAGCACCGCGTGTCCGGCCCGCTCATGCGCGGGATGCACCACATCCCGGTGGACCGGGCCGCCGGGCAGGCGTCCTACCAGCAGGCGTTGGACGCGCTGCGGTCCGGCGAGGTCGTCGGGATCTTCCCGGAGGCCACGATCAGCCGGTCGTTCACGGTCAAGGACGTGAAGAGCGGCGCGGTGCGGCTGGCGGCCGAGGCCGGTGTGCCGTTGCTGCCGACCGCGGTGTGGGGCACGCAGCGCCTGTGGACGAAGGGCAGGCCGAAGTCGCTGACCCAGCGGCACGTGCCGATCAGGATCATCGTCGGCGAGCCGGTCGAGCCGACCACGGACGCCGCGCTGCGCGAGCGGATGCAGGAGCTGCTGGACGACGCCCAGGCCCGTTACCCGGAGTCGGGCGAGGGCCAGTGGTGGCAACCGGCCCACCTCGGCGGCGCCGCGCCGACGCCCGAGGAGGCCAAGCGCCTCGACGACCGCTGAGGCCGCGCCCTAGGCCCACTTCGCCACGGACTCCGCCAGCCGCCGTTCGAAGGTCAGCAACGCCCGGCCCTCGCCGCCGTCGCACACCACCACCAGCTCACCTGAGGTGGTGACGCAGCAGGCGAGCCCGCGAGGGCTGCGGCGGATGCCGACCACGTCCTCGACGTGCGGCCGGTCGTCCGCGCGGTACACGCAGGCGGTCAGGGTGTCGTAGCTGAAGCCGTCCTCGTCCAGGAAACCGGTGAACGGCAGCGGCTTGCCGCCCTCCACCTCCACGAGGTCGCCGGCGGCCGTGACCGCGACGCCGCCTTCGGCGAACAGCAGATCGTGCTCCACGAAGGTCGTCCACGCCATCCCGAACCGCTTCCTCGACCGGCGCTCGGCGGAGACGCGCCTGGTCGCCATGCCGATCGCGGCGGCGACGCGCGCGAACGCCCGAGCCTGCTCCCGCCACACCTCCCGGTGCTCGGGCAACCGGGCCATCACGTCCGCCGCGAGCCGCCGCGACCGACTCCGATCCCGCCGCACGTCCTCGACGCGCGCCCGGAGCCGGTCCTCGAAGTCGCCCATGACCCGACCCTACGGAACCGCCCGCCTACGCCGGGTTCACCGGCAGGGTGAACGAGGCCCGCACCCGGTGCCCCCGGACGTCGCGGGCTTCCACCGTGAACCCGTAGTCGCCCGCGGTGGTGGGGGTGCCGCGCAGCACGCCGGTCGACGGCATCATGATCAGGCCTGGTGGGAGGTCGCCGTCGACGACGCTCGCGCCCTCGATCGCGTTCTGGCCGATCCTGAGCTCCACGGTCCCGAAGTAGGCGGCGCCGACCACGGCCGGGCGCAGCGGACCGGACACCATGCGCGGTCCCGGCCAGAGCCCGTAGGCGTTGTAGGAGTCGGTCCACGGGCCCCGCGACACCGGGAGCGCGGCGGACGCGACGGGGAACCAGCCGTCGACGTCGAAGTCCCCCGCGGCCTCCACCCCGTAGATCGAGTACCACCACGGATCGCCGATGACCGACGTGGTCGAGTCGGCGTACATGCCGCCGACGAACGACGGGCCGGCGACCGAGGCGAAGGCCACGGATCCGCGCGGCGCGAAGAGCACCTCCACGCTCCCGTCCACGGCGATGGTCGCCGCGGTCCGCGTGCCCCGCACGTCACCTTCGTCGAGCCACTCGACGCCGTGGCCGCGCACGTGGTGCCCACCGACCCGGACGTGCCCGCTGACGTCGACCGTCTCCGGGACGCCGCCCGACAACCGCAAGTCCAGCGCGTTGCGCACGGTGGGCGTGAAGCCCCAGATCGTGCCGAGCGGGATGTCGGGGCCCACCTCGAACCCGCACGGCGCGGCGGGCGCGGCCGGTGCGGCCACGACCGCGGTGAGCGCGCCGTCGAGGTCGAGCTCGAAGGCCGTCCGCACGCTCCGGGCGCCGTCGGCGCCCCACTCGGCGTGGACGAGCGCCCGGGCGTGGAGCGACAGGTCGGCGTCGACCTCCGCCGTGCGCCCCTGGCACTGCGCGACGAGGTCCTGCGCGGTGACCCGCACCCGGCCTCCCGGACCGGCGACCAGCGACGGGCCGGCGAGCACCTTCGCCGGTGACGGCGGGGCGTCGGGCATCAGGGAGCGGGTGTCGACGGCGCCCGTCACCCGCCCCGACGGGAAGGCCTCGGTGATCATCACCGGCTGGGTGTGGACCGTGGTGACGCCGTCGCCGGCGGTCGTGCCGGTGACCCGGCCGAGCAGGCCGCGGCCGGTGCTCGCCGAGCCGGGCGCGACGAACACGACGGCGCCCGTGGCGGGTGCCGCGCCGGTCAGCGTGACATCGGCGCCGGACACGGCGGTGACGCGTGAGGGCGCGACGATCTCGGTGCCGTCCGGCTTGTCGACCGCGGCGGTGACGCCGACCGACAGCCAACCGACGACGTCGACGATGAGGTGGACGTCGCCCGTCCAGGTGTGCAGGTGCACCAGGCCCGACGGGCCGAGCTTGACGACCACCATGTTCGACGCGGTCTGCCCCGGCTCGACGTTCACGTGGCTGATCTGCGGAAAGGACTCCTCCACCGGACCCGCGGTCACGTAGGTGCCCCGGTTCGCCTCGGTCGCGGTCACGTTGAGCACGACCGCGCCCACGCCCACGGTGGGCACCCCGCCCTGACCGGCGACCTGGACGTCCGTGCCCCCGACCTCCCGGACGGGGTGATCGGCGCGGCTGTCGAAGAGGCGGGTCGGCGCGACGCCGGCGTAGTCGGCGCCGATCGCGAACCAGCCGACCACGTCGGCCAGGAGGTGGATCGAGCCCGCGTTGTTGTGGAGGCGGATCGAGCCGTCCGCGCCGACCTCGACGACCGCCAGGTTCGGCACGGTCTGCCCGGCGACCACGTTGAGGGTGCTGGTCGACGGCCTCGCGGCGCCCTTCGCGTGCGCGATGACGTGCGTGCCCTCGGTCGCCTCCGTCCCGGTGAGGTTGACCACCACCGCGCCGACACCCGCCGCGGGCACACCGCCCACACCGGTCACGTCCAGGTCGACGGTCCCGCGCGGACCCACCTTGCCCGCCGGGGCGCCGAGGCCCGAGCGGGTGTCGAGCAGGCGCGCGGGCCGGGTGGCGGTGAAGTCGGGGCCGTGGGCGAACCAGCCGACCACGTCGACGATCAGGTGCACCGACCCGTCGTTGTTGTGGAGGCTGATCGAGCCGTCCGCGCCGAGCTTGACGACCACCGCGTTGGGCGCGGTCTGGCCGGCGACCAGGTTCAGGTTGCTCGCCGTCGGCCTGGTGTCACCGGCCGGGTAGGCGATCACGTGGGTGGCGGCGGTCGGCTGGGTGCCGGTCAGGTTGATCGCGACCGCGGCCACGCCCGAGGTGGGCACCCCGCCGCGCCCCGCCAGCCGCACGTCGACCCGGCCCTGCCTCCCGACCGGGGCCGCCGCCGGCGCGCCGAGGCCGCTACGGGTGTCGAGGACCCGCGTCGGCGTGACGGGCGTGTAGGCCCGGTCCTCGAACGCGTAGGGCGTCGTGGCTCCCGCTTGCGCCGCCACCGGGAGCACCGCCCCGGCCACCAGGACCGCGGACAGGACAGCTCCGACCCAGGACCACCACCGCATCGAACCCCCTCGTGCCGAACGGGCCGGCGCACGTCGCGGCAGCCGGACCACTCCCCTTGATCACGGAGTCGACCGCCGGGGCGCTCCCGTTACCGGTTCGGTGCTAGGCGGGCGGGGTCGATCCGGGCTCGGTGACGGGCACGTCCTCCGCGACCGGCGCGTCCTCCGGGACGGCCTGGGTTTCCGGCCGGGCATCGGGTTCCGGCCGGGCATCGGCGTCCGGGGCGGCGTCGACGGCGGCGGCACCGGTGTCCGGGGCGGCGTCGACGGCGGTCGCCGCGGCGACCTTGGGTCCGGCCTTGGCGCGCTTCGGCTTGTCCTCGCCGCGCAGGCGCTGGGAGATCACCTGGCTGATCCCGTCACCGCGCATCGAGACGCCGTACAGCGCGTCGGCGATCTCCATCGTCGGCTTCTGGTGCGTGATGATCAGCAGCTGCGAGTGCTCGCGCAGCTGCTCGAACAGGCTGATCAGCCGGTGCAGGTTGGTGTCGTCCAACGCCGCCTCGACCTCGTCCATCACGTAGAACGGCGACGGCCGCGCCCGGAAGATGGCGACCAGCATCGCCACCGCCGCCAGCGACTTCTCGCCACCCGACAACAGCGACAGCCGCTTGACCTTCTTGCCCGGCGGCCGGGCCTCCAGCTCGATGCCGGTGGTCAGCATGTCGTCCGGCTCGGTCAGCACCAGCCGTCCCTCGCCGCCGGGGAACAGCACCTTGAACACGATCTCGAACTCGCGCGCGACGTCCTCGTAGGCCGACGTGAAGACCTCCAGGATCTTGTCGTCGACCTCCTTCACCACGGTCAGCAGGTCGCGCCGCGTCGCCTTGATGTCCTCCAGCTGGTTGGACAGGAACTTGTAGCGCTCCTCCAGCGCCGCGAACTCCTCCAGCGCCAACGGGTTGACCTTGCCCAGCAGCGACAGGTCCCGCTCGGCGCGCTTGGCCCGCCGCGCCTGCGTGTCCCGGTCGTACGGCATCGGCTGCGGCGCGGTCACCAGTTCGCCGCGCTCCTTCGCCGCCTCGTACTCGGCCACCTCCTGCTGCGACGGCGGGATGAACACGTCCGGGCCGTACTCGGCGACCAGGTCCTCCAGGCCGATGCCGAACTCCTCGGCGACCTTGGTCTCCAGCTGCTCGATGCGCATCCGCTGCTCGGCCCGCAGCACCTCGTCGCGGTGCACGGCGTCGGTCAGCTTCTCCAGCTCCACCGACATCTCGCGGACGAGGTTGCGCACCTGCGCCAGGTACGTCTCGCGCTGCGCCTTGCGCTCCTGCGCCGCGTCACGTTCCCGGGCCGCACGGCCCAACGACGCGGCGATCCGCTCCAGCGCGACCTCACCGCCCCGCACCACGGCCTTCGCCACGACCGCGCCCCTGGCCCGAGCGGCGTGGGCGCGCTGGGCGCGTTCCCGCGCCTCGCGCTCGGCACGCGCCGCCCGGCGCAGCCCTTCCGCCTTGCCCTGCAACGCGCGGGCGCGCTCCTCGGCGGTCCGCAGCGCCAGCCGGGCGTCCACCTCGCCCTGGCGCGCGGCGGCCAGCTCGGACGCCATCTCGTCGCGGTGGGAGGTGTCCGGCTCGTCGTCCAGCGGCTGCTCCTCCGCCACCAGCAGGCGTTCTTCCAGCTCGCCGAGCTTGAGCAGGTTCTCCTCGCGGGCCGCCTCGACCTTCTCCCGCTGCGCCCGCACGCGCTCCACCTCGGCCTCGGCCGAACGCACCGCCGCGGCCAGCCGGTTCAGCCGCTCCGACGACCGGGCGCGCCGCACCTTGGCCTCGTTGAGCTGCTCCTTCACCGCAGCGACCTCGGCACGCCGTGCCTGCTGCTCGGCCCGTGCGCCCTCGAGAGCGGCCGTGGACTGCTCCAGCGCGCGCTCCGCCAGCGCCAGCTTCTCCGACGCCTCGTCCACCGCGGCCTGGACCTCGATGACGCTCTGGCTGCGCCCGGACCCGCCGACCGCCCAGTCCGCGCCGAGCACGTCGCCGTCACGGGTCACCGCGCGCACCGACGGGTGCGCGTCCACCAGCTCACGCGCGGTGGCCAGCGAGTCGACCACCACGACCCGGTCCAACGCGCGGTGCAACGCGGGCCGCAGCGGCTCCGGCGCCTGCACCGCGTCCACGGCCCACCGCGCGCCCGGCGGCAACGACGGCCAACCGGACCGGTCGACGCTCACCGGCGCACCGCCCACCAGCACGCCGGCCCGACCCGTGTCCTGCTCCTTCAACAGCTCCAGCGCCGCCACCGCGTCCGCGCCGGACGCCACCGCGACCGCGTCCGCGATCGGACCCAGCGCCGCCGCCAGCGCGACCTCCGCGCCGGGCTCCACGGTCAGCAGCGCCGCGACCGAGCCCAGCAACCCCGGCAGCCGCGACGCCAGCAACGCGCCCGCGCCGTCCTTGCGGGTCAGGCCCAACGACAGCGCGTCCACCCGCGCCTTCCACGACGCGATGTCCCGCTCGGCCGTCCGCTCGGCCTTGACCAGCTCCTCGACCCGGCGGCGCGCCGCGTCGTCCGACTCCACCGCGAGCCGGTGCCGCTCGTCGAGCCCGACGTCGTCCTCGTCCTCGGTCCCGGTCACCTCACGGGCCTCGGCCAGCTCCTGCTGCACGACCTCCGACCGCTCGACCGCCTCGGCCAGCGCGATCGACATCCGCTCGATCTCCTCGGCGGTCGCGCTCGTCTTCGACCGCAGCGCCTCCACCTGCCCGGACAGGCGGGCCAGGCCCTCGCGCCGGTCGGCGATCGCCCGCACCGCGGCCAGGTGCGCCTTCTCCGCCGCGGACACCATGCGCTCCAGCTCGGCCCGCGTCTCCACGGCCTCCGCCAGCCCCACCCGGGCCTCGGTCACGCCGTCCTGGAGCTCCTGCTCCAGCTCCGCGGTCTGCTCGGCCTCGGCGTCCAGCTCGTCGGGGTCACGCCCGCCGCGCGGCGCGTCCACCGCCGCCGACAGGTGCCGCTCGCGTTCCACGGCCAGCCGCACGGTGCCGCGCAGCCGTTCCTCCAGCGCCGACAGCCGGTACCAGGTGTCCTGGGCCTGCTGGAGCTTCGGCGCGTCGGCCGCGACCTGGTCCTCCAGCTCGTTCTGCTGCAACTGGGCCTGTTGCAGCGACTTCTCCACCTCGGCGCGGCGGGCGCGGGCGGCGGCCTCGTCCTGCTCCTCGCGCGCCAACGCCACGCGCTGCGTCACCAGGTCGTCGGCCAGCAGGCGCATCCGAGCGTCCCGCAGCTCCGACTGCACGACCTGCGCGCGACGCGCGATCTCGGCCTGCTTGCCCAGCGGCTTGAGCTGGCGGCGCAGCTCGGCGGTGAGGTCGGTCAGGCGGGTCAGGTTCGCCTGCATCGCCTCCAGCTTCCGCAGCGCCTTCTCCTTGCGCTTGCGGTGCTTCAGGACGCCCGCGGCCTCCTCGACGAACGCGCGCCGTTCCTCGGGCTTGGACTCCAGGATCGCGGCGAGCTGGCCCTGGCCGACGATCACGTGCATCTCGCGGCCGATGCCGGAGTCGCTGAGCAGTTCCTGGATGTCCATCAGCCGGCACGAGTTGCCGTTGATCTCGTACTCGGTGGCGCCCTCGCGGAACATCCGGCGGGTGATCGACACCTCGACGTAGTCGATCGGCAGCGCGCCGTCGGAGTTGTCGATGGTCAGCGTCACCTCGGCGCGGCCGAGCGGCGCGCGGCCGGACGTGCCGGCGAAGATGACGTCCTCCATCTTGCCGCCGCGCAGGTCCTTCGCGCCCTGCGTGCCCATCACCCAGCGCAGCGCGTCGAGCACGTTCGACTTGCCTGAGCCGTTCGGTCCGACGACGCAGGTGATGCCCGGCTCGAAGCGCAGCGTGGTAGCCGAGGCGAAGGACTTGAACCCCTTCAGCGTCAGGCTCTTGAGGTGCACGCGGGGCAGAGTACCCGTGCGGGCCGCGAACCGGTCGTCGGCACGCTGACCTGCGCGATCAGGGCCGGACCGAGACCAGCACCGTCATGTCGACCACGAGGTCGAGCCGTTCGATCTCCTCGACCGGGAACGACGTGGCGCCGGGTATCCGCTCGTCCGGGGCGTGGTCGGTGCCCCACCAGCCGCCGATCTCGGTCCGTCCGGCCCGGTCGTGGACGATCAGCTTGCACCTCGCGCCCTTCGGCATGTTCTCGATGCTCATCCACAGCTCGGTGCCCCACGACTTGCCGACGAGGTCCGCGCTGGCCACCACGCCCGACGCGGCGTCGGTGGCGTGCCACCTCACGGCGTCGTCCCCGGTCAGCCTCGGCACCAGGAGCACGCCCAGCGCCACGACCACGGCGAGCACGCCCGCGCCGACCAGCACCGGCCACCGCCTCCGACGCACCGCGGGCGCGGGCCCCGGTTCGGGCGCGGGCGGCAACGGTCGCAGGTCGGGATCGGGCGCGGGGTCGTCGAACGGCAGTTCCAGGTCCGACAGCTGCACCTGGCCGAGCAACCCGGGCAGCGGGGCCAACCGGACCATCTCCCGCCGGCAGTCGGCGCAACCGCGCACGTGCCGCTCGAACGACGACCGCTCCGCCGGGTCGAGCGAGCCGAGCAGGTAGGCGCCGAGCGCCACGGTCTGGTCACAGCTCACGACTCGGTCACCCCCCGCTCCTCCAACGCGTCCCGCAGCGCCCGGAGGGCGTAGAAGCAGCGCGACTTGACCGTGCCGGGCGGGATGCCCAGCACCGCCGCCGCCTCCGCCACCGAACGCCGCCGGTAGTACAGCTCGACCACCACGTTGCGGTGGTCGGCGCTGAGCCCGCGCAGCACCTCCGCGACCTGCCAGCTCTGCAGGACGTGCTCCACCTCGTCCGCGACCGGCGGCAGGTCGCCCGGTTCGATCGGCACCTCGCTGTTGCGGCCCCCGCGCTTGCGGAAGCCGGAGATGACCAGGTTCCTGGCCACCGTGTAGAGCCACGGGCCGGCGTCGGCGGGGGTCAGCTCGTCGACGTGCCGCCACGCCCGCAGCAACGTCTCCTGGACGACGTCCTCCGCCTGCTGGTGGTCACCGCCGACCAGACGCAGGACGTAGCCGTGCAGCGGGCCGCGCCAACGGCCGTACAGCTGCCTGACGACATCTTCGCCACGGTCCACATCGATGTACTACGCCATCGGGCCCCTCGGCGTTCAACGCTCGACGAAACCCGTGAAGCCGCCGCGGGCCTCCGACCAGCGCTCCACGATCGAGTCCACCCGACCGGGGGTGTCACCCGAACGCAGCGCAGTCAGCAGCTCCCGGCACGCGACTTCGGACCCTTCCGCGTTCACCTCGACCCGGCCGTCACGCAGGTTGGACGCCGAACCGACAAGTCCCAGCTCAAGCGCCCTGGCGCGGGTCCACCACCGGAAACCGACACCCTGCACGTGACCCCGCACCCACGCGGTCAGGCGCACGGTCCGCTCTACTCCAGCCACAAGAGCCATCCTGTCATTTCACCCGTTAGTGGTACGGTGCGCGACCGTGACAGCACGGCGCGGTAACCGGTCCGTGATCGGCGGACTCGTCGGCCTGCTCCTCGGCGCGGCCGGTGCGACCGGCGTCGCCGTCGCCAACCCGGAACAGCTCGCCCCGTTCGTCGGGGAAAGCGCAGCACAGCGCAGCCGTTCCGACAACACCGGCGTCGGCGGGGTCGGGGGTGTGGGCGGGCCCGCGCAGAGCCGTGAGCCGGAAGTCCTGCCGACCACCACCGAAGCGCCGCCGTCCACGGAGACCACCACCGAGACGACGACCACGACCGAGACCACCACCACGACGACGGAGACGACGACCACGACGTCCGAGCCGTCCCCCGCCCCCACGACGACGACCACCCTCGCCGACGCGCCGCAGGCGCAGCAGGTCGTCGCCCTGGTGAACGAGGCGCGCGACCTCGCCGGCTGCAAGCCGCTGAAGGTGGACGACCGGGTGGTCACGGCCGCGCAGGGCCACAGCGCCGACATGGCCCAGCGCGACTACTTCTCGCACACGACCCCCGAGGGCGTCGACTTCGCCCAGCGCATGCGCGCGGCGGGCTACCCGAGCCCCGGCGGGGAGAACATCGCCATGGGCCAGCGGTCCGCCGAGCAGGTCATGAAGGCCTGGATGAACTCCGACGGGCACCGCCGCAACATCCTGAACTGCGGGTTCACCACCATCGGCGTGGGGCTGGACACCCGCGGCTGGTACTGGACCCAGAACTTCGGCTGGTAGAGACGACGTCCGACAGACCTTGGGAGAACCGTTGTACGAGACCCCGGAGCCCGAGCGCACCCGCCCGCGCGTGTCGCCCCACGTGCTGCTGGCCGCGTCCGGTGTCGCCGTGTCGACGATCTTCGCCACCATCGCGTCCCTGGCGGGCGCGACCCCGGACGCGTCGCCCGGCAACCAGCTGCCGCGTGAGGACGTCGTGTCCCGCAGCACGCTCAGCACGGCGCCGCGCACGTCGTCGTCCTCTTCGGTGAGCCAGACCACCACCGCGGAGTCGACCACCACGACGACCGAGACCACCACGACGACGACCACGTCGCGCCGCACCCGCGTGACCACGGTGACCCGGCCGGACGGCACCACCACGACCACCGTGGTGGACGACCCCCAGCCCCAGCCGACGACCACCACGACGCCGCCGGTGATCACGACGACCGTTCCCACCACGACCACCACGACCACGCAGCCGACGACCACCACGACGACGACCACCACGGCGCCGGTCGACCCGCCGTCGGGCGCGTAACGAGATCATCCGCCGTCGGTGACGGTCCGCCACACCATCGTGTGGTGGACCGCCCGAACGTTGAGGCAGGCGGCGTGAGCGGCCGATAACCCGAACACTGACCATCCGTCCGGATCCCCCACAGGGAGATGGTGTGTTCGAGGAAGACCAGACCGCGCCGCCGAAGAAGAAGCTCACCGCGGTCGTGCTGCTCGCCGCGGGCGGCGCCGTCGTCGCCACCGTGATCGCCACCCTCGCGTCGGTGCTGACCGGCGGCGGGCCGACGGCGGCGCCACCACCCGTGCCACAGGTCGAGGTGCTGACGACGGAGGACGCGCCGGACGCCGCCGCGCCGGACGCGAGGACGGCCACGCTCGTGGTCACGGTGTCCAAGCGCGCGGGCGAGCAGCCGCCGGGCAAGGCGGCGGGCTCCACTCCGGAGAACCCGACCCCACCGGCGGCGGACGCGGCGCCGGAGACCAGCGCGGCGACGTCGTCCGAACCCCGGCTCACCGCCCAGCCGCCGAGCAACCCGCCGGTGTCCTACCGCCCACCCGCGCCGTCGTCCTCCACGTCGACCAACGCCACCGCGCCGACCACCAAGGACGAAGAGGACGACCAGGACGCGCCGTAGCTACCAGACGTCGCCGTCACGCCAGTCGCACGCGAGGTCGCCCGTCAGGTCGAGCGGCACGACGGGCAGGACGTAAACCCCGTCGTCCTCCTCCTCGGTGCGCTCGACCCCGGTCGGCGTCATCGCGAACGTCCTCCCCTGCCACCGCTGCCACCCCCGTGCCGCGTAGAACTCCTGGCCGTCCTCCGACGCGCTGAGGGCGCCGAGGGGGTACGCACCGCGCACGACGTCCTCCAGCGCCGTCATCACGACCCCGCCCACGCCCTGACGACGTCGATCCGCACGCACAGCGACGCCCTCCACGTACCCGGCCCGCAGCGCGCGCCCGTCGTGCAGCAACCGACGCTGCACGACGGCGCCGTGGGCGATCAGCTCGTCGCCGTCCCAGACGAAGGCGTGCACGCCGCCCAGGCTGTGCTCCCAGTCCTCGTCGCCGAACTCGCCGTCGAACGCCTCGTCGAGCAGCTCGCGGGCCGCGACGAGCGTCGGCGCGGGCACCTGCCAGGTGTGGATCACGGAAACGAGTGACACGCTTCACACCCTAAGCCGTCACATCCGACGCTCCCGTTTCGCTCCTCTGACAGGCGAAAGGAGCCGAACATGGCAGAGCACATCGTGGTGGTCGGTGCGGGTTACGCGGGTCTGGCCGCGGCCAAGCTGGCGGCCAAGTGGACCGACTCGCGGGTCACCCTCGTCAACGCGCGGGACCGGTTCGTCGAACGGGTCCGGCTGCACCAGTTCGCGACCGGGCAGCGGATGCGCGACGTCCCGCTCGCCGACGTCCTCAAGGGCACCGGTGTCGAGCTGGTGGTGGACCGGGTCACCGACATCGACCCCGACACGCGCAAGGTCCAGCTCACCAACGGCACGCTGGCCTACGACCGGCTGATCTACGCCCTGGGCAGCCACGCCGACCTGGCCGGCGTCCCGGGCGCGGCCGAGCACGCGCACGCGGTGTCCACCCAGGAGGACGCGGAGAAGCTGGCCGTGGCGCTGACGACCGCGCGCACGGTCGCCGTCATGGGCGGCGGGCTGACCGGCATCGAGGCAGCCTCCGAGCTGGCCGAGTCGCGCCCGGACCTCGACGTGCTGCTGGTCACCGCCGGCGGCTTCGGCGAGGCCCTGTCGGACAAGGGCAGGCGGCACCTGCGCGAGGTGTTCGACCGGCTCGGCGTCCGGGTCCGCGACCACGCGCACGTCACCGAGGTCCGCGCCGACGGCCTGGTGCTCGACACCGGCGAGCTCGTCGCCGCCGACGCGGTCGTGTGGACAGCCGGTTTCGCCGTGCCGGACCTGGCGGCGCGGGCCGGGTTCGCGGTGGACGGCCGCGGCCGGATGCTGGTCGACCAGACGTTGACGTCGATCTCGCACCCGGACGTCCAGGGCATCGGCGACGCCGCCGCGATGAAGCGCCACGACGGCCTCGAACTGCGCATGGCCTGCGCGACCGGCCTGCCGACGTCGCAGCAGGCCGTGCGGGCGCTGGCGAAGCGGCTCGCCGGCGGGCAGCCGGCTGACCGGCTCGACTTCCAGTACCGCATCCGGTGCATCAGCCTCGGTCGGCGGGACGGCCTGATCCAGTTCGTGGACGCCGACGACAGGCCGAGGGAACGCGTGCTCACCGGCCGTGCGGCGGCCATCACCAAGGAACTCGTGGTGCGCACCGCCCTGATGTTCCAGCGCCACCCCACGATGCCGGCGGGCTGAGCGGTCACCGGGCCGCCGACCGGCCACGGCGAACCTCACGCAGGTCCGGCCGAGTGCGGCCGGTCGAGCGGCCCGCCCGACACCGCGTCGGCCGACGCGGTGTCGCCACTTGGCGCACTCCCCGTCCCGACGTGCGCTAGAGCTCGAACCGGTAGCCCATGCCGGGCTCCGTCACCAGGTGTCGGGGGCGTGCGGGCTCGGGCTCCAGCTTGCGCCGCAACTGGGCCAGGTAGACGCGCAGGTAGTGGGTCTCCTTCGCGTACGCCGGGCCCCACACCTCCTGCAGCAGCTGCTTCTGCGCCACCAGCCGGCCGCGGTTGCGGGCCAGGATCTCCAGCAGGCCCCACTCCGTCGGCGTCAGGTGCACCTCGACGCCCTCCCGGCGCACCTTCTTCGCCGCCAGGTCGACCGTGAACGACGCCGTCTCCACGACCGCGTCCTCGCCCTCCACCACCGCCGAGCGCCGCACCGCGGCCCGCAACCTGGCCAGCAGCTCGTCCATCCCGAACGGCTTGGTCACGTAGTCGTCGGCGCCCGCGTCCAGCGCCTCCACCTTGTCGGCGGAGTCGACCCGCGCGGACAGCACGATGATCGGCACGGTCGTCCAGCCGCGCAGACCCGCGATGACCTCGGTGCCGTCCACGTCCGGCAGCCCGAGGTCGAGCACCACCACGTCCGGCTTGCCCTCCGCCGCCGCCTTGAGCGCCGTCGTGCCGTCGTGCGCGGTCAGGACCGAGTAGCCGCGGGCCGACAGGTTGATCCGCAACGCCCGCACGATCTGCGGCTCGTCATCGACGACCAGCACCTTTGTCACGCTGAGACACTACGCCCGGACTTCGCGCGCCCGCCGTGCCCGACTACGTTCGGCGAACTTCCTGACGGGCCCTTGATGCGGGCCCTGTTCACCTTTATGCCGTTTTGACGCTTCCTTCTCCGCATCGGTGCGGAAAGCGTGAGTACATCCGGGTGCGAATGAATCCATTCCCTGGACAGCCGTACTACGAAAGTGCGAATGTCCTGTCCGAATTCGGACACATGCTCACTCACGGTGAGCCACGAGGAGGTCTGATGACCACCAGTGTGACTAATCAGGACGCGTTACAACTCGTGGTCGCCGTGCACCGGCTGATCCGCAGCCTGCGCCAGTCCGCGTCCGTCCGGCGCCTGCAGCCCACACAACTGCTGGTGCTCGCGGAACTCGCGTCGCAGGGGCCGATGAGGATCGGCGAGATCGCGGTGCGGGCGCTGTGCTCGCAGCCGACGGCGACCACGGTGGTGACGGGCCTGGAATCGAGCGGCCTGGTGCGCCGCGAATCCGATCCGGCCGACGGGCGGGCCACCATCGTCGAGCTGACCGGCCTCGGCCGGGACACCATCCTGTCGCTCGCGCACGGCGAGGCGGAGCTGTTGTCCGAACGGATCGCCCGGCTGGAGCCGGAAGAGCGTGACGCGCTCAGATCGGTCACGCCGCTGCTGCGCAGGCTCGCCGACCCGGCGCGGTGAGCCCGGCCCGTCACCCCCTGGGTCGGGGCTGGCAGCGCGGGCACGAGTAGGACGAGCGGTTCATGAACGGCTCGCGCCTGATCGCCGTCCCGCACCGCCGGCACGGCTCGTTCTCCCGTCCGTACACGGCCAGGGACCGGTCGAAGTAGCCGGACTGGCCGTTCACGTTGACGTACAGCGCGTCGAACGACGTGCCGCCCTCGCCGAGCGCCTCGTGCATCACCTGCGTGGCGTGAGCGAGCAGCTCGGCGGCCTTGGCCCTGGTCAGCTTGTCCACGGGTCGCGCCCCGTGCAGCCCGGCCCGCCACAGCGCCTCGTCGGCGTAGATGTTCCCCACGCCGGAGACGAGCGTCTGGTCGAGCAGGGCGCGCTTGACCTCGGTCCGCCGCTTCCGCAACGCCGCGACCGCCGCGTCCGGGTCGAACGCCGGGTCCATCGGGTCGCGCGCGATGTGCGCCACCGGCCGCGGCAACCGGGCGCCGTCGACCTCGACGATCTCCGCCAACGCCAACCCGCCGAACGTGCGCTGGTCGACGAACCGCAGTTCCGGGCCGCCGTCGGCGAACCGGACCCGCACCCGCAGGTGCTTCTCGTCCGGCGCGCCGACGGGCTGGACCAGCATCTGGCCGCTCATGCCGAGGTGCGCGAGCATGGCGTCACCGCCCGACAGGTCGACCCACAGGTACTTGCCGCGACGGCGCGCGGCCTCCAGTCGCTGACCGGTCAGGCGCATGGCGAAATCCGCCGCACCGGGCAGGTGTCGGCGGATCGCGCGTGGGTGGAGGACTTCTACCGCTTCGACGGTCCTCCCCGCGACGTGCTCGTGCAGACCTCGGCGGACGACCTCTACCTCGGGCAGCTCGGGCACCGGCGGGTGATCAGTCCTCGGACTCGCGCTCGGCGGCGGCGGCCTCGGCCCGCTCCAGCTCTTCGAGCATCTGGTAGGCGGCGGCCTGCGGCTTGGTCGGCTTGAGCACCCAGCCGCCCGCCTGGGCGGTGTCGCGCACGAGGACCAGGCCCTGGATACCGCCGTTGCGGCTGGCGTTCAGCGGGCGGGACGGACGCGCCTGGCGGGCGCGCCGGTTCGTCCGGACGTTCGTGGCATACATTTCGGCGTCAGTCTTCCTGAGTAGGTGCAGCCTGAGGTGAAGCCTGGGATGGAGCCTGCGTGGCCGAGCCGGGCGCGTGGCCGTTCCCGGACGCGCCGGTCTCCTCGGCGCGGACCCGTTCGTGCAGCACCCGGTAGGCGGCCTCGGCCGCCTTCTGCTCGGCTTCCTTCTTCGTGCGCCCGTCCCCGGTCCCGTAGGCCTGACCACCGACGAGCACCGTCGCGGTGAACTCCTTGCGGTGGTCCGGGCCCTGGTCGTCCACCCGGTACTCGGGGACGCCCAGACCGGCGGACGCGGTCAGCTCTTGGAGACTCGTCTTCCAGTCCAGTCCAGCACCTCGAAGCGGCGCTTCCGCCAACAACGGGTCGAACAGGTGGTGAACGAGTTGACGCGCGGTCTCGATGCCGAACTGCAGGTACACCGCGCCGATGACGGCTTCCAGGCCGTCCGCGAGGATGCTCGCCTTGTCCCTGCCGCCGGTCAGCTCCTCGCCGCGACCGAGCAGCAGGTGCCCGCCCAACCCGTCGTCGCCGAGACCCCGGGCCACGCCCGCCAGGGCGTGCATGTTCACCACGCTCGCGCGGAGCTTGGCGAGCTGACCCTCGGGCAGCTCGGGGTGCGTGCGGTACAGGTGATCGGTGACGACGAGGCCGAGCACCGCGTCGCCGAGGAACTCCAGCCGCTCGTTCGGCGGCAGCCCACCGTTCTCGTACGCGTACGACCGGTGTGTGAGCGCGAGCGTCAGCAGCTCGGCGTCCAACGGGACGCCGAGCGCTTCGATCAACGGGGCGCGGTCGGCGGACCGACCGCGCGACGACCTACCCCCCACGATTCGCCGCTACCTTCGCCAGAGGGTGATCAGGCCGGCTGGACGACCTGGCGGCCGTCGTACTGACCGCAGGCCGGGCAGGCGATGTGCTGCGGCTTCGGCTGGCGGCAGGCCCTGTTCTGGCAAGCCACCAGGTGCACAGCACTGGTCTTCCACTGAGCGCGGCGCGAGCGCGTGTTCGAGCGCGACATCTTCCGCTTCGGGACGGCCACGACTAGTTCTCCTCTGGATTGTCACGATTCCCGTCGAACCGCTCTTGCAGGGCGGCCCAACGGGGGTCAATCGTCTCATGCCCGTGGTCGGGGCCGAGATCAGCCAGCCTGCCGCCGCAGTCGACGCACAGCCCGAGGCAGTCCGGCGAGCACAGCGGCACCTGTGGCAGCGCGAGCACGATGGCGTCGCGCACCACGGGTTCGAGGTCGATCAGGTCGTCGTGCAGACGGCTGACCTCGTCCTCTTCGGTCGTCTCGTCGGTGGCGCTGTCCGGGTACGCGTACAGCTCGGTCAGCTCCACCTCGATCTCCGCGGACAGCGGATCGAGGCAGCGCGAGCACTCCCCTTCGACCACCGTCGCGGCCGTGCCCGTCACGAGCACGCCTTCGACCACCGACTCCAGCAGGAGGTCGAGTTCGACGTTGCCCCCCGCCGGCACCGCGATCACGCCAAGAAGGCCGACGCCCTCCGCGGGCACCGTCCTGCGCAGCCCGCGGCTGGAGCCCGCACGACGCCCGAGGTCCCTGGTGTCGATGACCCAGGGCCCGGTCGCTGTGGGACGCGCGGAGGCGTGACGATGCTCAGACATGATGTTTGGTGTTGCCGTCGGGGACTTACCACGACCAGCCGTTCCAGGGTACGGGACAACGGGCGTCGGAGTGAAATCGGCTGGTCGGGGCGTCGTCCGGTTGGGTCATTCGTGGTAGTCGAACGGTGCGGCGGCGCTCGCGACGGCCGGGCCGCGCAGGTGCGAGCGACCCTTCCCGACGCTGCGCAGGGTGTGCGCGAGCAGGTCCTCGAAGTCGGCCAGCTTGCCGTCCACGTACGCGTCGCACTCGCTGCGCAGCCGGATGGTCTCCGTCCGGGCCGCGTCCAGCACGCGGGCGGCCTCGGCGTGCGCCGCCTGCACGACCTCGGTCCCGTCGACCAGGCGCGCCTGCTCCGCCCGGCCCTCCTCGATCGCGCGCTCGTAGTTGGCCCGGCCCGCCTGGACCATGCGGTCGGCCTCGGCGTGCGCCCGGCCCACCAGGTCCTCGTACTCCTGGCGGCCCGCGGAGACGGTGCGCTGCGCCTGGTCCTCGGCGTCGGCGACCATCCGCTCGGCCCGGGCCCGCGCCTCGGACAGCATCCGCTCCGCCTCGTGCTGAGCCTCGGCGACCATCCGCTCGGAGTCCGACCGCGCCTTGCTCAGGGCCTGGTCCGCGTCGTGCTGCGCCTTGCCGACCAGCTCGTCGCGGTGGTCGAGCACGTCCTGGGCGTCGTCCAGCTCCGCCGGGATGGCGTCGCGCACGTCGTCGAGGAGTTCGAGCACGTCGCCGCGCGGCACGACGCACCCGGAGGTCATCGGCACGCCACGCGCTTCCTCGACGATCGTGACCAGCTCGTCGAGGGCCTCGAACACCCGGTACACGTCACACTCCTCGCGCCCACAGCAGTACCCGTCCTAGTGTGCCCTGCCGATCTCCTCGCCGCCGGGAGATCGGCAGGGCGTGTCCGGCTAACGGGTGATGTCCACCAGGACGAAGCTCGCGTAGTGGTCCGACGTGTAGAAGTACAGCTTCGGGGTGGCGTTGCCGGTCACGATCCGCCGCGCGCCGCGGGTGGAGACGCCGGGCGTCTTGACCGTGTACTCCCGGTAGTAGCCGGTCGAGCACGCCGGGAGGATGCCCTCGCGGTTGTAGAAGGTCTGGTTGTCCTGCGGATACGGGTACGGCCCGCCCCGCTGGACCAGCCTCACGGTGTCGGTCGCCTGGACGGGCAGGGCGGACAGCGCGACCTTGCGGAAGCCGGACGTGTCACCGCAGGCCGCCTGCGCGACCGCGACCGACTCGGCCGCGACCGCCTGGGTCGACGTGGTGAACGTGCCCGCGAGGACCAGCAGCAGGGAGAGCAGCACCTTCGCGGTGCGCGATGTGATCTCGCTCATGCCAGTGAACGCTAACCACACCGGGCGAAGACGAGGCGGTCCTCGAGTTAACGGACCGTGACCTGTCAACGACCCTCTGCGCGCCTGGCCGTGAGCCGGTCCTTGATCGACGGCGGCACCAGGCTCGTCACGTCGCCGCCGTAGGTCGCCACGTCCTTGACCAGGGAGCTGGCCAGGAAGCTGTAGATCGGGTTCGTCGGCATGAACAGCGTCTCGACCCCGCTGAGCTGGTAGTTCATCTGCGCCATCTGCAGCTCGTAGTCGTAGTCGCTGACCGCGCGCAGGCCCTTGATGATGGCCTGGATGTCGTTCTCCCGGCAGTAGTCGACCAGCAGGCCGTGCCAGGAGTCGACGCGGACGTTCGACCACTGCGAAGTGACCTCGCGCAGCATCTCCGTGCGCTCTTCCACCGAGAACAACGTCTTCTTGGTCTTGTTGATGAGCACGGCGACGACGACCTCGTCGTAGAGCTTCGCCGCTCTGCCGATGATGTCCAGGTGTCCGTTGGTGGCCGGGTCGTAGGAGCCGGGGCACACGGCACGCGTCATGGTTTCGGACGGTAGCACCCGATCGGACGCGTCCACTCCGGTGCGTGGTCGGCATCACCCGGAGGCGTCGACCTGTTCGGCCCAGTGCAGCGCGGTGTCGCCGTATCGCTTGCTGCGCAACGATTCCACCGGACTCGGCCAAATCGGTTCAGGGCTGCGCGCGCCGCGCTCGACGACGATCAGCGACCCCGGTTTCGTCCAACCGTTCGTGACCAGCGACGCGAGGAGCCGGTTGAGCTGCTCGTCCGTCACCGCGTAGGGAGGATCGGCGAAGACGACGTCGCACGCCACCTCCGCCGCACCGCCCACCACCGCCTCCGCGGTGCGGTTCAGCACCGTCGCGCCGGGCAGCGCGACCACTTTGGCGTTGCTCTTCAGGACTTCGGCAGCCCGCTTGTCCGACTCCACGAACGTGGCGCTCATCGCACCCCGCGACAACGCCTCGAACCCGAGCGCCCCCGACCCCGCGTACAGGTCGAGCACCACCGCGCCGTCCAAGTCGACCAACGTCTCCAACGAGCTGAACAACGCCTCCCGAACCCGGTCGGAGGTGGGACGGGTACCCCTCGGCGGCACTTGCAGCCGGCGGCCACCGGCGGCGCCCGCGACGATCCTGGTCACCGGGTCATCGTCCCACCGCGAGCGCCTGCCACCACCCGTCGACCTCCGGCGGCTGCTCCACGTCGATCCGCTCGCCGGGGCGCGGCACGGCCAACGGCACCCCGTGCGCCTTCGCCTCGCGCCACACCCGGTCGACCGGCTCGGACCAGTCGTGGAACGCCAGGTTGAAGGTCGCCCAGTGCACCGGGATCAACAGCCCACCTCGCACGTCACGATGCGCCGCCACACCTTCTTCCGGCGTCATGTGGATGTCCGGCCACCCGGGCCCGTAAGCACCGATCTGGATCAGAGAAGCGTCGAACGGACCGTGCTCCTCGCCAATCGCCCGATACCCGTCGAAGTAACCGGTGTCACCGCTGTAATAGACCCGGTGCGCCGGCCCCTTCAAGACCCACGACGCCCACAACGTGGTGTCCCGCTGAAAGCCCCGGCCGGAGAAGTGCTGCGCCGCCGTGGCCACCAACGTGACGCCGGCCACCTCGTGCGACTCGTCCCAGTCCAGCTCCACGATCCGGTGCTCGGGCACGTCCCACCGGCGCAGGTGCGCCCCGATGCCGAGCGGCACCACGAACACCGCGTCCGTGTCCCCGGTCAACGCACGGACCGTCGCCAGGTCGAGGTGGTCGTAGTGGTCATGCGAGATCACCACCGCGTCCACCCGCCCCACCTCGTGCAACGAGTGCGGCACCGGGTGCAGCCGACGCGGACCGACCACTTGCGACGGTGAGACCCGCTCACTCCACACGGGGTCGATCAGCACCCGCGCGCCGTCGATCTCCACCAACGTCGACGCGTGCCCGTACCAGGTGATGTGCAACCCGTCCGCCGAGCCGGCGGCCGGCGGCACCAAAGGCACCTCGCCCACGGGCCGCCGCTGCTGCCCGCCGAAGAACATCTCCCGCACGGTCCCGGCGGCGCCGTCGGGCATCGTCCGCGTGGTGGCGGCGTTGTGGAACTTCCCGTCGCGGTACCGGGGCGACCGGAGCACCCGCTCCCCACCGGGCTTCCCACCCAACGCCAACGACACATCCCGCACCGCCCAGGCGAGGGCACCGGCCGTGAGAGCGAACAACCCGACAGCGACCTTCTTCATGCCACGACCAACGCCAACCCGGACCACCCGGTTCCCCCGAACGCCGGATGTGGCCGCGAACACTCAATCCCGCCCACAACGCCCCGGAACCGCCCCACCCAGGCCCGATTTGACATGGGTTCGGGTGCCGTTGGCTGGACGAAGCCGGGCAGGTTTGGCGGACGCATTTCCCGCCAAGCCTGCCCGGCTTCGTCCAGCCTGGGGTGCACGTAAGGGCCCCACGTCACATCGAGCCGGCCTCACCCCGGAGCAACCACCGGAGCCAGACCCCACCCGACCCAACCCAGGCCACCCCACCCGACCCGCAACAACCAACCCTCACTCCAACACGATCAACAGATCCCCACCCTCGACCTGCTGCACCCCGCGCACCGCCAGCCGCTTCACCCGCCCGGCCTTGGGCGCGGTGATCGCGGCCTCCATCTTCATCGCCTCGATCGTCGCGATCGTCTGCCCGACCTCGACCTCTTCGTCCTCCGCCACGCTCGGCGTGACGACACCGGCGAACGGCGCCGCGACGTGCCCCGGATTGCCCCTGTCCGCCTTCTCCGCCACCGGCACCTCGGCCGCGATCGAGCGGTCACGCACCTGGATCGGCCGCAACTGCCCGTTCAACGTCGCCATCACCGTGCGGATACCGCGCTCGTCCGCCTCGCCGATGGCCTCCAGCCCGATCAGCAGCCGCACACCCGGCTCCAGGTCGACCTGGTACTCCTCCCCGGGCTTGAGCCCGTAGAAGAAGTCCTTGCTGCCCAGCACGCTCGTGTCGCCGTACGCGTCCCGGTGCGCCAGGAACTCCTTCGTCGGCGCCGGGAACAGCAACCTGTTGAGCGTCGCGCGCCGGTCGTGCTCCAGCCCCTTCACGTCGTCCTCGGTCAGCTCCGCCACGCCCTTCGGCGCGGCGCGGCCCTGCAACGCCTTGCTCCGGAACGGCTCCGGCCACCCGCCGGGCGGGTCGCCCAGCTCACCGTGCAGGAACCCGATCACCGACGCCGGGATGTCGAACCGACCCGGGTCCGCCTCGAACTCCTTCGGCGAGACGCCCGCTCCGACCAGGTGCAACGCCAGGTCGCCCACCACCTTGGACGACGGCGTCACCTTCACCAGCCGACCGAGCATCCGGTCGGCCGCCGCGTACATGGACTCGATCTCCTCGAACTTCTGCCCGAGCCCGAGCGCGACCGCCTGCGTCCGCAGGTTCGACAGCTGCCCACCGGGGATCTCGTGCGAGTAGACCCGCCCCGTCGGCCCGGGGATCCCCGACTCGAACGGCGCGTAGACCTTGCGCACCGACTCCCAGTACGGCTCCAGGTCGCACACCGCCCGCAGGTCGAGCCCGGTGGACCGCTCCGTGTAGTCGGTGGCCGCCACGATCGCCGACAACGGCGGCTGCGACGTCGTGCCCGCCATCGACGCCACCGCGCCGTCCACCGCGTCCACCCCGGACTGGATGGCCGCCAGGTACGTGGCGAGCTGCCCACCCGCCGTGTCGTGCGTGTGCAGGTGCACCGGCAGGTCGAACTCCTTGCGCAGCGCCGTCACCAACCGCGCCGCCGCCGGCGGGCGCAGCAGGCCCGCCATGTCCTTCACCGCGAGGACGTGCGCACCGGCCCCCACGATCTGCTCGGCCAGCTTCAGGTAGTAGTCGAGCGTGTAGATCCGCTCGTCCGGGTTCGAGAGATCCGACGTGTAGCAGAGGCACACCTCGGCCACCGCCGTGCCCGTCTCGCGCACCGCCTCGATCGCCGGCCGCATCTGCTCCACGTCGTTCAGCGCGTCGAAGATGCGGAAGACGTCGATACCCGTCTTCGTCGCCTCTTCGACGAACGCGCTGGTCACCGCCTCGGGGTACGGCGTGTAGCCCACCGTGTTCCGACCGCGCAGCAGCATCTGCAGCGTGATGTTCGGCACCGCCTCACGCAGCGCCGCCAGCCGTTCCCACGGGTCCTCGGCCAGGAACCGCAGCGCCACGTCGTACGTCGCGCCGCCCCACGCCTCCAACGACAGCAGTTGCGGCGCCATCCGCGCCACGTGCGGCGCGATGGCCAGCAGGTCCTTCGTCCGCACCCGCGTCGCCAGCAACGACTGGTGCGCGTCGCGGAACGTGGTGTCGGTGACGGCCAGCGCCTTGCTCTCCCGCAGCCAGCGGGCGAAGCCCTCCGGCCCCAGCTCGTCCAGCTTCTGCTTCGACCCCGCCGGCGGCTCGGCGTTCAGGTCGACCACCGGCAGCTTCACCCTCGGGTCCACGACGGACGGGCGGGGGCCGTTCGGCTTGTTCACCGTCACGTCGGCCAGGTAGGTCAGCATCCGCGTGCCGCGGTCGGCGGAGTGCCGCGCCGTCAGCAGGTGGGGGCGCTTCTCGATGAACGACGTCGTGACGCGACCCTCGTAGAAGTCCGGGTCGTCCAGCACCGCCTGGATGAACGGGATGTTCGTGGACACGCCCCGGATGCGGAACTCGGCCACCGCGCGCCGCGCCCGCGCCACCGCGGCGGAGAACGTCCGACCGCGGCACGTCAGCTTGACCAGCATCGAGTCGAAGTGCGCGCCGATGACCGTGCCCGCGCCGGTCGTGCCGCCGTCCAGCCGGATGCCCGAGCCGCCCGGCGAGCGGTAGGCGCTGATCATGCCGGTGTCCGGGCGGAAGCCGTTGGCCGGGTCCTCCGTGGTGATGCGGCACTGCAGGGCCGCGCCGCGCAGCTGCACAGTCTCCTGGCTCAGGCCGAGGTCGTCCAGCGACTCACCGCCCGCGATGCGCATCTGCGACTGCACCAGGTCCACGTCGGTGACCTCTTCGGTGACCGTGTGCTCGACCTGGATGCGGGGGTTCATCTCGATGAAGACGTAGTTGCCGTTCGGGTCGAGCAGGAACTCGACCGTGCCGGCGTTGCGGTAGCCGATGTGCCGGGCGAACTTGACCGCGTCGGCGCAGATCCGGTCGCGCAGCTCGGGCGCGAGGTTCGGCGCGGGCGCGATCTCGATGACCTTCTGGTGGCGGCGCTGCACCGAGCAGTCGCGCTCGAACAGGTGCATCACGTTGCCCTCGCCGTCGGCGAGGATCTGCACCTCGATGTGCCGCGGCTCGACCACGGCCTGCTCCAGGAACACCGTCGGGTCGCCGAACGCCGACTCCGCCTCGCGTGACGCGGCTTCCAGGGCCTCCCTGAGCGCGGCGGGCTCTTCCACCCGCCGCATGCCGCGCCCGCCACCACCCGCGACGGCCTTGACGAACACCGGGAACGCGATGTCCTCGGCGGCCCGGACCAGGGCGTCGATGTCGCTGGACGGCTCGCTGGACTTGAGCACCGGCAGGCCGGCCGCGCGGGCCGCGGCGATCGCGCGCGCCTTGTTGCCGGTCAGTTCGAGCACGTCCGAGGGCGGCCCGACGAACGTGATGCCGGCGTCCGCGCAGGCCTTGGCCAGCTCGGGGTTCTCGGACAGGAACCCGTAGCCGGGGTAGACCGCGTCGGCGCCCGCCTTGCGCGCCGCCTTGATGATCTCCTCGACGGACAGGTAGGCCCGGACGGGGTGGCCGGGCTCGCCGATCTCGTACGACTCGTCGGCCTTCAGCCGGTGCAGGGAGTTGCGGTCCTCGTGGGGGAAGACGGCAACCGTGCCGGCGCCCAGTTCGTAGGCAGCGCGAAAGGCCCGGATCGCGATCTCGCCGCGGTTGGCGACAAGAACCTTGCGGAACATGCGGCGTTCCCTCCCGGTTACTCGGCGAGTCCCGCCCGAGGCGCGGGCGGGACTCGGTGAATCAAGGCACGCTACCGTGCGCTTCCCGCCCCTCGGGAGTTCCATCTCACGTGACGGACGTCATCGTGATCGTTCACTCCCCCGGTCAAGGCGGGCGCGACCAGGGATCACGCCCCGGGATTCTCCCTTGCGAGGTCGCCTGGCGCAGCCCCCACGCGTGCGGCGGATCGACCGGCGCGCGACGAGACCCCTACCGCACCACCCGCCCGCCGGCGTTCACCCCGCACGGTGGATCACCGGCTCGTTACGGTGCGTTCGCCGCATCGGGTGACTACGCCCGGCGACTTCTCGGTAGGGTTGGCCCATGGCCGGGGCTGAAGGGACTGGGCAGCCTGCTGCCCGCACCCATTTCGACGTCGTACTGCGCGGGTACAACCAGCGTCAGGTGAACGAACGGGTGACGCGGCTCGAGTTCGACCTCAAGAACTCGAACCGGGCCCGGGAGGCGGCGTCGGCCCAGGTGGCGGAGCTGGGCAAGCTCCTCAACTCCACCCGCGCCGAGCTCGACAAGGTCAAGTCCCAGCTCGGCAAGCTGGCCACGAGCCCTTCCAGCGCGTCCAACGTCACCGAGCGCGTGCGCGTGATGATGACGTTGGCCGAGGAGGAGATCGCCGACATCCGCAAGGCCGCGCTCGACCAGGCCAACGCCACCCGCGCCGAGGCCGAGCGGGCGGCGGCCGAGGGCAAGGCGGCGCACCACCGCGCGATGGGCGAGCTGGAGGACCGGCGGCGGCAGCTGGAGGCCGCCCACCAGCAGCGGACCACCGAGCTGGAGCGGCAGTACGACGAGCGCCGCACCGAGCTGGAGCGCTCGCACGAGGAGCTGCGGGCCAAGCTGACCGCCGAGCACGAGGCGTTGATGGCGGAGTCCCGCGCCGACCGCGAGAAGCTCACCGAGGACTTCGAGGCGAAGACCGCCGGGCTCGAGGCGAAGCGGGTCGAGCTGGAGCAGAAGTACAAGGGCTACCACGACGACCTCGACAAGGAGTACGACGAGCTGCGCACCAAGCTCCGCAAGGAGCACGAGGTGCACGTGGTCGAGGCGAAGGCCGAGGCCGTGAAGCTCCTCGAAGCCGCTCGGGCCGAGGCGGCGGCGCTGCGCGCGGAGACCGAGAAGCAGGTCGCCGAGCTGGAGGCCGAGGCGCTGGCCAAGGCGGAGCAGGCGGTGAGCGAGGCGAACGCGCGCGCGGAGAAGACGGTCACCGAAGCCGACGCCCTCGCCGAGAAGACCATCACCGAGGCCGACGCCCACGCCGACCGCCGCACCACGGCGGCCGACGAGAAGCTGGCCGAGCTGCACCGCGTGCACCGCGCGTTGAGCGAGCAGTTCGCCGCGGCGCAGGAAGCGGTGTCCCTGGCGGTGGCCACGCTCACCCCGCTGGACGAGGAAGCCACGGCCGACGGCGACCCCGCCGACGCGGCGGCCGGCCGTGCCGCCGACAAGGCGACCAACGCCGCCGACGCACCCGCCAAACCGGCGACCGCCAAGCCCGTGCCCGCCAAGCCGACCGGCACGAAACCCGCCGGCACGAAACCCTCCGACGGCAAGCCCGCCACCAAGGCCAAGGACGCCGACCCGTCCGAGCAGCCGACCACCCAACTGCCCGTCCCCAAGGGCAGGCAGTCCAAGTAGTCCGCGCCCTACCCCTCCGCCTACTGGGGCAGCTGGTCGGCCGGCACGACCTCACCCGGCGCCGGCACGGTGATCTCGACCGGTTCGCCCCACCTGCGGAACCGGGTCGTCGACTGCTTCACGACCTTGCCGTCCAGCTCGAACCGGTACTCGGCCCGCACCGGCGCGCTGGTGTCGTCCACCCACACCGACGCCGAGATCGTCACCCCGTACTCGGCCAGCTGGGTGTGCTGCAACTGGATGTCCTGGTCCTCGATGACCTTCGCCATCTTCAGCGCGTCGACCACCAGGTCGAACCGCGTCGCCGGCACCCCGTCCACCTGCTCGGACGACTTGCCCACGATCAACGCCGCCCGCGGCTGCACGTAGTCCAGCTCCGCGCCGGGCGTCGCGCTCGGCCCGAAGCCGCGCAGCAACGCGGACACCTCGCCACCGCTCGCCGACGGGTAGAAGCCCCACTTCTTGCCCGCGGGCATCGGCGCGCCCTCGACCTGCACGTACGTGCCGTCGCGCACGACCACCAGCGCGATCTTCTTCGGCCGGCCGCCGGTCGACACGTCCATCGTCATCGCCCCGGTCACGCCGTCGCCGTCCCGCCGCAGCGTGCCGTCCACCACGTTGCGCACCTCGGTGGCCTGCCCGTCCGACGCGAACCCCTCGGTGTGGAACGTCGCCGTGCCCAGCTCCACCCGCCGTTGCTCGATGCGTTCGGCGAGCACCGCCAGATCGCCCTTGGGCGGCGAAGACGTGGTCGGGGCCGGGTCAGCGGCGGGCGCGGCCGTGCAGGCGACGAGCACCAACGGAACCAGGACGAGCAGGAATCGGCGCACAAGCCAGGGTAACCGGCAGCGCGACCAGCCCTTCCCCGCCCACCGGCACCAGCCACCGGGCCGACCGAGCCCTCCGGACACCGAGCGGACTACGCCTTCTCCAGGTACTCCGCCCGCTCGTCGTCCAGCAGCCCCGCCACGAGCCCGGCCAGCCCGGGGTTCGCGGTCAGCTCCGGGTCCGCCTCCACGACCTCCTGCGCCACCACCCGCGCCTCGGCGATCACGTCCTCGTCGCGCAGCAGCGACAGCATCTTCAGCCCCGACCGCTTGCCGGACTGCGCCGCGCCGAGGATGTCGCCCTCGCGCCGCAGCTCCAGGTCCAGCTGCGCCAGCTCGAAGCCGTCCAAAGTGGACTCGACCGCCCGCAGCCGCTCCATCGTCGACGTGCCGTCCGGCATCTCGGTGACCAGCAGGCACAGCCCCGGCGCGCTGCCCCGCCCGACCCGCCCGCGCAGCTGGTGCAGCTGGCTGACCCCGAACCGGTCCGCGTCCATGATCACCATGACGGTGGCGTTGGGCACGTTCACGCCGACCTCGACCACGGTCGTGGCGACGAGCACCTGCACCTCGTTCACCGCGAACGCCCGCATCACGGCGTCCTTGTCCTCCGGCGGCATCCGGCCGTGCAGGATGTCGATCCGCAGCCCGCGCAACGGCCCCTCGGCCAGCTTGTTCGCCACGTCCACCACCGCGAGCGGCGGCCGGCGATCGGAGCCGTCGTCCTTCGGCGAGCCCTTGGCGGGCTCCTTCGGCGGCGCCTCCCCGTCGTCCTCCGCGTCGCCGTCGCCGATGCGCGGGCACACCACGTACACCTGGTGGCCCTTGCCGACCTCCTCGTGGATCCGCTGCCAGGCCCGGTCCAGCCAGCCCGGCTTCTGCGCCACCGGCACCACGGACGTGCTGATCGGCGAACGCCCCTGCGGCAGCTCGCGCAGCGCGGACACCTCCAGGTCGCCGTACACCGTCATCGCCACCGTGCGGGGGATCGGCGTGGCCGTCATCACCAGCACGTGCGGCGTCGACCCGCCCGCGCGCCCGCTCAACGCGGCCCGCTGCTCCACGCCGAACCGGTGCTGCTCGTCCACCACGACCAGCCCCAGGTCCGCGAACTCGACCTTGTCCTGGATCAACGCGTGCGTGCCGACCACGATCCCGGCCTCGCCGGACACGATCTCCAACAACGCCCGCTTCCGCGCCGCCGTCGCCATCGACCCGGTCAGCAACGTCACCCGCGTCGCGTGCTCGGCCCCACCCAGCTCACCGGCCTGCCCGAGGTCGCCCAACAACTCCCGCAACGACCGCGCGTGCTGCGCCGCCAGCACCTCGGTCGGCGCGAGCATCGCCGCCTGCCGCCCGGCGTCGACCACCTGCAACATCGCCCGCAACGCCACGATCGTCTTGCCCGAGCCGACCTCCCCCTGGAGCAGCCGGTTCATCGGGTGCTCGCCGGACAGGTCCCGGACGATCTGCTCGCCGACCTCGCGCTGCCCCGCCGTCAGCTCGAACGGCAGCCGCGCTTCGAACGCGTCGCGCACCAGGCCGTCCCGGGGCGGGCACGCGGGCGCGGGACGGGCCGTCGCCGAACGGCGGCGCTGCGCCAACGTCAGCTGGACCGCCAGCGCCTCGTCCCACTTCAACCGCTGCTGCGCGACGGTGATCGCGGCCCAGCCGTCCGGCCGGTGGATGTCGCGCAGCGCCTTCTCCAGCCCGATCAGCCCGCGCGAGGCCCGCAGCGACTCGGGCAGCGGGTCGTCCGCCACCCCGTCCCACACCGCGAGGACCTGCTCGACGCAGTTGGAGACGTTCCACGACTGGATGCCCTGCGCCGCCGGGTAGACCGGGATCATCGCCCCCGCGAAGTCCGCCGCCGCCACGCCCTCGCCGTCGAGCACCTGGTAGTCGGGGTGCGCGAGCTGGAGCTTGCCGTTGAACATGCCGACCTTGCCCGCGAACATCGCCTCACGGCCCGGCAGCAGCTCCCGCTCGACCTTGCGCGAGCCGCGCCCGAAGAACACCAGGTGCAGGTCGCTGGTGCCGTCGGTGATCACGGCCTCCAGCAGCTCGCCGCTGCGCGACTTCATCCGACGCTGCCGCGCGCTCTTGACCCGCGCCTGCACGGTGACGTGCTCGCCGAGCTCCAGCCCGGCGATCTCGGTCAGCTTGCCGCGCTCGTCGTACCGGCGGGGGTAGTGGCGCAGCAGCTCGCCGACGGTGGTCAGGCCGAGCCCGGCCTCCAGCGCGTCGGCGCTCTTCTTGCCGAGCACCGACACCAGCTTCTCGTCGAAGGTCGTCATCCCGGCCTATTCAACTACTCGACACCGACAGTCAGCAGCGCGTCACGCTGCCCGCCCGGGTAAGCGGCGAGTTCGACCTCCGGGTGGGCGACGCGCAGGTGATCTTCCAGCACCCGCTCGACCCCGTCCGGGGCGGCCCGTCCCCACAGCACGGTGACCAGCTCACCGCCGCTGGCGAGCATCCGGTCGACCAGCCGGCACGCCAGCGCGCCCACGCCGGCCGGGTCGGGCTCGATCAGCACGACCTCGCCGTCCACCATGCCGAGCAGGTCGCCGGGACGGCACCGGCCGACCCAGGTGATCGCCTCCCGGTCGGACACCGCGACCTCGCCGCGCCGGGTGGCCGCCGCCGCCTCCGCCATGGCGACCACGTCGTCACCGGCGCGCCGGGACGGCGAGTGCACGGCCAGCGCCGCCAACGCCTGCACCGGGGAGAACGTCGGCACGACCACGACGTCCTGACCTGCGGCGACGGCTTGCGTGACGGCCTCGTCCAGCGGTTCGCGCCACGTCGGGTCGCCGGGCAGCACGGTCACCTGCCGCGCCCGCGTGCTCACCACCACGGCCAGCAGGTCGGCCGCCGTCACCTCGTCACCCGGCTCGAACACCACCGCGCCCTCGGACCGGAACAGCTCGGCCGCGCCCTCGCCCTCGACGAGCACGACGATCGCCCGGTCGCGCACGAACCGGGGGGCCTGGGCGGCGATCTGGTCGGCGAAGCGCGCCACCGTGATCCGGTGCGGCCGGCCGGCCCGGATGCCCGCCTCCACCGCCGCGCCGATGTCGTTGCAGTGCACGTGCACGGTCCACAGCGCGGCGCCGTCGCCGACCACGGACACGCAGTCGCCGATGGCCGTCAGCCCGGCCTTCAACGCCTCCACGTCCGGCGAGCCGTCCAGCAGGTACATGACCTCGTACTCGAACTCCGACGACCCGGCCTCGCGCGCGGTGGTCAGGGGCTCGCGCGGCACCGTGACGACGACCGGCACGTCCTCGACCGCCCGGCCGGTGATCACCGCCGCCAACGTGTCCAGCAGCACGACCAGACCCCGCCCGCCCGCGTCGACCACGCCGGCCCTGGCCAGCACGGCCAGCTGGCGCGGCGTGTCGGCCAACGCCTCGGCACCCGCCTTCGCCGCGACCGTGACCACCTCGTCCAGGTCGTCGGACGGGCAGTCGCGGGCCGCCTCGGCCGCCGCGCGCAGCACGGACAGCACCGTGCCCGCGACCGGCTCCGAGACGGCGGCGGTGGCCAGTTCGTCGGCACGCCACAACGCCCGCCGCAACGACGCGCCGGACGCCGTGGAGGCGCCTTGGACGGCCTCCGCCAGGCCGCGCAGCACCTGCGACAGGATCACCCCGGAGTTGCCCCGCGCACCGGCCAGCGCGCCCCGCGCGAGCGCGCCCAACGCCGCGCCGACCGTGTCGACGGGTGTCCTGAGCAGCGCGTCCAACGCCGAGCGCATCGTCTGGAGCAGGTTGGTCCCGGTGTCGCCGTCCGGCACGGGGAACACGTTGATGCGATCGATGGCCTCCCGGTTGGCGTCCAGCGACCGAACACAGGCGTCCGCCCACTGGCGCACCGCGACCGCATCGAGAGCCTGCATGCCGGCGAGGGTATTCGACCCGGTTTGGTGGCAGAACGCGCCACCGGCTACCCTGTCTGGGTTGCCATGCCCGGCTGAGGCTTGTGCACGCTTGCGCGCCCGCCGGGGCGTGAGTATCGATCAGGAACCTTAAGGAGTGGCTGACGTGGCTGCCGTGTGCGACGTCTGTGGCAAGGGGCCGGGCTTCGGCCATTCTGTCTCGCACTCCCACCGGAAGACGAACCGCCGGTGGAACCCGAACATTCAGACCGTGCGCGCGAAGGTTTCCTCTTCGACGCGGCAGCGGCTGAACGTGTGCACCTCGTGCCTGAAGGCGGGCAAGGTGGTGCGCGGCTGATGACCCGCGCCTGAGCTTGGCGAAAGGGCCCCCGGGAGCGATCCCGGGGGCCCTTTCGGCGTACAGCACGGTTCCGGCGCGGTCGACTTCCCCCACGGCGTCGCCCGCGCGCCCTCGCCATCAACGCCCTACCAGGCGGCGACCTGGCTCCGCCTGTGGACAACCGCGAAACGCAGCCGGAGCCACCGCGAAGCCGGAGCTACGGCAGCTTCCAGTCGATCGGCTCGGCGCCCTGCTTCACCAGCAGCTCGTTGGCCTTGCTGAACGGCCGCGAGCCGAAGAAGCCGCCTGCCGCGGACAGCGGGCTCGGGTGGACCGACTCCACGCAGCGGTCGGCGCCCAGCAGCGGCTTGAGGGCACGTGCCTGGCTGCCCCACAGGATCGCGACCAGCGGCGCGTCCCGCTCGGCCAGCGCCTTGATCGCCTGCTCGGTCACCGGCTCCCAGCCCTTGTTGCGGTGGGAGTTGGACTTGCCCGGCTGCACGGTCAGCGCCCGGTTGAGCAGCAGCACGCCACGCTCGGCCCACGGGGTCAGGTCGCCGTTGGTCGGCTTGGGGTGGCCCAGGTCCGCCACGTACTCGGTGTAGATGTTGATCAGGCTCTTCGGGATGGGCCGGGTCTCCGGCGACACCGAGAAGCTCAGCCCGACCGCGTGCCCCGGCGTCGGGTACGGGTCCTGGCCGACGATCAGCACCCGCACGGCGTGGAACGGCTGCTGGAACGCCCGCAGCACGTTCTCCCCGGCGGGCAGGTATGTCCGCCCCGCGGCCACCTCCGCCCGCAGGAACTCGCCCATCGCGGCGATGCGATCGGCCACGGGCGCGAGTGCCGCGGCCCAGCCGGCTTCCATGATCTCCTCAAGCGGACGTGCCACGGCGGGACCCTATCTCAGTCCAGGCGTCGCAGCTCCTTGCGGTACAGCAAGATGTTGTTCACGTACTTGTCCACGGCGAACTGCCACGCGCCGTCCGGCACGACGTACCCCTCGCGCACCCGGGCGGGCACGCCGAGCGCCATCGACCGGGCGGGCACGTGCCCCTCGAACGACACCACCGCGCCCGCGCCGACGATCGCGCCGGTCTCCACCACGGACCCGTTGAGCACCACCGATCCCGAGGCGATCAGGCACCGGTCGGCGATGGTCGCGCCCTCGATGTGCACGTTGTGCCCCACGACGCACTCCGCGCCGATCAGCGTCGGGTGGACCTCGGTGCAGTGCACCACCGTGCCGTCCTGGATCGACGTCCGCGCGCCGACCTCGATGCGCCCGTAGTCGCCGCGCAGCACGGCCTGCGGCCACACCGACGCGTGCGCGCCGATCCGCACGTCGCCGATCACCGTCGCGTCGGGGTGCACGTAGGCGTCCGGGTGGATCACCGGCTCGAAGTCACCCAACGCGTAGATCGCCATCCGGTCCTCCCGGCCCTCAGAGATCCTTCGCGAAGCAAAGGCTTTCGGGATCATCCCGGTAGACGCCGAAGTTGTCGATGCGCGCGTATCCATTGGCCCGGTAGAGCCCGATGGCCTCGGGCTGGCGCAACCCGGTCTCCAGCACCATCCGCGTGCGCCCGGCCGCCCGGGCCGCCGTCTCCAGCGACGTCAGCACGATCCGCGCCAGTCCGCGCCCGCGCAGGGCCTCGCCCACGTACATGCGCTTGATCTCGGCGTCGCCGGGGCGCAACGAGTGCTTGGCCACGTCGTGCGCGCGCCACCCGCCGCACGCCACCGGCACGCCGTCGAGGTACCCGACCACGAAGTGCCCCAGCGGCGCGGCGAACTCGGCCGGGTCGACCGGCGTGACGTCGCCCTCGCCGTAGCGGTCCACGTAGACCTGCTGGAGGTCGGTGATCAGCTTGACCGAGTCTGGATGGTCATACGCCAGCGTGCATAGTTCCACAAACGCGAGGCTACCTACCGCCAGTGCTCCCAGCCAGGGGGTTTCTCGTACGCGCGCCCGTCGACGGTCACGCCGCTGCCGTGCCGGACCGTGCCGATCGTGCGCCAGCCCTCGGGAACGGCCCCCGGTTCGGGGAACGTCGCCGCCAGCGCGTGATCCTCGCCACCGGTCAGCGCCCAGTGCCGCGCGTCCGCGCCGAGCGCCGCCGCGACGTCGATCAGCCGCGGGTGGACCTCCAGCAGTTCCGTGCGGATGTCGATGCCGATGCCCGACTCGTCCGCGATGTGCCCGAGGTCGGCGAGCAGCCCGTCCGACACGTCGATCATCGCCGTCGCGCCCGCCGCGGCGGCCTGGGGCCCGGCCTCGTAAGGGGGTTCGGGGTTCCGCTGCGCGCCGACGACCGCGACCGGCGACCGGAAACCGCGCTGCAGCACGGCCAACCCGCCCGCCGCCCAGCCGAGCCGTCCGCAGACCGCGACGACATCACCCACTTGCGCGCCTGAACGGGTGACGGGCTCCAACCCGCCCATGTCACCCATCGCGGTAACGGAGATCACCAGTGTCGCGGACGACACCATGTCGCCGCCCACCACGCCCGCGCCCGCGACGGTCGCCTCCTGCCACAGCCCGGCGGTGATCCCCTCCACCACGGAGGAGGGCGTGTCGGCCGGGCACGCGAGGCCGATCAGCAGGGCCGTCGGCATCGCGCCCATGGCCACCACGTCGGCCAGGTTCACCGCCGCCGCCTTGCGTCCCACCTGCTCGGGAGACGACCAGTCGAGTCTGAAGTGGACACCTTCGACCAGCACGTCGGTGGACACCACCACGCGGCCGTCGGGCACCGCGACCACAGCCGCGTCGTCACCCGGCCCGAGCAGGGTGGTGGGCGGCTGCGTCCGACCTGCCGTCACCCGGCGGATGAGACCGAACTCACCCACCTCAGCGACCGTGTCCGCGTTGCGCGGCGGCTCCGGACGCAAGATTGCCTCCCGTTCTGAGCATTCGGAACCCCAACTGGGGTACGTTGCTGTGCACGTTCCTACCCCGACCTAACCTGTCGCGACGAAGGGGCACGCCGTGGTGCACGCATACATCCTCATCCAGACCGAGGTCGGGAAGGCAGCCGCCGTTGCGGCGGAGATCTCCGGCATCCCCGGTGTGGCCACCGCGGAAGACGTCACCGGCCCGTACGACGTCATCGTCCGCGCCGAGGCCGACACCGTCGACCAGTTGGGGCAACTGGTGGTCGCCCGCATCCAGAACGTGGAGGGCATCACCCGAACGCTGACCTGCCCGGTGGTGCACCTGTAGGTCCGTGTTGTCATAGCCGGGTGGCACAGGAACCGGAACCCGCTCCACCGCTCCCCCGCCCGTTGCTCGCCGTCGCCATCGGGCTGACGGCGCTGCTCGTGGTGGGCGTCGCGGCGGCGGGTCTCTTGCTCGGCGACGACGACTCCGCGGACCCGTCCGCCGTCCACACCGGGCCCGTCGCGCTCGTGCCGGTGCCCGCGCCGAAGGCCGAGTCGGACGAGTGCGAGGCGCTGCTGGGCGCGCTGCCCGCGCAGCTCCTGTCCAGCGGCGTCACGCTGCCTCGCCGCGAGCTGGCCGCGCCCGCACCGGCCGGCGCGGTGGCGTGGGGTGACGCGCACCACGAGCCCGTCGTTCTTCGGTGCGGGCTGGACCGTCCCGGTGACCTCACCCCGACCTCCGCGCTGCGGGTGATCTCGGACGTGCAGTGGCTCGAGGTGTCCGAGGGCGGTTCGGCCACCTGGTACGTGGTGGACCGGCCGGTGTACGTGGCGCTGACCGTGCCGTCGGACGCGGGCACGGGACCCTTGCAGGACGTCTCGACCACGATCCGGGACACCCTCGCCAAGGGCCCCGTGGACACCAGGGGCTAGTGCGGTCTAACGCAGTCCCGTGCCGCGGGCGATCGCGGTCTCGACCAACGTGGTCAGCAGCGTCGGGTAGTCCACGCCCGTCTCGGCCCACATGCGCGGGTACATCGAGATCGGCGTGAAGCCGGGCATGGTGTTGACCTCGTTGACCACGAGCTCGTCGTAGTCGGTGACGAAGAAGTCGACCCGGGCCAGGCCCTGGCAGTCCAGCGCGCGGAACGCGGCGACGGCCATCTCGCGCAGGTCGCGGGTGACGTGCTCGTCCAGCTTGGCGGGGATGTCGAACTCGCACACGTCGTCGAGGTACTTGGCGTCGAAGTCGTACCAGTCGACCGCGCCGCCGACGATGCGCAGCTCGGCGGGCAGCGACGCCTCGACCCGGCCGTCCGGGAACTCCAGCACGCCGCACTCGACCTCGCGGCCGGAGACGGCGGCCTCGATGATCACCTTCGGGTCGGTCTTGCGCGCCAGCGCGATCGCGCTGTCCAGGTGGGCCCAGTCGACGACCTTCGAGATGCCGACGGACGACCCGGCGCGCGCGGGCTTGACGAAGACGGGCAGCCCCAACCGTTCCCGGTCCCGTTCGGCCAGGGTCTCCTGCTCGCGGCGCAGCACGGCGAACTCGCCGACCGGCAGGCCCGCGCCCTTGAGCAGGCGCTTGGTGAACTCCTTGTCCATGGCGACCGCGCTGGCCAGCACACCCGGTCCCACGTACGGGATGTCGGCCAGCTCCAGCAGGCCCTGGATGGTGCCGTCCTCGCCCCACGCGCCGTGCAGCACGGGGAACACGACCTCGACGTCGGCCAGCACGTCGTTGGGCGCCACGGGCACCAGTTCGCTGCCGGACACGGGGACCAGCGCGTTGACGGTGGGCAGCTGCCGGTCGCGCACTTCGAGCGCCTTGGTGTCGTCGGCGCCGATCACCCACGCGCCCGTTTCGGTGATGCCGACGGGCACGACGTCGAACCTGTCCCGGTCCAGGTGCGGCAGGACACTGCCGGCGGACAGGCAGGAGACCATGTGCTCGCTGCTGCGCCCGCCGAACACCACGGCGACCTTGGTCTTGCGCTGTGTCATGGCTCGGACCCTACCCGGATGGCGTAACCGCCCACCCGCACCGGACACCCGAGCGTAGAACTCGGGGGTCCTGAGCGTTCGACACGCGGTACCTGAGCGTTCGACACGCGCGACGCGAACTTAGGACTCTCGCGCGTGTCCTACGTTCGCGCCCCGCGAGTCGTACCTCCAGGCCGCGCGTGTCGAACGCTCAGGTCGCGCGTGTCGAACGCTCAGGTACCCCGAGTTCTACGTTCAGGACGGGCGGGCGTGGGTGGCGAGGATGTGGATCAGGTCCGGGATCGCCGCCGTCAGCTGGTCGCGCGAGCAGGCGCTGTAGCCGATCGCGGCGCCGTGCACCTTCGGCCGGCCGGCGTGGTGGCGGCCGAGGCCGTCCAGCCGCAGGCCGCGGTCGTGCGCCTCGGCCAGCACGTCCCGCTCCGCCTGCGCCGACGGCAGCGGCACGACGATGTGCGCGCCGGCGTCGTCACCCAGCACGGGGATACCGGCGTCGGCGAACGCCGCAGACAGCAGCGCACGCCGTTCGGACAGCTCACGCCGGAGCTTGCGCAGGTGCCGCCCCAGGTCGCCGTTGCGCGCCAACTCGACCAGGATCCGTTGCCCCGCCGCGGACGGGCTGGTGCCGGTCCGGTCGCGGTGCGCCATCACCTCGGCGGCGATCGGCTCGGGCGCGACCATCCACCCCGCGCCCAGCGTCGGCGTGAGGATCTTGCTCGTCGTGCCCAGGTGCACCACCACGTCCGGCGCCAACGCCGCCAGCAACGGCAACGGCGCGACGTCGTACCGCAGCTCGCCGTCGTAGTCGTCCTCGACGACCAGCCACCCCTCCGCCCGCGCCCGCTCCACCAACGCCACCCGCCGCGCCGCCGACATCCGCCCGCCCATCGGGTACTGGTGCGCGGGCGAGCAGTACACCCCGCGAACCCCCGGCGGCACGGCCTCCACCAACAACCCCTCGGTGTCCACGGGCGCCTGCACGACCTTCACCCCGGCCGACCGCAACGCCCACACCGCCCGCTGGTACCCCGGCTCCTCCACCGCCACCACGTCACCCGGCCGCAGCACGGCCGACCCCAGCTCCACCAACGCCGCCGTGGTCCCGCCGGTCGCCAGCACCAACTCCTCCCGCAACCCGCCGCGCACCGCCAACCCCCGGTGCCGCAACAGGTGCTCCGCCACCACCGCCCGGTACTCCGGCAACCCGCCCCGCGCAGGCCGGAACAACGGCTGCACGTCCGCCGCCGCCCGCCACGCCCGCCGCCACGCCGCCCGGTCCAACCCCTCGGCCCACGGCGCGCCGGGCGCGAGGTCCACCACGTCCACCGGCACGGCGGGCGCCGCCACGCGCCGGGCCCGCGCCTTCAACGCACCCGGCGGCGTGGTCGTCACGTAGGTGCCCGACCCGTGGCGTCCTGCGATCCAGCCCTCGGCGTGCAACTGCTCGTATGCTGCCGCTGTCACGGTCCGGCTCACGCCGAGCCGCTCGGCCAACGCCCGGGTCGAGGGCAGCCGGTCACCGCTGCGCAGCCGCCCGTCACCCGCCGCCGCGCGCAGGGCGTCCGCGAGCTGGACGGCCAGCGGTTCGGCCGACTCGCGGTCCAACACCACCGCCAACGCCGTCTCCGCCACAGTGGCCTCCTCAAAACGCCAAGAATTGGCACTTGAAGAGGGCCACTTTACCGGACAAGCTCCTCCCATGACGTTGTCACCGACGGACCGCAGCACCATCAAGCGCGGGCGCAACCGCGCCGTCACCGAACGCGAGGCGCTGCACGCCGTCCTCGACGCCGCCCTCGTCTGCCACCTGGCCGTCGTAGTGGACGACGCGCCGCTCGTGCTGCCCACCGGCTACGGCCGCGACGGCGACACCCTCTACCTGCACGGCTCGACCGGCGCGCGCAGCCTCCGCGAGGCCGCCACCGGCGTGCCCGTGTGCGTCGCCGTCACGATCCTGGACGGCGTCGTCTACGCCCGCTCGGTGTTCGACCACTCGATGAACTACCGCGCCGCCGTCGTCCACGGCACCGCCGTCCCCGTCACCGACCCGGACGCCAAGCTGCACGCCCTGCGCGTGCTCACCGAGCACCTCGCGCCCGGCTCGTGGGACTACGCCCGCCTGCCGACGCCGAAGGAGCTGGCCGCGACCGCCGTGCTGTCGCTCGACCTGACCGAGGCGTCGGTGAAGATCCGCAGCGGCCCGCCCGGCGACGAGGACGAGGACGTCGCCGCCAACGCGCGCTGGGCGGGCGTGCTGCCGCTGCGCACCGCGTGGGGCGAGCCGGAGGCGGACCCGGCGCTGGTCGGCGACTGGGACGTCCCGCCGCACATCACCGCGCGGACGTAGTCCCCGAGACCGGGTCGAACCGCACCGGCCTCATGGTGCGCCCGCCGTCGCGGAACACGTGGATCGTGACGGCGGGGTCGACGCCGTCGTTGCGCACCTGGTGCGCGTACCCCGGCCCGAACACCCGCGACTGGCCCGCCACGAGGTGGTGCAGCACCTGGGTCGGGCCCGGCGTGACCACCTCCGTCAACGAGCCGCTGACCACGGTGAACGCGCCACTGGTGACGCCGTGGTCGTGCAGGTCGGCGTGCTGGCCGGGCAACCAGCTCATCAGCCACACCTCCTGCTCGTCGGTGCGGTCGACCAGCGCGGCGAAGCGGGTCTCCGGGTCGTAGCGGAGCAGGTGGGCCCAGCGCTCACGCCGTGCCGCCGTGTCGAGCGCGATCCGCACGGGGTGCAGCGCGACGTGCGACTGGGGCAGGGCGATGGTGTTCTCCGGAACGGCGAACATGATTCCTTCTCGGCACTCGGTGACGTGTGCGAGCCTCTCGGGCCCGCGGGACGCGGGACGATCACCGGGAAGGACAGAGCGCGCTGGCGACCAGGCGGAGGTCGATGTGACCCCGCCCGTCGGTCATGGCGCGAAAAGACATGGTGACGAGGGTGGCAGCCGGTTCGCCACCACGCAACCCCTCCCACGCAGTGGACCCGTCAGAGTGACCGGAGCACGTCCTCGACGAGATCGGCGGTGTCCTCGCAGCCCGCGGACAGCCGCACCAAGCCCTCGGGCACCGGGTCGCCCCACTGCGCCCGCCGGTCCAGGCTCGTGTGCAGGCCGCCGAAGCTCGTGCTCGCGAACACCAGCCGGGACCGCTCCAGGAAGGACGCCACCGCGCGCTCGTCCGCCAGCACGAACGTCAGCACCCCGCCGAACCGCCGCATCTGCCGCGACGCCACCTCGTGCGCCGGGTCCGCCGGGGCGCCGGGCCACCGCAGCCCGCTGACCGCCGGATGGCCGGCCAGCACCTCGTACAGCGCCGCCGCGTTCGCCGCCTGCCTGCTCAACCGCAGGTCGAGCGTGCCGAGACCCCGGTGCGCCAGCCACGCCTCGAACGGTCCGGGGATCGCGCCGCCGGTCGTCCGCGCCGCGCGCACCCGTTCCGCCAACTCCGGATCCGCCGTGGACACGTGGCCCAGCAGCACGTCGCTGTGCCCGGCGACGGCCTTCGTGTCGCTGCTCACCACCGCGTCCGCGCCGAGCAGCAGCGGCTGCTGCCCCAGCGGCGTCGCGGTCGTGTTGTCCACCGCCACCAGCGCGCCCGCCGCGTGCGCGGCCTGGACCAGCGCGGCGATGTCGCACACGTCCAGCCCGGGGTTCGACGGCGACTCCAGCAGCACCAACCGCACGCCCTCGAACGACGGGTACGGCCCGGCCGTCGGCACCTCCACCACCTTCACCGGCAGCTCGGCGGCCAACGTGCGCGTCAGGTAGTAGCCGTCGCTCGGCAGCGCCACCACGTCACCGGGCGCGAGCACGACCCTCAGCAACGTCGAGATCGCCGCCATCCCGGACGGGAACAGCACGGTCGTGCCGCCGTCCAGCTCGCCGAGCGCCACCTCCAACGCCCGCCACGTCGGGTTGTGCGCCCGCCCGTACGTGTCGGCGCCACCCAGGTGGTAGGCGGAGGCGAACACGGGACCGGCCAGGAACGGCTCACCCTGCACCGCCGGCGTCGAGTGCACGACTCGCGTGCCGTCACCCCAGGTCATTGCCGTTCCGCCTTCCGTTCGCGGCCGAGCAGCGCGGCCGTCAGCACGCGGGGGTCCAACCCCTCGTGGCACACCTGGTGCACGCCGTCGGTGATCGGCATGTCCACGCCGACGCGCGCGGCCAGCTCGCGGATCGACGAGCACGACTTCACGCCCTCGGCGACCTGGCCGTGCGCGGCCTCCTGCGCCTGCGCCAACGAGTCCCCGCGCCCCAGCCGTTCCCCGAACGACCGGTTGCGCGACAGCGGCGAGGCGCACGTGGCCACCAGGTCGCCCAGCCCGGCCAACCCGGCGAACGTCAGCGGGTCCGCGCCCAGCGCCGCGCCCAGCCGCGCCGTCTCGGCGAGACCGCGGGTGATGATCGAGGCCATCGTGTTGTCCCCGAACCCCATGCCCGCCGCCATGCCGCACGCCAGCGCGATCACGTTCTTGCACGCGCCGCCGAGCTCGCAGCCCACCACGTCGACGTTCGTGTACGGCCGGAAGTACGAGTTCGAGCACGCGTGCTGCAGCTCCACCGCGCGGTCGTGGTCGGTGCACGCGATGACCGTCGCGGTCGGCTGCTCGGCCGCGATCTCCTTGGCCAGGTTCGGCCCGGACACCACCGCGACCTGGTCCTCCGGCACACCGGCGACCTCGCGGATCACCTCGCTCATCCGCTTCAGCGTGCCCAGCTCGACGCCCTTGGCCAGGCTGACCAGCGTCGCACCCGCCGGCAGCCACGGCCGCCAGCCGCTCAGGTTCTCCCGCAACGTCTGGCTCGGCACCGCCAGCACCACGGCCCGCGCGCCGTCCAACGCCTTCTTCGCGTCCGACGTGGCGGTCAGGTTCGACGGCAGCGTCACGCCCGGCAGGTAGTCGGCGTTGACCCGCTCCGCCGAGATGGCGTCGGCCACGTCGGCGCGCCGCGCCCACAGCACCACGTCCGTGCCGGAGTCCGCGAGCACCTTCGCGAAAGCGGTGCCCCACGACCCGGCGCCCAGCACCGCGACCCGGTCCACGTCAAGCCTTCTTGGTGTAGAAGCCGTCGGGCGCCTGCTCCTCGCGGATGTCCGCGAGCAGGCCCTTCACGTCGTTCATCAGCACGTCGGTCACCTCGCGCAGCAGCGCCAGGTTCTGCGGCCTGCTCCGGTAGGCGTCCAGGTCGACCGGCGGGCCCACCTTCGTCACCACCGTCTTGCGCGGGAACGGCCGGAACTTCTTCCGGTAGTGGTCGTACACCTCGCGCGTGCCCCACCGCGCCGCGGGCAGCACCGGCACGTCGTGCTCCAACGCGAGCCGCGCCACCCCCGTCCGCGAGGCCATCGGCCAGCCGTCCGGGTCGCGCGTGATCGTGCCCTCGGGGTAGATGATGACGACCAGCCCCTGCTCCAAGGCTTCGTGCGCGGCGCGCAAGCTCTGCTGCGCGTCGGCCGTGCCCCGGTACACCGGGATCTGCCGCGCGCCCTTGACGACCATGCCGACGAACGGGACGTTCCACAGGCTGTGCTTGGCGAGGAAGTGCGGCACGCGCCCCTGCTTGTGCGTGAAGACGGCGTCGTAGACCGGGTCCAGGTGCGACACGTGGTTCATCACGATGAGCGCCCCGCCCGTCCTGGGCACCCACTCCGCGCCCTCGTTGCGCCGCCGCGCCATCAGCGCGGTCGCGGGGTAGAAGACCGCCGCGGCGAGCCCGACCCAGAAGCCGCCCTTCTCCTTGGCCACGTGCACTCCCTCTCCGTCGTGGACCTGGAGTCTTCCCCACGTCGCCAGGGGCGACAATCAGCCCTGAGGCCCCCTGGCCAGGTCCAGCAGGCATCCGGGAGTATGGCGGGGTGGGAGCCGACGTCGACCTGGTGGTCCCGGTCAAGACCCTGGAACGGGCCAAGACGCGGCTGGTCGGCACCCGGCTGGACCGGCCGGCGCTGGCCCTGGCCTTCGCGTTGGACACGATTTCCGCAGCCCTGCCGGCCGTCCGGCGTGTGTTGGCCGTCACGTCCGACCCGTCCGTCGTGGCGGAGCTGCGAGCGCTCGGCGTCGAGTCGATCCCCGGTCCCGAAGGCCTGAACGAAGCCCTGCGCCACGGCTCCACCGTCCTCCGGTCCCGCGACCCCGCTTCGGTGATCGGCGCCCTCCAAGCCGACCTGCCGGCACTTCGCACCACCGACCTCGCCGCCGCCCTGGCCACCGCCGACGGCCGCTCGTTCTGCCCGGACCGCCAGGGGACGGGAACGACCCTGCTGCTCTCCGCACCCGGCGGCGACCTCGCTCCGGCCTTCGGCGTGGGATCGGCCGCCGCCCACGCGGCCTCGGGCGCCACGCCCCTGCTGGGCCCGTGGCCGTCGCTGCGCCACGACGTCGACACCGCCGACGACTTGCGCCTCGCCGCGGACCTGGGCCTCGGCCCGCGCACCGCCGCCACCATCACCCTCGTCGGCGGCTGAGCCCCGCGGACCGCCTGCGGTCGACTACGTTCTGCCCCGTGACCCACCCCGCCAAACCCGAGCAGGCCACGGTGAGCGCCCATCACCCGGACGGCTCAGCCACCGTGCTGCGCGACGACGGCGTGCTGGTGGACGTGTCGGCCGAAGCCGTCGCCGAGGGCGGCTGGCGCTCGCTGCGCCCCGGCCAGCGGGTCACCCTCGTGCGGGATGCCGCCGGCGCCGTGCGAGGCGTGCTCCGCCCGGTGTGACGCGGAGTTCACTTCCTCGTCGGCTCAGCTCAGCGCACGGTCGCCCGTATTGGGGAACAATGCTGATCGTGAGCACGGACAACACTCCCGACCAGCCCGCGCCCAAGCGACGGACGAGGACGCCGCGGACCACGCCCGCCGCGAGCGCCCCCCGCCGCCGACCGCGCCCGGCCACCCGCCGCGGCGCCGCCGGCACCCGTGCGGGCACGACGGCGGCGCAGCAACCGGCTCAGCAACCGGCCGACGGCGCGACCCGGTCGTTCCCGAGCTCACCACCCGCGGTCACGGCCACCGAGGCCCAGGTCGACCTGCCCGACGACCGGTACTTCAACCGGGAGCTGTCCTGGTTGGACTTCAACGCCAGGGTGCTCGCGCTGGCCGAGGACGCCTCCCAGCCGTTGCTGGAGCGGGCGAAGTTCCTGGCCATCTTCGCGTCGAACCTGGACGAGTTCTACATGGTCCGGGTCGCGGGCCTGAAGCGCCGCGACGAGACCGGCCTCTCGGTGCGCAGCGCGGACGGGCTCACCCCGCGCGAGCAGCTGTCCAACATCTCCAAGCGCACCCAGGAGCTGGTCGAGCAGCACGCCAGGGCCTTCCTCGACCACATCCAGCCGGAGCTGGAGAAGCACGCCATCAGCATCGTCAACTGGGCGCAGTTGACCGACTTCGAGCAGTTGCGGCTGTCGAACTACTTCACCGACCAGGTGTTCCCGGTGCTCACGCCGCTGGCCGTGGACGCCGCGCACCCGTTCCCCTACATCTCCGGCCTCTCTCTGAACCTCGCCATCACCGTCCGCGACCCGGAGGGCGGCGCGGAGCGGTTCGCGCGCATCAAGGTGCCGGACAACGTGCCGCGCCTGGTCCGCGTGGAGAGCGACCGGACCAGCCCGACGGCGACCTTCCTGCCGTTGGAGGAGCTGATCGCGGCGCACCTGGGCGAGCTGTTCGCGGGCATGCAGGTCATCGAGTGCCACGCGTTCCGGGTGACCCGCAACGCCGACCTGGAGGTCGAGGAGGACCAGGACGAGGACCTGCTCAAGTCGTTGGAGCGGGAGCTGGCGCGCCGCCGGTTCGGGCCGCCGGTGCGGCTGGAGATCGCCGACGACATGACCGAGCACATGCTGGAACGGCTGCTGCGCGAGCTGGAGGTCGACCCGCACGACGTCGTCCAGGTGCCCGGACTGCTCGACCTGTCCTGCCTGTGGCAGCTCTACAGCGTGGACCGCAAGCAGCTCAAGGACGCGCCGTTCGTGCCCGCGACGCACTCGGCGTTCGGCGAACGTGAGACGCCCAAGAGCATCTTCGCCACCCTCCGGGAGGGCGACGTGCTGGTGCACCACCCGTACGACTCGTTCTCCACGTCCGTCCAGCGGTTCATCGAGCAGGCGGCGGCCGACCCGCGCGTGCTGGCCATCAAGCAGACGCTGTACCGCACGTCGGGCGACTCCCCGATCGTCGACGCGCTGATCGACGCGGCCGAGGCGGGCAAGCAGGTCGTGGCGCTGGTGGAGATCAAGGCGCGGTTCGACGAGCAGGCGAACATCAAGTGGGCGCGTGCGCTGGAGAAGGCGGGCGTGCACGTCGTCTACGGCCTGATGGGGCTCAAGACGCACTGCAAGACCTCCTTGGTGGTGCGGCAGGAGGGCTCGCGGATCCAGCGGTACTGCCACATCGGCACCGGCAACTACAACCCGAAGACGGCCCGGCTGTACGAGGACATCGGCATCCTCACCGCCGAGCCGACCATCGGCGCGGACCTCACCGACCTGTTCAACGTGCTCACCGGGTACGCCCGGCAGGACCACTACCGCAGCCTCCTCGTCGCGCCCTACGGCGTGCGGCGGGGGATCGTGGAGCGCATCGAGCGTGAGATCGAGCACGCGCGGGCGGGCGCGCCGGCCGGTGTGCGCATCAAGGTGAACTCGCTGGTGGACGAGCAGGTCATCGACTCGCTGTACCGGGCGTCGCAGGCCGGGGTGCGGGTGGACGTGGTCGTGCGCGGGGTGTGCGCGTTGAAGCCGGGCATCAAGGGGCTGTCGGAGAACATCCACGTCCGGTCCATCCTGGGCCGGTTCCTGGAGCACTCGCGGGTGTTCCACTTCGTCGGCTCGGCCGAGCACTGGATCGGCAGCGCCGACATGATGCACCGCAACCTGGACCGGCGGGTCGAGGTGCAGCTGCGGGTGACCGACCCGAAGCTCACCGCGCAGCTCGACGCGATGATGGACTCGGCGCTGGAGCCGACCACGCGGTGCTGGGTGCTGCAGCCGGACGGCGAGTGGGAGGCGTCGCCTGCGGACGGCACCAGGGTGCGCGACCACCAGACCGAGATGCTGCGCAACCACCGCGCGATCGGGTGAGTCGTTTGATCCGGGCAGCCGGCGCCGTGCTGTGGCGCGAGGGTTCCGTGGCGGTCGTGCACCGGCCGCGTTATGACGATTGGTCCCTGCCCAAGGGCAAGGTGGACCCCGGCGAGACCGTGCCCGCGGCGGCGGTGCGGGAGGTGCTGGAGGAGACCGGGTTCCACGCCGTGCTGGGGCGGTACCTGTGCCAGGTGTCGTACCGGGCTTTCGGCAAGCCGAAGGTCGTGGACTACTTCAGCGCGCAGGTCGCGTCGGGTGCGTTCGCGCCGAACGACGAGGTGGACGAGCTGCGGTGGGTGCCGTTCGCCGAGGCGGCCTCGCTGGTGACGTCCGACACCGACCGTTCGGTGCTGGCGGCGTTCACGGCGGAGCCCTCGGATCTCGCGACGGTGTTGCTGGTGCGGCACGCGAAGGCCGGCAAGCGCGACCACTGGCCGGGTGACGACGACCTGCGGCCGTTGAGCTCGGCGGGGTGGCGGCAGGCGGGCGGGTTGCGGTCGATGCTGCCGTTGTGGGGGCCCGCGCGGGTGCACTCCGCGCCTCGGGTGCGGTGCGTGGAGACCGTTCAGGGGGTGGCGGAGGACTTGGGCGTCGGCGTGCTGCTGGAGCCGCGGTTGTCCGAGGAGGGGTACTGGCCGGACCGCGAGGCCGGGTTGGTGCGCCTGCTGGAGATCGCGGACGGGGCCGGGACGCCGGTCGTGTGCAGCCAGGGCGGCGTGATCCCGGACGTCGTCTCCACCCTCGCCGACCTGGGCGGCCTGTCGTTGGGCGGCACGCCCTGCAAGAAGGGCAGCGCGTGGCTGCTGGCGTTCCGCCGGCCGGAGCCGGGCTGGTCCACTTCGGACTCGCACCGGTCCTGGCCGCGTCTCGTCTCGGCCCGCTACTTCCCCACCGCGCTGGCCGCCCCCACCGCCTGACCCACCGCCCCGATCCCTGACCTGATTGCCGGCCCACTAGTCCGGTCGGGTCACGCCGGGAGTTCGTTCGAGCACGGTGAGTTCTCCACAGGCGGCCCGAACTACGCCGAAATCGTCAGACTGAGCCGGCAGCATGAAAACCGGGGAGCCCCCGGCGGGGACCCTGCGAAGCATCTCCACCACGCAGGCGCCGGTGTCGAGCCTGGCACCACGCCCCGCCGGACTGCTCTATCCGAGTGGCCGAACACACACGGGTCCGAGCCGCACCCACCCGTTCCGAGCGTTGAACTCGGGGGTCTTGAACGTAGGACACACGCGTTCTGAACGGAGGACACGCGGGTTCTGGACCTAGGACACGCGGGTGGGGAGGACGTGCGGGAGAGGGGTTCGGGGTTCCGACGTGAAGAGCCCGTCCGCACGGGCGCGGAAACGGGGCTCAGAACGCCTGTGCCGAGCCGAACCCGATGCCAAGGGGTAGACAGCGCTCAGGGCCCGGTGCGCGTCCGCACCGGGCCCTGAGCGTGTGTTGCGTGCCTGGCCGGTGATCAACCGGCCCGACTTCACTTCTTCTTGGCCGGGGCCTTCTTCGCCGCGGGCTTCGCGGCTGCGGCCGTGGTGGCCTTCGCCGTCGTCGCCTTGGCCGTGGTGGCCTTCTTGGCCGCCGCGGGCTTCGCCGCGGTCGCCTTCGCCGTCGTCGCCTTCGCGGCGGTGGCCTTGGTCGCGGTGCTCTTGGCAGGCGCGGCCTTGGTGGCGGTGGCGGCGGGCTTCGCAGCCGCGGCGGTCCGGCGGGTCGCCGGCGCCTTGGTGGCTGCCGCAGCAGCACGCGTGGCCGTGCCGGTGCTGCGCGTCGCGCGCGCAGTGGTGGCACGAGCGGTGGTGCTGCGGGTCGCCGGCGCCTTCGTCGCGGCGGCCGGCTTGGCCGCCGCAGCGGCAGCGGGCTTGGCGGCCGTGACGCGCGGCAGCTTCTTCGTGCCGCTGATGACGTCCTTGAACGTCGAACCCGCGCGGAACGCGGGAACGTTGGTCTTCTTGACCTTCACGGTCTCACCGGTGCGCGGGTTGCGAGCGGTGCGCGCCGCACGGGCACGCTTCTCGAAGACACCGAAACCGGTGATGTTGACCTTCTCGCCCTTGTGGACGCTGCGGACGATGACGTCGACGATGCCGTCGACAGCGGCAGCGGCGTTCTTCTTGTCGCCAAGGCGCTCGGCGAGCGCCTCGATGAGCTGGGCCTTGTTCACCTTCAGTCCCTCCCAGGACGCTCACGGCCCTAGTCGGGCCGACTGATTGCCCACGGTAAGCCCATATGCAAGGAAATACCAATCGCCACGCCAGATTTCTTGTTGTGGCGTGGGCAATTACGACCTGTCGAGGGACACCCGGGCGGCCGGCGGAGGGATCGAAGGGGCCGGATTCCCGCTGTTCGGGGGGAATCCGACCCCTTCGCCGGTCACCCCGCGGGCAGCGGATCGGTAGTCGGCAACCAACCCTGCCTGCGCTGCTCGAACTCCGTGATGTCGTCGGCGTGCCGGAGGGTCAGGGCGATGTCGTCCAATCCCTCCAGCAGCCGCCAGCGGGTGTACTCGTCGACGGTGAAGGGGGCGGTGAAGTCCTTCGCCACAACCGTGTTCGCGGTGAGGTCGACGGTCACCTCGGTGCCGGGCTCGTTCTCGAGCAGCTTCCACAGCAATTCGACATCGGACTGCTCGCACTGGGCCGCCACGAGGCCCTGCTTGCCCGCGTTGCCCCGGAAGATGTCGGCGAACCGGGACGAGATGACCACCCGGAAGCCGTAATCCATGAGCGCCCACACGGCGTGCTCGCGGGACGACCCGGTGCCGAAATCGGGCCCGGCGACGAGCACGCTGCCCGCCCGGAACGCTTCCTGGTTGAGCACGAACTGCTCGTCACCGCGCCAGGCGGCGAACAGGCCGTCCTCGAAGCCCGTGCGGGTCACGCGCTTGAGGTAGACGGCCGGGATGATCTGGTCGGTGTCCACGTTGGACCTGCGCAGCGGAACGCCGACCCCGGTGTGCCTGGTGAACGCATCCATGTTCGGTGAGACTCCCTTCAGACCAGGTCGGCGGGCGACGACAGCGTGCCGCGGACGGCGGTGGCGGCGGCCACGAGTGGCGAAACCAGGTGGGTGCGCCCACCCTTGCCCTGCCTGCCCTCGAAGTTGCGGTTGGAGGTCGACGCGCTGCGCTCGCCCGGCTTGAGCTGGTCCGGGTTCATGCCCAGGCACATCGAGCAACCGGCCTGGCGCCACTCGGCGCCGGCCGCCAAGAACACTTCGTGCAGCCCTTCGGTCTCGGCCTGCGCGCGGACCCGCATGGACCCGGGCACGACGAGCATCCGCACGCCGTCGGCGACCTTGTGGCCGCGCAGGACGTCCGCCGCCGCGCGCAGGTCCTCGATCCGGCCGTTGGTGCACGAGCCGAGGAACACCGTGTCGACGTGGATGTCGCGCAGCGGGGTGCCCGGCTCCAGCCCCATGTAGGTCAGCGCCTTCTCGGCGGCCACGCGCTCGTTCTCGTCGACGATGGTCTCGGGGTCCGGCACGGCGGCGCCCAGCGGCAGGCCCTGGCCCGGGTTGGTGCCCCAGGTGACGAACGGCGTGAGCTCGTCGGCGTCGAGGCGGACCTCGGCGTCGAACTCGGCGTCGTCGTCGGTGCGCAGGGTCTTCCAGTACTCGACGGCCGCGTCCCAGTCCGCACCCGACGGCGCGTGCGGGCGGCCCTCGATGTAGTCGAACGTGGTCTGGTCCGGCGCGATCATCCCCGCGCGGGCGCCCGCCTCGATCGACATGTTGCACACGGTCATGCGCGCTTCCATGGACAGCGCCTCGATCGCGCTGCCCCGGTACTCCAGGACGTAGCCCTGGCCGCCGCCGGTGCCGATCTTCGCGATCACCGCGAGGATGATGTCCTTCGCCGTGACACCGGGCTGCAACGCGCCGTCGATCGTGACGGCCATGGTCTTGAACGGCCGCAGCGGCAGCGTCTGGGTGGCCATCACGTGCTCCACCTCGGACGTGCCGATGCCGAACGCCAACGCGCCGAACGCGCCGTGCGTCGACGTGTGGCTGTCACCGCAGACGACCGTCATGCCGGGCTGGGTGAGGCCCAGCTGCGGGCCGACGACGTGCACGATGCCCTGCTCGGCGTCGCCCATCGGGTGCAGCCGCACGCCGAACTCCGCGCAGTTCTTGCGCAGCGTCTCGACCTGCGTGCGCGAGACCGGGTCGGCGATGGGGAGCTCGATGTCGATCGTCGGGACGTTGTGGTCCTCGGTGGCGATCGTGAGGTCCGGGCGGCGGAGCCCTCGCCCCGCCAGGCGCAGGCCGTCGAACGCCTGCGGGCTGGTCACTTCATGCAGCAGGTGGAGGTCGATGTAGAGCAGGTCCGGCTCCGCGCCACTGCCGTGGCGCACGACGTGTGCTTCCCACACCTTCTCCGCGAGCGTGCGGCTCATCGCAACTCTCCCAAGATCTGGACAGTCGATAGATCTGGACTTCCCAGACAGTGGGAAGTTAGTATCGGCTTGTGGGACAGCATAGCGGGATCGGCGTGCTCGACAAGGCAGTGGCCGTCTTGAACGCCGTCGCAAAGGATCCGTGTGGGCTCGCCGAGTTGTGCAACCGGACGGGCTTGCCGAGGGCTACCGCGCACAGGTTGGCGGTCGGGCTCGAGGTGCACCGGTTGCTGCGACGGGGTTCCGACGGCCGCTGGCGCCCGGGCGCGGCACTGGCGGAGTTGGCGGGCGGGGCCACCGACCCGCTGCTCGACGCGGCGTCCTCGGTGTTGCCGAGGTTGCGCGACATCACGGGCGAGAGCGTCCAGTTGTACCGACGGGACGGGATGCAGCGGATCTGCGTGTCCTCCGCGGAACCACCGAGTGGTTTGCGCGACACCGTGCCGATCGGCGCGCGATTGCCGATGACGGCGGGATCCGGCGCGAAGGTATTGGCGGCGTGGGCCGATCCGGGAACTCAACGTTCCGTTCTCGCCGACGCCGTTTACGGCGAGCGCACATTGTTGGAAGTCCGCCGCCGCGGTTGGGCGCAGTCGGTGGCGGAACGGGAACCGGGAGTGGCGTCTGTTTCCGCGCCGGTGCGCGACAGCACGGGCACGGTGGTCGCCGCGGTATCCGTTTCCGGCCCCATCGACCGCATGGGCCGCCGCCCGGGCGCCCGCTGGGCCGCCGACCTCCTGGCCGCCGCCGAGGCCCTCCAGTCCCGCCTCTGACGCCCAGGCAACCCGCCGCCCTGCCCAGCCGGGCTCGGCCCGCCTACCGGCCTTGGATCGCCCCCGTCACCAGCACCTGGCGGGGGCACCACCCACTCACCGGGTGCCACCGCCGCAGGCGCCAATCCAACTCGCCGCGGTGCCAACCGCCGGCGGCCCACCGACCGAACACAGTGCCAGCCGGTGCCGGGGGTGCAGGGGGCGAAGCCCTCCTGCGCGGGCCCGGGGGCCGCGCACCCGGTGCAAATGCGAAAGATCCCCGTTTCGCTGACGCGAAACGGGGATCTCCCTGATCTGTAGCCCCGATGGGATTCGAACCCACGCTACCGCCTTGAGAGGGCGGCGTCCTAGGCCGCTAGACGACGGGGCCAGGAACTTTTCGATGTTCACTTTATCATGTCTTGCTGTCCTGCGTTGCGAGTAGCTTACCACACTTGATTTGCCACTTCGCAGCTGGGGTACCAGGACTCGAACCTAGACTAACTGAACCAGAATCAGTCGTGCTGCCAATTACACCATACCCCATTGGATTCCCGGTTCGACTCCCTGCCGGTCCTGCTCAGGGGGCCTCTCCGTTCCGCCGGGAGGAATACTAGACCACGTACCCGGCGGAACGGAAATCGGGGTCACGCCGAGGCGGTCGAGAGCTCGCAGACCAGGAGTTCCGGCAGCTCAGCGAGGCTGCTGATGGCGGAGATGCCGGCGGGCAGCGCGCCTTCGCGGGGGCCCTCGCGGTTCAGCCACACGCCCTTCATGCCGGCGTCGCGCGCGCCGATCGCGTCGGCGTGCAGGCGGTCGCCGATGTGCACCGTGTCACCCAGGTCGACGCCGAGGTCCGCGCACGCGGTGTCGAAGATCACCCGGTCCGGTTTCGCCGCGCCGACCTCGCCGGCGATGAGGACCGTGTCGAAGTACTGCGCGAGCCCCAGCGAGGCGATCTTCACCCGCTGGTGGCGCCCTGAGGCGTTGCTCACGGCCGCCATGGGCAGACCGGTGGCCCGCAGCCACTCCAGGCACGGCACGACGTCCGGGAACAACCGCCAGCCGGACGCGAGGACTTCCTGCCGCCGCAGTTCCCGGCGGGTCGCCTCGTCCTCGTCCAACTCCTCGCCCAGGGCCGCGAAGAAGGCGCGGGTGCGGATGTTGCGCATCGTCTCGTACTCGAGCTCGCCGGCGAGGAGGCGTTCGCAGTGCTCGTCCGTGATGCGCTGCCACAGCGGCCAGGCGTCGGCGTTGCCGACCATCGCGGCCAGGGCGGCCCGGGACGAGGTGCTGTAGTCGACGAGGGTGTCGTCGACGTCGAGGCACACGGCCCGGATCTCGCCGGTTCTCCGAGGGGTGAAAGTCGGGGCTGCGGTTGTCACCCCGTGAGGCTAGGTGCGGTCGCCCCTCGTCCGACTCGACCAGAGAGGTGATATCTAGGGGTTCTTGCACGGTCAAGCACCCCTGAACCGCCCGAACGAACCAGTCAGATTGCCCCGAGCGCGCGGCGCAATCGCCCGATCGAGCGACTCCGACCCAGTAGTTCCATGGATTCGTAGAGTGGTGGCGAGACGGTACGGCCCGTCACGGCGACCCGCACCGGCGCGTAGGCCTTGCGCGGTTTGAGGCCCAATCCGTCCACAAGCGACACCTTCAGCGCCTCCTCGACGGCGGCGGCCGTCCACTCCGGAAGCGATTCCAGGGCGGCGACGCTCGCCTCGAGCACGGGCCGGGCGTCCGGGCCGAGCGCCTTGGCCGCCGAGTCCTCCTCGGGCGCGAAGTCCTCCTCCGCGGCGAACAGGAACCGCACCATCCCGGAGGCCTCGGACAGCACCACGAGCCGCTCCTGCACGAGCGGCGCGACGCCCGACAGCAGGGCGACCTGCTCGGGCGTCGGCTCGGCGGGCAGCACGCCGTCCTTGACCAGGTGGGGCAGCACGCGGCTGACGAAGTCCTCGACGGGCAGCGCGCGCAGGTGCGTGGCGTTGATCGCCTCGGCCTTCTTCAGGTCGAAGCGGGCCGGGTTGAGGCTGACCTTCTCCAGCTCGAACGCCTCGACCAGCTCGGCCACGGTGAAGATGTCGCGGTCGTCGGCGATGGACCAGCCGAGCAGCGCGAGGTAGTTCAGCAGGCCCTCGGGCAGGAAGCCGCGGTCGCGGTAGAGGAACAGGTTCGACTGCGGGTCGCGCTTGGACAGCTTCTTGTTGCCCTCGCCCATCACGTACGGCAGGTGCCCGAACCGCGGCGTGAAGGTGGTCACGCCGATCCGGGTCAACGCCCGGTACAGCGCGATCTGGCGCGGGGTCGACGGGAGCAGGTCCTCACCGCGCAGCACGTGCGTGATGCCCATCAGGGCGTCGTCGACCGGGTTCACGAACGGGTACAGCGGGTCGCCGTTGGCGCGCACCAGCACCGGGTCGGGCGTGCTGCCCGCCTTGAACGTGATCTCACCGCGCACCAGGTCGACCCACGAGATGTCCTCGTCGGGCATCTTCAGGCGCAGCACCGGCTGACGGCCCTCGGCGCGGAACGCGGCCCGCTGCTCCTCGGTCAGGCCGCGGTCGTGGCCGTCGTAGCCCAGCTTCGGGTCCTGACCGGCGGCCTTGCGCCGTGCCTCGACCTCCTCGGCCGTGGAGAACGACTCGTACAGCTCGCCCGCCTCGAACAGGCGCTTGGCGATGTCGTCGTAGAGGTCGCGCCGCTGGCTCTGCCGGTACGGCGCGTGCGGGCCGCCGATCTCCGGGCCCTCGTCCCAGTCCAGGCCCAGCCAGCGCATGGCTTCCAGCAGCGAGAGGTACGACTCCTCGGAGTCGCGGGCCGCGTCGGTGTCCTCGATCCGGAACACCACGGAGCCGCCGGTGTGGCGGGCGTACGCCCAGTTGAACAGGGCGGTGCGGATGAGCCCCACGTGGGGCGTGCCGGTCGGCGACGGGCAGAAGCGGACGCGGACCTCTGGAGATGCTGCTGATGCGCTCATGACCCGATCAGCGTATCGGGCTTGACCGGGGCCCCGCGCAGGAGCATCCTGAACTTATTCAACTGGTGTTGAAAAGCAGAGGGGTGGATCATGGAGAGGACTGGTGTCGTGGTCGTCGGGGGCGGCCCGGCGGGCATGGTGGCCGGGTTGTTGCTGGCCAGGGCCGGTGTCGAGGTGACGGTGCTGGAGAAGCACGGTGACTTCCTGCGCGACTTCCGCGGCGACACGGTGCACGCGTCGACGTTGACGCTGCTGGACGAGCTGGGCCTGGGGCCGTCGTTCGCCGAGGTGCCGCACCAGCTCGTGGACAAGGTGCAGGTGCTGCTGGACAGCGGCCCGCAGACGATGGGCGACCTCACCCGGCTCCCCGGGCGGCACAAGCACATCGCGTTCGTGCCTCAGTGGGACTTCCTGGACCTGCTCGCCGACGCGGGCAAGCGCGAGCCGACGTTCACGCTGCGGATGAACACCGAGTTCACCGGGCTCCTCAGGAGCGGCGGCAAGGTGACCGGCGTCCGCTACCGCACGCCGGGCGGCGAGACCGGCGAGCTGGCCGCGGACCTGGTCATCGCGGCCGACGGGCGCCGTTCGCTGGTGCGCGAGCAGCTCCGGCTGCCGGTGCACGAGTTCGGCGCGCCGATGGACGTGTGGTGGTTCCGGCTGCCGCGCGACCCGGGCGAGCTCAGCGGCGCCACCGGCCGGTTCACGCAGGGCCAGGCCATGGTGCTGATCAACCGGGGCGACTACTTCCAGTGCGCTTACCTCATCCGCAAGGGCACGGACGAGCTGCTGCGGGCGGAGGGGATCGCCGCGTTCCGGCAGCGGGTGGTGAAGCTGGTGCCGTGGCTGGCGGAGCGGGTGGAGACCGTCGAGTCGCTGGACGACGTGAAGCTGCTGGACGTGAAGCTCGACCGCCTGCGGCGCTGGCACGCCGACGGCGCGCTGTGCATCGGTGACGCGGCGCACGCCATGTCGCCCATCGGCGGCGTCGGCATCAACCTGGCCGTGCAGGACGCGGTGGCCGCCGCGTCGCTCGTCGCCGCGCCGCTGCGCCGCGGCGAGCTGAGCCCGAAGGTGCTGGCGAAGGTGCGGCGCAGGCGGTGGCTGCCCACGGCGGTGACCCAGGCGATCCAGCGGCGGATCCAGGACTCGTTCCTCAAGCCGACGCTCACCGCCACGTCGAGCGCGACGCCGGGGCGCCCGCCACTGCCGGTCCGGCTGATGGGGCGGTTCCCGCGGCTGCAGGGCGTGCCCGCCTACCTGGTGGCGATCGGGCTGCGGCCCGAGCACGCGCCGGGGTTCGCGCGGCGCGCGCCCGAGCGCATCGAGCGCGGCTGAGCGGTGCTCAGCGGTTGGTGACGGTGTTCGTCAGCGTGCCGAGGCCCTCGACGGTCACCGAGACGGTCTGCCCGGCGGTCAGCGGGCCGACGCCGGCGGGGGTGCCGGTGAGGATCACGTCCAGCGGTCGCAGGGTCATCACCGAGGAGATGTGCTCGATCAGCTCGGGGATGTCGTGCACCAGCAGCGAGGTGCGCGAGTCCTGCTTGACCACGCCGTCGACCTCGGTGCGGATGGCCACGTCGGACGGGTCGAACTCGGTCTCCACCCACGGACCCAGCGGGCAGAACGTGTCGAAGCCCTTGGCCCGCGTCCACTGGCCGTCGGCCTTCTGCAGGTCGCGCGCGGTGACGTCGTTGGCGATCGTGTAGCCGAGGATCGACTGGCGGGCGCGCGAGGCGGGGATGTCCCGGCCGCCGACGCCGACGACGACGGCCAGCTCGCCCTCGAAGTCGACCCGCTCGGACACCGCGGGCAGCTTGATGTCCGCGTTCGGCCCGATCACGGCGGTGTTGGGCTTGAGGAACATCAACGGGTTCTCGGGCACCTCGTTGCCCAGCTCGGCGGCGTGCTCGGCGTAGTTGCGGCCGATGGCCACGATCTTGGGCGGCAGGAACGGCGCCAGCAGGCGGACGTCGGCCAGCGGCCAGCGGCGGCCGGTGAACGTCGGGTTGGCGAAGGGGTCGTCGGCGATCTCGACCGCGGTGAGGTCGTCGCCGTCGCCTTCGATCGCGGCGAAGGCCAGGCCGTCGGGCTGGGCGATACGGGCAATGCGCACGGAGTTCACCCTAACCGGCGGCTTGCGCCCGCACCGCGCGTGCCTAGCGTCGGAGGGATGCGAACCCTGCTGCTCGTACTCGCCCTGCTCGTCGCCGCCGCCGCTCCCGCCGCCGCGACCACGTCCGCGCTGCCGACCCCGCTGGAAGCGGGCACGCCCCTCTACACGTGGAACGGCGGGCGCTGCGCCAACGGCTTCAACGCCCGCGGCTTCCTGATCGTGCCGCCGTCGTGCGGGATCGTCGGCACGGTGGTCCGGGGTCCGAACATGGTGGACATAGGCCCGATCGTCGCGGTCCGGACGACCTACGCGATCGTCCGGATCACCAACACCGCCGCCTGGGTCCAGCGGCCCACCATCGCCGGGCGCGCCGGCGTCATCACCGGCTCGGCGGAGACGCCCGTCGGCGGCACGGTGTGCGCGGCGGGCCGCACCACCGGCTTGCGGTGCGGCGCCGTGCAGGCCAAGAACGTCACGGTCAACTACCCGGAAGGGGTCGTCTACGGCCTCACCCGGACCAGCGTGTGCACCGAGCCCGGCGACCAGTGGGCCCCGATCTTCACCGGCTCGCAGGCCCAGGGGCACTCGCTGGGCGGCAGCGGCAACTGCTCGGTCGGCGGCTCGTCCTACTTCGAGCCGCTCAACCGCGTCCTGGCCGCCGAGCGGCTCACGCTGGTGACGGGCTGACCCGCATCGCCTTGTGCACGAGCGCGTCGCACAGGGCGAGCCAACTGGCCTCGACGATGTTGCCGTGCACGCCCACGGTGGTCCACTCGCGCTCGCCGTCGGTGGACTCCACGAGCACGCGGGTGACGGCGTCAGTGCCGTGCTGATCGGTCAGGATGCGCACCTTGTAGTCGTTCAGCTCCACCGCGTCCAACCACGACAGGTGGGGCAGGAGCGCCTTGCGCAACGCGGCGTCCAGCGCGTGCACCGGGCCGTTGCCCTCGGCGGTGGCGATGACGCGCTCGCCCGCCACGTGCACCTTGACCGTGGCCTCGGACACGATCGAGCCGTCCTGGTGGTGGTCGAGCACCACGCGGTACGACTCGAGCACGAACGGTGGCGCGTCCAGATCGGACAGCTCCGCCTTGAGGAGCAGTTCCAGGGAGGCGTCGGCGGCCTCGAACGACCAGCCGCCCGCCTCCAGCTCCTTCACCTTGCGCACCACGTTGGTGAGCGCCTCGGGCCGGCGGGTCAGGTCGATCCCGAACTCACGTCCCTTGAGTTCGAGACTGGCCCGACCCGCCATCTCGGTGACCAGCACCCGCATGTCGTTGCCGACGGTGTCCGGATCGATGTGGTTGTACAGCTCCGGGTCCACCTTGATCGCGCTCGCGTGCAGCCCCGCCTTGTGGGCGAAGGCCGACGACCCGACGTAGGCCTGGTGGGTGTCGGGCGCGATGTTCGCGATCTCGGCCAGCGCATGGGAGACCCGGGTGAGCTCGGCCAGCGACTCGTGCGGTAGCACCTGCAGGCCGAGCTTGGTCACGAGGTTCCCGACGACGGCGAACAGGTCGGCGTTGCCCGCTCGCTCGCCGTAGCCGTTCGCGGTGCACTGGACGTGGGTCGCCCCCGCCTGCACCGCGGCGATGGTGTTGGCCACCGCGCAGGACGTGTCGTCCTGGCAGTGGATGCCGACCCGGAAGCCCGTGCGGGCGACCACGTCGGCGACGGTCTCGGCCAGCCCGAGGGGCAGCTGGCCGCCGTTGGTGTCGCACAGCACGACGACGTCCGCGCCACCCTCCACTGCGGACTCCAGCACGCGCAGCGCGGTGTCCGGGTCGTACGCGTAGCCGTCGAAGAAGTGCTCGGCGTCGACGAAGACCCGGCGGCCCTCGTTCACCAGGAAGGCGACGGTGTCGCGGACCATCGCGCAGTTCTCCGCCACGTCGGTGCGCAGGGCCCGTTCGACGTGCCTGCGGTCGGACTTGGCGACCAGCGTCACGACCGGCGTCCGGGCCTCCAGCAGCGCCCTGACCTGCGCGTCCTGCTCGACCTTGACGCCCGCCTTGCGGGTCGAGCCGAACGCGACGAGCTGCGCGTGCTTGAGCGTGAGCTCCCCCGCCGCCGCCCTGGCGAAGAACTCCGTGTCCTTCGGCATGGCGCCCGGCCAGCCACCCTCGATGAAGCCGACGCCGAGCGAGTCGAGCAGGCGGGCGACGGCCAGCTTGTCGTTGACCGAGTAGGAGATGCCCTCGCGCTGGGCACCGTCCCGCAAGGTCGTGTCGAAGACGTGGAATGAATCGCCGAGGGGGGTCACGAGAGGGCTCCTAAAGATCTTGGAAAACAAAAAGACCCCCCGCAGGATGCGAGAGGTCGGCGCGTCGGGTGCTTCGAGGGAGCACTACCCGACGCGCTCAGAAATAATGATCACCGTGTGGAGAGCCACGTGGCCGATGGTGCCACAACCCGTCCGCGGATACCAAGCCACGGACGGGTTGTCCCACACTATGGGTGGTAGCTATCGGCCAAGAACTTCGCGAACGCGGCGATGGCGGCCGGGTTGCGCGGGCTTTCCACCAGGGCCGCGTAGGGCAGCACGAAGAAGCGCTCGGCCTTGATGGCGGGCACGTCGGCGAGCGGTGGGTAGGACTCCAGGAACGCCCGCTTCTCGTCCGGTGTGGTCGCCTCGCCGTCGGCGTAGTCGTTGATCAGCACGACGTCCGGCGCCCGGTCGACGACGGCCTCCCAGCCCACTGTGGTCCAGCTGTCGTCGAGGTCGCCGAAGATGTTGTCGCCGCCCGCCTTGCCGATGATGTCGTGCGGCGCGGCGTTGCGGCCCGAGGTGAACGGCTGGTCGAGGCCGCTGTCGTAGAGGAACACCTTCGGGCGGTGCCGCCGGACCAGCTTCTCGGCGTCCTCCACCTGCTTGCGGTAGCCCGCGATCAGGTCCTCGGCCTGCCGCTCCACGCCGAACACGCGGCCCAGGTTGCGCAGGTCGGTGTAGAGGGCGTCCAACGGCGGCATGATGCCGCGCTGCTTGCCGACGCCGTTGCGGCACGCCTCGGTGAGCTGGTAGGTGGCGATGCCGAGGTCGGCGAGGGCGTCCGGGGTGAAGCCGGTCGCCTCGGAGAAGCCGTAGTTCCAGCCCGCGAACACGAAGTCCGCCTTGGCGCCCTGGACGAGTTCCTTGGTGATCTGCTCGCCGAGGTTCGGCACGCGGTCGAAGTCCGCTTTCCACGGTGAGGAGGCGACGTCGCCCGCCTGGCCGGCGCCGATCACGTAACCGGCCATCCGGTCGCCGAGGCCGAGCGCGAACATGAGTTCGGCGATGCCGGTGTCGTTGGTGACCACACGGGACGGTTTCGCGTACGAGACCTCCTGGCCGCAGTTGGTGACGGTGACCTCGTCGGTGGCGGCGGTCGGTGCGATCTGCGCGCCGCAGCCCGTCGTGAGGAGGAGGGCGAGGGCGACGAACTTCTTCACTTCGGTGGGCTCCCTAGTGTTCGAACAGCAGTTGGGGTGCGCCGCTGGTGGGGTGGCGGACGACGTGGGCCCGGACGTCGAAGACCTCGCGCAGCACTTCGGGGGTGAGCACTTCGTCCGGTGTGCCGCTGCGCACCACGCGACCGCCGTCGAGCACGTGCAGGCGGTCGCAGTAGGCGGCGGCGAGGTTGAGGTCGTGCAGGACCGCGAGGACGGTCACGTCCAGGCTCCGGACCAGCGCGAGGACGGCGAGCTGGTGGCTGATGTCCAGGTGGTTGGTGGGCTCGTCCAGGACCAGCACCTTCGGCTGCTGGGCGAGGGCGCGGGCGATGAGGACGCGCTGGCGCTCGCCGCCGGACAGGCTGAGGAAACCGCGGTGGGCGAGGTGCGCGGCATCCACCCGGGACAGTGCTCCGGCCACCACCTCGTCGTCGTGCTCGGGTGTCCCGCGGTGCGGGAGGCGTCCCATCGCGACGACTTCGGTGACGGTGAAGTCGAACTCGACGTGGCTGTCCTGGGTGAGCGCGGCGAGGTGCTCGGCGGTGTCGCGGATTCTCATCGCGGCGATGTCCCGGCCGCCGAGGCGGACCACTCCCCCGGACGGCGCGAGCGCCCGGTACACGCAGCGCAGCGTGGTGGACTTGCCGCTGCCGTTGGGTCCGACGATGCCGTGCACCTCGTGCGCCGCGGCGTGCAGGTCCACGCCGTGGAGGATGTCGGTGACGGTGAGGTCTTCCAGCCGGACGTCCATCAGCGACCGCCGAACACGTAGCCGCGGCGGCGCATCAGCAGGATGAAGCACGGCACGCCCAGCGCGGCCGTGATGACGCCCAGCGGCAGCTCTTCGGGCGCGGCGAGCAGGCGTGCGGCGACGTCCACCCAGATCAGGAAGCACGCGCCCGCGAGCGGTGCGACGGCGAGCACCTTGCGGTGGTCCGCGCCGACCGTGAGGCGGACCAGGTGCGGCAGCATGAGGCCGACGAAGCCGACCGCGCCGCTGACCGCGACCAGCACCCCGGTCATGGCGGCCGTGACGCCGAACAGCGCCTTGCGGGTGCGGGAGACGTCGATGCCGAGGGTGGTGGCGGTCTCGTCGCCCATGGACAGGGCGTTGAGGTGCTTGGCGCGGGTCCGGAGGTAGGCGACGCCGGCCAGCACGACCGCGGCGGCGACGGGCAGTGAGCCCCACGTGACGCCGCCGAGGCTGCCCAGCAGCCAGAACATCGCGGCGCGTGCGGCCTCACCGCGTGGCGACTGGAAGACCAGCAGCATGGCTACGGCGGAGAAGCCGTAAGCCAGGGCGGTGCCGGTGAGGACCAGGCGCAGCGGGGCGAGGTCGCGGCCGGCGACCACGTAGACCAGGGCCATCGCGGCGAGCGCGGCGAGGAACGCGGCCGTGGACAGGGCGTAGACGCCGAGTGAGGCGAACAGGCCCGTGGTCACGACGGCGGTGGCGCCGACGCTCGCGCCGGAGGAGATGCCCAGCACGTACGGGTCGGCCAGGGCATTGCGGACCATGGCCTGGATGGCGACGCCGACCACGGACAGGCCAGCGCCGACCACGGCGGCGAGCAGCACGCGGGGCAGGCGGATGTCCCACACGATCCGGTAGGGGCCCGCTTCGGCGGCGTCGATCGTGCCGCCGGTGAGCGCGGCGGCGAGGAAGCGCAGGACGTCGCCGAACGGGATGCTCACCGGTCCGAGCGCGACGCCGGCGACGACCGAGGCGGCGAGGACGGCGGTGAGGACCAGGCACAGGCCCGCGGTGGACGGGCGGCGCGGTGTCGGCGAGGTGCGCGGTGTCGGCGTTCTACGCGGTCCCGACGGGGTACGTGAGGCCGACGGGGTGCGCGGTGTCGGCGGCGGAGTGGGGTCGGACGTGCCCCGACTGCTGGTGGAGGTCACCGGTCGCCTTTCGGACGGGTGGCCCAGACCGGCCACCCGCACCCGCTCGCGGCAGGCCGGCGCACCCGTCCCGCAGACCACGGCAGGAGTTGGAGCTTCTTCCCACCGCCCACGGGTGATCGGGCTCGCCGAGCGTCGTGCAGCGTGACGTTCGGCCTACCGTTGCGGGTCAGCGCCGGAATTCGACCGGACTTCCCCCACGGGCGGCACCGGCGACCCTACGGCCCGTGACGCGTTCAGGGCCACCACGACATCGCCGTGGTGGCCCTGATCACGTACTGCGCTCGCGCGTGTCGAACCTCCGGGTCCCGCGTGTCGAACGCTCAGGTCCCCCGAATTCCACACTCAGGTCGGGTCACGCCGGTCCTGAGCGTTGAACTCGGGGTACCGGAGCGTTCGACACGCGGGTCCTGAGCGTTCGACACGCGGGTCCTGAAGGTTCGACACGCGAGACCTGAAGGTTCGACTCGCGGTCAGGCGGTTCGGACGTTCGAGGAGACCAGGGCGGCCAGGCGGTCGCCCACCGCGTAGGTCGCGCCCGGCGACGAGTGGTCGCGGGTCGCCAGGTCGAACGCCACCGACGCCTCGATCCGCCGCGCCGCCTCCGACTCGCCCAGGTGGTCGAGCATCAGCGCCACCGACAGCACGGCGGCCGTCGGGTCGGCGATGCCCTGCCCGGCGATGTCCGGCGCGCTGCCGTGCACCGGCTCGAACATGCTCGGGTTGCGCCTGGTCACGTCGAGGTTGCCCGACGCCGCCAGCCCGATGCCGCCGGTCACGGCCGCCGCCAGGTCGGTCAGGATGTCGCCGAACAGGTTGTCCGTCACGATCACGTCGTACCGGCCCGGGTCGGTGACCAGGTGGATCGTCGCCGCGTCCACGTGCTGGTAAGCCACCGTCACGTCGGGGTGCTGCAACGACACCTCCTCCACCACGCGCGACCACAACGACCCGGCGTGCGTGAGCACGTTGGTCTTGTGCACGAGCGTGAGGTGCTTGCGCGGCCGGTTCGCGGCACGGGCGAACGCGTCGCGCACCACCCGCTCCACGCCGAACGACGTGTTGATCGACACCTCGGTCGCGATCTCGTGCGGCGTGTCCTTGCGCAGGAGGCCGCCGTTGCCGGCGTACAGCCCCTCCGTGCCCTCGCGCACCACCACCATGTCGATCTCGGGCGGGTCGGCGATCGGGCTGCGCACACCGGGGTAGAGCCGCGCCGGCCGCAGGTTCACGTGGTGGTCGAGCTCGAACCGGAGCCGCAGCAACAGGCCGCGTTCCAGGATTCCGCTCGGCACCGACGGATCGCCCACGGCGCCGAGCAGGATCGCGTCGTGCTGGCGGAGTTCCCCGAGCACGGACTCCGGCAGCAACTCACCTGTGGCGTGCCAGCGCGCCGCGCCGAGGTCGTAGCGGGTGATCTCAGCCGCTGGAACGACCTCACCGAGCACCTTCAGGGCCTCGGCGACGACCTCGGGCCCGATCCCGTCTCCTGGGATCACTGCGAGCCGCATCCACACACCTCCCAGGTATCAGTCCCATTGCACGGGACTAGTTTCCATTGCGAAAGGCTACCGGTCCGAGGCCGTGAAACCGCACTCGGAACACCCCTCCGTGGTCATATCTCCCGGACTGCGGGACACCCGAACGGTCCAGTGCGCCCTTTTGGGTGTCACCCGATGCGCTTAAACGGCTCTGGCCGGCCGGGGCAACCCCCGACCGGCCAGAGCGGTGCACGACGATCAGGCCACTGGGCGGACGGCCACGCCGACCGTCGACCTCGCCCGCACCTTCACCACGTCCGCCTTGTCACCCGAGGCGTTGTGGTGGTGCAGGACCAGCAGGCTGTCCGCGCCGTCGGCCGCCGCGGCCTCGGCGTCGTGGTTGACCACCAGCGCGGTGGCCGGACGCGCCAGGTAGGACAGCGCGGGGTCGCCACCGCCCTGCACCCACAGGCCCGGCTTGAGCGGGTCGAACGACAGCGGGTTCGGGAGCGCGTCGACCAGGCCGTTGGACGAGCCCGGAGCCACGTAGAACCCGGCCACGCCGACCTGGTAGGCGATCCGCGAGGTGTCCGCCGACGCGTCGATGCCCAGCGCCGACAGCAGCACGGGCAGGACCACCACGTTCGTGTCGAACACGTTCGTGTCGACGTCGCCGAACTGGCCGTTGACGCCCTGGAGGTCGACCGTGGCGCCGGTGGACAGGTCCACCGTGGCCGCGACCAGCAGGTCGGTGTCGGTCAGCTTGGTCGCGTAGACCTCGTAGTCGAACGTGCCGTCACCGTTGGTGTCGATGTCGACGAACGGGATCGTGTTGCTGCCCAGGTTGTACCAGTTGCCCCAGGTGGAGAGGCCGAACGCGAGCATCGCGTCCGCCGGCTTGCCCTGCGCCTTGGCCAGCGGCGCGGTCGAGGCGACGCCCACGTGCCGCAGGTCGCCGCCCTTGGCCGTGTCGTTGAGCACGCAGTTGTCGGTGACGTTGCGGCGGCACTCCGGCAGCTGCGGCGAGGACGCCTGCAGCTCCAGCACGCTCACCAGGGAGCGGTAGGCGCCCTGGTCGACGCCCCGGCCGGTCAGGTTCAGCACGCCCTGGCCCTTGCCGTTGACCCGCACGCTGTTGGCCACGGCGATGTCCGCCACCGGCTTCGGCGCCGAGTACACCGGCACCCGCAGGGACACCGAGGAACCGGACTTCGGCGTGAGCACGACCCGGCCCGACGCGTCGGCCAGGTACTGGCGCGGCACGTCGAGGTGGTTCGCCTCGATCGTCGGGTCGACGGTCTTGCGCAGCGCCGCCGGGTCGTCGATCTTCAGCGTGACGGTGATCCGGGCGATGCCGCGCGGGCTGAGCCGCACGGTGCTCGCGGACAGGTCGTAGCGCACGCCCGGGATCTGGGTCAGCGCCTCGTAGCCCACGGTGTAGTCCACCCACTTGGTGGACTTGTTGACCACCTTGATGGTCTTGGTGAGGCTGACCGGCGCGGCCACCTCGACCGTGCCGAACGACGCCGACACCGAGCCCGGGTTGTCCTGCACGTAGGCGAGGACCTGGTTCTCGACCGCGGCCTTGCCGTCGACGCGGCCCGCGCCGACGCGGTTGGGCGCGTAGGTCTTGTCGCCGGCCTTCACGTCGTGGCCGGCCGTGTTCATGACCGCGGCCTTGACCTCTTCGGTCGTCCAGTCGGGGTGGACCTGGCGCACGAGCGCGGCGATGCCGGCGATGTGCGGTGCGGCCATCGACGTGCCCGAGTTGACCATCGTCTTGTTGCCCGAGCCGACCAGCGCGGAGGCGATGGAGTCGCCGGGCGCGGCCACGTCCGGCTTCACGACCGGGCCGCGCACGCCGCGCGAGGTGAACGAGCTCGGGGTGTCGCTGATGGACTGGTCGTACGTGGGCAGCGAGGTGCGCAGGTCGCCCGCCTGGCGGACGGCCAGCGTGCCCGCGGCCAGCGCCGGGCGCAGCGCCGCGGTCGCCGAGCCGGTCAGCTGGAACACCGGGATCGCCGCGTTGCCGGAGATGCCCGCGTTGAAGTGCTCCAGGTTGGAGGTGAACAGCGCGCCGATGGCGCCCGCGGCGGTGGCGTTGTTGCTCCGGCCGACCGAGCCGCAGCGACGCGTGGCGTCGTTGTCGTCCCACTCCAGCCACACCATCTTGCCCGCGACGGCGGCCTTGTCCGCGGCCGAGAACGGCAGGCAGCCGTCCTTGTTGGCCGCGTCGCTCATCGCCACGACGGATCCGCTGACGTTCGCGCCCTCGTAGTTGTAGGCCACGCTGTACTGGCCGGGCTTCGAACCGGCGGAGCCGGCGGGCGCGGTCACCTCGACCGCGTCGCGCAGCACGTACGCGTCACGGGTGCTGGCCACGGTCAGCGCCTCGGGGGTGCTGCCCGGCGAGCCGCCGATGTCGTACAGGTCGCCGCCGTTGCCCGCGGAGAACACGGTCAGCACGCCGGAGGCGTTGAGCTTGCGCACGAACAGGCTGTCCGGGTCGTCCGGGGCGCCGTAGTCCGAGCCGAGCGACAGGTTGACCACGTCGAGGTGGTCGGAGAAGTCGCCGTCGCCGTCGGGGTCGAGCGCCCAGTCCAGGGCCTGCGCGGTGACGTTGGTCGAACCGTCGCAGCCGAACACCTTCAGCGCGTACAGCAGGGCCTTCGGCGCGGTGCCGGGGCCGATGCGCATCGCGTCCAGCGCCTCGGGGGTGAGCTTGGTGTAGTCGCCCTTGAAGGTGGAGCCGTCGGCGTTGACGCCGAAGCCCGCCGCGGTGCCGGCGACGTGCGAGCCGTGGCCGTTGCAGTCGAGCGGGTTCGGGTCCGGCTTCGGGGTGTTGATCGCCGGGTCGTCGCTCTCGCCGTCGTAGGCGTTGCCGACGAAGTCGTAGCCGCCGACCACCTTGGCGGTCGGGAAGTACGAGGCGTCGACCTTGGTCTCGTCGATCGCCTCGAACGCCTCGATGGTGCCGGGGCCCGCGAAGTCGCTGTGGGTGTAGTCGATGCCCGTGTCGATGATGCCGACGCGGGTGTCGTCACCGAGCTTGCCGTACTCCTGCCACGCCTTGAGCGTGTTCGTCAGCTGCACGGCGGTGGAGTTCTGGCGCTTCTTCGGCACCACCGTGCGCACGGACTTCACGTCCGCGCGCTGGGCCAGCTCGCGCACCTTCGCGGCGTCGGCCTGCACGACCACGCCCGGCACGCCGTTCGCGGTGCGGAACAGCTCCTTGGTGGCGGAGTCCTTGCCCCTCAAGGCGTTCACGACGACGTCGGTGACCCGACCGGTGTCGTTCCTCGTGGCCTTGGCGGCGTCCTTGGCCTGCTGCTTCGTGGCGCCCTGGCTGGTCTTCTCGGCGAACGCGTCGACGGCCGGCTTGGCCTCCAACTCCACGAACGCGGTGACCCTGCCCTTGGCGGCCGTCAGCCGGTCGGACACCTTCAACTGCAACTTGCCCGCATCCAGACCGCGCGCGTTCGCGACGGACGGTGCCAGTGGATCTTCCGCGGCCAGTGCGGTACCGGCGGTGGACCCGGCGACGAGCATCGCGGCCAACACCGGTACGGCAGATCTGGCGAAAACGCGAGATCGGCTCACAACGTGCCCCAAGCGAGGTCGGATTCGACCGGGCAGGCAGCGTCTTCTCCAGTAGGGGCACTGCCCGCGTGGTGCCGTGCCCTCTACGGCACCGGGTCAACCTCGTGCGAGGAACCTAATCGCTCGATCGAGCTGATCAGTTAGCCCAAACGAGTGATGGCAACCACAGTTTTGACAACTAACGGTTAACTGTGACACCGCCGAGACCTGCGACGATATACATCGACAGGTCTCGGCGGCGTTACTCCGTTTCGGGGACTAGCCGATCACTCGAAGTTGACCGAGCGCACCGTGCGCGCGCCGACGGCCGCGCCGATCGGGTCCAGCACCGCGGTGTCCACCGGGCGGTCGACGCGCAGCAGCATGAACGCGTCCGCGCCGTCCTTGGTCTGGCTGATCTGGGCGGCCTCGACGTTCACGCCCGCCTCGCCGAGCAGCGTGCCGACCGCGCCCATCACGCCCGGCCGGTCCGGGTACTCCAGGAGCAGCACGTTGCCCTCGGCGCGCAGGTCGAAGCCGCGGCCGTTGATGCCGACCAGCTTCTCGACCTGGTCCAGCCCCGTGAGCGTGCCGGACACCGTGATGACCGCGCCGTCCGCCTGCACCGCGCGCACCGTGACCAGGCTGCGGTGGTTGGCGCTCTCCGGCTCCTTGACCAGGTCGACGCTCACGCCGAGCGAGGTGGCCAGCGCCGGCGCGTTGACGAAGGTGACCTGCTCCTCGACCACGCTGGAGAACACGCCGCGCAGCGCGGCCAGCGGCAGCACCGCGACGTCCTCGTTGGACAGCTCGCCGCGCACCTCGACCGAGACGCTCGTCGGGGCCTTCGCGCTCAGCGCCGCGACCACCGTGCCCAGCTTCTGCACCAGCGGCAGGTACGGGCGGACCTCCTCGCCCACCACGCCGCCGCCCTGCACGTTCACCGCGTCCGGCACGAAGTCGCCGGCCAGCGCGAGCAGCACCGACTTGGCCACGTCGGTGCCCGCCCGGTCCTGCGCCTCCGTGGTCGACGCGCCCAGGTGCGGGGTGACGACGACGTTCGGCAGGCCGAACAGCGGGCTCTCGGTGGTGGGCTCGGTGGAGAACACGTCGATGCCCGCGCCGCCGACCTGGCCCTCCTTCACGGCCTCGGCCAGCGCCTCCTCGTCGACCAGACCGCCGCGGGCGGCGTTGACGATGATCACGCCGCGCTTGGCCTTGGCCAGCTGCTCGGCGCCGATCAGGCCCTTGGTCTCCGGGGTCTTCGGCAGGTGGATGGAGATGAAGTCGGCGCGCTCCAGCAGCTCCTCCAACGTCACCAGCTCGATGCCGAGCTGCGCGGCGCGGGCGGCGCTGACGTACGGGTCGTAGGCGATGAGCTCGGTGCCGAAGGCCGCGATGCGCGCGGCGAACAGCTGGCCGATCTTGCCCAGCCCCACCACGCCGACGGTCTTGCCCTGGACCTCGACGCCGTTGAACTTGCTGCGCTTCCACTCGTGGTTCTGCAGCGTGGCGTGCGCGGCCGGGATCTGGCGCGCGGTGGCGAGCAGCAGCGCGACGGCGTGCTCGGCGGCGCTGACGATGTTCGAGGTGGGCGCGTTGACCACCATGACGCCGCGCTCGGTGGCGGCGGGCACCTCGACGTTGTCGAGCCCGACACCCGCGCGGGCGACGACCTTCAGCTTGGTGGTGGCCTTGAAGACCTCGGCGTTCACCTTGGTGGCGGAGCGGACCAGGAGTGCGTCGGCGTCGGCGACGGCTTCGAGCAGCGCGGGACGGTCGGTGCCGTCGACGTGGCGCACCTCGATGCCATCACCGAAGACGTCGAGAACGGACGGTGCGAGCTTCTCGGCGATGAGGACAACGGGCTTGGTCACGGACGTCGCTCCCGGAGGTGTGAACGGGTGGGGAGCGCGGGGCCGTCGAGCAGGTCGTCACCCGCGCCGGCCGGCCACGGCAATGTGTCCGGGTTGTTAACGAGCATAGTCAGCACCCGCCCGGCGGTTGACACCCGGGTGCCCCGTTTCACCTGCTGGAACACGGTACGCGCGTCCCGCAAGGCGCCCCGGTCACGGCGGGAGGGAGCCCGGTCACGGGGTGGCTGCACCTCGGCGGAGCAGCCGGTCCCCCGGCCGCCATCCCACCGATGGCAGTCCGGTGGCGGGTTCACCACCGGACTGCCGACGGATCACCGGGTGGGCTTGGCCCCGATGCCGTCGACCACCGCCGTGGTGGTGGAGGAGTAGCCGGTGACGGTGCCCTTCGGGATGCCGGCGAACACCGAGTCGGACACCGTGCGCTCCCCGATCACCTCGCCCGTGCCGGGGTCGAGGATGATCTCCTGACGCTCTCCGCCCTCGGAGATGCCCAGCGCCACGCCCCGGTGGCCGTCGAGGTCGGCGGCGCCGTCGGTGACGTCCAGCCCGGGGAGGTGGGTCAACGCCCGCAGCAGGTTCGCGCGGGCGGCGGCGGGCATCAGCCGGGTGCGCAACGCGTCGGCGGCGTAGACCAGTGATCGCTTTCCGCCGCCGCTGTCCTGGTGCAACCGCTCGTACAACCGCTCGGGGTCGGTGGGCAGGCCGGCGAGGAACTCCGGCTTGGGGAACTGCCAGTTGCCGTGCTCCGGAGCGCCCTGCGCGAACTCGCCGCCCCTGGCTCGCTGCTCCGGCCACGGCGTCTCCTCGATCACGGCCCCGGCCGCGCGGGCTTCGGCCTCGGTGCCCTTGACCCACTTGCGGTTGCCGGTCTCCCCGCGTCGCCGCAGCCACTCCCCGTCCGGGTCGGCGGGGATCCAGGTCTCGATGACGTTCTCGTTGAGGAAGGTGAAGCTCTCGCTCTCCGCGCCCGTCGTCCTCGCCCACCAGGCGTGGGTGGCCAGATAGCGGTACTGGCCGTCCGCCAACACCGGATCCTGGGCCCGCGCGGCGACCTCGGCGGCGCTGGTCAACGCCTCCCGCGCCCGGGCACTGGCGGTGCTGTCGGAGAAGAACACCGCCTGCGCGAACACGCCCCCGGTCGCGAGCACCGCGACCGCGGCCGCCGCGGCCAACCAGCGGCGCAAGGGCCGCCGCCGACGTGCTCCCTCCCCGGCCTCGGCCAGGCCCAGCCGCGGCCGGGCCTGGGCGGCCGCGGTCGCCACCAGGTTCTCCCGCACCCCGGCCAGACCCCGTTGATCGGTCTTGATCTCCAGGTACAGCCCGGTCAGCGCCCGGTCGAGCTCGTCCTCGGTCCACACCTGCCGGACCCCGGCCCGATCCCCCTCACCCATCGCCGTCCTCCGCTCCACCGGTCGCAACAGAACTGTGTGATTGCAGCCACCGACGCACCCTGTGCAGGCGCGAGTAGACCGTGCCCACGGGGATGCCCAGGGCCTGGGCCACCTCGTTCGAGCTCAGACGACCCCACGAGGTCAGCAGCAGCACGTCCCGGTCCCCCGGTTCCAGTGCGGCCAGCGCGCCCGCCAACTGCCGGACCCGCTGCTGCGCGGTGACCCGCTCGGTCGTGCGGACCTCGGGCGACTCCGCCTGCGCCCGGTCCGACCCCACCACCCGGGCCCTGGCGCGCCAGCCCCGGACCTCCTGCCGCACGTGCCGCCGGAGCAGGTTGCTGGCGATCCCGTACAACCACGGCCGCACCCCGGCCCGCGCCGCGTCATAGGTGTGCCGTTGCTGCAACGCCACCAGGAACGTCTCCGACACCAGGTCGTCGGCGGCCTGGTCCCCGACCCGGCGGGCCAGGTAGGCGTGCAGCGACCCGGCGTGGTCGTCGAAGAGCCGCCCGAACACCGACCCCGGATCCGGCCCCGACAGGTCCGGGTCATCGCCGAGCGGCGGCGCCGGGCCCGGCCCCGCTGAACTCGCAGTCGTCCTCGTCATGCCTCTACTTGCCCGCGGGACGCCACGCCCTTCACGGAACCGACGTGTCCTGAGACACCCTGTCCGCCGACGCGAACGTTGAACTCGGGGTGCGCGAACGTTCGACACGCGCGTTCTGGACGTAGGACTCTCGCGACGTGGACGTAGGACTCTCGCGAGTCCCTAGGTTCGGGGTGCGGGAGGGCGGCGCTCCGGAGCGCGGGGAGGCGGGTTACCAGGGTTCGTCGAACTCGCCGTCCTTGACGCCGAGGATGAAGGCCTCCCACTCGGCGGGTGTGAACACCAGGACCGGGCCGTCGGGGTGGGCGGAGTTGCGCATCGCCGTGTAGGTCACGCCGTCGGTGTGCTCGACGAACGCGATCTCGACGTGCTCCTCCTCGTCCTCCGCGCCCTCGTCGCTGCGGATCCACTCGGCTCCGGCGAGGTCGAGGTTGCCCCGGACGTGGGCCTTGTCGTCGTAGATGGGCGCGCTGTCGGTCATGGGCCCTAGGTATACCGGGGCCCGCGGTCGAAACCGCGGGCCCCGGTGAAAAAACCGCTTATCTTACGCCGTTTCGGTGATGGGGCGGTCGACCCAGGACATCAGGCCGCGCAGCTTCTTGCCGACCTCCTCGATCGGGTGCTGCTCGCCCTCCTGCTGCAACTTCTTGTAGTTGCCGCGGCCGGCGTCGTCCTCGTTCACCCACTCGGTGGCGAAGGTGCCGTCCTGGATCTCGCCCAGGATCTTGCGCATCTCCTCCTTGACCCCCGGCGTGATGACGCGCGGGCCCCGGGTGAGGTCGCCGAACTCGGCGGTGTCGGAGATCGAGTACCGCATGCGGGCGATGCCGCCCTCGTACATGAGGTCCACGATGAGCTTGAGCTCGTGCAGGCACTCGAAGTAGGCGACCTCGGGCGCGTAACCGGCCTCGGTCAGCACCTCGAAACCGGCCTGCACCAGCGCGGACGTGCCACCGCAGAGCACGGCCTGCTCACCGAACAGGTCGGTCTCGGTCTCCTCCTTGAACGTGGTCTTGATGACGCCCGCGCGCGTGCCGCCGATGCCCTTGGCGTACGACAGCGCCAACGCCTGCGCGTTGCCGGAGGCGTCCTGCTCGACCGCGATCAGCGCGGGCACGCCCTTGCCGTCGACGAACTGGCGGCGCACCAGGTGGCCGGGGCCCTTGGGCGCGACCATGGCGACATCCACATTGGACGGCACGGTGATCAGGCCGTAGCGGATGTTGAAGCCGTGGCCGAAGAAGACCGCGTCGCCGTCCTTGAGGTTCGGCGCGATGTCGTTGGCGTAGATGTGCCGCTGCGCGGTGTCCGGCGCCAGGATCATGATCAGGTCGGCCTCGGCGGAGACCTCGGCGGGCGTGCCGACCGGCAGGCCCTCCTCCTCGGCCTTGGCGCGGGACTTGGAGCCCTCGGGGAGGCCGATCCGGACGTCGACGCCCGAGTCGCGCAGGCTCAGCGCGTGCGCGTGCCCCTGGCTGCCGTAGCCGATGACCGCGACCTTGCGCCCCTGGATGATGCTCAGGTCGGCATCGTCGTCGTAGAAGATCTCGACGCTCACTGGTGGTACTTCCTTCCTCGGAACTGGAAAATCAGCGCACCGCGGTCGCGGTGATGGAGCGGGCGCCACGGCCGATGGCGACCATGCCGGACTGGACGATCTCGCGGAGCCCGTAGGGCTCCAGCATCCGCAGCAGCGCGTCGAGCTTCTCAGACGTGCCGGTGGCCTCGACCGTGACCGCCTCCGGGGAGACGTCGACGACCTTCGCGCGGAAGAGCTGCACCGTCTCGAGGACCTGGCTGCGCACCGTCGCGTCGGCGCGCACCTTGACGAGCAGGAGCTGCCGCTGGACCGACGCGGCGGGCTCGAGCTCGACGATCTTGATGACGTTGATGAGCTTGTTGAGCTGCTTGGTGACCTGCTCCAGCGGCAGCTCGTCGACCGACACCACGATGGTCATCCGGGAGATGTCCGGGTGCTCGGTGCGGCCGACGGCGAGCGACTCGATGTTGAAGCCGCGCCGCGAGAACAGACCCGCCACACGGGCGAGGACACCGGGCTTGTCCTCGACCAGAACGCTCAGGGTGTGCCTAGTCATCAGTGGTCACTCGTCCTCGTCGAACAGCGGGCGGATGCCACGCGCGGCCATGATCTCGCTGTTGCCGGTGCCGGCGGCCACCATGGGCCACACCTGGGCGTCCTTGCCGACCACGAAGTCGATGACGACCGGCCGGTCGTTGATCTCCATGGCCTGCTGGATGACCGGGTCGACCTGCTCGCGCGACTCGGCGCGCAGGCCGGCGCAGCCGTAGGCCTCGGCGAGCAGCTTGAAGTCGGGGATGCGGTGCTTGTGCGTGCCCAGGTCGGTGCTGGAGTAGCGCTCGCCGTAGAACAGGGTCTGCCACTGGCGGACCATGCCCAGGTTGCCGTTGTTGATGACCGCGACCTTGATCGGGATGCCCTCGATGGCGCAGGTGGCCAGCTCCTGGTTGGTCATCTGGAAGCAGCCGTCGCCGTCGATCGCCCACACCTGGACGTCCGGCACGCCCGCCTTCGCGCCCATCGCGGCGGGCACCGCGTAGCCCATCGTGCCCAGGCCGCCGGAGTTGATCCAGGTGCGCGGTCGCTCGTACTTCACGAACTGCGCGGCCCACATCTGGTGCTGGCCGACGCCCGCGGTGAACAGGGTGTCCGGCGGGGTCAGCAGGCCGATCCGCTCGATCACGAACTGCGGGGACAGCGTGCCGTCCTCGGGCCAGTCGTAGCCGAGCGGGAACGTCTCGCGCAGCGCGTTGAGCTGGTCCCACCACGGCGCGAGGTCGACCGTGCGCGCCGCGTTCTCCTTCTCCGCGCGCACCGCGTCGACCAGGTCGCGGATGATCTCCTTGCAGTCGCCCACGATCGGCACGTCCGCGCGGCGGTTCTTCGAGATCTCGGCCGGGTCGATGTCGGCGTGCACGACCTGCGCATCCGGCGCGAACGTGGACAGCTGGCCCGTGACCCGGTCGTCGAACCGCGCGCCCAGCGCGATCAGCAGGTCCGACTTCTGCATCGCGGCGACCGCGCCGACCGTGCCGTGCATGCCGGGCATGCCCATGTGCTGCGGGTGCGAGTCGGGGAACGCGCCGCGCGCCATCAGAGTGGTCACCACCGGGATGCCGGTGGACTCGGCCAGCTCCAGCAGCTCGGCCGACGCCTCGGCCTTGATCACGCCGCCGCCGACGTACAGCACGGGCCGGCGGGCCGCGGCGATCAGCTTCGCGGCCTCGCGCACCTGCTTGCCGTGCGGCCGGGTCGTCGGCCGGTAACCGGGCAGGCGCAGCTCCGGCGGCCAGGAGAACGAGGTCATCTCCTGCAGCACGTCCTTGGGGATGTCCACCAGGACGGGGCCGGGTCGGCCGGTGGCGGCCAGGTGGAACGCCTCGGCGATGGCGCGCGGGATGTCCGCGGCGTCCGTGACGAGGAAGTTGTGCTTGGTGATCGGCATCGTGATGCCGCAGATGTCGGCTTCCTGGAACGCGTCGGTGCCGATCAGGGGGCGGGACTGCTGGCCGGTGATGGCGACCACCGGGACGGAGTCCATGTTGGCGTCGGCCAGCGGCGTGACGAGGTTGGTGGCGCCCGGCCCCGAGGTCGCCATGCAGACGCCGACCTTGCCGGTGGCCTGGGCGTACCCGGTGGCGGCGTGGCCCGCGCCCTGCTCGTGGCGGACCAGGATGTGGCGCACCTTGGTGGAGTCGAGGAGGGGGTCGTAGGCAGGCAGGATCGTGCCGCCGGGAATGCCGAAGACCACTTCGCAGCCCACTGCCTCCAGCGAGCGGACGAGGGACTGGGCACCGGTCACGCGGATGGGAGCGCCGCTCGGCGGGGCCGGTTTCGGCCGCGGTCCAGGGCGGGGCGACGACGACTCTCCGGGAGCCGGTCGCGAGGTTGCGCTGGTCATCTGTCTGCCTCGTGGGTAAGGAGAATGCACGGTCCGGGCACGAAAAAACCCTCGCCAACCCGAACGGGTCGCACGAGGGTCGCGCGTCGACGCAAGCTCGAATGCCTAGGCGTCGACGCGCCTGGGAAGTACGAGAACGAGGTTGCGCTGCATGGGGCTGACGTTAACCGTCAAGGAGGCGGAGCGTCAACTGTGCGGGACGGCACTCCCGGATCGTGGAAGCCCCACGTGCGTGGACGTGGGCCGAGGTCACCCGCTCGGACGAGGAGTGACAGCATCTCGAATCGTGCCGAAAGTCGTGTTCCGCATCCCCACGCCCGCCCTGCTCGCCGCCGGCTCAGCGGCGATCTGCGCGACGCCCGTCGCCTGGGGCGTACCGGGTCTCCAGGCCCTCTACCTGCTGCCGGCCGCGTTCGCCTGGTGGGTGGTGCGCAACCGGACGACCGTGGACGGCGAGCGGATCGTGGCGCGGGGCACGTTCGGCGAGCGGGTCGTGCCGTGGTCGGACGTGAAGGCGATCAAGGTGGTCCCGAAGGGGTGGTTGTCGGCGGTGCTGACCGACGGCTCACTCGTCCGGCTGCCCGCCGTCCGCGCCGCCCACCTGCCGATGTTGTCGCAGGTCAGCGGCGGTCGGGTGGCCGATCCGACGGCCGTGCCCGAGGCCGGCGGGCCCTCGGCCGAGCCCGCGGGGCCTGACCAGGACGAAACGCCGCCGCCCGTAAAGTCGCCGGAGTGAGTTCGAACACGCGAACCCTCGGCTGGGTGCCCGTCGTCAGCCTGGTGCTGTCCGTGGCGGGCCTGGCCGTCTCGGCCTACCTCACGGTCGCGCACTTCACCACGGGCGCGCTGCTGTGCGCCGAGGGCGAGGTGATCGACTGCGGCACGGTGACCACCAGCGAGCAGTCCGAGCTGGTCGGCATCCCGGTCGCGGTGCTGGGGCTCGCGTTCTTCGCGTTCCTGACCGTCGCGTGCCTGCCGTTCGCCTGGCGCAACGAGGCGCTGCACTGGGCGCGGCTGGCGTCCGTCGGCGTCGGCGTGCTGTTCGTGGTGTACCTGGTGGCCGCCGAGTTCCTGCTGATCGGGAAGATCTGCCTGTGGTGCACGGCTGTGCACGTCATCACGCTCGCGCTCGCCGCCGTGCTGGTCGTCGGCGCGTTGCGGCGGAGTAGTCTCTGAGGCACCGCTCCCGCTTTCCGCGCCCCACACCCCGCGCGCGACGTACGCGAATTCGTCTGGCAAAGACTTCTGGAGGAGCCGTGCCACCGCTCCGTTCCCGCACCACCACCCACGGCCGCAACGGCGCGGGCGCACGCGCGCTGTGGCGCGCGACCGGCATGACCGACAGCGATTTCGGCAAGCCGATCGTGGCCATCGCCAACTCCTACACGCAGTTCGTGCCGGGGCACGTGCACCTGCGCGACCTCGGGGACATCGTGGCCGAAGCGATCCGCGAGGCAGGCGGGGTGCCGCGCGAGTTCCACACGATCGCGGTCGACGACGGCATCGCGATGGGGCACAGCGGGATGCTCTACTCCCTGCCGTCGCGGGAGATCATCGCCGACTCGGTCGAGTACATGGTCAACGCGCACCAGGCCGACGCGATCGTGTGCATCTCCAACTGCGACAAGATCACGCCGGGCATGCTCAACGCGGCGATGCGGCTCGACATCCCGGTCGTGTTCGTCTCCGGTGGACCCATGGAGGCCGGCAAGGCGGTCGTGGTGGACGGTGTCGCCGTCGCGCCGACCGACCTGATCACCGCGATCTCCGCGTCCGCCTCGCCGGACGTGGACGAGGCCGGGTTGGCCGAGGTCGAGCGGTCGGCGTGCCCCACCTGCGGCTCGTGCTCGGGCATGTTCACCGCGAACTCGATGAACTGCCTCACCGAGGCGCTCGGCCTGGCGCTGCCGGGCAACGGCTCCACGCTGGCCACGCACTCCGCGCGCCGCGAGCTGTTCGCCGAGGCCGGCCGCACGGTCGTGGAGCTGTGCAAGCGGTACTACGAGCAGGACGACGAGTCGGTGCTGCCGCGCTCGATCGCGAACCGCGAGGCGTTCGAGAACGCCATGGCGCTGGACATGGCGATGGGCGGCTCCACGAACACCGTGCTGCACATCCTCGCCGCCGCGCGCGAGGGCGAGGTCGACTTCACGCTGGCCGACATCGACGCGCTGAGCCGTCGCGTGCCGTGCCTGTCGAAGGTGTCGCCGAACTCGGACTACCACATGGAGGACGTGCACCGGGCGGGCGGCATCCCGGCCCTGCTCGGCGAGCTGTGGCGGGCCGGCCTGCTCAACGAGGACGTGCACACCGTGCACAGCCCGGACATGGCGTCGTGGCTGGGCGAGTGGGACGTGCGCGCTCCGTCGCCGTCGCCGCGGGCCGTCGAGCTGTTCCACGCGGCGCCGGGCGGTGTGCGCACGACGGAGGCGTTCTCCACGTCCAACCGCTGGTCGAAGCTGGACACGGACGCGGCGGGCGGCTGCATCCGCGACGTCGAGCACGCGTACACCAAGGACGGCGGCCTGGCCGTGCTGCGGGGCAACCTGGCCGAGCGCGGCGCGATCATCAAGGCGGCGGGCGTCGACGAGGAGCTGTGGCACTTCGAGGGGCCGGCGCGGGTGGTCGAGTCCCAGGAGGAGGCCGTCTCGGCGATCCTGAAGAAGGAGATCCAGCCCGGTGACGTGCTCGTGGTCCGCTACGAGGGTCCCGCGGGCGGGCCGGGCATGCAGGAGATGCTGCACCCGACCGCGTTCCTCAAGGGCGCGGGCCTGGGCAAGAAGTGCGCGCTGATCACCGACGGCCGGTTCTCCGGCGGCACGACGGGCCTGTGCGTCGGCCACGTCTCGCCGGAGGCGGCGGGCGGCGGCGTGATCGGCCTGGTCCAGGACGGCGACCGGATCCTGATCGACGTCCACGAGCGGCGGCTGGAGCTGCTGGTGGACGAGACCGCGCTGGCCGAGCGGCGGGCCAAGATGGAGGCGTCGGAGCGGCCGTGGCAGCCGGTCGACCGGGTCCGCCCGGTGACGGCGGCGCTGCGCGCTTACGCCCGGATGGCGACGGACGCCTCTACGGGCGCGGTGCGGGATGTGGACTCTGTTCGATAGCCGCTGCTCCGCAGACGGCGGGCGAGGTCGCCTGGAAGTCGACCGTTCGCTCCTGATGTCCCGACGACCGAAGAACGTGATCGCCGGGAAACGAGTCGCGAACGGTCGACGCGACCTCGCGTGGTGGTCGGCCGGTTGACGATCATCTGAAGACGTAGAGGGTTGCCGCGGTCGCGCCGGCGGCGATCACCAGGCAGATGAAACCGGACAGCAGCGGGTGGCGGAACCAGCTCCGGTTGTAGTCCAGGGCGGCGCGGCCGGGACCGGCGAACAGCGTCGCGAAGGCCATCGCCGCGTACACCGCCTCCAGCTCGACGCCGTTGGGCGCGAAGAAGCCGCCGCGGTACTTCAGGGCGATGACGTTCGCCATCACGCCGAGCACACCGGCCGCCGCGAGCGGGGTGAACAGGCCGAGGACGAGCAGCGCGCCACCGCCGAGCTCGGTGATGCCGGTGACCCAGGCCAGGATCCGGGCCTCGCGGAACCCGGTGGACTGCAGGTACTGGGCGAACCCGTCGATGCCCGGCCCGCCGAACAGGCCGAACACCTTCTGCAGGCCGTGCATGACGAACGCGCCGCCCAACGCGAGCCGCAGCACCAGCAGGCCGATGTCGGCGCCGGCGGTCCAGCCGAACGGCTTGCGCTCGTCGTCCTCGAAGGTGTCGTAGTGGGAAGCGGGCTTGTCGTCCAAGTCCGCGATGGGCGTGTAGCCGGAGGCGTCGAAGCCCTTGGTGTCCTTGCCGAACGCGTCGCTGTCGATCGTCCGCGTGCCGTCGTCGAAGTGGTGAACTCCTCCGCCAACGCCACTCGTCGAGTAGAACCCGTCGTCGGAGTAGCCGCCAGATGTCCTCGAGCGGTCGTCGTGAGTAGCCACGCACCCGCACGTTAGGAGGTTCGGACGACGTCCGCGAGCGTCCTTTCAGTCGGCTCGATTCCCCCGAATGGGCTAATAATCGCCCTTGACCAGGTTCCGGGGCTGCTCACCGCGGGCGAACCGGCCGACCTCGGCGGCCACCACGGCGTACGCGCGCTCGGCGTGGCCCGTGCAGCTGCCGGCCACGTGGGGCGTGAGGAACAGGCCCGGCGCCGTCCACAGTGGATGGTCCGACGGCAGCGGCTCCGGATCGGTCACGTCCAGCGCCGCGCGCAGCCGCCCCGACGACAGCTCGGCCACCAGCGCGCCGGTGTCGACCACCGCGCCGCGCGCCGCGTTGACCAGGATCGCGCCGTCCTTCATCCGGGAGAGGAACTTCGCGTCCACCATCCCGGTGGTCTCCTCGGTGAGCGGCACCACGACCACCACCGCGTCGAACCCGCCGAGCAGGTCGGGCAGCTCGTCCACGCCGCGCACGCCGGGCCGGGCGGTGCGGCCGACCAGGGTCGCGGTCGCGTCGAACGGCTCCAGCCTGCGCCGGAACTGCTCGCCGAGGTCGCCCGCGCCGACGACGAGCACCTCCTTGCCCTGCAACGTCTCCGTGAGGTGGTAGTCCCAGCGGCGTTCCTGCCTGGCCCGCTCGAACACCGGGAAGTCCCGGTAGATCGCGAGCAGCGCGCCGATCGCCCACTCCGCCGTGCTGCCGCCGTGCGCGCCGCGACACGTCGACAGCATCACACCATCGGGTACGACGCCGATGAACCGCTCGGCGCCCGCCGACAGCAGTTGCACCAGCTTCAGCGAGGGCAGTCGGCCGAACACGTCACGCGGGTCCGCGCCCAGCAGGAACTTCGGCACCAGGACTTCGGCGTGGGCGGCCTCGGCGGGCAGCGGTTGGCCCGGCTCGTAGCGGACGGGCCGCACGCCCTCCACGTCGGACAGCACGCGGACACCCAGGTCGTCGGGGACCAGCACGGTTAGGCTCACGGGAGCGCACGTTACGGCACACTTGCGGGCATGCGGGAGCACGACGTCTTCTCCGCGGACGGCACGCGGATCAGGTTGTGGCGCACCGACGCGGACGGGCCGGACGTGCTGCTCAGCCACGGTCTCGGCGCCGTGCCGACGGCGTGGCCGGAGCTGCCGTCGGCCCGCGTGCACGGCTGGTACCACCGCGGCACCCTCGACTCGGACCGGCCGGCCGACCCGTCCCGCGTCGAGCTGGCCGACCACGTCGCCGACGCGCTGGCCGTGCTGGACGACGGCGGCGTCGAGCGGTGCGTGGTGATGGGCTGGTCGATGGGCGTGACGGTGGCCGCCGAGCTGGCGCTGCGGCACCCGGACCGGGTGGCGGGCCTGCTGCTGGTCACGGGCGCGCCGGGTGACACGTTCGCGAACGTGTTCGGCTTCCCCGGCGTGCCGGAGCCGGTCCGGCGGCTGCTCGGCGTGGGCGGGCTGACGGCGTTGAAGGCCGCCGCGCCGCTGCTGGACGCCGTGCTGCACCGCGTGCCGGTGCCGGACGTCGGCGGGCCGCTGCTCGGGTCGCTGCGCCGCTACCTCCAGCACGACTGGGGCTGGTACCTCACCCTGGCGCTGGCGCTGGGCCGCACGCCCCGGCTCGACCTGACCGGCGTGACGTGCCCCACAACGGTGCTGGCGGGCCGGTACGACTTCCTGGCCTCGGCCGACGGCGTGCTCGGCCCCGTCGCCGCCCTGCCGCAGGCCAGGGTGCGGGTGCTGCCGAACACGCACTTCCTGCCGCTGGAGGACCCCCAGGTGGTGGTGGAGGAGTTGGAGCTCCTGCTCGACCGGGCCGACGCCGTGCGCCGGGCCGTGCACGACGACGTGGAAGGGCCGCTCACCTCGCGTTCACGGCCACGCGCTTAACCTGGGACCCGTGTCACGACTGCGTGGAGTGCTGATCGGTTCGGCCCTCGGCCTGCTGGCCGCGGGCTGCGCGAGCTTCCCCGAGCAGCCGGGACCGGCGGGGTGGAGCGCGGCCCAGCAGCTGACGCCGCAGGCCGGGCCGGTGCCCGAGCTGCCCGGCGAGCTGCCGAAGGGCCCCGTCCAGGGCCAGCAGCCCGGCCAGCAGCCGACGCCCGTGCCACCGCCGCAGGGCTGCAAGGACTTCAACCCCGCCGTCGTCGGCACGTGCCTGAACCCGATCTCCGGCGTGGCGCTGACCGACGTCAACCAGACCACCGGCGCGGTGACGGCGCTGGCCGCCGAGCGCACCACCGGACGACTGCTCAAGGTGACCAAGGACGTCGACCCGGTCGAGGTGGCGAAGCTCGAGGTGGACGCGGCGGGCGACGGCGGGCTCACCGGGCTCACGCTGTCTCCGACCTACGCCGAGGACCAGCTGGTCTTCGTGTACGTGACCACCGCGACCGACAACCGGGTGCTGCGGATCGCGCCGGACGACGTGCCCAAGCCCGTGCTGACCGGCATCCCGAAGGGCCCGACCGGCAACCGGGGCGTGCTCGCCTACGACCGCACCGGCGCGTTGCTGGTGGCCACCGGCGACGCGGGCAACCCCGGTGCGGCGGCCGACCCGAACTCGCTGGCCGGGAAGGTGCTGCGGATCGACGCCACGGGCCAGCCCGCGCGCGGCAACCCGACGGCGGGCTCCCGGGTGCTGGCGAGCGGCCTGAAGTCGCCCGGCGGGCTGTGCGTGTCCGGCGACGGCACGAAGACGTGGGTGACGGACGCGGGCGCGACCGCCGACCTGCTGTACCGGGTCGAGCCGGGCAAGGCGCTGGGCGACCCGGCGTGGTCGTGGCCCGAGCGCCCGGGCGTCTCCGGCTGCGCGTCGTTCTCGAACGCGGTGATGGTGGCCGCGAGCGCCACCCCGGGCGTGCTCAACCTGCCGATGAACCCGGACGGCAGCTTCACCGGCAAGCCCGAGGCCGGTCTGCACGGCGAGGACGGCTTCGGCCGCCTCGGTCCGCTGCTGATGCTGGACGACACGACCGCCCTGTCCGGCACCGTGAACAAGAACCCGGGCGGCGCGCCGGTCTCCAGCGACGACCGCGTGGTGATCATCGTGCGCCAGGGCGGCCCCGTCGGCGGCAAGGACTGACGTCAGGGCTCGCGGTGCGGTGGGGCGTCACAACGCGCTCAGGGTGCCGTGGTGCGGTAGATGGCGTCCGCCACCTGCCAGTACAGGCCCTTCGGGTGGTCGCGGAACAGCGGTTCGGTGCCGAACAGCACCGCCCGCGCGCCCCGCGGCGACGTGCCCGCGACGACCGCCGCCCGCCCGGCCGCGTCCCGGCTGCCTCCCGAGCCGTCCGGGCGGGTCGCCCAGTGCCCGGCGACGAGGCCCTGGTACCGCTGCCGCGCGCTCACGCCAGGCCCGAGGTCGGTGAACCAGTACGGCGCGTAGACGAACGAGTGGTCGACCGCGCCCGCCTCGTCCAGCACCGAGACGACGCCGTTCGCGTCCTCCCGGCCCGCCACCGCGCGCACCGGCAGCACGCCGGCGTCGGCGTTGAACCGCACGCCCGTCGCGCCGCGCGTCACCACGCCGCCGCGGGCCAGGAACCCGTCCACCGCCGCCTTGGCCGGCGCGCCGAGCTGGTCGTAGCGCAACCCCGACGACACGAGCAGCACGTCGACACCGGTCAGGTCGAACCCCCTGTCCAGCAAGGCCGTCGACACCGGCCGGATGTCGAATCCCATGTCCCGCAACGCCTTCAGCTCGTCGGCCGCCACCGCGCCCGCCACCACGGGGCGCCGCAGCGGCACACCGCCCGGCGCCGCCGCCGTGAACCGCGCGCCGTACCGGTCCGACACCTCCTCGGCCGCCGACCGCGCCGACGCGGGCGCCACGATCGTGCCGTCCTCCTGCCTGCGCAGCCCGACACCCCGCGCGAGCAGGTCGTTCACCGCCGCCACGTCCTTGCCGTCGGCCAGCACCAGCGCCAGGTCGCTGCCCTCGGGAGCGTCCAGCGAGCCCGTGGGCGACGCCGCGGACACCTCGCGCCCGCGCACGTCCAGCGGTCCGTCCCGCACGACGTCCACCGACGCGCCCCACAGCAGCCGGTGGCTCCAGCCGCTGATGTCGTACATGACCGGCACCTGGTCGGAGATGTCCCGGCCGGCCTCCAGCATCACGTTCGCCAGCGCCCGCTTCGGCTGGCGCAGGTCGACCACGTAGGACCCGGCCGGGTAGGAGCGGTCGCCCAGGGTGAACGGCCGGTCGGCCCGCTTCACCCGGACGTCGTGCGCCACCAGGTGGTCGACCAGCCGTGCGGCGGCCTGCCCCGACCGCTGCCCGTCACCCACCGGTATGACGTACGCGCGCGGGAACTCCGTGGTGTAGCGGTCTTCGGGGCCGAAACCGGGCACGAAACCGTCCGGCACGGCCCGCTGCGGCTCGCCAGCCAGGCTGCGGCGGAACATCTCGATCTGGTTGTCCACCATGGCGGACCGGTGTTCGTTCACGTAGGTGAGCGCGCTGCGGATCGTCGCCTCGACCACATCCGTGTTGATCGCCGAACGCCGCCGCAACTCCGTCACCGGCTGTGTCGTGTAGTCGGTCCGGTTCACGCGCATGGGGATCTCGATCGTGTAGGACACCGCGCCGTGGTACATCGAGTACTGCGCGGTGTAGATCGGCGCCCAGCCGTCCCACACGCCCGGCTCGTAGTCGCGGAACGGGATCTCCGGCGTGGCCGCCTCGGGATGGCCGAGCGCCTGGACCGCGTCCTCCATCCGCAGGCCACCCGCGTAGCCGTGCCTGATGTAGAGGTCGAAGTCGTAGTTCTGGCCGTGCGGCGGCGTGGTCGGCTCGATCAGCGTGCTGGCCACGTAGCCGTGCTCGTCGAGCACCAGCAGCGGCTGGATGCGCTTGACGACGTCCCGCACGGCCCGTGACTCCGGCTGCGACGAGGTGACGAAGTCGCGGTTGAGGTCGAACCCGGCCGCGTTGGCGCGGGTGCCGGCCACCCGGCCGTCCGGGTTCGCGGTCAGGTGCACGTAGACCCGGTGGCGGCGCAGGAAGTCGCGGGCGGCCGGGTCGAAGGCGAGGTCCTCGATGACGCGCAACGCGCCGTCGGTGCCCTCCCACTCGTCACCGTGGATGTTGGCGTTGATCCACACCGGGGCCTTGTAGCCGGTGCGGAGGAAGATGTCGCGGGCAGCGTCGGCCGGGTCGTTCTCGATCTCGTCGCGCCACGCGTCCTGCCTGCGGGTCTCGGCCGGCGTCTCCGGCGCGGTGAGCGTGACCAGGTAGAGGTCGCGGCCCATCGTCGAGCGGCCGACGACCTCGACGGACACCCGGTCGCTGCGCCGCTGCAGGTCGTTGAGGCGCGGCGCGAGCGCGTGGTACGGCGCGAGGCCCAGTTTGATCGCCCGGTCGGCCTGGTCCTCCGGGTACACGCGGAGCTGGGTTCGGCGCGGGTAGCCGGGGTTGGCGTCGGGCCAGTTGTCACCGCGCGCGGTGGCGTGCGACGGCGGGTCGACGGCGGCGACCTGGTTGCGCTCGGGCCCGTTGCCCGGCTCGTGCGCCGGGCCGACCGCGGGCGCGGTGGTCGCGGGGGTGGTCATCGTGGCCAGCAACAGCACCGTGAGCGTCAACCAGCGCACCGGGCCCCCTAGGGGTGATCGCCGAAGAACTCCTCCACCCTGACTAGCGGGTGCGGGTGATCCAGGTCAACCGGTCGAATGGCTGGTCAGCCGCACTACCCCGACCCGAGGCACACGAACGGGCGCCGCAGCGGGTCGACGGCGACCGCCTCGGCCAGCGCCACCGCCGGCGACGCGCCGCCCGCGAGGTTGCGGTGGAAGTCGGCCATCGCCGCCGCCGACGGCCGGTCGCCGACCCGGCTGGACGCGGCGATCACCGTCCGCGCGCCGCCGGCCAGCAACGCGCCCGCGAACCCGAGCGGCTCGTCGCCCGGCCGCACCCGGTTCAGCGCCAGCTCGCACGCGGCCAGCACGACCTGGTGCGGCGGGCGGCGCACCCGGCCGATCTCGTGCGCGAACATCGCGCCGTCCACCAGCTCCAGCCGGGAGAACAGCGCGTTCTCCGGCTCGTGCTCGCCGTGCGCGGCGATGTGCGCCAGCTCGACCCCGTCCAACGCCGCCAGCACGGCGCCGACCTTGGCCTCCGCGACGCCGAGCAGCTTCGCGTCGCCGTGGTAGCCCGCGAGCCGGTCGATCTCGCCCTGCGCGGCCTGCAAGCCGGGCCCGCGCACCAGCAGCACGCCCTCGACGTGGTCGCGCTCCTGCCGGACCGCCGACACCCAGGCGGTGGCCGACGGCACCGCCGTCGTCGGCCGGTTCACGCAGGTGGGCAGCACGCCCCACGGCACCACGTACAGCGCGCCGGTCGGCACCACCACCAGCGACCGGTCGCCGATCATCGGCGCCAGCGGGCCCAGCAGCAGCCGGTCCAGCTTCTCCGCCTCACGGCGGGCGGACGCCGAGATGACCTCCACCAACGGCGGCGGCAGGTGGTCGGGCGCGAGCGCGTTGAGGTCGGCGTGCAGGCGGCGCGCGCCCTCGGTGGCGTCGGCGGCCGACCCGAGGCGCACCATGCGCACCCGAGCGCCCGCGAACACCACGGCGATCAGCTCGTCACCGGACACCGCGAAGCTCACCATCGCCCGACCGTCCAGCCGGGACAGCACCTCGTCCGGCGTGACGACGGGGCGCGGCGTGCCCCACGGGCTGGCGCTCCAGCCCATCCGGGTGGCGGCGCGCTGGCTCGCCTTGAGCCGCGACTCCAGCTCCCCGGTCGGCAGGCCGTCGAGGCGGGCCCGCAGCAGGGCCCGGCTCAGCGTGCGCGCCTCGGCGATCCGCTCACCCAGCTCGGAATCCACAGTGGACACAGCCGGGTCGTACCGGTACAGCTGGGCCCTGGTGCGTTCCAGCCAGGTGAACAGGCGCTTGGCGTTGGCCGCCGAGTCGTTGCCGCCCAGCACCAGCCGCACGGCGAGTTCGCCCAGCTCACGGCCGTGCACGGCGGTGCCCGACACCAGTTCCAGCCCGCCGAGCCGGTCGCGCAGCCGGCCCAGCTCGGCCAGCCCCGCCTTGGCCTGGGCCAACGCCACCCGCTGGTTGCCGCGGGCCAGCGCCAGCTCCGCCCGGCACAGCCGCAGCAGCATCCGGTGGTCGATCGGCGTGATCCGGCGCGTCTTGGGCACGTCGCGCAGCAGGTCGGCGCCCCGGTCGGGGTCGCCGCGCCGGATCTCCAGCCGTGCGGCGAGCACCAGCGCGAACGCGGCCTGGTCGTGCAGCTTCAGCCCGGCCAGCTCGGCGGACAGCCCGATCGCGCGCCGCACCACCCCGGCGACCGGGCGCCGCGAGCCGAGCGTGCGGACCACGTCCACCCGCAGCGCGATCAGCCCCGCCACCGCCGCCCACGCCGGGCTGCCGCGCCTGACCAGCTTGCGCTGCGCCGAGGCCGCCATCCGCCGGGCCAGGACGAGGTCCCCGTCCTGCAGCGCCGCCGCCGCGCGGAACAGCTCGGCCTCGGCGACGTCCTGCCCGATGCGCTGGCGGCGCAGCTCCGGCAGCACCTCGTCCAGCAGCCGGCCCGCCTCGTCGGCCAGCCCGACGCTGATCATCGCCTCGGCCTGGTCGATGCGCAGGCGCAGCAGCAGGCCGGGTTCGAGGTCCTGGAACGCCCGGTTGGCCTCGTGGTAGTGGCGCAGGGCGGCCGGGATGTCGCCGGCGCGCTGCACCGCGTTGCCCAACGCGTGCTTGGCGATCGCGGCGCGCAGCGGCAGGCCGTGCGCGTCGGCGAGCTCGACCGCGCGGTCGAGGTCGCGGGCGGCCTTGTCGTAGCGGTGCACCTCGCCGTGCGCGTTGCCCCGGTTGGACAGGGCCAGCGCGAGCAGGTCGACGGCTTCGGGGTCGGCGTGCGCGGACAGGCGTCGTGCGCTGCGCTCGATCTCGCGGTCGAGCTGGGCGATGCCCTCGTCGATGCGGCCGACCCGGCACAGCAGGGCCGCGCGGTTGAGGTTGACCAGGGTGGACAGGTGGGCGCGCAGCTCCTCGTCCCGCAGCCCGGCGAGCTCGGCGTCGACGCCGGCGAGCTGGGTGAGGCCGTCGTCGACCTTGCCCGTCTCGGCGAGGCAGAACGCCAGCGTGTTGAGCAGCCGGGTGCGGACCTCGAGCCGTTCCTGCGGGTCGATCCCGGGCGCCTCCAACAGGGCCAGCCCCCTGCGCATCTGCCGGATGGCGGACGGGTGGCGGTCGGCGGTGGCCGCGTCCAACGCGCTGCGGTGCAGCTGCCGGGCCCGTCTGACGGCGTGATCCGGTCCGGAGGAGCCACGCGTTTCGCCAGGCACGGTCATATGAGATCACAAGCGGCAGAGGAATGCCGCCGACCTGTGGCCGGCGGCATTCAGCGTGACGTCACCGTGATTGTCGGTGACCCGTATTACTTCGTCTGGGTGACCGCCGCCGGCTCGTCGGTGGTCGGCTTGTACGGGCCGCCGTTCGTCTCCGGGTCGCCGGTCGGCTTGTAGGGGCCGCCCATCGGCTTCACGAGCCGCTCGACCTCGGGGTCGTCGGTGGTCGGCTTGTACGGACCCCCGGTCGGCTCCAGCCCGCCGATGCCAACCAGGTCGGTGGTGGTCTGCTCGGTGTCGGCGACCTCGCCCTCGATGGCGTCGATCTCGGCGACGAGCTTCGGGTCAGTGCGGGTCATGACGTTGCCTCCCCTACAACGGGACCCCCTGATCGGGGCATCCTCGGCGGCTGATTCAGGTCGTTTCGGTGGCCCCCCGGCCCTGCCGAACGGCCCAAGCCTGACACAGATGGACGCACCTGGGGAGGTGGAAATTTACCGAGAGCGACCAACGAGTCGATCTTGAGCTTCGCTGACCAGCACGGGAGCGGCCGTTCGGAAAGTGTTACCACTCGAATGGAGGAATGTGTTAACAGGCTGCAGGCACCCAGGGTCCGCAATAAGGCGAGTCCACCCGGTCCGCCCGACGTGGAATCACACCCGGATCATTCCCGGTCCGGACACGGGCCGTCCCGAAATGGTGACCATCGGTGTCCGAGTAGGACGAATCGCGAATGGACCGCTCGGCGGTGGACCCATCCCCTCGCGGACGCGAAAGTGGCGGTGGGGCGGCGCCGCGACCGCAGCACCGCCCCACCGCCGAACCGAACCCTACGAACAGCGGGCGATGATCAGCTCCCGCACGCGCTTCGCGTCCGCCTGGCCCTTCGTCGCCTTCATCACCGCGCCGACGATCGCGCCGGCCGCCGCCACCTTGCCGTCGCGGATCTTCGCCGCCACGTCCGGCTGCGCCGCCAACGCCTCGTCCACCGCCTTCTCCAGCGCGGAGTCGTCCGAGACGACCTTCAGGCCGCGCGCCTCGACGACGGCCTCGGGCTCGCCCTCACCGTCCAGCACGCCGGTGACGACCTCGCGCGCGAGCTTGTTGGTCAGCTCACCGGAGTTCACCAGCCCGACGACCCGCGCGATCTGCGCCGGCGTGATGCCGAGCTCGGCCAGCTCGACGCCACGCGCGTTGGCCTCCTTGGTCAGGTAGGCCACCCACCACGACCGGGCCTCGGCGGGCGTCGCGCCCGCCTCCACCGTGGCCGCCACCAGGTCCACCGCGCCCGCGTTGACCAGGTCGCGCAGCTCGGCGTCGGTCAGCGACCACTCCTGCTGCACCCGCTTGCGGCGCTCCCAGGGCAGCTCCGGCAACGTGCCGCGCAGCTCCTCCACCCACTCGCGCGACGGCGCGATGGGCACCAGGTCGGGCTCCGGGAAGTACCGGTAGTCCTCCGCGGTCTCCTTCGTGCGGCCCGACGAGGTGGACCCCGTCGACTCGTCGAAGTGCCTGGTCTCCTGCGTGATCGTGCCGCCTGCCGCCAGCAGCGCCGCCTGGCGGGTCATCTCGAACCGCACCGCCCGCTCGACGCTGCGCAGCGAGTTCACGTTCTTGGTCTCGGTGCGCGTGCCGAACTCGGTCGCGCCCTTGGCCATCAGCGACACGTTCGCGTCGCAGCGCAGCGAACCCTGGTCCATCCGGACGTCCGACACGTCGAGCGCCTTCAACAGGTCGCGCAACGCCGTGACGTAGGCGCGCGCCACCTCGGGCGCGCGCTCGCCGGTGCCCTCGATCGGCTTGGTGACGATCTCGATCAGCGGCACGCCGGCGCGGTTGTAGTCCAGCAGCGAGTGCTCCGCGCCGTGGATGCGGCCGTCCGAGCCGCCGACGTGCAGCGACTTGCCGGTGTCCTCCTCCATGTGCGCGCGCTCGATCTCGACCCGGAACAGCGAGCCGTCGTCCAGCGTCACGTCCAGGAAGCCGTTGAACGCGATCGGCTCGTCGTACTGCGAGGTCTGGAAGTTCTTCGGCATGTCCGGGTAGAAGTAGTTCTTCCGGGCGAACCGGCACCACTCGGCGATCTCGCAGTTGAGCGCCAGCCCGATCCGGATCGCCGACTCCACCGCCGTGCCGTTGACCGCGGGCAGCGCGCCGGGCATGCCCAGGCAGACCGGGCAGACCTGCGTGTTCGGCTCGCCGCCGAAGACGTTCGCGCAACCGCAGAACATCTTGGTGTTGGTGTGCAGCTCGACGTGCACCTCCAACCCCAGCACCGGGTCGAAGCGCTCGATGACCTCGGCGTAGTCCATCAGCTCGTGCACCGACGTCATGCCTTCCCGTCCTTCCGCAGACCCCGCACGGCCAGCGCCGCGCCCGTGATCGCCACCAGGATGCTCGCCGCCGCGTTGGCCAGCGCGAGCTTGTCGTTCTTGCCGCGAGCCGCCTTCAACGTGGAGAACGCGCTGGTGGCCGCGCCCGCGGCGCCGACGAGGGCGAGGACCGTCCGCGCCCGGCCCACCGCGCCCCGGTTCACCGGGCACCCGCCAACTGCGGCACGCCGCTGATCACCGTCGCGCCGAGCGCCGCGTCCCGCGCCACCTCGTACGCCGCCGCCACCCGGTACATCCGGTGGTCCTGCAACGCGGGCGCCATGATCTGCAGGCCGACCGGCAGGCCGTCTTCGTCGGACAGTCCGCTCGGGACGCTCATCGCGGCGTTGCCGGCCAGGTTCGCCGGGATCGTGCACAGGTCGGCCTTGTACATCGCCATCGGGTCGTTCGTGCGCTCGCCGATCGGGAACGCGGTGGTCGGCGTGGTCGGCGAGACCAGCACGTCCACCGTGGCGAACGCGGCGTCGAAGTCGCGGCTGATCAGCGTGCGCACCTTCTGCGCCGAGCCGTAGTAGGCGTCGTAGTAGCCCGACGACAGCGCGTACGTGCCGATCATGATGCGCCGCTTCACCTCGGGGCCGAAACCGGCCTCGCGGGTCAGCGACATGACCTCCTCGGCGCTGCGGGTGCCGTCGTCGCCCACGCGGATGCCGTAGCGCATCGCGTCGAAGCGGGCCAGGTTGGACGACGCCTCGCTCGGCGCGATCAGGTAGTACGCGGGCAGCGCGTAGTCGAAGCTCGGGCACGAGACCTCGACGACCTCCGCGCCGAGCTGCTTGAGCTGCGCCACGGCCGCCTCGAAGCTGCGCAGCACGCCGGGCTGGTAGCCCTCGCCGCTGAACTGCGTGACCACGCCGACGCGCACGCCGGACAGGTCGCCGTTCGCGCCCTCGCGCGCGGCGGCCACCACGGGCGGGACGGGCGCGTTGATCGAGGTGGAGTCCATCGGGTCGTACCCGGCGATGACCTCGTGCAGCAGGGCCGCGTCCAGCACGGTCCGGGCGCACGGCCCGGCCTGGTCCAGCGACGACGAGAACGCCACCAGCCCGTACCGCGACACACCGCCGTAGGTGGGCTTCACGCCGACCGTGCCGGTGACCGCGCCGGGCTGGCGGATCGAGCCGCCGGTGTCCGTGCCGATCGACAGCGGCGCCTGGAACGCGGCCAGCGCCGCCGCCGAGCCGCCGCCCGAGCCGCCCGGGATGCGGTCCAGGTCCCACGGGTTGCGGGTCGGGCCGTACGCGGAGTTCTCGGTGGAGGAGCCCATCGCGAACTCGTCCATGTTGGTCTTGCCGAGGACCACCACGCCGGCTTCCTTCAACCGGCGGGTGACCGTGGCGTCGTAGGGCGGGATCCAGCCCTCGAGGATCTTCGAGCCGACCGTGGTGGGCACGCCCTCCGTGGTGAGCACGTCCTTGAGCGCGATCGGCACGCCGGCCAGGGGGCCGACGTGGGCGCCGGCGGCGATGTCCTCGTCGACCTTGCGCGCGGCGTTGAGCGCGCCCTCGGTGTCGACGTGCAGGAACGCGTTGACCGCGCCGTCGACCTCGGCGATCCGGTCGAGGTGCGCCTGGGCGACCTCCACCGCGGAGACCTCGCGGCTCGCGATCTTGGCCGCGAGCTCCGCGGCGGTGCTGCGGATCAGACTGTTCATGATTCCGCCTCCGCGCGGAAGATAACGTCGGCGGTCATGCTTCCTCCCCCAGGATGCGGGGCACGCGGAAGCGTCCGTCCTCGGCGGCGGGGGCGCCCGCGAGCGCCTGCTGCTGACCGAGGCTGGGACGCACCACGTCCTCGCGGAACACGTTGGTCAGCGGAACGGCGTGCGAAGTGGGCGGGATGTCCGCGGTGGCGATGTCGCCCACCGTGGCCACCGACTGCAGGATCACGTCCAACTGGCCGGCGAACAGGTCCAGCTCGTCGTCGGTGACGGCGAGCCTCGCCAAGCGGGCCAGGTGCGCGACCTCGTCGCGGGAGATGCTGGGCACCTCGTCAACCCCCGTGGGTCGGTTTTTCGGATTTGGGACCTGCCGAGTCTATTGGCTGGTCAGGCCGACCTCCGACCGGGTTGCCCGCGCTCGCGCGCGTGGGTGCGCGATTTTACCCGTGCGCAACGCGCCTGGTGGGTCGGAAAGCGAAGCTGCGTCTGCGAGAATCATCGACCGGCGAGTTTCCACGTCGATGCTCCACCACAGCCTTTGGAGGCGTGCACCGTGTCCTTCCTGATCCGGGTCCAGCTCCCGGACCGTCCCGGCACCCTGGGCGCGGTCGCCTCCGCGCTCGGCGAGATCGGGGCCGACATCCTCAGCGTGGACGTGGTGGAGCGCGGGGCGGGCCTGGCCATCGACGACCTGGTGGTCGAGCTGCCCTCCGGGCGGCTGCCCGACGTGCTGATCACGGCCGCGGAGTCCATCGAAGGCGTCGAGGTGGACGCGGTCCGGCCGTACGCCGGCGTGCTGGACACCCACCGCGAGCTGGAACTGGTGGAGGAGGTCGCCGAGGACCCCCGCAACGGCCTCGCGGTGTTCACCGAGGGCGTGCCGAAGATCATCCGTGCGGGGTGGGCGGTGGTCGTGTCGTGGGACGGCGGCGTCGTGCACCGCCTGACCTCCTCATCGGCCGCTCCCGAGACCAAGCTGCAGACCCCGCCGTGGCTGCCCCTGCCCCGCGCCACCGTCCTCGACGGCGAGGACGACTGGGTGCCCGCGACCTGGCAGGAACTGGGCACCGAACTGGCCGCCACCCCTCTGGGCAAGCCGGACCGCGTCCTGCTGGTGGGCCGCCCGGGCGGTCCGATGTTCCGCGCCGCCGAAGTCGCCCGCCTGGCCCACCTGGCCGGCATCGTCTCCGTCGTCCTCCCCGACTGACCCGCGTGTCGAACCCTCAGGTCCCGCGTGTCGAACACTCAGGACCGGCGTGTCGAACACTCAGGACCCCCGAGCTCCACATCCGGAACGTTGAACTCGGGGGTCCTGGAGGTTCGACACGGTGGTCCTGAGTGTTCGACACGCGGGCGCTGAGGGTTCGACACGCGCGGGTCAGGGTTGGCGGCCCGTGGTGGCGACGGTGACGCCCAGGCCGATCATGGCCACGCCGCCGGCGCCGCCCACCATGGCCAGTCGGCGGGGCGAGCGGGCGAACCAGGCGCGGGCGGTGGCGGCGGCCAGGCCCCAGACGCTGTCGGACGCCACCGCGATGACGTTGAACACCAGCCCGAGCAGGAGCATCTGGAGGATGACGTGGCCCTGCGCGCGGTCCACGAACTGCGGCAGCACGGCGGCGAAGAACACGATCGTCTTCGGGTTCGCCACGCCCACCGCGAAGCCCTCCCACAACGTGCGCAGCCCGCCCTGCGCCGGGCCGCCGGCGGTGAACGTCGCGTGCAGCGCCCCGCGCTGCCGCACCGCCTTCACCCCGAGGTACACCAGGTACGCGGCCCCGGCCAGCTTCAACGTCGTGAACACGACCGCCGAACGCTCCACGACCGTCCCGACGCCGAACGCGACGGCCACGACCAGGGCATAAGCGCCGAGCGTGTTCCCCAGGACCGTGATCAGAGCGGCACGGCGACCCTGCGCCAACGCCCGCCCGACCACGAACAGGACGCTGGGCCCCGGTATCACGATCAGCAGGAACGACATGGCCGCGAAGGCGAGGAGCCGGTCGGTGGACACCATGGCGCAACGAAACCACGGCACGCGACCGCGCTACCAGTGCTTTTCGCGCGTCAGAGAGCCAGCTTCACCAGCTGCGCGTTGTCCGCGGCCTGCGTGCCGTCACGCAAGGTGAGCGTGTCCTCGAGGCCGATCCGGGTGTCCAGCCCGCGCGTCACCGCGTAGTCCAGCACCGGCCACGCGCTGTCGTCCTCGCCGTGCAGCAGGATCGGCGCCCCGAGCGGTCCGAGCAGGTCCAGCAACCGCGCCGCGTGCTCCGCGGTCTCCCCCGGCCGCACCTCCGCCAACACCCGCACCGTCCCCGCGGGCACGCCGACGTCCAGCAACGCCCGCGCCGCCTCGACGTGGAACACACCCAGCTCGATGCCGATGCCCGCGTCGCGCAACGCGTCCGCGACGGCGAGCCACCCGTCCTCGTGGACGTTGACCGACGCGAAGTCCGGACGTCCCGCCGCCAGCCCCGCCCACCCGCGCACCAGCTCCGCCCTCCGCACGGGGTCCGGCACGATCCACGCGCCGGTCGTCACGCCGATCTCCGCCCGCGGCACGACGGACCGCACCACGGACACCGAAGTGGCGACCTCCGGGCCGGCCAGCACCTCCAAGCCGACCACGTCCCGCGGGTGCAGGTGGAACGACGTCACGCCCAGCTCTCCGCACGCCGCGGCGTCGGCCGCCAGCTGCTGCGGCGTGATCGGCACACTAGGGTGGCTGCCCGGCTCACGGGCGCCGTTCAGACAGGCCTGGAGCACGTAACCCACCGAACCACAAGGTGTTGGATACCGCCATGCCGACGCTGACCTCAGCCCTGCTGCGCCACCACGCGGGCGCCAAGTCGTACTGGCGCGGGCTGACCTACCGGGACGCCGTGGTCGAGCTGGCCGTCCGCTCGCGGCACGTGGAAGGCGTCGTGGTCGGCGCGGCCGAGTACCGGGTGACGCTCCAGTGGGACGACACCCGCCTGGACGGCGCGTGCACCTGCCCGTACGGGTCGCAGGGCTTCTTCTGCAAGCACTGCGTCGCGGTCGGCCTGGTGCTGCTGGAACGCGGCCTGACCGTGCCGCCGCCGGACGCGGAGGACGAGGAGCTGCGCGTCCGCCTCGCCGAACTCGACCACGCGACGCTGGTGGAACTGCTCTACGACCGGGCCGCGCGGGACCGTTCGCTGCGCGACGAGATCATGCGAGTTCGAGGCTGAACCCGAGCGCGGTCACGTCGACGCCGGGCACCGGCCGCCAGTCGCGATCGGGCCGCCGTCGGAAACCGAGCCGCTGGTAGAGGCGGTGCGCCGTGGTCATGTGCTCGGAACTGCTCATCACCAACCGATGGGCGCCGAGCTCACGCGCCCGCACGATCACCGCGCGCACCAAGGCCTCGCCGACGCCGCGCCCGCGCGCCGACGGGCTCACCGCCAGCATCCGGAACTCCACCTCGCCGTCCCTGCTGACCTCGGCGTACGGGGTGCCGGGCCGGACCACCGTGACGGTGCCGAGCACGGTGTTCTCGACGTCCACCGCCACCAGCAGTTCCGCCTCACGGGCGCGCGTGCGCGTATCGACCAGCGTGTCGGCGTACCCGCCGGTGTGGCTGTCGATGTGGCGGTCGGCCTGGTAGGCGGCCACGGTGATCGCACCCGCCGCCGCCCACTCGTCTTCCCTGGCGGGCCTCACCACGATGTCGGCCATCTGGTTCCCTTCCACGTCATCGGACAGTCCCCGATTGTCGTCCAGACAACTGCTCCGACACGGTGCGATCAAGATTCCGGCCCGATGTCGTGCGCGGTCGTGGCCTGCGGAACCCCACGCCAGAGGGCACGCCCGACCACGGGCTGTACCTGGGCCGTGGCCGGCGAACGGGTCGAGGTGACGTGCGGCGGCGGTGTCGGGCGGACGGGCACCGTGATCGCGTGCCCGGCTGTGCCGGCGGGCGTCCCATCGGGTGACGCGGTGGCGTGGGCGCGGGCCGACCACAACCGGCGTGCGGTGGAAACGCCCTGGCAGAAGGGGTGGGTCGCGCGCTTCCCGCACGTGACGTCGGCGGGTTAATCGGTTGCCGGCCGTTCTCGCCGGCTGCTTTGGTGGCCGACGTCCCTGACACCTCACCGAGGAGGACGATCGTGCGAGCTGTCATGCCCTTCCAGAAGGTCGTAATCGCCTGTCTAGAAGAGGACATGACGCTTGGTGCGAACGCTGAACTTGGGGATCCTGGCGCACGTCGACGCCGGTAAGACGAGCCTGACCGAGCGGCTGCTGCACGCCGCCGGTGTCATCGACGAGGTCGGCAGCGTCGACGACGGCAGCACGCGGACCGACTCGCTCGCCCTCGAACGGCGGCGCGGCATCACCATCAAGGCCGCGGTGGTGTCGTTCGACGTCGGCGGCACGACGGTCAACCTGATCGACACACCCGGTCACCCGGACTTCATCGCCGAGGTGGAACGGGTGCTCGGCGTGCTCGACGGCGCGGTGCTGGTGGTGTCGGCGGTCGAGGGCGTGCAGGCGCAGACCCGCGTGCTGATGCGGGCGTTGCGGCGCTTGCGCATCCCGACGCTGGTGTTCGTGAACAAGGTGGACCGGGGTGGGGCTCGACCGGAGTCCGTGCTGCGGGACGTCGCGGCTCTCCTGACGCCCGCGGTGGTTCCGATGGCGCGGGTGGTCGACGCCGGTGGCCGTGCGGCTGCCGTCGTGCCGGGGATCGGGGACGGTGCGGTCGAGGTGCTGGCCGAGCACGACGACGCCGTGCTCGCGGCCTACGTCGAGGGGCGGGTGGTGCCCGATCCGCGTGCGGTGGTGGCGGCGCACGCCCGGCGGTGCGCGGTGCACCCCGTCTACTTCGGGTCGGCCATCACGGGCGCCGGCGTGCCGGAGTTGATGGCGGGGTTGGCGGAGTTCCTGCCCCCGGCGTCCGGTGATCCCGACGGGCCGGTGTCCGGGGTGGTGTTCAAGGTGGAACGCGGGGCCGGTGGTGAGCGGGTCGCGTTCGTGCGGATGTTCTCCGGGACGGTGCGCGTGCGCGACCGGTTGCCCGAGCGGGTCACGGCCTTGGGGGTGTTCGAGCGGGGTGCGGTGGTGCGCCGCGGCGCCGTTCGGGCGGGGCAGGTGGCGAAGGTGTGGGGGTTGGAGGGTGTCCGGGTCGGCGACGCCCTCGGCGTTCCGCCTCCCGGTGGGGAGCACCGGTTCGCGCCGCCGACGTTGGAGGCGGTCGTGGTGCCGTCGCGGGAGGCCGATCGCGGCGCGCTGCACGTGGCGCTGACGCGGTTGGCCGAGCAGGACCCGTTGATCGGCCTGCGGCACGGCGGGCGGGTTTCGCTGTACGGCGAGGTGCAGAAGGAGGTGCTGCAGGCGACGTTGGCCGAGGAGCACGGGCTGGAGGTGGAGTTCCGGGAGACGACCACGATCTGCCTGGAGCGGCCGGTCGGGGTGGGGTCGGCGGTGGAGTTCATCGGCGACGACGGGAACCCGTTCCTGGCGACGGTGGGGTTGCGGGTGGAGCCGGGTGACGGGGTGACGTTCGCGTTGGGCGTCGAGCTGGGGTCGATGCCGTTCGCGTTCTTCAAGGCGGTGGAGGAGAGCGTGCGGGAGGCGCTCGGGCAGGGGTTGTGCGGGTGGGAGGTCACCGATTGCGCGGTGACGATGACGCACGCCGGGTATTGGGCGCGGCAGTCGCACGCGCACGGGACGTTCGACAAGAGCATGTCGAGCACGGCCGGCGACTTCCGGTCGCTGGCGCCGTTGGTGTTGTTCTCGGCTTTGCGTTCGGCGGGGACGTCGGTGCTCTCGCCCGTGCACCGGTTTTCGCTGGAGGCGCCGGGTGACGTGCTCGGTGGGTTGACGCCGGTGCTGGCGCGGTGGGGGGCGGTGCTGCTGGGGAGCGTGCCGCGGGGGCGGGTGACCGTGGTGGAGGGCGAGATCCCGGCGGGGTCCGTGCACGGGTTCCAGCGGGTGGTGCCCGGGCTGACCCGTGGTGAGGGGGTGTTGGAGGCGGCGTTCTCGCACCACGCGCCGGTGCGCGGTGCGGTCCCGGTGCGGGCGCGGACGGATCAGAACCCGTTGAACCGAAAGGAATACCTGCTGCGCGTGACGCGGCGGACCAACTGACCCATGGGAGTGAACCTTGTCCAGCTATGACGTGATCGGTGATCCGGCGTTCTTCGGGAAGGTGTGGGCGGAGGACTACGACAGCGGAACCGAGCTCGACCCGACTCCGGCGGTGGACTTCCTGGCGCCGATGGCGGGTGGGCGGCGGGCTCTCGAGTTGGCGATCGGCACGGGGCGGGTGGCGTTGCCGTTGGCGGCGCGGGGTGTGCCCGTGGAGGGGGTGGAGGGTTCGGAGCTGATGGCGGCGAAGCTGGCCGCGAAACCGGGTGGGGCGGACGTGCCGGTGACCATCGGCGACATGGCCGACGTGCCGGTGACGGGCCGCTTCGCGCTCGTGTACCTGGTGTTCAACACGATCTTCAACCTGGTGGACGTCCGGCGGCAGGCGGACTGCTTCGCGAACGTCGCGCGCGTGCTGGAGCCGGACGGCGCGTTCGTGATCGAGACGTACGTGCCCGACCCGTCGCAGTTCCCGGGCGGCAAGCGGGTCCAGGCGCTGTGGGCGGACGTCGAGTCGGCGGCGATCGAGGTGTACGACGTCGACCTGGCGGCGCAGCGGTTCGTCAGCCAGAAGGTCATCTTCACCGCCGACGGCATCCGCCTGAAGCCACACGCCCAGCGCTACACCTACCCCGGCGAACTGGACCTGATGGCCGAACGCGCCGGCCTGCACCTGACCGAACGCCACGAATCCTGGACCCGCCGCCCGTTCACCGGCGCCAGCAAGGGCCACATCTCGGTCTACCGGCCGATGTGACGTACCGACTCCCCGCCCAACCCGGTCCACGGCTGCGGCGGGCTTCGCTCGGCTGGCTGGCTGGCTGGCTGGCCGGCCGGCCGAGCGGGCCGGACGGGGTTGGGCGGGCCGGGCGCAGGTGTGGTGGCGCGGTTGGGGTCGGGTTTCGGGTCGGTGGTGGGGTGGGCGGTGGCTGGGTGGTGGCGGCGGTCGCGGTGGTGGGATGGATCGGATCGGGCGGGGGTTGGGCGGGTTGGGGTGGGGGTTGGTTGCCGGCCTCGTTGTTTCAACCGACGTTCGAGGCTGGCGATAACGACGTTTTGATTCAGTCCTCCTGTCGTGATCACTCGATCGTGGTGCTTGTAGTGAGGGAAACTGCTGGTCAGGGCATTGCAGGGGTTGGGTTAGGTGGCGGGGTGGTGGAGTCGTCGGTGGGGGTTGGGGGGTCGGCGGGGTCTTCGGCGACGGTGGCGATCTTGGTGGCTGCTTCCGGGCCCTCGGTCAGCAGGACGCGGAAACCCGCTTCGTCCAGCACCGGGACCTTCAGTTGTTCCGCCTTCTCCGCCTTGGAACCCGGCGACTCGCCCACGACGACGAACGCCGTCTTCTTCGACACCGAGCCCGCCGCCTTGCCGCCGCGCGACAGGATCGCCTCCTTGGCCTCGTCCCGCGAGAACGTCTCCAGCGAACCCGTCACCACGATCGACAACCCCTCCAGGTTGCGCGGGATCGAGGTGTCCCGCTCCTCGGCCGTGCGCACCCCGGCGGCCCGCCACTTCGCCACGACGGCTTGCCGCCACGGGGTCTCGACCCACTCGCGCACGGCCGTGGCGATGGTCGGGCCCACGCCCTCGGCGGCGGCCAGTTCCTCCTCCGTCGCGGCGACGATGCGGTCCAGGGAGCCGAACTCCTGCGCCAGGGCCCGGGCGGCGGTGGGGCCCACGTGGCGGATCGACAGGGCGACCAGGACTCTCCACAGTGGACGCTGCTTGACCGTCTCCAGGTTGTCCAGCAGCTTCACGGCGTTCGCGGTCAGGTCGCCGTCCTTGGTGCGGAACAGGTCGACCCGCGCCAGCTTGTCCGCGTCGAGGTCGAACAGGTCGCCCTCGTCGCCGTACACGGGTGAGTCGACGAGCGCCGCCGCCGCCTCGAAGCCCAGCACCTCGATGTCCAACGCCGAGCGCGACGCCAGGTACGCCAAGCGCTCGCGCAGCTGTCCCGGGCACCCCGCGGCGTTGGGGCACCTGATGTCGACGTCCGCCTCCTTCATCGGGCGCAACGCGTGCCCGCACTCGGGGCACGTCAGGGGCATCTCGAACGCGTAGGCGCCATCAGGCCGCGCGTCGATCACCGGACCCAGCACCTCGGGGATCACGTCGCCGGCCTTGCGGATCACGATGCGGTCGCCGATCAGCACACCCTTGCGCTTCACCTCGCTGGCGTTGTGCAAAGTCGCGCGGGCGACCGTCGAACCCGCCACCTTCACCGGCTCCATCACGGCGAACGGCGTCACCCGGCCCGTGCGCCCGACCTGCACCTTGATGTCCAGCAGGGTGGTGGTGGCCTCCTCCGGCGGGTACTTGAACGCGATCGCCCACCGCGGCGCGCGGGACGTGCTGCCGAGCCGCCGTTGCCACGACACCTCGTCCACCTTGACGACGACGCCGTCGATCTCGTGCACGGCGTCGTGGCGGTGCTCGCCCCAGTGCGCGACGTGCGCGCCGACCTCCTCGAACGTGCCCAGCACCGCGGTGTGCGACGACACCGGCAGCCCCCACGCGCGCAGCGCCTCGTAGGCCTCGGACTGCCGGGTCAGCTCGAACCCCTCGCGCTTGCCCAGCCCGTGGCAGATCATCCGCAGCCGGCGCGACGCCGTGACCTTCGGGTCCTTCTGCCGCAACGACCCGGCGGCGGTGTTGCGCGGGTTCGCGAAGGGCGGTCTGCCGGCTTCCACGAGCCGCGCGTTGAGCTCCAGGAAGTCCTCCACGGCGAAGAACACCTCGCCGCGCACCTCGACCAGCGCGGGCACGGGGTACTCGTCGGTGCCGGTCAACGTCTCCGGCACGTCCTCGAGCGTCCGCACGTTGAGCGTGACGTCCTCGCCGGTGCGCCCGTCGCCGCGGGTCAGGGCCCGGACCAGGCGGCCGTGCTCGTAGAGCAGGTTGATCGCCAACCCGTCGATCTTCAGCTCGCACAGGAAGTGCGCGTCCGCGCCGACCTCCTTGCGCACCCGGTCGAACCAGCCCTGCAGCTCCTCGGCCGAGAACACGTTGTCGAGGCTGAGCATCCGCTCCAGGTGGTCGACCGCCTTGAACTCGGTCGAGAACGTGCCGCCGACGAGCTGCGTGGGCGAATCGGGCGTGGCGAGCCCGGGGTGCGCCTGCTCCAGCGCTTCCAACTCCCGGAGCAACGCGTCGAACTCGCCGTCACTGACCGTCGGCGAGTCGAGGACGTAGTAGCGGAACTGGTGCCCGCGCACCACCTCGGCCAACGCGGCGTGCCGCTCGCGCACGTCGGCGGGCACGTCCTCGACGCCCTCGGCGGGCACCTGGGTCGGGTTCAACGAGTCGCTGCTGGTCACGGCATGAGGGTAACCAGGGGGTCCGACAATTTCAGGAGGGATCCGCGGCGATCGCGCGGACCAGGTCGCGCAGTTCCAGCAGGCCGATCGTGCCCTCCGGCTCGGCGGACGCGGTTTCCACCCGGCCGAGTCGTTCACCGGCCAGTCGCTCACCCAGCGTGACGTCCAACGGGAGGAACGTCATGGTCTGCCTGGCCTTGTCGTCGAGGTCGGCGAACCCGGGGTGGTAGACGGCGACGTCGACCAGGCCGTCGGAGACCTGCGCGACCACCCGCACGTCGGCCAGTCGCAGCCGGCGGGGCCCGAGGTTGATGGTGACCAGGGTCGGGTCCGGCACCGCGGGCACCGAGTCGTGGTACTCCCAGATCATGTCCTCGGCGGGTGCGGCCCCGATCCACGCGTCGGTGTAGGGCCGCAGCTTCGGGTCTTCACGGCCGGTGATCACCAGGGCGTAGATCGCCCGGTGGCCGCGTTCGAGGGAGAACTCCAGGTCGGGGTGCATGGCGGCGACCATCGCGCCCAGGTCGCCCTCCACCCGGTACGGTTCGCCGTCGCCCAGGGCCGCGCTCACGGTCGGCAGCAGCTCGAACCACTCCTGCCAGAACGCCGCCGCGGCCTCGGCCGGGTTGGGCAGGTGGACGGGCGCGGGTTCGGGTTCGGTGCGTCGGCGGAACCAGCTCATGGCTCCATTGAACTACGGCCGGACCGCGGCTGTGCCCGGAACTGCGGGGGCGCCGAGCCCCGGCGGTCGGCCACGGCGAGCAGTTCCGCCGCGGGTCCCACGAGCTTGCGCCCGCCCGGCCACACGGCGCGCAGCACGCGTCGCAGGTCGAGTTCCGCGGGCACTTCGACCAGCCGGCCTTCGGCGAGGTCGACGTCCACGGCGAGCACGCTCAGCACGGCGGGCGCGACCCCGGCGACCACCGCGCCGCGCACGGCCGTGGTGGAGCCGAGTTCCAGCGCGGGCGGGCACGCGTCGGGCAACGCCCGGTCGAGCGTGTCGCGGGTGCCGGAGCCGCGTTCGCGCATCACGAGCGGTGTCGCGGCCAGTTCCGGCGGGGTGAGCGGTCGGCGTCGGCGTGACCACGGGTGGCCGGGCGCGACGACCACCGCGAGCCGGTCCACGGCCACTTTCCGGGACGACAGCCCTGGTAGCGGGCCTGGTGCTTCGACGAAGCCGAGGTCGACCGCGCCGTCGCGGACGAGTGCGCCGACCGTCTCCGAGTTCGTCACCCGCAGTCCCACGCGCAGGTCGGGTCGGGTGCGGCGCAGCTCGCCGATCCAGCTCGGCGCGAGGTGCTCGGCCACGGTCATGCTCGCGGCGACCCGCAGCTCGGCCTCCTGCGCCGACCGCAGCGCCCGCGCGCCCTCCACCAGGCCCGCGACCTCGTCCAGCACCCGCCGTGCCCGTTCGGTCACCACCACGCCAGCGGGCGTGAGCACGGAGCCGCGCCGGCCGCGGTCGACCAGCACGACGCCGAGTCGCCGTTCCAGTGTGGACAGCCGCTTGCTCGCCGACGGTTGCGCGATGCCGAGGTGCTCGGCGGCCCGGCCGAGGCTGCCCAGCTCCCCGACGAGCACCAGCAGGCGCAGCGATTCGAGGTCCGGGGTCATAGCCACAGGGTATGACTGCGGCATCGACGGCCGCCTACCGGAAGCGCCGGCGCCGACGGAGGCTGGACGGTGTGCTGATCGCCGCGTTGGTCCTGGGTGTGCTGGTGGGTGGACGCCTGCCGGATCTGACCGGCGTCACGCGCAGGCTGCTGCGCACCGGGGTGGTGCTGCTCGGTCTGCAACTGTCCGTTGTGCAACTGCTCGACCTGGGACCGGGCGTTCTGGTGGCGATCCTGGCGACGGTCTCGGTGACGTTCTTCGGCACGGTGGCGCTCGGCCGCCGGCTGCGCCTGCCGCGCGGCCTGTACATCCTCGTGGCCAGCGGTTTCTCGATCTGCGGCGCGTCGGCCATCGCCGCTGTCGAGGGCCGGGTCGACCGCGAGGACGAGCACGTGGCCACCAGCGTCACCCTCGTCACGCTCTACGGCGCGCTGGCGATGATCGCGTTGCCGCTGCTGAACGCCTCACCGCAGTGGATCGGGCTGAGCGTGCACGAGGTCGCGCAGGTGGCCGCCGCCGCACCGGCCGGCGGTCTGGCGACGGCGATGGCGGTGAAGCTCGGCCGGGTGGCGCTGTTGGCGCCGATCGTGGCCGGCGTCGGCGGTCGCGGCGCGCCGCTGGTGCCCGGCTTCCTGCTCGGTTTCCTGGCGTTGATGCTGGTCAGCCCGCTGGTGCCACCGGCTGTCGTGGACGTGGCCGGCACCGCGACGGCGGTCGTCCTGGCCGCCGCGCTGTTCGGCCTGGGCACGTCGGTGCGCCTCAAGAGCCTCGTGCGGACCAGCCCCAGGGCGCTCCTCCTGGGGCTGCTCTCCACGCTCCTGGTGTGCGGGACGGGTTACCTGTCGCTGCGGGTGGTGTGAGCGCGCAGCAGGTCGGCGTTCAGCCGGGCAATGGTGGTCAGCGGGATGCCCTTGGGGCACGCTGACGTGCACTCGCCGGTGTTCGTGCAGCCGCCGAAGCCCGACGCGTCGTGCTCGGCGACCATGTCCCGCGCCCGCGAGTACCGCTCCGGCTGCCCCTGCGGCAGCACGCCGAGGTGCGTGGCCTTCGCGGCGGTGAACAGCATGGCGGACCCGTTGGGGCACGCGGCCACGCACGCGCCGCAGCCGATGCACGCCGCCGCCTCGAACGCCGTGTCCGCGTCCGGCTTGGGCACGGGCGTCGCGTGGGCGTCCGGCGCGGACCCGGTCGGCACGCTGATGTACCCGCCGGCCGCCACGATCCGGTCGAACGCGGACCGGTCCACCACCAGGTCGCGCACCACCGGGAACGGCTCGGCCCGCCACGGCTCCACGGTCACCACGTCGCCGTCGCGGAAGTGCCGCAGGTGCAGCTGGCACGCCGTGGTGGCCTTCTCCGGCCCGTGCGCCATCCCGTTGATCATCATCCCGCACATGCCGCAGATGCCCTCGCGGCAGTCGTGGTCGAACGCCACCGGCTCCTGCCCGGACGTGATCAACCGCTCGTTGAGCACGTCCAGCGCTTCCAGGAACGACATGTCAGGCGACAGGTCGTCCACGGCGTACTCCACCAGCCGCCCGGTGGCGCCGCTCTGCCGCCAGATCCGCAGGGTCAGCTTCACGAGTAGCTCCTGGTGCTCGGCGTGACGTGCTCGAAGGTCAGCGCTTCCTTGTGCAGCACGGGCGGTTGGCCCACGCCCGTGTACTCCCAGGCGGCGACGTAGGAGTAGTTCGCGTCGTCCCGCAACGCCTCGCCGTCCGGGGTCTGGCTCTCCGACCGGAAGTGCCCGCCGCACGACTCGGCGCGGTGCAGGGCGTCCACGCACATCAGCTCCGCCAGCTCGAAGAAGTCCGCGACCCGGCCCGCCTTCTCCAGCTCCTGGTTGAGCCGCTCCCCGGTGCCGGGCACCTTCACCCGCTGCCAGAACTCCTCGCGCAGCTCCGGGATGCGCTCCAACGCCTTGCGCAGCCCCGCCTCGTCGCGCTCCATGCCGCACTCGTCCCACATCAACCGGCCGAGCTCGCGGTGGAACGACTCGACCGTGCGGTCACCGTCGACGGCCAGCAACGTCTTCACCCGACCGCGCACCTCGGACACCGTGTCCGCCACGACCGGGTGACTCTCGTCCAGGGGTCCGAACGGCGCGTCGGCCAGGTAGTCGCCGATCACGCCGGGCAGCACGAAGTAGCCGTCCGCCAGGCCCTGCATCAACGCCGACGCGCCCAACCGGTTCGCGCCGTGGTCGGAGAAGTTCGCCTCGCCGATCACGTACAGGCCGGGGATCGTGGCACGCAGGTCGTAGTCGACCCACAGGCCACCCATCGTGTAGTGCACGGCCGGGTAGATGCGCATCGGCGTCCGGTACGGGTCGTCGCCGGTGATGCGCTGGTACATCTCGAACAGGTTCCCGTAGCGCTGTTCGACGGCGAGCGCCCCGAGGCGTTCGATGGCGTCGGCGAAGTCGAGGTACACGCCGCGCTTCTCGTCTGAGATGTTCTTGGCCGCCCTGGACGCGATGTCCCGCGGCACGAGGTTGCCGAACGCCGGGTACATGCGTTCCAGGAAGTAGTCCCGGTCGGCTTCGGGGATGTCGTTCGGCGCACGCGTGTCGCGCGGGTCTCGCGGCACCCACACGCGGCCGTCGTTGCGCAGGGATTCACTCATCAGGGTCAGCTTCGACTGGTGGTCGCCGCTGATCGGGATGCACGTCGGGTGGATCTGGGTGAAGCACGGGTTCGCGAACAGCGCGCCGCGCCGGTGCGCCCGCCAGATCGCCGTGGTGTTGCAGCCCTTGGCGTTGGTGGAGAGGTGGAACACGTTGCCGTAGCCGCCGGTGGCGAGCACGACGGCGTCCGCGAAGTGGGTGGACACCGCGCCGGTGACGAGGTCGCGCACGACGATCCCGCGCGCCCGGTCGTCCACCACGACGAGGTCGAGCATCTCGGTGCGCGGGTGCATCTCGACGCGTCCGGCGGCGATCTGCCGTTCCAACGCCTGGTAAGCGCCCAGGAGGAGTTGCTGTCCCGTCTGGCCGCGGGCGTAGAACGTCCGGGAGACCTGCGCGCCGCCGAACGACCTGGTGTCCAGCAGGCCGCCGTACTCGCGGGCGAACGGCACGCCCTGCGCCACGCACTGGTCGATGATCTCGACGCTGATCTGCGCCAACCGGTGCACGTTCGACTCGCGGGAGCGGAAGTCGCCGCCCTTGACGGTGTCGTAGAACAGCCGGTGCACGCTGTCGCCGTCGTTGCGGTAGTTCTTGGCCGCGTTGATGCCGCCCTGCGCGGCGATGCTGTGCGCGCGGCGGGGGCTGTCCTGGTAGCAGAACGACTTGACCTGGTAGCCGAGCTCGGCCAACGTCGCCGCGGCCGAGCCGCCCGCGAGGCCGGTGCCGACCACGATCACGCTGCGGTTGCGCCGGTTCGCGGGGTTGACCAGCCGGGCGGAGAAGCGGCGGCGGTCCCAGCGGGTCTCGATCGGTCCGGTCGGCACGCGCTGATCGGTGATCGGGGCGCCTTCGGTGTAGGGCATGTCAGCTCACCAATCCGGTGAAGACGGCGAAGGGAACGGAGAGGAAACCGGCGCAGATCGCCACGGCGACGCCGAGGCCGATCACGCGCGAGGTGGTGACGCCGAGCGTCTGGGTGGCGCTCCACACGCCGTGGCGGATGTGGAAGCCCAGGGCGAGCACGGCGACCGCGTACGCCAGCACCACGTACCAGTGCTGGAAGTCGGCGACCACGTTCGCGTGGATCTCGCCGGGCACGCCGTGGGGGTTGAGCCACCCGACGGTGAGGTCGAGCAGGTGGTAGACCACGAACAGGGCGATGATCACGCCGCCCCAGCGCATGGTGCGGGCCGCGTAGCTGCCCTGGACGCGTCTGCGGTGCTCGTACCGGCCCTTGGCCTTGCGCGCTTTCGCGGTCAGTTGGTAGGCGGCGGCGAAGTGCAGTCCCACGCACGCGAGCAGGGCGACCCGCGTCGGCCAGACCGCGCCGATCTCGCGCAGCCACCGGCCGTAGCCGTCGATCGCGTCCGCGCCGGAGAAGACGGTGAGGTTGCCGAGCATGTGCACGACGACGTACAGCAGCAGTCCGGCGCCGGTGACCGCCATGACGACTTTCTTGCCGACGGTGGTGCGGTAGAGCCCGATCGTGTCCACGTCGCTGACGCTAGGAACCGGTGTGACGAGTCGTCCAATACATCGTGAGCTGCCTGAAGATAGCCTGGGGCTATGACGCTGCAGCAGCTCGTGTACTTCCTGGCAGTGGCCCGGACGCGGCACTTCACGCGTGCGGCGGCGGAGGCGCGTGTGGCGCAGCCCTCACTGTCCAAGCAGATCCACGCGTTGGAGAAGGAGCTGGGCGCGGAGCTGTTCAGCCGGGCGCGGGGGAACGTCACGTTGACGCCGGCGGGTGAGGCGCTGCTGCCGGTCGCCGCCCGGATCCTGTCGGATGTGGACACGGCGCGGCTGGAGGTGGCCGAGCTGGTGGGGCTGCGGCGGGGGCGGGTGCGGGTCGGCGCGACGCCGAGCCTGTGCGTCAGCCTGTTCGCGGACGTGATCAAGCGGTACCACGACGCGTACCCCGGGATCCAGGTGTCGGTGACGGAGGGCGGGTCGCGTGACCTGGTCGCGGCGTTGGAGGCGGGGCAGCTCGACCTGGCGCTGGTGATCGTGTCGCCGGCGGACGCGGACCGGGCGTTGACGGTGGTGCCGGTGCTGCGGGAGGAGCTGGTGGTGGCGTCGGCGGCGCCGTTGGGCGTGTCCCGGATGCGGTTGACGGACCTGCGCGAGCAGCCGCTGGTGATGTTCCGGCCGGGGTACGACCTGCGGGAGACGACGTTGGCGGCGTGCCGGCAGGCGGGGTTCGAGCCGCGGTTCGCGGTGGAGGGCGGGGAGATGGACGCCGTGCTGCGGTTCGTGGAGGTGGGGTTGGGGGTGGCGATCGTGCCGAGCACGGTGTTGGCCACGCGGTCGTTGCACGGGACGCCGCTGACCCCGGCGACCACGCGGACGGTGGCGTTGGCGCACCGGACGGACGTGGCGCCGACGTCGGCCGGGCGGGCGTTCCAGAGCGTGCTGCTGGCCTTCCTGCGCGGGGCGGAAATGCCTTCGGGGGTTCACCTGGTGGGGTCGTAGGGTGCTGTGTCGTGCTGATCCGACGCGAGACCACCGCCGACATCCAGGCCGTCCACGACGTGACGGAGGCCGCGTTCGCGGCGCGACCGGGTGGGGAGGTGTGGCTGGTCGACGCGCTCCGGGCGGATCCCGGCTGGATCCCGGCCCTGTCCTTGGTCGCCGAGGTGGACGGCGCGGTGGTCGGGCACGTCGTGTGCACGCGTGGGTCCGTTGGTGACGCTCCCGCGCTGGGCCTCGGCCCGCTGAGCGTGCTGCCCGCCCACCAGCGCTCCGGCGTCGGCAAGGCCCTGATGCACACCGTCCTGGGCGCCGCCGACGCCCTCGACGAGCCCCTCGTGATCCTCCTGGGCGACCCGGCGTACTACTCGCGCTTCGGCTTCGCACTGGCGTCGACCTACGGCATCACCCCGCCGGACCCGGACTGGACCCCGTACTTCCAGGCCCGGGCCCTGTCGGCCTACACGCCCGCCCTCACCGGCCCTTTCACCTACGCCGCGCCGTTCAGCGCCCTGTAGCGAGGGTCACCAGTCCTCGGGCGGTTCCACGAACGCCTTGCCCACGTCACGCGTCAGCGCCAACGCCCGCCGCACCCACTTCTCGCTCGCGCCGGCCATGCCGCACGTCGGTGTCGGCACCGCGTGCGTGCCCAGGATCGACCGCGGGAAACCGAGCCGGTCCACCAGGTCGAGCGCGGGCTGGGCCAGCGACCTCAGCGTCCTCGGCGTGCTCGGGTCGGTGCTCGGGGCCAGGCCCAGGAACAGCTGGGTCTTCTCCTCCCACGCCTCGCCGAGCTCGTCCCACATCGTGTCGTCCAGGATCGTGACGTCGAACGAGACGGCCGTCGCGCCCGCCCGGCGGATCAGCGTGATCGGCGGCTTCGGCGCGCAGCAGTGCACGATCACGTCCGCGTCGAGGCCGTCGATCACGGTCTGGAGCACGGCCCTCGCGTCCGGCTCGGGGACGGCGGCGACCGTGCCGAGCTTGGACGGCGTCGGCAGCAGGCCCTTGAGCACGGCGGGCAGCCCCGGTTCGTCCAGCTGCACGACGACCTTCGCGCCGGTGCGCCTGGCGACCTCGGCGACGTGCCGGTTGAGGCCCTCGACCAGCGACTCGGTGTGCTCGCGCAGCGCGCCCTTGTCGGTCAGCACGCGGTGGCCGCGCGGCAGCTCGACGCTCGCGGCGAGCGTCCACGGCCCGGCGGACTGCACCTTGACCACCGACGGCGGCGCGGGCTCGGCTGCCTCCTCGAACGCGTCCAGGTCGCGGCGCAGCAGGTCGAACGCGCGCCGATGGTCCTTGCCGGGGTGCGCGGCGGTCCGCCAGCCGGACGGGACCACCTCGACCGGCAGGTCGACCAGGAGCGCGGCGGTGCGGCCGATCATGTCCGCGCCGACGCCCCGTGCGGGGAGTTCGGGCAGGTGAGGGAGTTCGGGGAGTTCGCCGAGAACGATCCTGGCAGCCTCCAGCGGGTCGGTTCCGGGTAGCGAGCCGATGCCGGTTGCGGCGCCGGCGGACCAAGGGAGGGCATCCACCCGGACAGTCTCCCACTACGGGCGGTCGACCGTTCGGGCCCGAAAAGGTCTAGACCCATTGACGAGGTGGTCCAGTCCACCTACGGTCACCGTGTCGGTGCCGACGGTGTTCGCGGGCACCGCCACGACGTGGTGTGGGGGCGTGCCGCGCCCCGCGCTCCCCACCACTCCCACCCCGTTCCCCCTGCACGGGAGTAGGTGCCCATGTCCCTCAAGCGCACGAGCCTGGCCGCACTCGCGGCAGGCGTCACCGCCGCCGGTCTGCTGCTGGCCGCCCCCGCGGGCGCCGCGCCGACACCGACGGCCGTGTTCACCCAGGACTCCGCGTGGAGTTCGGGCTACCAGGGCAAGTTCACCGTCACCGCGGGGTCGGGCGCGGTGTCCGGGTGGCAGGTCGAGTTCGACCTGCCGGCGGGCAGCGCGCCCGGCTCGTACTGGGACGCCACGCTGACCAGCAGCGGCTCGCACCACACGTTCACCAACCGCGAGTACAACGGCGGGCTCGCGGCGGGCGCGTCCACGTCGTTCGGGTTCCTGGTCAACGGCACGGGCCTGCCCGCCAACTGCAAGCTCAACGGCCAACCGTGCACCGGCGGCACGACCACGACGACCACGACCACGACCACCACTACGACTTCGGACCAGCCACCCCTACCGGGCAGCCTGAAGTCCGCGCCGTACGTGGACATCACCATGCCGACGCCGTCGCTGGAGTCGGTCGCCCGCGCCACCGGGCAGAAGGTGTTCACGCTCGCCTTCGCGCTCGCGGACAGCAGCGGCTGCAACCCCTCGTGGGGTGGCACGATCCCGTTGAACGACAGCCGGATCGTCAACGACGTGCGTGCGCTGAAGGCGTTGGGCGGTGACGTGATCGTGGCGACCGGCGGCGCCGCCGGGCCGTACCTGGAGTACTCGTGCCCCAGCGCCGACGCGTTGTTGGCGGCGTACAAGAAGGTCCTCGACGCCGTCGGCAGCAACCACCTGGACGTGGACGTCGAGGCCACCATCCCGCACGACATGGTGAACACGGCGTTGAAGCGCCTGCAGACCGAGCGCGGCACGTCGATCAGCTACACGATGCGCGTGCAGGGCGACGACTACGGCATGGACCCGTACTCGGTGCAGATCCTGCAGAACGCGGCGGCCAAGGGCCTGACCGTCCTCGTCAACCCCATGACCATGGAGTTCGGCTCCTCCCGGCCGGACTGGGGTGACGCCGTCATCGCCGCCGCCGAGAGCAGCCTGCGGCAGATGAAGCAGATCTGGCCCGCCAAGTCGGACGCGGAGCTGAAGCGGCTGCTCGGCGTGACACCCATGATCGGCCGCAACTTCAACGGCAAGGTCTTCACCCAGGCTCACGCGCGGAAGCTGGTGGCGTGGGCCAACACGAACCGCATCGGCCTGCTGGGCTTCTGGTCGGTCGGCCGGGACAACGGCGGCTGTCCCGGCGGCGGCATCTCGCCGACGTGCAGCAGCATCAGCCAGACCCAGTACGAGTTCACCAACATCTTCAAAGGCTTCACGACCTGACCTGCACAAACGCTAGTTATTGATCTTGTCAGGCCGTCATCAGGCCGTCCGGAGTTCACTGGGCCGCTGCGGACGGAACACCCGATCCACCGCCGACCGAGCACCCGCAACTCGGTCGGCGGAAGGCGGTTGTATGTCTCGCAGGGCGCATCCCGGATTGGCGTACTCGGATCGGCCAACTCCCGGATCGACACGCCCTGGCCAGCAGCGTCGGGGGCCGACTTGCCGCAACACTCGCCTCCAGACCTTCTGCGCAGGTCGAGCCAGTCGATGACCGGCTTAGTCCACTCGTTTAGCGCACGCCCCGGTACCTGCTTGATACGCAGCATGGCGTCCGCGGTCGATATCAGCAGCAATAGATGTAGACCAAATGCAACTCAGCCTAGGTCCTCGAACTCCGAAACAACGAAGCCATTAGATTTAACCGGCCTCTTCGGGAAATCCTCCCAGTCCACGTCGTAAGCAGAATCGACACGAAACAAGAAGCGCAACGGTTCACCCGATTCGGCAACCTTCGCTCGCGGAACGATGACCTGCGGTCTATTGAGCACCGGAAACCCAAAAAGGTCGATGGCACTCGGACGTGTCAGAACGACTTTAGCCCCACTAGCGCTGCGCAGAGTAACGCGCCGCCTGCCCGTGTTATCTTCGTTTGAACTGTCCATCACGTATACCGATGGATAGAGCCCGCTTGCAACCAACTCGGCAACGCGGCCATCAATTGCGTCTAGTGCGACTCCGATTTTACCGGTATCAGGCACCTCATCAGTGTGGTGCGAGTAACCGTTTCGAACGTCAAGCACTCCCGACTCCGACAAAGAAGAAGCGATCCTTTGGGTCGCCTCGGTGATGAAGTTGCGCGATTGCGCGTCGAGATCCAAAAACGGGAATTTGTGCTGAAAAGGAAACACGAAGGGGTTTGCACCGTACCGAGCTGACCTAGGCCACTCCGATTCAGGACGTAGGTGAACCACTCGCTCGCTTTCAAGTTTCTTCAACACTTTGGCAACGATTCCGTATCCCTCCAGAATGTCACCGAGTGACCACTTCTCGAACCTCTCTACTTTCAGGCCTCCTTGTTGCTCCAGTATCCACGATTGGAAGTAATCTTGCGCCCTAGCCTGCGAATAGTCTAAAACATAAGAGTTACCCCTGTAGTCACGAAGCATAGCCCAGACGATGAAACACAGCGCTCGCTTCAAGATTTCTTCTAAGCCGACGAACAGGTTGATCGAGAGTGCACGGATCTCGTTCGCGTCCGTACGGTCAATAAAAGCCGGAGGGATACTACTGATAAGTTTTTTGAGTGCCGCCACACGGTCATTCAAGTGCTGCAATTCGACACTATTGTCTACAGAAACGAATCCCACATGCCATGCTATAAGCCTAGCAATTTCTTCGTCGGAAGCGTTTGCAAAAACGTCGATGGGGAGCCCCAGGGATAGGAGGGCCACTCTATACGACTTCTCGTCTCGGACTATCAATTTATTAACCAAGGAAGCTGGTTCTTCTAGGTTCAAGGCGCTTGTAAGCTTAGCCCCCGGGGACTCACCTTCATACTCACGAAGAAGCCACCCAAGCCTTTTCTCCGCCATCTGGTCATTCTCGGGGAAACACTCGGATATCAACTTTCGAAGACGTACCGGTGCGAGCCGAACGCTAGGTGCGTGACGAACACCCAGATGCGATATCTGCATTCTTCCCGACAGGCCACTAGGGGCCTCGGCAACGATCCGCGCGTAGCGAATCTCCGCTCGAGCAACTTCGATATCGCTGCTCCATACCATTCGGTTCAGCGTTTCGTGAACCTCAGAATCGCCTGCCAGGAGAATCACTTGAAGCAACTGCCCCTCGCTCAACTGACCGGCGAAAGTACCAGCATCCTTAACCACTTCTCCCAGCTTCAAGCACTCAGCCCGTAGATGCCCTCCCGGCGCATCGAGAAGGCGTACAAGGAGTTTGCGGATCTCGTCAATAGTGAGACACTCGAACAAGAAGAACGGCAAGTCTGAGTTATTGAACCAACTGAATGGGGGAATATGCTTGGATTGCACCTCAAGCACAGCTTCGCGGTACTCGACGTTGACCTTATGAAGCTTCGCCACCTTCGATCGCAGCTTCCCTATGGCCTTCGAGACACCTGAGTCTGCCGTCGAGAGATGAACCGAATGCACACGATCACACTCAATGTCATCACAGTGATAAGAAGGGACTACGATGCGTGGCCTGATAATCCTCCACTGCTTCGACTCGACCAGACCGTACGGCCCGGCTACATATGGTCCGATCTGGAATACACCGAGCGGTAGACGATCAAGCAATCGCAAGGTGTCTTCATGACTCGGATGCGCTGACCCATGGAAAGATGATGAACTGACTGCGTCGTATAGCTTTCTTCCGTATATCCACGGAAACCTGATCTTGCTACGCTTGATCTCCGATGAAATAGCACTCCGCAAGCTGTCAATCTCGGTCTCATTGGCGTCGATCAGCAGTTCATCGCCCGCCCACATGGTCATATATGCAGCAAGTTCTCCCTCCATCAGCGATATACCTTCACCTTTAGCCTGATTCGCAAGAGTCCGACCTTTAGTGGAAAGCTTGATCGAGGCGGAAAGGGTGACGGGAGGCTTATACTTGTCATCAACGATGCAACTACCCAAGAAGTCGGCCAGGTAATAGCATCGCAACAGTGATTCAGCCTCGACAGATTCAATGGGTCTGACACTATGATCGTTAGTCTCGATGCTCATTGGGACGCTCCAATCCACCGCTATGCCACCCTCATCGGCTCAACATCACAAAGCGTTACTTAAGTTGAGTAACGATGTCCCACCGTGAACGCGCTGCGTGTGTACCCAGCGGAGCCGTCCTGAGTCCGAAGGGGAGGGTGAGTTGGAGGACCGGGTCTGGGCAGGCCGATGACCTTTGACGTCTCCGCTGAGTGTCCTTCCACGCGTGGGACCGTCCAGGGTCCTCGTGCGAACATCGATGTTCACTAACGAAGCGGGCTTACGCTGTCCGGACCGTCCGATTAGGACGGAAGACTCGATCCACCGCCGACCGAGCACGCCCGTAGCTCGACGGCAGGAGATGGGTGTACGTCCGCAGCGTGAACCCTGGATCGGCGTGACCGAGGAACTCGGCCAGCTCCTTGATCGAGACGCCTTGGCCGAGCAGCGTCGAGGCGTAGAAGTGCCTCAGCGCGTGCATCCCGTCCCCCTTGGTCGTGTAGGTCAGTCCGGCCCGCTTGAAGGCCGGCTTCCAGACCACCTCGTTGAAGGCGCTCCCTGAGTACGGCACGCCCTGGTTTCCGACCATCAGCAGCCGGACCGTGACCGGCCGTCCGGACGGTTGGAGCCATGGCAGGGTGACCGCCACGGGCTCGAAGTTCTCCGCGTAGGAGTCCAGGCCCTCCAGGACACCACTCGATAGAGGGACCACCCGCGTCTTGTCGCCCTTCGGCGGCGCAAAGACCAGCTGCTTGTCAATCACCCTGATCTGTCGGGCGAGGTTGATCAGCATGTCGTCACGGTTCAAGTCGTCCATCGAGAACCCGAGGATTTCGCCCTGCCGCATCCCACAGCCCGCGCCGAGCTGGGCAGTCGGCTTGAACCGCGCTGGTAGGGCGAGCTGGACCGCCCGAAGCCTGGCTTCCGGCCACGGGACGATCTTGCGGGTGCTGGGCTTGGGCTTCTTGACGCTCTGCGCCTTGCACGGGTTGACCCGGATCTTCCGGTCCTCGACAGCCGCGTTGAGGATGGACGACAGGATGTCGAAGTACACCGCCTGGGTGGAGACCTCCAGCTTGCGTTCCCGCAGCCACGCGAGCCAGTTGCGGACCACTTCGGCGTTGACCGAGCCGACGTTGCGCGTCTCGAAGAACGGGTAGAGCTGGCTCTTGAGCCGACTCCGCAGCGTCTGCTGGGTGGCCGCGTCCTGTGACTGGCCCTTGAGCCAGTTCTCGGCGTAGGTCTTGAAGTTGACCTTCCCGGCGTCCTGGTCGATGTAGGTGCCCGACAAGACGTTGTGCTGCATCTCGGTCAGGAACGCCTGCGCCTTGCGGAGCTGCTTGTCCGGGAACGACTCGGACTTCTCGTTGCCGTCCGGGTCGAAGTACCGGACCTTGTACCGGTCGCCCTTGCCCCACCTCTCCGGGTCGCGTTCCTTGGTTCGCTTCCCCTTGGCGTCGAGTACTGGCGCGCCATTCTCATCGCGCTTGACGCGCATCCAGCGATCTTGGATGTGTCCTGCCATGACGTTCCCCCTTGCTAGGCCGCAGCCGGGTCGGTTTCCTGCTCGTCCAGCCAGTCCCGGATGTCCTCCGGCCGATAGCGGACGTGCTTGCCGAGGCGGACGAACCGAGGGCCGTAGCCCTTGTGCCGCCACTGGCGCAACGTGGTCTCCGGAAGGCCGAGGAAGTCCGCGAGGTCGGTCGGCTTCCAGAGCACTTCGATGACGATGTGACGCGGTCGATCGGACATAACTCCCCCAATTCCCCTGGTCAGGCAGCTATGGACCCAGTTGCCGAAACATCTGCGGCAGGTGGCGAGCCCGAAGCGGCCAACATCGCGCGGTCGTACTCGGCCTTCCACCGGGTCCGCTCCGCGATGGCGCGCATGAGCAGGTGCGCCCGTGGTGGCACGTTCGGGTCACCGGGCCGCACCTTGTGCCAGACGAGCTGGGAGGTGTCGGGTTCCGGCTTCTCGATGCCCACGGCCTTGAGCGCCTCCATGACGAAGCGCTTTCGATCGGCCCGGTGATCGGCGAGCGTCTTGCCCGACCACTTCCGCGACACCAGCACCCGCCGACCGGGCAGGCCAAGGGTGGTTCGGCGGTGTGCGCGCCCCTTGCAGTGGCCCGGTCTGGTCCGGGAGCCCGCTCCGTGTGGTTGGACGCCGTAGAGCAGCCACACGGGGCAGCGGTCGGAGCAGGGCGTCACAGCCAGCTCGTCCGCCAGGCGGTCAGCGTGCCGTCGTTGCCGGTCGGTGGTCTGCTCGACCACTTCTCCGATGGACTTGGTGAGGTACTTGGTCAGGTAGCCGATGTGGCGTCCGGCTTCCTCCGAGCCGCCGAGGATGCCCTTGGAGTGGACCTGACGACCGAAGGTCACCACGTGGGCCGGTTCGTCCACGGCCTCGACCGCGTCCGCCCAGGCCGTCAACGGCGTGCGTGTGTCCGGGTCGACGAACGCCTCCGCCCGCGCGTCCCAGACCGGCAGGTGCTCACCGCTGTAGACCCGCTCGTCGTGGCTGGGCCACCACACCTGGTGATACGTGGCCGCCGTGACGAGCCGGATGGTCTCGTGCGGGATCGAACCGCGGACTGCCGCGTGCAGGTGCGGCGCCGCTCGCTTCTGTGGCTCGACCGTGGCGAAGTACTGCACGTCCCAGCCGACGACCCGCCGCAGGTTCTGCCACCACCGGTCCACCAGCGAGGCGAAGTGCACCGCGTCCCGAGCCGCCCGCCGGTAGTCGTACGTGTCCGGGTCCACGGGTGTGCTGTCATCGCGCACCCGTCCGTAGGTGTCGAGGGTGAGCGTGACGAACATCGAGGGCCGGAACCCTCCCGCGTACTCCCGGCCCACGGTGCGCTTCTCGACCCGCCGCCGAGGCAGATTCGGAGCGTCCTGCCGACGCTTGGTCGACCGCTTCACCGGCCGCTTGGCAGGTGCGTCGGGCGAGGGGAAGCGGCCCCGGACACCGAGTTGCCGAAGTTCCGCGTCGACGCCGTGGATCTCCTCCCGCAACTCGTCAGCGTCGCCCGCCTCACCGGTCTCGACCGCCTCCCGGTACGCCTTGACCAGATCGGCCCGGAACGTCAACAGCTCCTTCTGATCCTTGGTGGGTCGCTCGGGGGTGAAGTCGGGTTCCTCGGCCATGTGCCAGCCCTCACGGCACTGGGCCATGCGCAACGCCTTGGCCTTCTTCGCACACGGCGCACAGACGCTCTCGACCGTCGACCCACACGGCACCGCGACGTAGCGCACTTCGTACGTGGCCCGGTCCTCGACTTCCATCGTGAACGGCCGCACGCACACGCCGTACTTCTCGGCCGCAGCCTTGGCCACGTCCAGCGCGATGGGCTGCCGCATCCGCTCAGCGCGAGTCTCACCGCTCATGCCGCCGCCCTTCCCTCAGTGCCCTCAGACCGGTCCGGGAAGTCGTGCACCGTGGCACCGGCCAGGAACACACCCAGCTCGACCAGGTCGGCATCCGTGACGTGGAACGCCCGAGCCCGATCCGGCTCCCGTTGTCCGTCCTCCTTGATCCAAGCGACGCCGGGGGTGTTCTCGCTGATCTCGTGAGCCGCAGCGCCGCGCTGGCGAACGCCGTCGCCAAGGACCATGTCCACCTGCTGTGGCTCATCCAGCCGTAGCGCCACACGGGTGGAGAACAGGTGCCGGAAGGAGACGACCTCCTTGCGCGGGTCCTGGACCAGGCCCACCAGGGCATAGCCGGGTGCACGGCCCTGTGAGGTGATGGTCTGGATTGCCCGCACCGCTCGTTCGCGGAGCTGCTTGTCCGGCTGGTAGGCGATCAGGTCGGCCAGCTCATCGACCACCAGGACCGTGAACGGCTCCCCGGTCGATCGTGCCCACAGCCGCCGGACACCCCGGTATCGCGTCGCCCGTTCCTTGACCTCTGCGGCGATTTCCTCAAGCAGGACAACGGCTTCCGGGCCGTTGTCGTACACGACGCGGTCGAACGCGTCCGGGCACTGCCCGAGTTCCATTCCGCCCTTCGGATCGATCCCCACGAGCCGCACCAGGCGCGCCCGCACCGCCGGAGCGAGCTGCCACACCAGCGACCACAGCACCGAGCCCTTGCCCGCACCTGGCACGCCGACGACGAGCACCTGAGACCCGAGCAGCCGCAGTCGCCACGGCTTGCCCGTCTCGGTCCGGCCGACCACCACCCGCTTGAGATCCACCTCCGCATCCGTCAACGCCGGGACGGTCAGAGGACGCAGCAGCGGGTCACGGTGGACGAAATCCAGCTCAATCACCCTCGGACGCAGCACCCGCACCCGACACGAGTGAGCACCGAACGAGTGCGCCAGGCCATCCCGACGCAGCTCCCACGCCTCCGGCGACTGAGCAGGCACCATCCGCACCCGAACTCGATCCCGCCAGCCCTCAGAGCGGACCCGACGCAGCTTCGGCCGGTACTCACGGCCACGGTCCCGCTTGGCCAGGTCAGCCAGCCGCATCACCGAGCGCCACTTCGGCACGTAGACCGTCGCCCGTCGCCACTCGGTGACCAGCCGGTACCAGCCGTGCCGCAGAAACGACGCACGATCCAATCCCGCCCAGATGGTCAGTGCCGCGACCAGTGACAACAGCGCTAGCACCAGCGGCGAGAGGCCGAACCGCCACCAGCACCAGGCCGCCGACGCCGGCACCAGCGTGACCACCGGGTACCGGACGACGATGAGCACCAGGCGCACGACGCCGACCAGGCCGAGCCAGGCCAGCATCACCAGCGCGGCGAGCCACTTGGCCTTGCCCGGCACCAGCGCCCACCACGGCACCCGAGGCCGCACACCCTCGAACGGAGCCGGGTCCACCCACTTGCCGCCCATCACGCACGCCCCAGGGGGGCGAAGATCAGCGGCAGCCAGCCCAGACAGGAGCAGCAGACGAGCTGGTTGGGCGCGTAGACGCCGAACCGCTTGCACGCCCCGCAGGGGCGACCGTTGGACAGCTTCCACACAGACGGGGCACCACGCCGACTTGACGCGCGGCCCCCACGTACCGATAGCCTTGACATGACCGGAACCCCTTGTGTGTCAACAAAAGCGCGCGAGAATGACCGGTCGTTGTGTCGTCGGTGAACTGCTCCAGGCCCGCCAAGACTTGAGGTCCGTTCACCGACGACCACGACCGACAGGTCAGTGATCGTCTTCAGTTGTCACCCGACAGCGCGGGCGGACACCGCCGCGTCCGATGCCCGCCCACACCACCGGCTAGCTAGTAGCCGAGCGGGTCAGGCATCCAGCGCAACCAGGCCGCGAGACCGCCGAGGGTGATCTTGAACCGCGTTTCCTCGCGCTCCTCCCCGCCGTCCTCCCGCCACTCGTGCGCCGTGGCGTGACCGGCCGCGACCAAGTCCAGGCAGGCCAGCCGCACCATCTCCTCAGCCGCGCCCGCCGCCGTCACCAAGTCCTCGATCGCCCACGCCCGTGACGGCACCAACACCAGCGCATCCGCCACCCGGTACACCACCGGGAACGAGTAGCCCACCAACTCGCCACGCGCCCGGTCCTCGTCCGACAAACGCGACCCCATCACCGGCATCAACCGTGGATCACGCCACATATCCGCATCTCGCAACCAGTCGTGCGCCACGACCGGCCCACCCCAGTAGGCGAGCCCTTCGGGCGACAGACGATGCCGCTGCGCGGACGCCGCACTCCGCGAAGGTCCCTTATCGACCGTCAGGTGCCCCAGCTCGACCAGGTCACGGCAGATGTCACGCACTGGGGAGTACGGCACCTTCGCCGCCTTCTCCAACGCCCGCACCGACCACTCCTCGTGCGGGTAGCCGACGATGTGCCGCATCACCGCCTCGAACATGAACGGCGCGTACCCGGCATCGGACAACTCCGCCAGCGGCAACCCCTCCCCGACGACACGAGCCAACCCGCCACCGGCGTGGCCACGACTCCGCTGCACATCCCGATCAACGCTCATCCGTCTCGATCCCCTCCGCCTTGGCACGCTCGCGCTTGGCCCAATACAGCGCCTCGTGGTGATGACCCCGATCGACTTCCGCGACCCGCGCGTACACCTCGGCCGATCGCGTGTAGAACTCCCGCCACATGTCAGGTGGTGCGTCGGGACCGGGCATGAGATGCGTCAACGCCTCGTGGGCGTGCTTGAGCGACGTCACCGCGTACGCCGCTGCCCACCGGTCAGGCTTGGTCTTCGCCACGACCGCTCACCCCCTCGACCGGCGCGTGCACGCGATGACCACCGGCCTGCCGATCACCACCGGCAACGCGCTCGTTGACGTCGGCCTGGTGGTCGAACGTCTCGGCCGCGTGCAACGCCGCCGCCTTGGCCCACCACGGCGTGCTCTCCAACGCCGCGAGCTGCCTCCACAACCACGCCACCCGCCGATAGGTCGGCGCGATCCGAGCCGCAGCCGCCGGATCATCGGCCGCGACGTACCGATTCGCCTCGTGCGCCTCCGTGTAGGCCCGGTACGCCGCCTGCCACTGCACCGTCAGTTGCTGAAGATCCGACACGGCTCACGCGGCCTTGGCCTCGGCGCTGCCACCGTTCGCCTTGCCACCGGCCGGAGCCGAACCAGCCGCCTTACCCACCGCCCGGAACCCGGTCGCCCGAAACAGGAACGACTGGTACTTGAACTCACCGTTGCCCGCAATGCGCGGCTCAGCCGTCAGCCCTTCCAACTCAACCGGCCGCATCCCCGGCAACACCTCACCGGTCGTCGGCACCGGCTGAACGTCGGCCAGCAACGTAATCTCGAAGCTCTTGCGCTTGGCGTTGGGCTCGTGCGGATCGGTGACCGTGACCTTCCACTGCCTCTTACCGGTCGCCTCGTCCACCCGCTGACGCACCGGCCGACCGGCCGCCCTCTCGTCACGCGTCTGGTACTCCGTGTCCGGCATGACCTCCCCGACCATCACCAGGCCCTGAGGGAACGCGTCATCGAACGAGACGGGGAACCGGTACCCCTTGCTGATCGCCATCGGCTTCACTCCTCTGACTGGTGCCGCTGTGTCGCGGCTTGCCCATTCAGATTCGTTGGCCAATGGTCCCGTCCCAGGTCCGCAGCGGTCTCACCTACCGCGCCCAGGCCGCGTGTCGATCTCAACGAGTCTCGTCTTGGTCTCGTCCCGGTGCTAGCCTCGACCGAAGGAACCACGTGGGGGGAGACCACATGGCCACAGAGTCCACTCTCTTGAGAGTCCTGCTCCGACAACGCCACATGCAGGGCTACCGCACCTTCTGCAAGGAGTACGACCGCGTCGCCAAACAACTCGACACCGACCTGATCGGCCGCTACCCCAGCAAAGCCCAGTTCTACCGCTGGCTGTCCGGCGACCTACTCGGCCTGCCCTACGCCGACCACTGCCGCATCCTCGAAAAGATGTTCCCCGGCTGGACCGCCGAACAACTCCTGTCCCCACACGAGGGCGACACCGACAGCCTCATCACCCCACCCCAACGAACCGCGGCCACCACCCACCCCGTACCGCGCCCGGTCCAGATGCCCCAACAGGCCCGCCTGGCCGACGTCACCGCCGTCTACCCAAGCCGCTCCGAGTTCCTGCACAACATCACCCCACGCGACCTCTTCGAAGGCGCGCGAACCATCGACATCGCAGGCCTGTCCCTCAACGTCCTGTGCCAGCAGTACTCCGACAAGGCCCTACTCGACTCCATCGAAACCGGCACCACCATCAAGGCCCTCTTCCTCGACCCCAACGGCCACAACATCACCGCCCGCGAACACGAAGAGGGCCTACCCGAAGGCCACCTCTCCATGCTCACCCGCCTCAACATCGAAGCCCTACGCCGAGTCGGAGCCAAGGTCTCACCCGACGCACGCGGCCAGCTCCACATCCGCGTCTACGACGAACCACTCCGCTACAACATCCTCATCACCGACCAGGCCAAATGCGTGGTCCAGCCCTACTTGCCCGACGCCCGAGGCGTCGAGTCCCCCACCCTCGTGATCGAGAAGGACGATGCGGTACCAGGCCTCTTCGCCACCTTCTCCCAGGTGTTCGACTCCATGTGGAACCGCGCAAAGGAGCCCGCGTGAAGCGACCACTCGACCAACTGACCGAGATCGCGCAAAAGGCTGTCGCCATTGGCAATGACCTTATCAAACATATGCGCCCGCAGAGCATCACTGAGAAGTCAGATCGCGATACCTATACCGATGTGGACGTTCGCATCGAACGGAAGGTCCGAGCCTATCTAGCCGAGACCACGCCGGAGATCGGGTTCATCGGCGAGGAAGAGGGAATCAGCGACCTGACTATCGATAGTGAGTACGTCTGGCTACTTGACCCAATCGACGGAACCGCAAACTTCGTGCACGGCATACCACTATGCGCGGTGCAGCTTGCACTTATGTTTCAAAACGAGGCAGTGGTTGCTGCGATTAGCCTCCCGTATACGGACATGCATTATCACGCAACTAAAGGCATGGGCGCCTTCCGTGACGGAATGCGACTCAGAGTCAGCTCGGGGCGGGAGTTGGCGAAATCCATTATTTCTATAGGCGATTATGCAACCGGCGAAAAAGCTACTGAGAAAAACGAGACCCGCATGCGACTTACTTCCCTCCTCGCAGAGAAGGTCGAACGTATTCGGATGTTCGGTTCAGCAGCTCACGATTTGGCTTGGCTGGCCGAAGGACGAACCGACGCAGCAGTCATTCTTTCTAATAATACCCTCGACATGGCCGGTGGCGTGCTTATGGCTCGCGAAGCGGGAGCTACCGTGACCAACGTCGCAGGAGATCCATACACGATTGAGTCGCAAAGCATGATGGCCGCCACGCCAGGAATTATTAAAGATTTGAATCGAATCGGAGCGACTCTGGCACAGAGAAGCTAAACCAGCGGTTCACCTTTTGTTGCTCGTGCGACAAACTCATGCAGTTCACCCGGAGCAAACCCTCGATTTGCCATTTCTTTAAGGATGCCGTTGATCAGCAGAACAGGCGGACCAAGGTCGCCTTCTTTGACAAAACGCGATAGAAGGTCTTTCCCTGGAAAAAGTGTGACCCAGCCGTCAGCATCGCCCGAAAAGCATGCTGCGACCTCACCCAACCATGAGTCGATTTTCGATTCAAGCTTCGACCATTTGAGTTGTTCACTTATTACCTCGGACACACCGGCTGTGCGGCGGTGTACGTACTCTTTAAGTGTTTGCAGACGCTCTTCTAGAAAGGATCCGTCTTCAGCCACCAGAGGCTTGCCAGCATTGAGCTTAGGCAATGAAAAGTCCTGCGGTGCGACAATTTGGTTTAACCTGTAGGCGACCAGAGAAGAGGCTACCTCTCCGGACATCTGTCGTGCTAATGCACCGAATCGATCTCGCCAGTATGAACTTGGCTGCCTGATATCATACATATCTGCAAGCACATCTGCAATTATATCGAACTCAAGCAGGTAGTTTTCGATCTGACACCTGCTTAGGACATGAATTTTCCCTCGACTCTTAGACTTATACTTCTCAACCATCCCTTCCGTAAGGTAATCGCGATCCCTTACAAGGTAGAATTGAACCCATGCGAACGTGTCTTCAAGAAGCGCGAGAATTGCAGAATTGACCCGTAGATGACTTTCGACGCCACCTACTGGCACGATTTTTATTGATGAACCACTATCAGGGAAGAGTCGCGTAAAGGTTTTCCTATCGGCAGAAGTAGCCTGCCCTTCGGAGAAGACCAAAGTTCGACCCACGCCTACATAGCCGGTATCACCAAAAAGGTGGCGAAGACTCGATACTTGCGAGGTGTGTTCGCTTTCTACTGAGACAGATATGGCGCCATCCTCAAGTGATCGAGACATGTAGAAGACCTTGTCGCGGCCCACTTCATCGATAATCTCGGCATTATGGGTCGCCATCCATACTTGACTACCTGGCGACACTCTTTGCACTTCCCTTACGAGTGCCCTACTCAACTGGGGATGCAAGTGCAGTTCAGGTTCGTCAATTAGGATTACAGCATTCCTCACACTGTGGCGTATGAAAAACGAAAGGAGTAGGAAGACCTCTTTTTCTCCCGAGGAAAGTTCATTAAATGCTATTACGTGACCCGAAGGCAAAGAGATAAATAGATCGGTTGGGATACCTGCCTCTTGATCGGCGAACGAGTATCCCGGAAACACGCGATCGAGTAGATCGGTATACGGATCAAGAGGGTCAGGAGGGTAGTCTCGTATGCTGGCTTCTCCGGCACGCTCAAGCTTAGTTACGCGTCCAAGTTCTGCGTTGTGGTGGTAGCTTAGCTGCGTCAAGTGATTATAGATGTCTTGATACTGCTGATCAGGGGAACGAAACGAATACTGATCAGCATGAGCCGCGAGGCGGGTACTGCCGTAGTTAAATACCTCCTGCCTATCAAAGTAGCGTCGCGAGCCTCCCCTGTCTGCCCTAATGAAGAGACCTACTGACCGCTGGTAATACTGCCGAAGGTACGCACCTATACGTTGACATGCGTAAGCCGGTTGGTCTTGAACAAGCCCCAGGTCGAAGGTGACGTCCAACGAGCGCGTGGAGATGGCTCGATCCACCATCTCCACAGCTATCCCAGTAGAGGACGGCTCGATTCTTTTGAGAAAATCAATCTCGCTGTCGCGAAAGCCGAAAGTTACGACACCTCGAAAATCTGTGCTGCTGCCGCGGCTCGGCTCGAAATGGTTTCCGAGTACCGTAGAGGTTACGTAAGCGATAAGCTCGAGAACTGATGACTTTCCGCCACCATTAGGACCGGTAAGAGCCACTAGTTCAGCCAAGCTGCCCGGCTCTTCAAAAGGCCCAAACTCTACGTCTCTAATATTCCGGAACTCATATATTTTAACGCGCTTAACGTACATTTTGGCCTGTCCCTTGTGATTTTACTTTTTACCGAAGTGCAGCCTACTGCCGAACTTGGCTCTATGGGATCAAGGCGCGCCGCCTGCGGCGGCGCGCGGGGCGGTCTGGCGCACGTTGGCACCGACTCCCCGCATCACGGCACGCCGGGCTTCCGCTTCGCTCCGCCCGTCGGCCGTGCGCGGAGTCGGTGCACGTGGTCGGGTGGCGGCGCGCACCATGACGGCCGCCAGGACGACGAGCTGTCAGCGGCACCGGTTGGAACGATCGCGCGGTCACGCGGCTTGGTCGGGCTGGGCGCGGCGATCGGCTGCCGCGACGGCTTCGCCGTCTTGCCATCGGGAAGGTCGACCGGCGACGAGGGCCAGGACCACGGAAGCACGAACGGGCGTCACCTCGGCTGGCCGTGGTGAGGCTCAGTCGGGGTGACACCCGTTGATCGTTGATCAACTACCAGGCCGTCTGTGGGCCGTGGGGCGTTGAGGAAGGTCGAAACGGGACGGAACGCAACCGGACACGTCCGGCCAGGTCAGAGGCGATCCGAGCCGCTCCGCCGCAGGTCCGGTCAGGACAGGTGGAAGAACACCACCATCTTCAAAGGCTTCACGGCCTGACTTGGGCCAACGTGAACGGGCCGCGCTGGGCTCGGTGAGCGCGGCGCGGCCCGTTCAGGTTGGGGTTCAGTCGGTGGGCTGAGCCGGGTCGGCGCAGAACACCGCCTTGATCAGCCCGTCCAACGTCGTGGGGAACACCCCGGCCGGGTCGACGTCGCCGGTCGTCAGGGAAGCGGTCAGGGTCTTGGTGCCGTCGGGGGTGCTGATCATCAAGGCCCCGTAGCCTCCGGGGGCGCCGCCGTTGTGGTGGACGATGGTGCCGTGCGGGCCGAGGTCTTGGATCCAGAGACCCAGGCCGAGGTTGAGCTTGCCGTGCGGGGTGGTCATCTCGGTCAGGAGAGGGGCCGGCAGGAGTTGGCCGCCCAGCAGCGCGGAGATGAAGGTGCTCAGGTCCTCGGCGGTCGAGATGAGGTCGCCGGCGCCGGCCAGCAGGGACGGGTTCTGGCGGCTGACGTCGACGACCTTCCACTCGCCGGCGTCCTGGTAGCGGCAGTAGCCGTGGGCGTGCGGGCCGGGGAGGTCCGGCGAGTCGGCCGACACCACGGTGTCCGACAGGCCGAGCGGCTCCAGGATCCGCTGCCGCACCTCTTCCGCGTAGGTCCGGCCGGTGAGCTTCTCGATCAGCAGCAGGGCCAGCGTGTAGTTCGTGTTGGCGTAGCTCTGGTCCGTCCCCGGCTCGAAGCGCGCCGGCTTGGACAACGCGAACCGCACCAGTTCCTCGGGCCGGTAGGAGTGGAACCGGTTCTCCACCCACGCCTTGCCGTGCGAGGGGAGCCCCATCACGAACGTCCCGTCGGGCTCGACGTCGCCGGTGTAGTTGTACAAGCCGCTGGTGTGCTGCAACAGCATCCGCACCGTGATCCGCTCGTCCAGCCCGAGCTCGGGCAGGCTGTCGGCCACCGGGCTGTCCAGCCCGACCCTGCCCTCGGCCACCAGCTGCAGCACCACGGTCGCGGTGAACGGCTTGCTGACGCTGCCCGCCCACACCTGCCCGTTGGCCGGCGGCTCGGCGGTCCCGCCCAGCTCGCTCACACCGGCGCGGCCGACCCAGTCACCCCGCTCGTCGTGCACGCGCAGTTCCGCGCCGGCGAAACCGGCGTCGACGACCGCCTGCACGGCCTGCTGCAACTCCGGGCGGTCCGGCCCGGCGGAGGCTGACTGCGACCGGTCGGCCGCGTCGCCGGGGAGGCTGTGGGCGGTGATGTCGCCGTACGAGGTGGTGGCGCGGATGTCGAGCTGGGCGGCGCCCACGGTGTTCACGAGCGCGTTGCGGATCCGGCCGTAGGACGTGCCGGCGTCCAGGGTGGCCGAGACGCCGTGGGCGGCGCCGATCGAGATCCCGCCCGCCTGCGTCGACAGCGTGACGGTGCCGCGCACGGCCTCGGCGATGCGGATGTCGCCCTTCTGGGTGCTGATCAGGGCCGGACCGCCCAGGCGGCCGACCGAGACGTCACCGGCGTGCGCGGTGAGGTGGACGCTGTCGGCCTCGTCGAGCGTGACCACGCCGTGCGCGCCGTCGAAGACGACGTCGCCGAGCCGTCCCACGCCCCGGAACTCCGCGGCGGCAGCCTTCGCCTCGACCCGTGAGCCGGCGGGGAGCCGGACCGTCACCGCGACCGAGCCGGACGGGCCGAGGACCTGGTTGCCCGTCGGCGTCTCGATCCGCAGGACGCCGTCGGCGTAGGTCGCGGTCGTCTGCTCCGCCGCCTTCACGTCGCGGCGCTTCGCGGCGTCCGCCGGCAGCACCTCGACGGTGGTGTCGACCCGGTCGGCGGCGATGAGCTGGACGCGCCCCCCGGGGATGTCCAGGACGGTGGCGATCGGGGCGGGGGTGTCGAACGTCTGCATCGTGCTCTCCGGGTGTTCGTTCGGGCGGACCTGCTGACGGGAACCACGATCGCCCGCCGTCCTGACACCGGACGGTCACCGAGCTGACACGACCGCTGACTCCGCCACTGGCACGACCGCTCACGCGACGCCACCGGCTCCACGCGCGACGCTCGGCCCGGCACCGCGCCCGCGAACCCTAAGGTGCAGGGATGAACGGACCCGCGGAGATGCTCGCCAACGACGCCGCGTCGACCGCGCTCGGCATCAGGGCGCTCGAACTCGGTGACGGCACGGCCAAGCTGGCCATGACCGTCACCGACCGGATGGTCAACGGGCACGGGATCGGGCACGGCGGGTACGTGTTCCTGCTCGCCGACACCGCCTTCGCCTGCGCGTGCAACCGCCACGGCTCGGTGACCGTGGCGGCGCAGGCGGAGATCGACTTCATCGCCACCGTGCACGAGGGCGACGAGCTGGTGGCGGAGGCGGTGGAACGGGTGCGGTTCGGGCGCAGCGGGATCTACGACATCACCGTCCGCCGGGGCGAGGAGGTGGTGGCGGAGTTCCGCGGCCGGAGCCGGACCCTCAGGCCGAACGACGCAGACCCAGCACCTGAAGGGTGATGAAACCCATCACGGCGATCGCCTGGGCGACGATCAGGAAAACGCCGAGCCCGGTCACCGGGAACCACCCGGCGAACGCGGTCAGGAAGCTGTCCAGCACCCACACCGAATTGCCGATCACCACCACCGCGACCAGTGGGCGAACGGGCCGGAGGCCGAGCACGAAAACGCCGACGCCGTAAGCGACGAGGAATGCGCCGAGGCCGATCACCAGACCGCGTGGCAATCCCGTGTCGAGGTCGAAGAGCAGGGCCAGCAGGCCCAGCCCGCCCGAGGCGACACCGTCGAGCTTGAGGGCGAAGCGGAGGAGACCGTCGTTGCGAACCTGAGTTGTCGTCATGGCTCGGAAGTTAGGGCCGGTGGTACTGCCGGCGGTACGCCGAACACTGCCAACGCCTGCCAGTCACGAGGCCTCGACCTGGGCGGACAAGTCCTCGGCCACCAGCTTCGCCCCCGCGTTCTGCCAGTTGTGCAGCGTCCGCTCCGGCACCTGGTTGACGAACCAGGCCAGCGCCCGCCGCGCCTCCGGGTCGAGGCCCTCGCGCTTGGTCCGCCTGCTGTACGGCCGGATGCCGACCACGTAGTAGAAGTACAGCGCGTTGTAGTGCCGCCATTCGTCGCTGGTGCCGAACTCGCCGTCCCGCGGTTTGAGCCGGCGGATGCTCTCCAGCAACAACGACTTCAGCTCGGCCGCACGTTCCAGCGGCTGGTCCGACGCGCCCCGCGCGGCGAGCCGGGCCTCGATCACCGGCAATTCCGTCAACGGGCTGGCGACCAATTTCCCGAGGTCGCCGTAATTGCTCAGGGCACGCCTGGTCAGCTTCACGAACTCGGCCGGGTCGAGCGGGGCACGCCGGGGCAGCGCCTCGGCCGCGTCACGCAGCTCCGCGCGCGAGGCGGCCACGTCGGGCACCGCGACCCGGTCCACCAGCAACGCCAGCGGGTTGGCCAGCACCTGCACCGCGATGGCGGCGGCGACCGTGCCGAACAGCAGCGGCACCAGCCGGTCGTCCAGGAACAACGCCACCTGCCCGCCGAACACCGCCGCCAGCCCCGCCGACGTGAGCAGCGAGCGCACCATGTCCGCCCGGATCGCCTCACCCTCGTCGAACGCGTCCGCCACGGCCACGACCACGCCGAACACCAGCAGGTCGAACCCGGCCGACGCGATCACCAGCGGCGCCGGCAGCACGTCCACCAACAACAACGCGCAGCTCAGCCCGAACAGGATCGTCGCCGCCCCCAGCAACGCCCGCCGCACCCGCAGGCACAGCACCAGGGCCGCGGCCAACGGGATCAGCACCACCACGGGCGCGAAGTAGGCCGCCACCAGCAACGGCAGCGCGCTGTACCGCCACCAGCGGTCGTAGCGCACCGGCAGCCAGCACACGACGACCCCGGTCCACGCCACCGCCGGCACCGCCATCGCCATCGTCGGCACCGGGAGGACGATCACCAGCGCGTAGGCGAGCAACCCGACCGAGGCCCGCTGGAGCAGGTGCTTGCGGGGATCACGCACGAGCAGGTACAGCCCCAGCCACCAGGCCAGGCCGAACGTCACCACCGACACCGCGATCACCCGGAGATCCTACGGTTGCGCGTGCTGGGACGATGTCGCTCATGCCGCTCGAGCCGACGCTCCACAAGGCCGCCGAAGAGGTCGAACGCGGTGACTTGGCCAGTGTCCTGCGGGCGCGACAGCGGCTGGTCGGGCTGGTCACCAGCTACCCCGACCGGCTGGACCTGCGCGAGCGCCTCGCGGAGGTGTACCGGCTGCTCGGCGACGCGGCGCAGGCCGGGCGGTGGAGCTACCTGTCCGAGGCGCGCGACGAGGCGGAGGTGGCGGCGTTCGAACGCGCCTACCGCACGCCGTTGGCTCGGCTGCGGGCGATGAACTGGATCAGCGGCGAGGCCGGCGCGTCGACCGCGACCGCGCGGGAACGGCTGGTGGCGTTGCGGACCGCGGCCAACGAGCAGTTGCGGGCCGAGTTGTCGGTGGCCGACGACCGCGACTCGTCGTGGGGCACGAACGTGTTGGTGCTGGTGGGCCTGGTGATCGTGCTGCTGTGCTTCGTGGTCGGCGTGGTGACGCTGGTCATGTGGGCCTACAGGTGGTTCGCCGGATGAGCGCATGCTGGAGGCATGACCCCCGACGTCGCCGCCGCCGCTGACCGCATCCGCCCGCACGTCCGCCGCACGCCGTTGTGGCGCACCGAGGTGGACGGCAGGCCGATCGCGCTCAAGCTCGAACACCTCCAGCTCACCGGCTCGTTCAAGCTGCGCGGCGCGCTCAACACGCTGCTCGCCGCCGGTTCACCGGATCGGGTGGTCACGGCGTCCGGCGGCAACCACGGCCTCGGCGTGGCCAAGGCCGCGCAACTGCTCGGGCTGCACGCCACGGTGTTCGTGCCGGTCAGCGCGCCGGAGGGCAAGGTGCGGCGGATCGAGGCGGCGGGCGCGAAGCTGATCCGGCACGGCGACACGTACGCCGAGGCGGTGCTGGCGGCCCGCGAGACGCCCGGCTTCTACGTCGAGGCCTACAACGACCCGGTCGTCGTGGCGGGTCAGGGCACGGTGGCCGCCGAGGTGGTCGAGGACGCGCCGGACGTGGACGCGATCGCGGTCGCCGTGGGCGGCGGCGGGCTGGCCGCGGGCACGGCGCTGGCGTCGGGTCGCCTCACGGTCGCTGTGGAGCCGGAGCGGTGCTGCGCCCTGCGCCACGCGTTGGCGGCGGGCGAGCCGGTGGACTCCGAGGTGGTCTCGGTCGCCTCGTCGGCGCTGGGCGCCACCAGGGTCGGCGACGTCCCGTTCGAGGTCCTGAGCACGCACCCGGTGACGTCGGTTCTCGTGCCCGACGCCGAGATCCTGGCCGCGCGCGACCGGCTCTGGGAGGAGTTCCGGCTGGCCGTGGAACCGGCGGCGGCCGTGCCGTTCGCCGCGTGGCTGGCGGGGCAGGTGCCGGGCGAACTGGCGTGCGTCGTGCTGTGCGGCGCGAACACCGACTGGACGGCCTAGGACGTCCCCCGGCGCAGAGCGGAAGGCCGCTCGGCGCCGTGACCCGGCGGAGTGACGATCGTGGTGTCGGTGCTCGCCCTGGCCGTGGCCGCGTACCGGGCCCGGCCGTGCCGGATTGCCGCTGTTCCGCAGACGGCGGGCGAGGGCGCGAGTCACACCAGCGCACGGCGTGGCGATGCACGGCGTCCTGCTGCCGGCGCCGGCCTCGGCGTTGAGCCTCACGACGTGGTCCGAGCACCACCGCACCCGGACCGTCGCCCTCGTCTCGATCGCCTGCTGCGCCCTCATCGCCGCCGCGGCGGCCTACAACGCGTTCGTCTGACCGCTCAGCGGCACCCGGTCACCCGGCTGGGCCGACCCCCGCTCGGCCGAACCGCGGTCCGGCGCCACGCGCCCCAGCGACCCGCCCGCCTGCGTCGGCACCTCGACCTCCAGCGCGAGCGCCGGGTCGAGCCGCTCCACCCGTTCCACCATGGCCTCCACCTCGGCGATCAGGTCGGCCCACTCGGGCCGGTGCAGGCGCTCCCGGACCACCCAGCGCAGCGTGCGGACCTCCGCGCGCAGCCGTTCGAACTGCTCCGCGTCGAGACGTTGCGCGGACGGGTGATCGAGCTTGCTCGAGAGCACCCTCACCCGGATCCCGATGTCCACCAGCGACCTCCGGCGTCGTGCGTTGTCATACGGCACGCACGCAGTGTCGCAGGCGCCACCGACAAAACAACAAGCCGCACCTCAACGCGTCGAGCTGATGGTGGCGCTGGCGAGCACCAAGTCGCCCGCCGCCGCGTCCTCCCGGTACACCGCGACCGCCTGACCAGGGGCGACGCCGCTCAACGGCGTGCGCAGGCGGACGAGCAGCTCTCCACCGACAACTTCGGCCACCGCGGGCGCGAGACCGCCGTGCGCCCGCACCTGCGCCACGCACTCCACCGGACCGTCGAACGTGACACGCGTCACGGGCCGTTGCGCGACGATCTCCGTGACCTGGAGCTTCTCCGCCGCGCCGACCCGCACGGTGCCGGTCACCGGCTCCAGCGACAGCACGTACCGGGGCCGACCGTCGGGCGCGGGCGCGTCGATGCCGAGGCCCTTGCGCTGGCCGACGGTGAACTCGTGCACGCCGACGTGCCGCCCGAGCACCGCGCCGGTCTCGTCGTCCACCAGGACGCCGGGCTGCTCGCCGAGCTTCCTGGTCAGGAAGCCCTGGGTGTCGCCGTCGGGGATGAAGCAGATGTCGTGGCTGTCGGGCTTCTCGGCGACCTGGAGCCCGCGCTCGGCGGCCTCGGCGCGCACCTGCGCCTTGGTCGAGTCGCCCAGCGGGAACATCGCGTGCGCCAGCTGCTCGTGCGTCAACGACGCCAGCACGTACGACTGGTCCTTGCCGTCGTCGGCCGAACGGCGCAGCTCAGGCACACCGTCCACAGTGGACAAGCGGGCGTAGTGGCCGGTGGCGACCGCGTCGAAGCCGAGCGCGATCGCCTTGTCCAGCAGCGCCTCGAACTTGATCTTCTCGTTGCACCGCAGGCACGGGTTGGGCGTGCGGCCGGCCGCGTACTCGGCCACGAACTCGTCCACGACCTCCTCGGTGAACCGCTCCGCGAAGTCCCAGACGTAGAACGGGATGCCGAGCACGTCCGCCGCGCGCCGCGCGTCCCGGGCGTCCTCGACCGTGCAGCAGCCGCGCGCGCCGGTGCGCAACGTGCCGGGCTTCGCCGACAACGCCAGGTGCACGCCGGTCACCTCGTGGCCCGCCGCCACCGCCCGCGCCGCAGCCACGGCGGAATCCACCCCGCCGCTCATCGCCGCCAGCACCCGCATGCCCGTCACACCTCCGCCGTCGCCTTGCCCGCAAGCCTCTTCAGCCCCGCGATGCCCGCCGTGCGGGCGCGTTCGACCACCGGGCCGATCACCTCGGCCAGTTCGCGCACGTCCGCCGCCGTGGAGGTGTGCCCCAGCGAGAACCGCAGCGAGCCGCGGGCCGCCACCGGGTCGACGCCCATGGCCAGCAGCACGTGGCTGGGCTGCGCCACCCCCGCCGTGCAGGCCGAGCCGGTGGAGCACTCGATGCCCTTGGCGTCCAACAGCATCAGCAGGCTGTCGCCCTCGCAGCCGGGGAACGTCAGGTGCGCGTTGCCGGGCAGCCGGTGCACCGGGTCGCCGTTCACCTCGACGTCCGGCACCACGCGCCGCACCGACGCCACCAGCTCGTCGCGCAGCGCGACGAGCGCGGCGGCGGTCGCGGCCTGGCGGGACACCGCGTGCCGCACCGCCGCGGCGAGGGCCACGATCGACGGCACGTCCAGCGTGCCGGACCGCACTTCCCGCTCCTGCCCGCCGCCGTGCAGCACGGGCGTCGTCGTCACGTCACGTCCCAGCAGCAGCACGCCGACGCCGTACGGCCCGCCGAGCTTGTGGCCGGTGAGCGTCAACGCGGACGCGCCCGAGTCGGTGAAGTCCACCGGCACCGCGCCGACGGCCTGCACCGCGTCGGTGTGGAACGGCACCGCGCGCTCGGCGGCCAGCTCGGCCAGCTCGCGCACCGGGTTGATCGTGCCGACCTCGTTGTTCGCCCACATCGCGGTGACCAGGGCGACGTCGTCGTCCAGCGCGTCGCGCAGCGCCTCGGGCCGGATGCGGCCGAGCCCGTCGGGCTCGAGCCAGGTGACCTGGGCGCCCTCGTGCTCGACCAGCCACTGCACGGCGTCCAGCACGGCGTGGTGCTCGACCGACGACGCCACCACCCGGCGGCGGCGGGACGTGCGGCGGGCCCAGTAGACGCCCTTGACGGCGAGGTTGTCGCTCTCCGTGCCGCCGCTGGTGAAGATCACCTCGGAAGGCCGCGCGCCCAGGGCGTCCGCGATGTCCTCCCGCGCCTCCTCCACCAGCCGCCGCGCCCGCCGGCCCGAGGTGTGCAACGACGAGGCGTTGCCCGTGGTGGACAACGCCCGAGTCATCGCCTCGATCGCCTCGGGGAGCATGGGGGTCGTGGCGGCGTGGTCGAAGTAGGCCATCAGCTTTCCAGGGTAGCCCGGCCCAGACGTCCGGCGAGCACCGCACCGAGCACCGCGACGCCCGCCATCAGCAGGTCGAACGGCACCACGGCGGCGGTCGGCGCGGCGGCCGAGGCGAAGGTGGTGACCAGCACACCGCCGAGGCCGACCAGCAACGCCGAGCCGAGCATGTCGCTGATCTGCAGGGCCGAGGAGTTGAACCCCCGGTCGACCTCGGACGACGCGCCCAGCGTGAGCACGCTCAAGCTCGACATGGCCAACCCCATCCCCGCTCCGGCGACCGCCCACAGCAGCGGGGTGGCCCACGCCGGACCCCAGGACGGTGCGATGAGCGTCACTCCGGTGATACCCACCGCGTTGAGCACGAACCCCCACCGCACGAGCTTCTCGCGCGGGATGTCCGGCTTGCGCGACTGCCACCAGGCGGCGCTGGACCAGCCCAGCGCGCTCAGCGTGAGCGGGATGCCGGCGGCGATGGCCGAGTAGCCGTGCACGGCGGTCAGCGTCAGCGGGATGAACGCCTCGGCGGCGAAGAACGAGCCCGCCAGCAGCGCGCGGGCCAGGATCGTGACCGGCAGGCCGCGGCGCGCGGTGAGCGTGCCCTTGGGCAGCAGCACGCGCAGCGCGGGCGCCAGCGCGACCAGCCCGGCCAGGCCGAACACCAGGTTGACGCCGGTGGGGTGCTGGGCCGCCCAGCTCAGCGCCGCGACGCCGAACCCCGCGCCCAGCGCGGCCAGCGGCAGTCCGCGCCGGGCGTTCCCGTCGGGGGTGTGCGGCGGCAGGTTCCGCAGCACGGGCACCAGCAGCAGCACGCCGATCAGCACGAACGGCGCCAGCCCCAGGAACACCCACCGCCAGCTCAGCGTCTCGGTCAGCCACCCGGACAGCGCCGGCCCCACCAGCGACGGCACCACCCACGCCGAGGCGAGCAGGCCGAACACCGCCGGCCGGTCCCGTTCCGGGTAGACCAGGCCGATCAGGACGTAGACCGCGACCACCTGCGCGCCGCCGCCGATGCCCTGCAGCACGCGGCCGAGGAGCAGCAGCGGCATGTCCTGGGCGAGGCCGGCGACGACCAGGCCGACCAGGAACAGCGCGGGGCCCGCCAGCAGCGACGGCCGCGGCCCGCGCAGGTCGCTGAGACGTCCGGACAGGACGGTGGCCACCACGCTCGCGGCGAGGAACGCCAGGAACGGCCACGCGTACAGGTCGTTGCCGTCGAGGTCGGCGACCATGCGCGGCATCGCCGTGCTGACGCCCATGTTCTCGAACGCGAGCAGCGTCACGAGCAGGATGATCCCGACCGTCGGGCCCCGCCGTTCAGGTGTCCACAGGTTGCTCTTGGCGGGGGTCTCGGTCGTCGTCACGGGCCAATGGTTCAACCTCCACCTGGGTGGAGGTCAAGGCAATATGACGCAGTTCGGCCCCGACCACCTGCACGGACCGTGTGGTGCGAACGACCGACATGACAGCGCGCGCTGTGGTGTTCACTGGGCGTGATCCACCCGTGCACCGAAGGAGGAACCCGTGCGTCAGCGCTTAACCGTCCTGCTCGCCTCCCTGGGCCTTGCCGTCGGCGGACTCGCCGTCACGGCGGGCCCGGCGTCCGCCGAGAGCTACGGCTACATCAACTGGACCAACAACTGCGGCGGCCCCTGGTTCTACGGGATCATCTACGCCAGCGGGACGAAGTCGGGGACGTCCGTCGTGCAGGAGCCCAGCGTCCCGGCGGGCGAGACGCGCAGCCGGCGGGTCCAGTCCGGCTACCAGTACCACGTGACCGCGAACGGCGGCTGGATCACCGTGGCGATCAACGACATCCCCGGCCGGGTCCACACCGTGCCGGTCAGGGCCTGCTGAACGCGGTTCAGGCCACCCGGGTGGCGTGCCGGCGGGGCGAGGGGACCTCGACCGAGCCGTACGCCGCCCGTTCGGCCTCCTGCTGCACGAGCGCCGCCAGCTCGCGGCGCGTCGCCGCACGACCGGGCGCGACCTCGTCCAGCACGTGCACCTCCACCACCAGCCCGCGCGAGCGCAGCACCCGCCGCATCGAGTCGACCAACGTGTCGGAACCCACGAACGCGGGCCGGGTGGACGTCTTCGAGTCCTGCGAGTACCGCAGCACCACCGGCCGCACGGGCACACCGGCGTCCAGCGCGGCCTGGAACAGCGCCGGCCGGTAGCGCCCGGACGCCACGCCGCACCACGTCGTGCCCTCCGCGTGGATGCCGACCGCCGCACCGTCCCGCAGCGCCGCCGCCAGCTCGGCCACCGTCCCCGGCAGCAGCGACAGCCGCTCCCGGTCCAGGTACACCGTGCGGGCCGCGGTGATCAGCCTGCCGAGCACCGGCCAGTCCCGGATGTCCCGCTTGGCCACCATCCGGATGGGCTGCACCGCGTCGATCGCCAGCTCGTCCAACCAGGACACGTGGTTGGACACCACCAGCACGCCACGTCCCGGGTTGTCCTGGAACACCGGCCCGATCAGCCGCAGCCGCACGCCGAACGCGCCCAGCAGGGCCCGGAACCAGCGCCGCAGCAGCGCCGACCGAACCTGCCCCCGCACGCACAGGACCGCGAGGACCACGAGCACCCCGGACAGCATCACGGCCGACGCCGTCAGCACCCGCCACGCCACCCGCAACGTGCCCACGGAGGCCGTCGAGTGGTCCACGCACCCGTCGCCGCACGGCGACACGGGCATCCACGCGTGCTTGCTCACGCCGTCTCCCCGAGGAAGAACTTCAGGTACCGCTGGTCGACCCGGTCCATCCCGAGCAGCACGGGCAGGTCGGCCACGCCGAAGTCGGCGTCCAGCGCGGGCCGCCCGCACACCCACGCGCCCAGCCGCAGGTAGCCCTTCAGCAACGGCGGCAGCACGGTCCGGTCCGGCCGCGCCGCGGCGTCGACGTCCCACGGCGTCAGCGGCTCGACCCGGTACTCCTCGGGCGCGTGGTGCTTGGCCCGCACGACGTCCCACACGCCCGCCGCGAACGAACCGCCGTCGTGCAGCGGCACGGAAGCGCAGCCGATCAGCCACGAGTGCCCGGACAGCAGCATGTACCGGGCGATGCCGGCCCACACCAGCGACACCACGGCCCCGTTGCGGTGGTCGGGGTGCACGCACGACCGGCCGGTCTCCACGAGCGAGGGCCGCAGGGCGTCGAGGGCGGAGAGGTCGAACTCGCCGTCGGAGTACAGCCGGCCCGCCTCCGCGGCGCGCTCGGGCGGCAGCATCCGGTAGGTGCCGACGATGTCGCCGGTCCGGTCGTCGCGCACCACGAGGTGGTCGCAGAACTGGTCGAAGTAGTCGACGTCGTGCCCCGGCACGGAGCTGTGCAGCACGGCGCCCATCTCGGAGGCGAACACCTGGTGCCGCAGCCGCTGCGCGGCCACGACCTCGTCGCTGTCACGCGCGACCAACAGGGAGTAGCGCGGCGCGTCGGAAGCGGCGTCACCGGTGCTGACAAGCAGTTGCGGCTGCGTCATGGGTCTGGTCTACCGACCGGTTGGCGACCGGGAGCAGGTCGTTCCGATGACGCCTCAGTGGCAGGTCGGTTAAGGCACGGTGAGGCCGCGGGCAGCACGAGGGCCGCCCCGCGCGAAGCGGAGCGGCCCTCGATCCCGACTGCGGACGAACCCCCAGGTCAGCCCTTGCGCTTGCCGACCTCGTCGGTCAGCTGGGGCGCGACCGCGAACAGGTCGCCGACCACGCCGAAGTCGGCGATCTCGAAGATCGGCGCCTCCGGGTCCTTGTTGACCGCGACGATGGTCTTGGACGTCTGCATGCCCGCCCGGTGCTGGATCGCGCCGGAGATGCCCAGCGCGATGTACAGCTGCGGCGAGACCGTCTTGCCGGTCTGGCCGACCTGGAACTGGTGCGGGTAGTAGCCGGAGTCGACCGCGGCCCGGGACGCGCCGACCGCCGCGCCGAGGCTGTCGGCCAGCTTCTCCACGACCTCGAAGCTCTCCGCGCTGCCCACGCCACGACCACCGGACACGACGACCGACGCCTCGGTCAGCTCCGGGCGGTCGCCACCGGCGACCGGCTCGCGACCGGTCACCCTGGTGACCAGCGCCGGGTCCGCGGCGGGCGCCTCGACGGCCTGCTCGACCGCGTCCGCGGGCGACTCGGACGCCTCGACACCGCCGGGGCGCACGGCGATGACCGGCACGCCCTTGGTGACCTTGGACTTCACCACGTACGCGCCACCGAAGATCGACTGCGTGGCGACGCCCTCACCGTCGAGGTCGACGGCGTCGTAGAGCAGACCGGAGTCCAGGCGCACGGCCAGCCGGCCCGCGACCTCCTTGCCCTCCAACGTCGCCGACACCAGCACGGCGGCGGGCGACGCGGTGGCCGCGACCGCGGCGAGCGCGTCCACCTTCGGCGTGACCAGGTGGTTCACGGCGTCGTCGGACTCCACCGCGTACACCTTCACCGCGCCGTAGCGGCCCAGCGACTCCCTCACCTTGCCCGCCGTCCCGGGCGATCCGACCACCACCGCGGCCGGCTCGCCGAGACGGCGCGCGGCGGATAGAAGCTCATAGGTGACCTTCTTGACCTCGCCGTCGACGTGGTCGACGAGGACGAGTACTTCAGACATTGGATTCCTCGCCTTCAGATGAGCTTCTGGTCGACCAGGTACGCGGCGATCTTCGAACCGCCGTCACCCGAGTCCTCGACACGCTGACCGGCGCCGCGCGGCGGCTTCGGGGCCGACTCCAGCACCTGCGACCAGGCGGCGCCGAGGCCGACCTCGCCCGCGTCCAGCCCCAGGTCCGCGACCGTGAGCTTGCTGACCGGCTTCTTCTTCGCCGCCATGATGCCCTTGAACGACGGGTACCGCGGCTCGTTGATCTTCTCGTTCACGCTGACCACGGCGGGCAGGCTCGCTTCGAGGTGCGAGACGCCCTCGTCGGTCTCCCGCTCGGCCTTGACCGTGCCGCCTTCGACGGTGAGCTTGCGCACCTGCGTCACCTGCGGCACGCCCAGCAGCTCCGCCAGCATGGCGGGCACCGCGCCCGCGCGGCCGTCGGTGGCCTCGTTGCCCGCGATGACCAGGTCGAAGCCCTCGATCGTGCCGATGGCCTTGGCCAGCATCTTGGCGGTGGTGAGCGCGTCGGAACCGTGCAGGGCCTCGTCGGAGACGTGCACGGCCTTGTCCGCACCCATGGAGAGCGCCTTGCGGATCGCGTCGGTCGCGCGGTCGGGACCCATCGCGACGACGGTCACCTCGCCGCCGTGCGCCTCCTGGAGCAGCAGCGCCTCTTCCACGGCGCGCTCGTTGATCTCGTCGAGCACGGCGTCCGCGGACTCGCGGTCGAGGGTGTGGTCGGCGTCGGCGAGCTTGCGCTCGGACCAGGTGTCGGGCACCTGCTTGACCAGGACGACAATGTTCATGGGTCCTCTTCGACCTCCTGCGGACGGGCGGCGACGTGGGTGGGCGACGGTAGTTGCCTGCGGTCGCCGGATTGTTCGTGACCCTGCCATGTCATCGCCGCATTGGCATGGTGGTGTCTGCCACCTGGATGTTACCCACCGGTAGCAGAGGTGCAAACGGCAGCAAGCACCCACTGCGGGTGATGATGCTCACTGGCGCTCACCGGGCCATTCGGACATTGTCGCCAGTCCGTACGACGGCGTTACAGACCCTCCCCCTACTCGGCTAGGTTCGAACGCATGCCACGGCGAGTAGCGATTGTCACCGACTCCACCGCCTGCCTGCCGGCGCAGTTGACCGAGAAGCTCGGCGTGACCGTCGCGCAGATCCAGGTGCGCATCGGCGACTGGGTGGACGACGAGGTCCGCGTGCCCGTGCCGAAGCTCGTGGACGCCCTGCGCGGGCAGCTCGACGTGACCACCGCGCCACCGGACCCCGGCGCGTTCTTCTGGACCTACGCCGACGCGGCGGCCTCCGGCGCCGAGGCGATCGTGTCGCTGCACGTGTCGACCGGTCTGTCGAAGACCGTGGAGGCGGCCCGCCAGGCGGCCGCGCAGGTGCAAGTGCCGGTGCACGTGGTGGACACGCAGACGTGCGGCATGAGCCTCGGGTACGCGGTGGTCGCCGCCGCCACCGCGGCCGCCGCCGGCGGTGACGCGAACCGCGTGCTGGCCGCCGCGCAGCACAGCGTCCGGCGCAGCACCGAGCTGATCTACGTGGACACGTTGGAGTACTTGCAGCGCGGTGGGCGGATCGGCAAGGCCGCCGCGCTGCTCGGCTCGGCGCTGTCGATGAAGCCGCTGCTGACCGTCGCCGACGGGCAGATCACGCCGCTGGACAAGGTGCTCGGCGCGGAGCGGGCCATCCGCAAGCTGATCGACATCGCGGTCAAGCGGGCGGGCGCGGATGCGGTCGACATCGCGGTCGAGCACTTCGACGCGGCCGACCGCGCGCAGACCGTGCTCGACCAGTTGCGCGCCAAGCTGCCGAACGTGCGGCGGTTCCTGGTGACCCAGGTCAGCTCGGCGATCGGCGCGCACGTCGGGCCGGGCGCGGTGGGCGTGACCGTTTCGCCGGTTTAGCCGGGTTGGGAACTCGGTGCGGGGTTTGAGCGTTGAGCGGACAGGGAAGGAGGTGGACATGGCATCTCTGTTCAGCAAACTCGCCGCGTTCGCCCGCAGTCCGCAGGGCCGCCGGGTCACCGAGCAGGTCAAGCACGCGGCGCGCGACCCCCGCAACAAGGCCAAGGCCCAGCAACTGTTGCGCAAGTTCCGCAAGCGCTGACCGAGCTTCGACGTTCAGCGGCCCGCTACCGGTTGGCTTCCGGGCGGGCCGCTTCGAACGCGCGCCGGGCCACGACGGGCTCGGTCCCCGCCACCACCACTTGGACGACCTCGGGCCCGGAGCCCGGTTCCCCGGTGTCGCCCGGGTCGGCAGGCTCGGCGGTCTTGCCCGGGTCGGCGGTCCCGGCGCTCGGTTCGGTCGACCCGACCGCAGCTGTGGCCGGTTCGGGCTCGGCGCGGACCACGTGCATCCGGCGCACTTCGTCCTGGCGCGCGGGTTTCCCGCTGTGCGACACCGGGTCCGGGACGGCGACCAGGTTCGGGCGCGGGGTCGGGCGGTCCGGCTCGGGCAGTGCGGTCGGGATGCCCACCACCGGGTTGCGGTGGATCGGCTTCGTCGCGTAGTCCTCCGGCGGGAACTGCGGTTCGAACCGGGGCATCGGCACGGCGGGCGCCGGTTGCGGGGTCGGTTCGGGTGGTTGTTCCCGGCGGAGCATGACCGCTGTCAGCACGCAGCCCGCCGCGAACGACAAGGCGCACAACCCGAACACGACCGCCGCCCCGGACATCACGCATCCCCACTCGACCGGCGGGCCGCCGGCGCTGCCGCCATCAAGCACCGACCCGCTGGCCGTCGGTGTCCGCCTGCTCGCCCTTCGGCTTCCCGGCGCTGATCGTCTCGGCGCTGATCGTCTCGGCGGCGATCGGTTCGACCGGCTCCGCGCCGGCGATCCCGTCACCGGCTGGTCCCGGCCCAACCTCGCCCGGACCGGCCTGGGCCGCACCCGCCTCCCCCGCACTCGCCTGCGCGACGGTCGTCTGCTCCGGGATCAGGTTGGGCACGCGGTCGGCCGCCTCGTCCAGCGCGACGCGCGCCGACGCCAGCTGCGCGGCCACCAGGTGGCGCAGTTCGCGCAAGTCGTCGGACTGCCGCTGGATCTCGTCGATCCGCCGGTGCGCCTCGCGGGCCGCGAGCTTGATCAGGAACGCGGCCCGCGCCTTCGCCAGCTCCTCCTGCTCGGCGAAGTGCTGCTGGGCCTCGTTGCGCCGCCGGTTCATGGTCAGCTCGAAGAAGTTCTGCGCCTTGGCGCGCTTGGCGTCGGACTCGGCCTCCAGCTGCGCGCACCGCTCGGCGGCCTCCCGCAGCAACTGCTCCGCGTCCTGCTCCGCCTTGGCCAGCGCCGCGGCGCACTCGGCCTCCACCTCCTCCGTGCGGGCCTTGAGGTGCGCCTCGACCTCGGCCTGACGACGTTCCAGGTCGACCTCGCGCTGGTCCAGGTCCGCGGCACGCAGGTCGGCCGCCTCACGCCGGTCGCGCGCGTGCGCTTCGACCTCCGCCCGTCGGGCGGCCAACTCCTCGTCGACCTGGCGCCGCAGGTCGGCCAGCTCGGCCTCGGCGCGCTCGCGCAACGCCGCGGTGTCGCGCTCGGCGCGCACCCGCAGGTCGTTCGCCTCGTCCTCGGCGAGCGTCAGCATCCGGTGCAGGCGCTCGGACGCGCCGGAGGTCGTGTTGGGCGACATCTCCAGCCGTTCGATGCGGGCACGGGCCGCGTCGAGGTCGCTCCGGGTCATCTCGAGCAGCTTGCGCAGGTCGGCTGCCTGGGCCAGGGCCTCGGCCCGGTCGAGGGTCGTGTACTTGAGCTGCTCGTCCAGGTTCTCCAGGTGTTCGATCACCTGTCGGCGGTGGAAACCCCGGTAGACCACGTCGAAACCCGCGTGCAGCGGAACGATGTCCGGCTCTTTCGCACCCATGGCGGCCCCGCTCGTTCGAAGATTGGCCGAGGGTACCGAGCGTAAGGCACCCAACCGGCACATGACCACCCACGACTACCCTGGTGCAACCCACTCCAAGCACCCTTCTTGCAGGCGAAACACCATCAGGGAAGATCGCCGGTAATTTGATTCAGGTCACCCGATGGAGTCATTCAACGGTCATCAACCGGGGTATTGTGAATGCGCACAGCAACATAAATCCGCCATAGAGCGGCGAAAAGTTCACACGAAACAGTGACGCCCTAACGGACAGGCGATGCCTACCCGCGAGTAACGGGCAACTACGCTTGCCGGGTGACCGTCGAGCCGCTGCCCCTCACCGGTGAGCGCACCGTGCCCGGTATCGCCGAGGAGAACTACTGGTTCAGGCGCCACGAGGCGGCGTACCTGGACCTGGTCCGGCACTGCGTCGGCACGGTCGTGCTGGAGGCGGGCTGCGGCGAGGGCTACGGCGCCGCGCTGATCGCCGGGCACGCCGCGCGGGTCGTCGCGCTCGACTACGACCGGCTGACCGCGGCGCACGCGCACCGGGCGTACCCGGAACTGGCGGTGCTGCGGGGCAACCTGGCGTCGCTGCCCCTGCGCGACGAGAGCGTGGACGTGGTGGCGAACCTCCAGGTCATCGAGCACCTGTGGGACCAGGAGGGCTTCCTGGCCGAGTGCGCGCGGGTGCTGCGGCCCGGCGGCAGGCTGCTGGTCACGACGCCGAACCGGATCACCTTCTCCCCCGGCCGCGACACACCGCTGAACCCCTTCCACACCCGCGAGCTGGCGCCTGCCGAGCTGCGGGAACTGCTGGTCGGCGCGGGGCTTCGGGTCGAGCTGCTGGCCGGTCTGCGGCACGGTCCGGCGTTGCGCGCGCTGGACGAGCGGTTCGGCGGTTCGATCATCGACGCGCAGGTGGCCGTGGTGGTGGACGGCGGCGCGTGGCCCGACGACCTGCTGACCGCCGTGGCGTCCGTGCGGAGCGAGGACTTCGAGATCACGACCGACGACCTGGACGCGAGCCTGGACCTGGTCGCCGTGGCGGTGCGCCCGTGACGCGCGAGGGGACGTTCTGCCTGGTCCTGCACAGCCACCTGCCGTGGCTGGCGCACCACGGCGCCTGGCCGGTCGGCGAGGAGTGGCTGTACCAGGCGTGGGCGCACTCGTACCTGCCCGTGGTGGATTTGCTGGAGCGGTTCGCCGCCGAGGGCCGCGAGGACGTGCTGACGCTGGGCGTCACGCCGGTCCTGGCCGCGCAGCTCGACGACCCGTACAGCCTGCGGGGCCTGCACGACTGGCTGGGCGACTGGCAGCTGCGCGCGCACAGCGCGTCGTCCCGGCTGCCGGACCTGGCGGCACGCGAGCACCGCGCGTCGGCGTGGGCCCTGGACCGCTTCGAAACGCGGTGGCGGCACGGTTTCTCGCCCACCCTGCGGTCCCTTGTGGACTCGCGCACGATCGAGCTGCTCGGCGGGCCGGCCGCGCACCCGTTCCAGCCGCTGCTCGACCCGCGGCTGCGGGCGTTCTCGCTGCGGACCGGGTTGGCCGACACCGCGCAGCGGATCGGCTCGACGCCCGAGGGCATCTGGGCGCCGGAATGCGCGTACGCGCCCGGCATGGAGCACGACTACGCGCGGGCGGGCGTGCGGCGGTTCCTGGTGGACGGCCCGTCGCTGCGCGGCGACACCGCCGCGGGCCGGCCGGTCGGCACGTCGGACGTGGTGGCCTTCGGTCGTGACCTGGAGGTGTCGTACCGGGTGTGGTCGCCCAAGGTCGGCTACCCGGGCGACCCGGCGTACCGGGACTTCCACACCTACGACCACCCCAGCGGGCTCAAGCCGTCGCGGGTGACGGGCAAGAAGGTCGAGCCGGCCGACAAGCGGCCCTACGACCCGGACCTGGCGGCGGAGGCCGTCCGGCGGCACGCGGCGGACTTCGTGGACACGGTGGTGCGGCGGCTGCGCGCGTTGAAGGAGCAGCACGGCGAGCCGTCCCTGGTGGTCGCCGCGTACGACACCGAGCTGTACGGGCACTGGTGGCACGAGGGCCCGGCGTGGTTGGAAGCGGTGCTGCGGCAGCTGCCCGAGGCCGGGGTGCGGGTCACGACGTTGCGCGGCGCGGTCGAGGCCGGGCACGTCGGCGCGCCGGTCGACGTGCCGCCGTCGTCGTGGGGCTCGGGCAAGGACTGGCAGGTGTGGAACGGGCCCCAGGTCGGCGACATCGTGCACGGCAACGCGCAGGTGCAGCGGGAGCTGCTCGCCCTCGACCTGTCCGGCGCGGTGCGCGACCCGGTCGCCGACCAGGCCGTGCGGGAGGCGTTGCTGGCGTTGTCCAGCGACTGGGCGTTCATGGTCACCAAGGACTCGGCCGCCGACTACGCCCGGTACCGGGCCAAGGTGCACGCGGACCGGTTCGCCGAGCTCGTCGCGCTGCGGCGGGTGGGACGCGGGCGTGACCGGGCGGCCGAACTGCGCCTGGTCGACGGTCCGTTCGGCCACCTCGACGCGCGGGGGCTGGCTAGTTGACGCCCCCGCCGCCCGACAGGTCGTTGCCGTGCTGGCGGAGCGCGACGCCGGCCGAACCGGGGTTGTCGATCCTCGCCTGCACGACCGGGTCCGCCTTCGAGCGGCCCTTCGTGTCGGCGGGTCGTTCGAGGCCGGCGCGCTTGGCCCGGGCCCTCCGGTCGACCACGAACCCGATCGCCGGCATCGCGGCGCAGAACAGGACCGCCCAGACCCAAGGCTGCATGACCGTACCCCCCGATTTCCCCGGAGCTTCCCAGGGTAGCGGTGCAGAGATGCGAGGATGGCCCATGCGCGTGCTGATGTTGTCCTGGGAGTACCCGCCGGTCGTCGTCGGAGGTTTGGGCCGGCACGTGCACGCGCTGGCCGGGCACCTGGCGGCGCGGGGGCACGACGTGGTCGTGCTGTGCCGGCAGCCCTCGGGGACCGACGCGGTCACGCACCCCACGTCGGACACCGTGGTCGACGGCGTGCGGCTGATCCGGGTGGCCGAGGACCCGACGCACCTGGTGTTCGAGCGGGACCTGGTGGCGTGGACGCTGGCCATGGGTCACGCGATGGCGCGGGCCGGGCTGGCGCTGCTGCGCGGTTGGCGGCCGGACGTCGTGCACGCGCACGACTGGCTGGTCACGCACCCCGCGATCGCGCTGGCCGAGGAGTGCGGCGCGCCGTTGGTGGCGACCGTGCACGCGACCGAGGCCGGTCGGCACAGCGGGTGGCTGTCGCAGACGTTGAACCAGCAGGTGCACTCGGTCGAGTGGTGGCTGGCGAACCGGGCGGACGCGCTGATCACGTGCTCGTCGGCGATGCGGACCGAGGTGGCACACCTGTTCGAGGTCGAGCCGTCGTCGGTCACGGTGCTGCACAACGGCATCGAGCCGCGCCGGTGGCGGGTCCGGGCGTCCGACGTGGCCGCCGCGCGTGCCGCGCACAGCCCGTCGGGCGCGCCGCTGCTGCTGTTCTTCGGGCGGCTGGAGTGGGAGAAGGGCGTGCAGGACCTGATCGCCGCCCTGCCCCGGATCCGCCGGATCCACCCGGGCACCCGGTTGGTCGTGGCCGGCACCGGCACGCACCGGGACTGGCTCGTGGAGCAGGCGCGCAAGCACAAGGTGCGACGGGCGGTGGACTTCGTCGGCCACCTGTCGGACCGGGCGCTGGCGGCGGCGCTGGCGGCGGCGGACGCGGTCGTGCTGCCGAGCAAGTACGAGCCGTTCGGCATCGTGGCGCTGGAAGCGGCGGCGGCCGGCACGCCCCTCGTCGCGTCCACCGCCGGCGGCCTCGGCGAAGTCGTCCTCGACGGCGTGACCGGTCTGTCGTTCGCGCCGGGCGACACCGAAGCCCTGGCCGGCGCGGTCCGGTCCGTGCTGGACGACCGCCCCGCCGCCGTCCGCCGGGCCCGCGCCGCGAAGTCCCGCCTGGCCACGGACTTCGACTGGTCGAAGATCGCCGAGGACACCGCGGCGGTCTACCGCTCGGCCGCGGTCCGCGACCACCCGCCGCTCGGCCGCCCCAAGATCCCGACCGGCAACGTGTTCCTCTAGTCCTCCACCATGCGTTGGAGTGCGAGGAGCCGCGGGGAGGTCCGCGAAGGCTCGTCCGGCCTGGTGCGCCGACAGGTAGTCCAGGACGGAGTCCTGGAGACGGCCCCGCTCGTGCACCGATCGGATCAGCTCGTCCAGCACGGTGAGGACGCCGGTGCGGACATCCTCGTCGAGAGCCCGGATCAGCTGCGAACCTGACCACGGCGGAGGTGCAGGCCATGGTCCGGGCGTCCGTCGCGCTCTCGCCGCACGACGACGCCCCGGCCGCCGCCGGCCGTGCGTTCTGGGCCGAGCGCCTGGCCGTGGACGCGGAGGTGGTCCACCGCGCCGTCGCACGCGGCGAGATCGCGCCCGTCGACGCCGAGCGGGTGATCGAGGCGGTGCTCGGGCCGCCCTACTTCCACCTGCTGGTGACCGGCCGTCCGGTCGCCGACGACTTCCTCGTCGGCACGGTCGACCTGGTCGTCAACGGCCTGGGACGGTGAGCACGAGCTTGCCGGTGGTCCGGTTCGCCTCGCCGACCTCGTGCGCCTTGACGACGTCCTCCAGCGGGAACGTCTCGGCGACGACCACCTTCAGCTCACCGCGCTCCACCAGGCCGGCCACGTGCTCCAGCACGGCGTGGTCCGGCACCACGGACACGACCTCCGCGCGCACGCCCAGCGCGTCCGCCATGACGCGGAGGTCGGGCAACCGGGTCGGGTCCGGCAGGCCGACGTACCGCCCGCCGGGCTTGAGCACACCCATCGACCGCCGCTCGTAGTCGCCGCCGATCAGGTCGAGCACCACGTCGACGTCCCGGAGCTCGCCGAAGTCCCGGGTCGTGTAGTCCACCGGCTCGTCGACGCCCAGCTCGCGCAGCAGGTCGTGCTTGCCGGCGCTCGCGGTGCCGATCACCCACGCCCCGAGCGACTTCGCGAGCTGCACGGCGAGGTGCCCGACACCGCCCGCGGCGGCGTGGACCAGCACCCGGTCGCCCGGCTTGACGTCGGCGGCCTCGGTGAGGGCCTGCCACGCGGTGAGCGCGCCCAGCGGCAGGGCCGCCGCGTGCACGTGGTCGAGGTTGGCGGGCTTGCGGGCGAAGTGGCGGGCGGGCGCGGCGACGTACTCGGCGTACGCGCCGGCCGCGCGCGGCAGGTGTGGCATGCCGAACACCTCGTCGCCGACCCGGAACCGGTTCTCCCCCGCCGGCACGCCCACCACGACGCCGGAGACGTCCCATCCGGGCACCCACGGCGTGGTGAACCAGTAGCCGTTGCGCCGCACGTGCCAGTCGAACGGGTTCACGCCCGCCGCCCGCACCTCGACCACGATCTCGTCCCGCGCCGGCTCCGGTCGCGCGACCGTCCGCACCTCCATGACCTCGGGCCCGCCGAAGGCCTCGACCACAACCGCTCGCATCTCGTTCGTCATGGTCAAAGGATCATCTTCGGCGGTACCCCTTGTGAAGTAGGCACTTGAATGGTAATTAGGTACCTCGTGTATACCACTCCTGACCTGCGCACTCACGGCGGCGCGGACGCCTACCTCCGCACCTGCGCGTCACGCGCGGTGCTCGACCTGCTGACGAACAAGTGGGTGTGCCTGGTGGTCGGGGCCCTGCGGCCGGGCACCTTGCGCTTCGGCGAGCTGCGGCGACGCCTCGACGGCGTCACCCAGAAGATGCTCACGCAGACCCTGCGGGACCTGGAACGGGCGGGGCTCGTGCACCGCGCCGTCTACCCGAGCGTGCCGCCGCGCGTCGAGTACAGCCTCACGCCGCTGGGTGACAACGTGGGCGGCTTGATGGACGCGATCAGGGTGTGGTCGGAGACCCACATCGACGACATCCGCGCCGCGCAGGAGGAGTACGACCGCAAGGCGGGCGAGCCGCTCCAGCCCGTCTAGTGCCGCATCTCGGAACGTTGACCCGGTAATCGGCTCGGTCTGCTGACGGTCCAGGCTGGTCCTCCCATGTCGAGCGGGGCGAGTGCGGTGCTGACGATCGCTCCGATGCGCGTCGTACATCTTCTGCGCGTCGACGAACTCGCAGCTCTTGCGCCCTGATTGCACGCCATGGGGCTGTAACCTGCACAAATGATCAATCCGTTCGGGGTGAGTCTCGGCGCCAAGGCCGCACGCCTGCTGGCCCGGCTCGGACGCGCCGAGATCCGCCCAGGGTTGACGGAGCAGGAGTTGACCGGTATCGAAGCGCGGTTCGGGTTCGCGTTCGCCGACGACCACCGCGCTTTTCTCGCGGCGGGGCTGCCCACGGGAGGGGCATGGCCCGACTGGCGCCACGGCAACGCCGCACAGCTTCGTTCCTGGCTCGACAGACCGGTCGAGGACGTGGTATTCGCGGTGGCGGAGGCGGACTTCTGGCATCCGAGCTGGGGCACGCGCCCTGCCCGGCAGACCGACGCCGTAGCCGGCGCGAGGGCGCACTTGGCGTCAGTGCCGCAGCTGGTTCCGGTCTACTCCCATCGCTACCTGCCCGCGGGCCAGGCGACATTCGCTCACCCGGTGTTGTCGATCCGCGGCGCCGACATCATCCCCTACGGGTACGACCTCATCGACTACGTGCACCAGGAGTTCGGCGGCCCGCAGGGCAGAGCCGACGAGGAGCGGCACGTCGTTGCCGCCACAGCAGCGTTCTGGTCGGATTTCCTGTCCTGGTCGAACCGGGAAGGGTTGGGGGACCACGCACCGCTCGGCACGGATGAGCCATGAGCACCGCGCCGACCGGGTCCGCCCCACGGTTGGGCTCTGCGGGATGGGAAGCCCTCGCAGAAACCTCCGTCAACGCGCCTCAGCCTGAGCTGAAAGACCCGGCCAGTGCTGCGTCACGCAACCTTGATCAGGTAATCGGTCCAGGTGCGGATGGGTGAATCGGTGGCGAAGCCGGTCTTGGGTCTGGCTCGGGCGTTGCGCCGGCGGATGTAGGCGGCGATCGTGGCGTTCTGCTCGGCGTGGCTGCGGTGGTCGGTGCCGTTGAGGGTGAAGTAGCGCAGGGCGGTGAACTCGGCCTCGATCCGGTTCAGCCGGCTGGAGTAGGTCGGCAGGAACACCAATTCGACGTCGTTGGCGGCGGCCCAGGCGTGGACATCGGGGTGGCGGTGGGGCGAGAAGTTGTCCATGACCAGGTGGAGTCGTTGGTCCGGCCACCGTGTCCGCAGGCTTCTGAGCAGCTCCAGAAGCTCCCCGTGCCGCTTGCGACGGCGGATGCGGTAGTGGATCTTCCCGGTGGTCGGATCCAGGGCGGCGAGCATGTGCATCACGCCGTGGTGGCGGTTGTAGGTGGCCCGTAATCGGCGCGGCGCCCCGGTCGGCCGCCATGCCTTGCCCTTGCGTGGCTGGAGGTTGAGCGGCCCGAACTCGTCGACGCAGATCACCCGCCCCTGCTCCGGCGGATGGTCGTAGAGGTCCGGGATCCGGTGCGTTTTCACCATGAAGTCCGGGTCGGTGGACGTCTTCCAGGTGGAGGTGCTCTGCCAGGACACGCCGCCCGCGTGCAGGATGCGACGCAGGGTCTCCCGGCTGATCGTCGCGACGGTGCCGCGGTCGAGCAGGTGGTCGCGCAGCTTCGCGAGCGACCAGGTCGAGAACGCCGTGATGCCCCAGGAGGCGGGGGACGTCCGGGCGATCAGGCAGATCCGCTCACGGACCGCCTCACCGATCGTCCTGGGACGTCCCCCGCTCCATTTTGGGTCCAGCGCCGCGAACCCCCGCTCGTTGAACGCATGGATCACATCACGCACATAGTCGGCGCTGACCTGCATCAACGACGTGATGTCCGGGACCGCCTGCCCCTGGGCCGACATCAACACCACGATCGCCCGACGCAACCGCACCGGGTCCTTCGCGGTCCGACCGACCCGGGCCAACTTCCGGCCCTCCTCCATGGACAACGGCCGGACGAACACCTCCGGACGACGACCCACGACCACCTCCCAATCGACATGGGAGGACCAGCCTGGACGGTCAGCCCACCGGGGCGATTACCGGGTCAACGTTCCGAGATGCAGCACTAGGACCCGTTGCGCGACTGTTCGAGGGCTTCCTGCGCCTTGCGCGCCATGTCGGCGACGGCCGCGCGGCGCACGGCGTCGGCCTCGTAGTCCGCGCGGCGGTCCTTGACGACCTTCGCGGGGATGCCCACGGCGATCTTGAAGTCCGGCACGTCGCCGCGCACCACGGCGTGCGCGCCGATCACGCAGCCGCGCCCGATCCGCGTGCCGCGGGTGACGGTGACCTTCGTGCCGAGCCAGCAGTCCGGCCCGATGCGCACCGGCGACTTCACGATGCCCTGGTCCTTGATCGGCAGCGTGATGTCCGCCGTGACGTGGTCGAAGTCGCAGATGTACACCCAGTCGGCGATCAACGTGGCCGCGCCGATCTCCACGTCCAGGTAGCAGTTGACCGTGTTGTCCTTGCCGAACACGGCCTTGTCGCCGATCCGCAGCGAACCCTCGTGGCAGCGGATGGCGTTGCCGTCGCCGATGTGCACCCAGCGCCCGATCTCCAGCCTGCCGTAGCCGGGGCGGCAGTGCAGGTCGACCTTCTTGCCCAGGAACACCATGCCGCGCAGCACCACGTGCGGGTTCGCGATCCGGAACTTCAGCAGCCGCCAGTACCGCACCAGGTACCAGGGCGTGTACGCCCTGTGCCGCAGGACCCAGCGCAGCGACGCCACGGTGAGGAACCTGGCCTGCGCCGGATCGCGGCGCGACCGACGCCACCTCGTCCACACCGGGGCACCCCACATGCTCGTCACGGAGGGCACTCTAACGAGCTTGCCGGGACCGACCCGGACGAACCCGTACCGCAGGTAGAGCCCGCCGCGTGCTCGTTGCCCGCCGACACGCTCAACACGACCGGACGTGGTGCGGCCCGCGCGACCACGCCGTCCACCAAGGCGTCACCGACGCCGTGGCCGCGGGCGGGCGGCGCCACCCACAGCGATGCCGGTTGCACGGGTCGCCGACCTTGCCGCTCGCCATGCCCACGTGCTCGCCGTCGAGCGAGGCGACCAGGTTCAGCCACCCGTGCAGCCGCTGCCGCCACCGCTGCTCGTCCACCGACGCCCAGTCATCGACCTGGAGGGAGAACACCGTCACCACCAGACCAGGATGGTGCCCGTGACCACTCCTTTGATCATCGACACCGACCCCGGCGTGGACGACGCGTTCGCCCTCGCCCTCGCCGCCGCCAGCCCCGAGGTCGACCTGATCGGGGTGACCACCGTCTTCGGCAACGTGTCGCTGGAGAACACCACGCGCAACGCCCTGCGACTGCTGGCGCTCCTGGGCCGCGACGACGTGCCGGTGGGCGTGGGCGCGTCCCGGCCGCTCATCCACCCCCACCCGCACCTGTCCAGCGCGCACGGCGCGGACGGTCTCTCCGGGTACGCCGACACGCTCCCGGAAGCCACCCGCGGCCCGGACGCGCGCGACGCCGTCACGCTCCTGCGCGAACTGCTCGAGCGGGCCGACCGACCCGTCACGATCGTCCCCATCGGCCCGCTCACCAACATCGCGCTGCTGCTGGCGGCACACCCCGGCCTCAAGCCGAAGATCGGCAGGCTCGTCGTGATGGGCGGCGGGGTGAACGGCGGCAACGTCACCGCCACGGCCGAGTTCAACGTCTGGAGCGACCCCGAGGCCGCCCGCCGCGTGCTGGTCGAGGAGGACGTGCCCACGACGCTCGTGCCGATGGACCTGACCCGCCGCTGCGCGGTCAGCGCCGAGTGGCTGGACGCGCTGGCCAAGACGTCCCGGGTGGCCGCCACGCTGGTCGGCCTCACCCCCGCCTACCTGGAGACCTACCGGCGGTTCCTCGGCTGGGACGGCATGGCGGTGCACGACGCGGTCGCGGTGGCCGAGGCGGTCCGGCCGGGCATCCTGAGCGGCACGCCGTTCCCGGTGGACGTCGACTGCTCGTACGGCCCGAACCGGGGCGCGCTCGTGGTGGACCAGCGGCTGGAGGTGGAGGCGCCCAAGACGCTCGACATCACCCTGGACGCCGACCTCGACGGCCTGCGCGCGTTCCTCTTCGAGAGGCTAGGTGCGCTCGGCGTGCGCGAGTAGGTAGACGGGACGGCGGCCGACGCGGGTCAGCGCCACGGTCGCCTCACCCGACCCGGACAGCTTCAGCCTCGGCCGCAACGCGTTCGGGTCCACGTCCAGCCCGCGCACCAGGATCTCCAGCCGGCCCACGTCGTGCGCCCGCAGCACGGACCGCAACGCCTTCTCGCTGTAGTGCCCGTGCTCCACCACCCGGAACGCCCGCACGCCCGGCGGCGGCACCGGCCCGGTCAGGTAGGCGATCCGCTCGTCCAGCTGCGCCAACCCGTGCCGGGCCGCGTAGTGCCGCACCAGCCCGGCCCGCACCACCGCGCCGTCCGGGTCGACCAGCCACTCGTCCGGCTCGCGCACACCGCAGTCGTCGGGGTCGGCGGAGGTGATCGTCCACTCGGGACCGTCCGACCGCAGCACGGTCGCCCGCCGCGACACGCCGGGTGTGGCCAGGCCGCGCGTCCACAGGCACGCCTCGCGCACCTGCCCGTCCAACGACACCAGCTCGACCTCGTCCGCCCACGGCGCGACCGCGAAGTCCACGCCCGGCGCGCACTTCACCGCCAGGTCGCGGTCCGCGTAGGCGTCGGCCAGCTCGTCCAACGGCGGCGCGAAGTCCGAGGGTCGCCACGTGCGCCGCCCGCTCGCGTCGCGCCGCGCGGGGTCGGCGAGCACCGCCGTGCCACGCGACACCGGCCGCAGGGCGTCCGCCCGCACGAGCGGCACCGCGTCACCCAGGTTGTGCCGCGCCATCGCCAGCCGCACCGGGTCCAGGTCCGACCCGATCGAACCCTCGGGCAGCGCCGCGAGGTCCGCCCCGATCGAGCAGGTCACGTCGTGCGCGGGACCGCGGAACCGGCGTGCCCGGTGCGCCGCCACCGGGTGGGCGGTGGCCTGCTGCAACGCGTCGGAGGTGAACAGCCCGTCGGCGAAACCGACCTTGCCGACCGCCTTGCGCCGCAGCAGCACCGTCTCCAGCACCGCCGCGAAGCGCGTCGGCGAGACCTGCCTGGCCCGGTTCACGTCCGCCAGCCGCGACGCGGGCGTCAGCGGCAGGTCGGCCAGCGCCGACAACGCGGCGCACCCGGCGTCCGAACGCAGGTACGCCACGTCGTCGAGGCTGAAGGCGTAGCTCACCGGACCGGCTTGCGACCCGTCACTGAGACGTTGTAGAACACCTCGCGCGGCAGCACCTTGGCCAGCACGTTCTCGTCCACCCAGGACAGCCGCTGCCAGGTCTTGTAGGCGAACATCGCCCAGCCGAAGCCCAGCTTCTCGCGCGGCACGGCGGCCTCGAACGTGCGCACCGGCCAGCCGAACAACGCCGCCGACAGCTCCTCGGTCACCGCGCGCACCCCGACCGCGCCCGCGCCGCGAGCGGTCCGCTCCAGGTCGGACGGGTCGAACGTGTGCAGGTCGACCACGGCCTCCAGCGCCGCCGCCCGCGAGGACTCGTCCAGCTCCTCCTGCGGCCGGCGCCAGTCGTTGAGCGGGGCCAGCTTGGTCACGTTCGTGGTCAGCCACCACGTCAGCTGGCCGAGCTTGCGGGCGTAGAGGTTGCCCACGTTCGTCGGGTCGCCCGCGAACACGAACCTGCCGCCCGGCTTGAGCACCCGCAGCACCTCGCGCATCGCGGCGGGCACGTCCGGGATGTGGTGCAGCACGGCGTGCCCCACCACGAGGTCGAACGTGTCGTCGTCGTACGGGATGCGCTCGGCGTCGGCCACCCGGCCGTCGACCGGCAGGCCCAGCTGCCCGGCGTTGCGGAGCGCGACCTCGACCATGCCCGGCGACAGGTCGGTCACCGAGCCGCGCTTGATCACACCCCCCTGCATCAGGTTCAGCAGGAAGAACCCGGTGCCGCAGCCCAGCTCCAGCGCGTGCTCGTACGGCCCGGTGTCGCCCGCGACCGCGCGGAACCGGTCCGTGGCGTAGGTGATGCAGCGCTCGTCGTACGAGATCGACCACTTCTCGTCGTACGTGCCCGCTTCCCAGTCGTGGTAGAGCACGTTGGCGAGCTTGGGGTCGGAGTACGCCGCCTCGATCTCCTCGGCGGTGGCGTGCGGGTTGGGCTTGGGATCAACGGCCACTGAACTTCGCCTTCCCCGGGCCGTTCTCGATGAACGACGCCATGCCGGTCTTCTGGTCCTCGGTGGCGAACATCGCCGCGAACAGCTGGCTCTCCAGCTTCAGCCCGCTGCCGAGGTCGGTGTCCAGCCCGCCGTCGATCGCGGCCTTCGCGGCGGCGTACGCGCGCACCGGGCCGTTCACGAACTGGCCGGCCCACCGCCTCGCCGCCCCGTAGACGTCGTCGGGGGCCACGACCTCGTCCACCATGCCGATGCGCAACGCCTCCTCGGCGCCCACGAACCGGCCGGTGTAGATCAGGTCCTTGGCGCGCGACGGCCCGATCAGCCGCGGCAGGCGCTGCGTGCCGCCCATGCCGGGGATGACGCCGAGCAGGATCTCCGGCTGGCCGACCTTGGCGTTGTCGCCCGCGATCCGCCGGTCCGCGCACAGCGCCAGCTCGAAGCCGCCGCCGAGGGCGTAGCCGGTGATGGCGGCCGCGGTCGGCTTCGGGATCTCCTCCACCGCGCGCAACGCGGACGTGAACGCGCCCGCGCGGGCCGCCATCTCGGCGTAGGACAGCTCGGCCATCTCCTTGATGTCCGCGCCCGCCGCGAACACCTTGGGGCCGCCGTACACGATCACCGAGTAGACGTCGGCCCGGTCGGTCGCCTCCAGCGCGGCGGACCGGATCTCTTCCTGGACCTGCCGGTTGAGCGCGTTCATCGGCGGGCGGTCCAGCCGGATGGTGCCGATCCCGTCCTCGACTTCGAGCCTCACGAACTCAGCCACGCGGTCCTCCTCGACCCTGACGTCGGTGCGCCTCGCAGGTTACCCCTCGGTAGTTTTGCGGCGGGCGAAGTACCTGTCACCCGACCGTTGGAGCTCCAGCGGCTGGTCGAACGTCTTCGAGAGGTTCTCCTCGGTCAGCACGTCGGCCAGCAGGCCCTGCGCCACGATGCCGCCGTCGCGCAGCAGCAGCGCGTGCGTGAAGCCGGGCGGGATCTCCTCCACGTGGTGCGTGACCAGCACCGTCGCCGGCGCGTCCGGGTCCATCGCCAGCTCGGACAACCGGGCGACCAGGTCCTCGCGCCCGCCCAGGTCCAGACCCGCCGCGGGCTCGTCCAGGAGCAGCATCTCCGGGTCGGTCATCAACGCGCGCGAGATCAGCGTGCGCTTGCGCTCGCCCTCGGACAACGTGCCGTAGGTGCGGTCGGCCAGGTGCTCGATGCCCATCGTGGCCAGCAGCTCCCTGGCGCGGCCGGTGTCGAGCCGGTCGTACTCCTCGCGCCAGCGCCCCAGCACCGCGTACCCGGCGCTGACCACCAGGTCGACCACCTTCTCGTCGGCCGGGATGCGCCCGTTCAACGCCGAGGAGGACAGCCCGATCCGGGGCCGCAGCTCGGCCACGTCGGTCCGGCCGATCCGCTCGCCGAGCAGGTGCACCTTGCCCTTGGTCGGGTGCAGCTCCGCGCCGGCCAGCCGGAGCAGCGTCGTCTTGCCGGCGCCGTTCGGCCCGAGCACGACCCAGCGCTCGTCCAGCTCCACGCTCCAGTCGACGTCCCCGACCAGCGTGGTCTTGCCACGTCGAACCGAAACACCCTGCATGTGGATGACCAGATCTTCGTTTTCCACGCCTGCCCTCGCCCCGTCGATGCGCCGCCGCCGCCATTGTTCTGCACCCCGTTCCGCCGGTGGTCCGGTGGGGGGAGGTATGGGCGGGTCGGTGAACCTCATCGCGCTCATGCCCACACCGAGCGTGTGTGCTGGAAAGATCGGGCTCATGGCTGCCGACTCGATCCTGCTCGCGGGCCGACCGTTCCCCCTCGGGGCGCACCCCGAGGCCGGAGGTGTGCGCTTCGCGGTCTCGGCGCCGCCCGCCCACGCCGTGGAAGTGTGCCTGATCAGCGAAGACGGCACCGAGGAGCGGGTCGAGCTCACCGAGCGCACGTTCGGCGTCTGGCACGGGCTGATCTCCGGCGTCACGCCCGGTCAGCGCTACGGCTACCGCGTGCACGGGCCGTACGACCCGTCACGTGGCCTGCGGTGCAACCCGGCGAAGCTGTTGGTCGACCCGTATGCGACGCGGATCACTGGGACGTTGTCCGACCTCGACGCGGCACTGGGCTACGTGGACGACCCGATGCTCGGCGGACCGTCGCCGGTCGACTCGCTGGGCAGCGTGCCGCTGTCCGTGGTCACCTCGCCCGGCGGGCCGGACACGGGCGTGAAGCCCGAGGTGCCGTTCGAGGAGGCGGTGTTCTACGAGCTGCACGTGCGCGGGTTCACCAAGCAGCACCCGGCCGTGCCCGAGCACCAGCGCGGCACGTACCTGGGGCTGGCGCACCCGGCCGTGCTGGAGCACCTCACGCGGCTCGGCGTGACATCGGTCGAGCTGCTGCCGGTGCACGCGTTCGTCGACGAGCCGTCGTTGATCCGCGACGGCAGGCACAACTACTGGGGCTACTCGCCGCTGAGCTACTTCGCGCCGCACCCCGCCTACGCCAGCGAGCCGGGGCGTGAGGTGGAGGAGTTCCGCACGATGGTCGCCGCGCTGCACAACGCGGAGATCGAAGTGATCATCGACGTGGTGTTCAACCACACGTGCGAGGGCGGTCCGGAGGGTCCGACGCTGTCCTACCGGGGCTTCGACGCGCCCGGCTACTACCTGCACATCGACGGCGGCGGCACGCTCGACATCACCGGCTGCGGCAACACCACCGAGGCCGGGTCGCCGCAGTTCGTGCGGCTGGTGACGGACTCGCTGCGGTACTGGGCCACCGAGATGGGCGTGGACGGGTTCAGGTTCGACCTGGCGTCCACGCTGGGCAGGCCCGGCGGCGGCCGGTTCGACCGGGCGTCGGCGATGCTCACCGCGATCACGCAGGACCCGGTGCTGTCGCGGTGCAAGCTGATCGCCGAGCCGTGGGACGCCACCGGCGACGGCTACCGGGTCGGCGACTTCGGCGTGCAGTGGGCCGAGTGGAACGGCCGGTACCGCGACACCGTGCGCGACTTCTGGCGCGGCATGACCAGCGTGCGCGACCTGGCCTACCGGCTGTCGGGCTCGTCCGACCTGTACGCCGACGACCTGCGGCGACCGTGGCAGTCGATCAACTTCATCACCGCGCACGACGGGTTCACGCTGCGCGACCTCGTGTCGTACAACGAGAAGCACAACCTGGCCAACGGCGAGGACAACCGCGACGGCACCAACGACAACCGGTCGTGGAACTGCGGCGTCGAGGGCGAGACGGACGACCCCGAGGTGCTGGCCCTGCGCGCCCGGCAGGCGCGGAACCTGTTCGCCACGCTGATGCTGTCCACCGGCACGCCGATGCTCACCGCCGGTGACGAGCAGTGGCGCACGCAGGGCGGCAACAACAACGCGTACTGCCTGGACGACGAGACGTCGTGGGTGGACTGGAAGCTCGGCGGCGAGGGCGAGGCGATGCTGGCGTTCGCGCGCCGGATGATCGCGGTGCGCCGCGCGTCGCCCGCGTTGCGGCAGCCGCAGTTCTTCGACGGCCGGACCACGGCGTCCGGGGCGCCCGACCTGGTGTGGTTCCGGCCGGACGGCGAGGAGATGGCCGAGACCGACTGGTTCGACGACGGCCGCCGGTTCCTCGGCATGTGGATCGACGGGTCCAACAGCCTGTCCCGCTCGCGTGACGGCGAACTGGTGTCGGACGACTCGTGGCTGCTGCTCGTGCACGCGGGCGCGGACCCGATCGAGGTCACCCTGCCGGGGCCCGAGTACGGCGGGCGGTACGAGCCGACGATCGACTCCACCACCCCCGACGGCTCACCCGCGGTCGAGGAGAGCCTGGCGGCCGGCGCGACCGTCGTGCTGGAGGGCCGCTCCCTGTTGCTGCTGAGGGTGCCGAACTGAGTTGTGTCGGTGACCGACTGCCTCCGTCACCGACGTGATCCTGCCTGGTGGGAGCCGTGCGCGCGGTGCGCGGTTCCGTGGCACGATGCCGGCGTGGCCCGTCCGTTGCTGACCTGGTGCGACCGCACGATCGACCTCCTGCTGGTGGCGTCGTGCGGGTGTAGCGGGACGCGACGCGGCCGGTCCGGCCCGATGGGTTGACGCCGCGTCGCGTCTTGATCGCTACCCCGCCCGACCCGTAGCCATCAGGAGCGACCCACGTGACCGCGACGATCGCGCGCGCCGACCTGCACCCGAAGCTGGACGTGCGGTTCCTGCGCGACATCATCCACCCGGAACGCGACCTGTGGACGCCGCGCGAGCTGCGCGAGCTGACGTCCACCGTCGCCGCCGAACTGACCACCCCGTTGCTGGACGTCCTCCGGTTCGACCCCGATCGGCGATGGTGGGCGCGGCTCGGGTTGACCGAGGGCGTCGAGCTGTGGCTGCTGAGCTGGCTGCCCGGTCAGGGCACCGAGCCGCACGACCACGGCGGCGCGGCGGGCTCGTTCACCGTGCTCACCGGTGAGCTGGCGGAGGATTACCGCTACCCCGGTGGGCCGATCCGCAGCGCGCGGCGGCCGGTGGGCAGCGCGTTGGGGTTCGGCGCCGGGCGCGCGCACCGGGTGCTGAACCAGGGCAGTATCGGTGCGGCGAGCGTGCACGCCTACTCGCCGCCGCTGGTGCCGACCCGCGAGTACCCGAGTCTCGCCGACATACCGCAGGAGATCCCGCCGTTGCCCGCCCTGCGGCTGCCGTTGGAGCAGCTGCGCGTTCTGGCCGACCAGGAGGGTCCGTGAGTGCCGAGGAGTTGCTGGAACAAGCGCGGCGGTCGTTGACCCGCGTGTCGCCGGAGGAGCTGGCCGGGCTGTCGGACGTGCTGGTGGTCGACATCCGACCGCACCACAACCGGGCGGCGGAGGGTGAGATCCCCGGCTCGATCCCGGTGGAGCGCATCGTGCTGGAGTGGCGGCTGGACCCGGGCGGCGAGCACCGCATCCCCGGCTTCACCGCCGAGACCACCGTGGTCGTGCTGTGCAACGAGGGCTACGCCTCCAGCCTGGCCGCCCGCGACCTGCAACGCGTGGGCCTGCCGCGTGCGACGGACCTCGTCGGCGGCTTCCGCGGCTACGCCGCTGCCGGCCTCCCCGTGCGGCCGGGCGCCACCCAAGCCGTCACCTGACCGCCCCGAACGTCGAACACGCCATACCCGAACGTTCGACACGCCGTACCCGAGCGTTCGACACGCGCGAGAGTCCTACGTTCACACCGCGCGTGTCGAACCTTCAGGTCCCGCGTGTCCCACGTCCAGAACGATCGTGTCCTACGTTCGCGCACCCCGAGTTCTGCATTCGGGAACCGGGAGGAGGGCGGTAGCGTCTCCAGGTCCGTGTGGAAAGCGCTGACCGGGTTGGCCCTGGTCGTCCTCGTGGTCTGGCGGCCGGGTGTCGCGACGTTCGGTGGGGCAGCGGTGGGGACGTGGGCGGTCAACGCGGCGCTGCAGCTCGGCTTGCTGGCCGGCGCACGGCTGTTCCACGTGCGGGTGCCGTTGGTCGAGATCGGCGTCGGCGGCGAGATCCGCACGTGGACGAAGCCGCACCTGCGGGTGGTGTGGCGGACGATCCCGTTGCTGATGTCGGTCGGCCTCACGTCGATCAAGGCGCCGGTCCGCCGCCGGCTGTGGTTCACCGGGCTCACGTCGGCCGTCGTGGCCGCTGCCGTCGTGGCGGTGGTCTGGCTCGGCGCGCTCGTCTGGTCGGACGCGGACCAGCCGTTCCTGCGCGGTTTCGCGGTCGCGGGCACGGCCGTGCTGCTCAACGGCCTGTGGCCACGACGCGGCGCGGGCACCACCTCACCGGGCTGGTTCCTGTTCGCCCTGCCCCGCGTGTCCGGCCGCACGGCGGCGGAGTTCGAGGCGACGCCCCTGGTCAACCAGGTGACCGACGCGCTCGAAGTCGGCGACCTCGACCGGGCCGAAGCGCTCGCCGACGAACTGGTCGAACGCCACCCCACGCTGCTGGTCGCGATCGGCGCGCGGTCCGCCGTGCTGACGCTGCGCGCCCGGTACGGCGAGGCGTTGCACCTGGTCAGCGGACTGGTCGGGCGCACCGACCTGGAGCCGCGCGACATGGCGTTCGTGCTCGCCGCGATGGCCGGCTCCACGGCGAACGCGGTCGAGGGCGGCCAACTGCCGGCGGACGTCGGCGTGCCCGCGGCGAAACGCGCGGCGGACGGCGCGATGAAGTTCGGCTACCCGCGCCACCGCTGCACGGCCACGCTGGCGCAACTCGCCCTGATCGAGCACGACCACACCACCGCGCTCGCCCTCGCCACCCAGGCCAAGGCGACCAGCGAGAGCGGTCTCGCCCGCGCCGACGCCCTGGCCACGATCGCCCGCGCGCACATGGCCGCCGGCGACAACGCGGCGGCCCGCGCGAGCCTGGTCGAGGCCGAACAACTCGCCGGCTGGATGCCCCGGGTCGCGGAGACCACCGCCCGGCTCAACATCTCCTGAGGGACTAGGCAGGATCCGGCATGGCCGGCATGCCGCCCTCCGGCACGGGCAGGCCGCAGGTCTTCAGGGCCTCGTTCACGAGCTTCAACCACGTCTGCGCCTCGGCGCGCAGCTTCCCCGGATCCGGCGCCACGGCGCCGGGCACGATCTTGCTCAGCACGCTGAACGCGCCGGCGAACATCGCCAGGTCCTGCGACAGGCACAGCTCCGGCCCGTGGAACCGGACCTCCGCGGGCGCGGTCGTCGGCGGCGTCGGCAGGCACTTGGTCGCCGTCATCGCCACCAGCACGCGGAGCACCTCGCCCAGCGGCACGGCGGCCTTGTCCGGCGCCGGCGGGTTCGCGGCCAGCGGCTCGACCACCTTCTTCAGCGTGTCCGCGAGCTGCGCCACCAGTCCCGCGCACGCGGCGGGAGGTTCCGCCGACTGCCGCTGCGCCGACGCGGCCGGGATGACGGCCACGGCGAGCACGACGGCGAGCACCGTGCCGATCGTCGCGAATTTCCTCACGCCGGAAGCGTAAGCGCGGACGCGCGGCCACCTGCCGGTGAAAGCGGCGAGTTCACCCGACCGAAGAAACCCCCGGCACACCAGCGTGGACCAGATGACCGCCGGTCACGCCGACGGTCATCTGGTCGAGCGATCTCAGCCGGCCAGCACGACCCGACCGAGTTCCGCCGGTGACGCGAGCAGGTCGTGCCTCGGCAGCACGCGCACCGTGTAGCCGACCGCGCCCGCGTGCGGCAGCGGCACCTCGATCTCGTAGTTGCCGTTGCCCGCGTAGTCCATGCCGTGCGTGACCACGTCGTACAGCTCGTCGGAGTCGCCGACCCGGCCCAACGCCACCTGGACGTCCACTTCGGACGGTTCGAGGCCGGCCAGCTCGATCCGCGCCCGCACGCCGACCGGCGAGCCGAGGTTCGGCGTCGCGGACCCGTTCAGCGACATCTCCGACTCCAGCACCCGCACCCGCGTCCACGACGCCCGCAGCCGCTGCCGGTACGCGGCCAGCTCCTTCGCGCCGCGGAACCCGTCGCCGACCACCGAGGCGGCCGACGACGCGGCGGGCGCGTACAGGTTCTCCACGTACTCGCGCACCATCCGCGACGCCTGCACCGCCGGGCCGAGCGAGGCCAGCGTGTGCCGCACCATCGCCAGCCACCGCGTCGGCACGCCGTCCTCACCGCGGTCGTAGAACAGCGGCGCGACCTGGTTGCCGAGCAGGTCGTACAGCGCCGCGGCCTCCAGGTCGTCACGCCGGGTCGGGTCGGTGATGCCGTCGGCGGTCGGGATGGCCCAGCCGTTGCTGCCGTCGTACAGCTCGTCCCACCAGCCGTCGCGGATCGACAGGTTCAGCCCGCCGTTCAGCGCCGACTTCATGCCGGACGTGCCGCACGCCTCCAGCGGGCGCATCGGGTTGTTCAGCCACACGTCGCAGCCCCAGTACAGGTACCGGGCCATGGACATGTCGTAGTCGGGCAGGAACACGATCCGGTGCCGCACGCCCGCGTCGTCGGCGAACCGCACGATCTGCTGGATCAACGCCTTGCCGCCGTCGTCGGCGGGGTGCGACTTGCCCGCGACGACCAGCTGCACCGGCCGTTCGGGGTGCAGCAGCAGCGCGCGCAGCCGGTCCGCGTCGCGCAGCATCAGCGTCAGCCGCTTGTAGGTCGGCACGCGGCGGGCGAAGCCGACGGTCAGCACGTCCGGGTCGAACACCGAGTCGGTCCAGCCCAGCTCCAACGCCGACGCGCCGCGCTGCAGCCACGACGCGCGCGTGCGGCGGCGGACCTCGTCGACGAGCTTGCCGCGCAGGTCGTTGCGCAGCTCCCACAGCCGCTGGTCGGTGACCGGCTCGAACCCGTGCAGGCCGACGCCGGCCTCCTCAGTGTCGCCGACGAGCCTGCTCATCTCGGTCGCCGCCCACGTCGGGCCGTGCACGCCGTTGGTGACCGAGCCGATCGGCACCTCGGCCGCGTCGAAGCCCGGCCACAGGCCGCGGAACATGTCGCGGCTGACGGTGCCGTGCAGCTTGGAGACGCCGTTGGCGCGCTGCGCGAGCCGCAGGCCCATGTGCGCCATGTTGAACAGGCCGGGGTTGTCCTCCGCGCCGAGGGCGAGGAGCCGCTGGGTGTTCACGCCCGGCAGCAGGGCCTCGGAGCCGAAGTAGTGCTGCACCAGGTCGACGGGGAACCGGTCGATGCCCGCCGGCACCGGCGTGTGCGTGGTGAACACCGTGCCCGCGCGGACCGCCGCCAACGCCTGGTCGAAGTCGAGGCCCTCGGTCGTGACCAGCTCGCGGATGCGTTCCAGGCCGAGGAAGCCCGCGTGGCCCTCGTTGGTGTGGAACACCTCGGGCGACGGGTGCCCGGTCAGGTCGCAGTACGTGCGCACGGCGCGGACGCCGCCGACGCCGGCCAGGATCTCCTGCCGGATGCGGTGGTCCTGGTCGCCGCCGTAGAGGCGGTCGGTGACGCCGCGCAGGTCGTCGTCGTTCTCCTCGACGTCGGAGTCGAGCAGCAGCAGCGGGATGCGGCCGACCTGCGCCTTCCACACCTTGGCGCGCAGCACGCGGTCGCCGGGCATGGCGACGTGCACGAGGATCGGCGCGCCGGACGGCTCGGTGAGCAGCTCCAGCGGCAGGCCGCGCGGGTCGAGCACCGGGTAGTGCTCGATCTGCCAGCCGTCCAGGGACAGCGCCTGGCGGAAGTAGCCGGACCGGTAGAGCAGGCCGACCGCGATCAGCGGCACGCCCAGGTCGGAGGCCGCCTTGAGGTGGTCGCCCGCCAGCACGCCGAGGCCGCCGGAGTAGTTCGGCAGGGCCTCGGTGACGCCGAACTCCATGGAGAAGTAGGCGATCGCGGTGGGCAGGGGGTTCAGGTCGTGGCTGCCGTGCTCGCGGCGCTGCGCGATCTCGTCCTGGCGGCGCTGGAACCAGCGCGGTCCGGTGGTGTAGCGGTGCAGGTCGTCGGCGAGGGCGCGGGCGTGCGCGAGGAACTGCTCGTCACGGGAGAGGGCTTCGAGGCGTTCGGGCGCGACCACCGACAGCAGCCGCAACGGGTCGCCGCTCTCGGCCCACAGCTCCGGGGCGACCGAAGCGAACAGGTCCTGGGTGGGCTGGTGCCACGTCCAGCGCAGGTTCGTGGCGAGGGTGCCCAGGGCGGTCAACGGCTCGGGCAGACTGGCTCGGACGGTGAACCGGCGAAGTGCTCGCATGGCGTCGGACCTTATCCCCCATCCAGCGGCGCGTAACAACGGTCACCCGAACCGATGCCGTGACCGATACAGCCTGACCAGCGCAAACTGCGCTTTGCAAGTTATTTCGCCCACAGCGCGCAAGCGCCTCGTGCCTGCGCAGCGGCATGACCTCGCAGATCTCCCGGAACGCGGTCAGCGGCACGTCCCGGGTCGGCGGTGACCGCGTCGACGTGGTCGCGCGGGATCGGCACGGGGCGGCGGCCGGGCGAGCGCCGGCGCCGCGGGTGTCGGCCCGGCCGGGAACTCGGTGACGGACGTGGAGCCGGGCGGCATGATCACTATCCTGATCGGGTGACCCGTGTTCGCTCGATCGGTACCGGCGTGGCTCGCGGCCCGAATCGATCACGCTTTGCGACTCTGCTCGCATCGCGAGACGGTCGCCACCGCCAAGTGTGCAATCCGATCAGAACGGGTAGGAACGTCGGGAACAGGTGTCCCGGTGGTGGGCCGTCCCACCGCTGCGGGCAGACTTGACCGTGCAAGCGTCACACCAGGTGAGAGGGGCGCTGCCGATGAGTGGACGACTCGGTATCGACGATGTCTCCCCGACCGTGAGCAACGGTCGCTACCCGGCGAAGGCCGTGGTCGGCGAACACGTCCCGGTCGAGGCCACGGTGTGGCGCGAGGGCCACGACGCCGTGGCCGCCACGGTGGCGTGGCGGGGGCCGGACGACCGGGTCGCCAGACAGACACGGATGGTCCCGCGCGGTGTCGGCCTGGACCGCTGGGCCGCCACGATCGTGCCGGACGCGCCGGGCGCGTGGACGTTCCGCGTGGACGCCTGGAGCGACCCGTGGGCCACCTGGGAGCACGCCGTCGAGGTCAAGATCGCCGCGGGTCAGAGCGCGGACGAGCTGGCGAACGACCTGGAGACCGGCGCGCTCCTGCTCGACCGCGTCAGCCGCCGCCCCGACCGGCGCAAGGACAAGCCGCTGCTGGTCAACGCGGCCACCGCGCTGCGCGACGAGCACCGCCCCCTCGCCGAGCGGGTCGCGCCCGCCCTCGCGAGCGACGTCCGCCGGGTCATGCACGACCACCCCGTCCGCGAGCTGGTCACCAGGGGCAAGCCGCGGAAGGTGTGGGTCGACCGCAAGCGTGCGGCGTTCGGGTCCTGGTACGAGTTCTTCCCCCGCAGCACGGGCGGCGTCGACGAGTCGGGCGTCCCGGTGCACGGCACGTTCGTCACCGCCGCCAAGGAGCTGGACCGCATCGCGGCCATGGGCTTCGACGTCGCCTACCTGCCCCCCATCCACCCGATCGGGCGGGTGAACCGCAAGGGACCGAACAACACGCTCACCGCCACCGAGGACGACCCCGGCTCGACCTGGGCCATCGGCGCGGACGAGGGCGGGCACGACGCGATCCACCCCGAGCTCGGCACGATCGAGGACTTCGACGCGTTCGTCGACCGGGCCCGCGAGCTGAACATCGAGGTGGCGCTCGACCTGGCGCTCCAGTGCGCCCCCGACCACCCGTGGGTGCTGAAGAACCCCGAGTGGTTCACCACCCGCCCGGACGGCTCGATCGCCTACGCGGAGAACCCGCCGAAGAAGTACCAGGACATCTACCCGGTCAACTTCGACAACGACCCGCAGGGCATCTACAACGAGGTGCTGCGCGTCGTGCTGCACTGGGTGGACCACGGGGTGCGGATCTTCCGGGTCGACAACCCGCACACCAAGCCGCCGGACTTCTGGGCGTGGCTGATCTGGGCGGTCAAGGACCGGCACCCGGACGTGCTGTTCCTGTCCGAGGCGTTCACCCGCCCGGCCCGCCTGTACGGCCTGGCCAAGCTCGGCTTCACGCAGAGCTACACCTACTTCACCTGGCGCACGACCAAGGAGGAGCTGACCGAGTTCGGCAACGAGCTGGTCGAGCACTGGGACGAAGCGCGGCCCAACCTGTTCGTCAACACCCCGGACATCCTGCACGAATCGCTCCAGCACGGCGGTCCGGGCATGTTCGCGCTGCGCGCGGCGCTGGCGGCGACGATGGCGCCGACCTGGGGTGTGTACTCGGGCTACGAGCTGTTCGAGCACGAGGCCGTCCGGCCGGGCAGCGAGGAGTACCTGAACTCGGAGAAGTACCAGCTCCGCCCCCGCGACTACGCGGCGGCGGTGGCCGAGGGACGGTCGCTGGAACCGTGGTTGCGCAAGCTGAACGCGATCCGCCGGGCGCACCCGGCGTTGCAGCAGATGCGAACACTCCGGTTCCACCACGTCGACAACCCGGCGTTGATCGCCTACTCCAAGCAGGATCCCGGCAGCGGCGACACGGTCGTCGTCGTGGTCAACCTGGATCCGCACAACGCGCAGGACGGCACCGTCTGGCTGGACCTGCCCGCGCTCGGCGTCGACTGGCACGAGCGGCTGATCGCGCACGACGAGGTGTCCGGGGAGACCTGGGACTGGGGTCAGGCCAACTACGTCCGCCTGGAACCCTGGCGCGCCCCGGCGCACGTCGTCGGCGTCCAGCGCAGGTTCAGCCACTAGAAAACCCAGCCCGGTCCCCGAAACCTGAGTCCCCGTGCCCGCCGAAGAGCACGAGGGACGATCGAACGCACCCCCAATGAGGTGGGACGAGGTGGAGCACACATGCAGGAAGAGGCCCGACCCGACGCCGCGCTGGTAGGCCTGGAGAACGTGCCGCACACCGGCGAGGCCATCGGCGCGGACGGCCTGCTGGTCGAACCGCAGGCCGAGGACTTCCGGTCGGCCAAGCTCGTGCCGCGCGAGCGCGACTGGTTCAAGGGCGCGGTGTTCTACGAGGTGCTGGTGCGCGCGTTCAGCGACTCCAACGGCGACGGCACCGGAGATCTGCGGGGCCTCGCGTCCCGGTTGGACTACCTGGAGTGGCTCGGCGTCGACTGCCTGTGGCTGCCGCCGTTCTACGCCTCGCCGCTGCGCGACGGCGGCTACGACATCTCCGACTTCCGCGCGGTGCTGCCGGAGTTCGGCTCGGTCGAGGACTTCGTGTACCTGCTGGACGAGGCGCACCGGCGCGGCATCCGGGTGATCACGGACCTGGTGCTCAACCACACCAGCGACGCGCACCCGTGGTTCCAGCAGTCGCGCACCGATCCGGACGGCCCTTACGGCGACTACTACGTGTGGAGCGACGACGACCAGCGCTACGCGGACGCGCGGATCATCTTCGTCGACACGGAGTCGTCCAACTGGACCTACGACCCGGTGCGCGGCCAGTTCTACTGGCACCGGTTCTTCTCCCACCAACCCGACCTGAACTTCGAGAACCCGCACGTCCAGGAAGCCATGCTGGACACCCTGCGGTTCTGGCTCGACCTGGGCATCGACGGGTTCCGGCTCGACGCCGTGCCGTACCTGTTCGAGGCGGAGGGCACGAACTGCGAGAACCTGCCGCGCACGCACGACTTCCTCAAGCGCTGCCGCAAGGTCGTCGACGACGAGTACCCCGGCCGGGTGCTGCTGGCGGAGGCCAACCAGTGGCCGTCGGACGTGGTCGAGTACTTCGGCGACCCGGAGGTGGGCGGCGACGAGTGCCACATGGCGTTCCACTTCCCGCTGATGCCGCGCATCTTCATGGCCGTGCGGCGGGAGTCGCGGTTCCCGATCTCGGAGATCCTGGCGCAGACGCCGGAGATCCCGTCGGGCGCGCAGTGGGGCATCTTCCTGCGCAACCACGACGAGCTGACGCTCGAGATGGTCACCGACGAAGAGCGCGACTACATGTACGCGGAGTACGCCAAGGACCCGCGGATGAAGGCGAACATCGGCATCAGACGGCGCCTGGCCCCGCTGCTGGAGAACGACCGCAACCAGCAGGAGCTGTTCACCGCGATGCTGCTGTCGCTACCGGGCTCGCCCGTCCTCTACTACGGTGACGAGATCGGCATGGGCGACAACATCTGGCTGGGCGACCGCGACGCGGTGCGCACGCCGATGCAGTGGACACCGGACCGCAACGCGGGGTTCTCCAGCTGCGACCCGGGCCGGATCTACCTGCCCGTGATCATGGACCCGGTGTACGGCTACCAGGCGCTCAACGTCGAGGCGCAGCTGAACAACCAGTCCTCGCTGCTGCACTGGACGCGGCGGATGATCGAGGTGCGCAAGCAGCACCACGCGTTCGCGGAGGGCGACTTCACCGATCTCGGCGGGTCGAACCCGAGCGTGCTGGCCTACCGGCGGCGGTGGCTGCGGCCCGACGGCCACGAGGACGTCGTGCTGTGCGTGAACAACCTGTCGCGGTTCCCGCAGCCGGTCGAGCTCGACCTGTCGGAGCACCACGGCAGCAGGCCGGTCGAGCTGACCGGCGGCGTCGTCTTCCCGACCGTCGGCGACCTGCCCTACCTGCTGACTTTGCCCGGTCACGGCTTCTACTGGTTCCAACTCGTGGAAGCCGGCGACGACAGCGAGCCGAGGTGATGGACGTGACCCAGCCGCACGACCTGGTGGACAGGGTGCTGGCCGAGCTGCCCGAGTGGCTTCCCGCGCAGCGGTGGTTCGGCGGGAAGGACCGCCCGGTGACCTCGATCCGCCCGCTGCGGGCGGCCGTGCTGCGGTCCGAGGACCCGGTGCTGGTGCACCTCGTGGTGGAGGTGGAGCAGCCGGGCCGGCGTGAGCCCTACCAGCTGCTGGTCACCGACCACGTGGACAACTACGAGGCCACCTCCGTGCCGGAGCTGACCGGCGTGCTGCTCGACCTGATCGCCGAGGGCGTCGAGGTCGAGGGCCTGAGGTTCGCGCACGAGCCGGACGTCGAGCTGCAGACCGGGCTGCGCGGCCGGCCGATCACGTCCGAGCAGTCCAACACCTCGATCGTGTTCGGCAGCCAGTACATCCTCAAGCTGTTCCGCAAGCTCAGCTACGGCGAGAACCCGGACCTGGTGCTGCACCGGGCGTTGCGCCAGGTCGGGTGCGAGCACATCGCCCAGCCGCTCGGGTCGATCACCGGTCGGCTCGACGGTCAGACCACGACCGTCGGCATGCTCCAGCAGTTCATGCCGGACGCGGTGGACGGCTGGGCGATGGCCACCACCAGCGTGCGCGACCTGATGGCCGAGGCCGACCTGCACGCCGACGAGGTGGGCGGCGACTTCGCCGGCGAGGCGCAGCGGCTGGGACAGGCCGTGGCCACGGTGCACGCCGACCTGGAGCGCGCGCTGGGCACGCAGTCCGCAGACGCCGAGGACATCGACCGGACCGTGCGGGCGATGATCGCGCGGCTGGACGCGGTGGTCGCCTCGGTGCCGGAGCTGCGGCCGTACGTGCCCGCGTTGCGGGAGGCGTTCGAGCAGGCCAGGGAGACACCGGACGCGGTCGCCGTGCAGCACATCCACGGCGACCTGCACCTCGGTCAGGTGCTGCGGACCGTGCAGGGCTGGCTCCTGATCGACTTCGAGGGCGAGCCGGGTTCGCCGATGGCCGAGCGGATCGCGCTGCGCTCGCCGTTGCGCGACGTGGCGGGGATGCTGCGATCCTTCGACTACGCGGCGCACCAGCTGCTCGTCGGCCAGCCGGAGGACCACCAGCTGACCGTGCGGGCGCTGGAGTGGGCGCGGCGCAACCGCGCGGCGTTCACCGAGGGCTACGCGGAGGCGGCGTCGGAGTCGGTCGGCGACCCGCGCAAGCGGGGCTACCTGCTGCGGGCGTTCGAGCTGGACAAGGCCGTCTACGAGGTCGCGTACGAGCACGCGAACAGGCCGGAGTGGTTGACGGTCCCGTTGTCGTCGATCGCGCGGATCACTGGAGAGGGAGCGGTGCAGTCATGATCTCGCCCGAGGACGTCGACCGGCTGCTGGCCGGTGCGCACCACGACCCGCACTCGGTGCTCGGCGTGCACCACGTCCCGGAGGGCGTGGTCGCGCGGGCGCTGCGGCCGGGCGCGACCGCGGTGGCGGTGATGGCCGCCGACAAGCGCTTCGACCTGGACCGGGTCGCCGACGGGTTGTTCGCGGGCGACCTGCCCGAGCACCCCGGTGACTACCGGCTGGAGGTCGAGTACGGCGACCAGGTCGTCGAGGTGGACGACCCGTACCGCTGGCTGCCGACCGTCGGCGAGCTGGACCTGCACCTGATCGGCGAGGGGCGGCACGAGCGCCTGTGGGACGTGCTGGGCGCGCGGGTGCGCACCTACGACACGCCCAACGGCACCGTCTCGGGCGTCTCGTTCGCCGTGTGGGCGCCGACCGCGCGCGGTGTGCGGGTGTGCGGCGACTTCGACGGCTGGGACGGCCGCGCGAACCCGATGAGGTCGCTCGGCTCGTCCGGCGTGTGGGAGATCTTCATCCCCGGCATCCCGGAGGGCACCCGGTACAAGTTCCGGATCCTCGGCCGGGACGGCGGGTGGCACGAGAAGGCCGACCCGATGGCGTTCGCCACCGAGACGCCGCCGCAGACCGCGTCGGTCGTCACCCGGACCGCGCACGAGTGGGGCGACGAGGAGTGGCGGGCCAAGCGCGACGCCACGCAGTGGATCAACGCGCCGATGAGCGTGTACGAGGTGCACCTGGGCTCGTGGAAGCCCGGTCTGGGTTACCGGGAGCTGGCCGCGGAGCTGGCGGACTACGTGGTGGGCGCCGGTTTCACGCACGTGGAGCTGATGCCGGTGGCCGAGCACCCGTTCGGCGGGTCGTGGGGCTACCAGGTGACGTCGTACTACGCGCCGACCTCGCGGTTCGGCTCGCCGGACGACTTCCGGCACTTCGTGGACGTGCTGCACCAGCGCGGCGTCGGCGTGATCATGGACTGGGTGCCCGCCCACTTCCCGCGCGACTCCTGGGCGTTGGCGAAGTTCGACGGCAGCGCGTTGTACGAGCACGAGGACCCGCGCCGCGGCGAGCACCCGGACTGGGGCACCCTGGTGTTCGACTTCGGGCGCAACGAGGTGCGCAACTTCCTGGTCGCCAACGCGCTGTACTGGATCGAGGAGTTCCACATCGACGGCCTGCGGGTCGACGCGGTGGCCTCGATGCTGTACCTGGACTACTCGCGGCAGGAAGGGCAGTGGCTGCCCAACCAGTACGGCGGGCGGGAGAACCTGGACGCGGTGCGGTTCCTGCAGGAGCTCAACGCGACCGTCTACAAGCGCCACCCCGGCGTGGTGATGGTGGCGGAGGAGTCGACGGCGTGGCCGGGCGTCACGCGGCCGACGCACCTGGGCGGCCTCGGGTTCGGCTTCAAGTGGAACATGGGCTGGATGCACGACACGCTGCACTACCTGTCGCGCGAGCCCGTGCACCGGTCGTTCCACCACAACGAGATCACGTTCTCGCTGGTGTACGCGTGGAGCGAGAACTTCGTGCTGCCGCTGTCGCACGACGAGGTCGTGCACGGCAAGGGGTCGTTGTGGCAGCGGATGCCCGGCGACGACTGGAACAAGGCGGCGGGGCTGCGGTCGCTGCTGGCGTTCATGTGGGCGCACCCCGGCAAGCAGCTGCTGTTCATGGGCGGCGAGTTCGGGCAGCGCGACGAGTGGTCGGAAGGCCGTTCGCTGGACTGGCACCTGCTGGAGTCGCCGCTGCACGGCGGCCTGCACCGGCTGATCGCCGACCTGAACCGGGTCTACCGGGGCTCGCCCGCGTTGTACAGCGCGGACAACAGGCCCGAGGGCTTCTCGTGGATCGACGCGAACGACTCGGCGGGCAACGTCCTGAGCTTCCTGCGGATCGGCGAGGACGGCTCGGTGCTCGCCTGCGTGGCGAACTTCGCCGGCATGCCGCACCACGACTACCGGGTCGGGCTGCCGGTGACGGGTCGGTGGCGAGAGGTGGTGAACACGGACTCGGAGGTCTACGGCGGGTCCGGCGTCGGGAACTTCGGCGTGGTGGAGGCGGAGGAGCACCCGTGGCACGGGCGGCCCGCGTCCGCCGTGCTCCAGCTGCCGCCGGCGGGCGTGCTCTGGCTCGCGCCGGAAGCACCCGCGGTCACGGCGACCGTCACGGCGGAGGACCGGGCCGGCGTCGAGGGCCCGATCGACCTGGACGACCTCGACAACACCTGACCGGACCGCCTTGCCCGGCCGGGTCCTCGAGACCCGGCCGGGACGCGCGCGGGCCCTGACCGAACCGCGTGGTGCGGAACGCCGTCCACAGGGCGCGGCGCCTGCCATGCTGAGCCCCATGGCGGACGAGGTGTGGGCGGTCGGCGAGGCGTACGAGGCTTACGTCGGGCGTTGGAGCGCGCCCGTCGCGCGGCGGTTCCTCCGGCTGCTGGACGTGCCGGCGACCCGCCGGTGGTTGGACATCGGCTGCGGCACGGGTGCGTTGACCACCGCGATCCTCAAGGTCGCCGACCCGGCCGAGGTCGTCGGCGTCGACCCGTCCGAAGGCTTCCTGGCCACCGCGCGGCACCGGGTCGCCGACCCGCGGGCCGCCTTCCACGTCGGCGACGCCCGCTCCCTCCCGCTGTCCGACCGCGCCTTCGACGCCGTGGTCAGCGGCCTCGCCCTCAACTTCGTGCCCGACCCGGTCCGGGCCCTCGCCGAGTGCACGAGGGTCGCCGCGCCCGGCGGCGTGGTCGCCGCCTACGTCTGGGACTACGCCGAGGGCATGGCGATCACCCGCTTCTTCTGGGACGCCGCCACCGACCTCGACCCGGCCGCCGCCGCCCTGCACGAGGGCAGGCGCTTCCCCCTCTGCCGACCCGAACCGCTCCGCGCGCTGTGGACCGACGCCGGCCTGCGCGGGGTGCGCGTCGAGGCGCTGGAGGTCCCGACGGTGTTCAACGACTTCGACGACTACTGGCGTCCGTTCCTCGGTGGGCAGGGACCGGCGCCCGGCTACACCGCGTCCCTGCCCGAGGACCGGCGCCGTGCCCTGCGCGACCTGCTCCGCACCCGCCTGCCCACCCACCCGGACGGCTCGATCCGGCTCACCGCGCGGGCGTGGGCGGTGCGCGGTGTCATGGCGCGGGCGTGAAAGCCGGCAGCAGCTCGGGAAGTCGTGCGGCTCCCCGTTCGGTGACGAGGAGTTCCCTGGTGCCGTCCTGACGGCGGACCAGGTCGTCGGCCACGAACGCGTCGAGCACGAGCCGGCCGAGGTCGCCGCCCAGGTGCGGGACGCGGTGCGTGCGGTCCAGGCAGGCCGACGCCAGGCGGCGGCGCGGTGCGACGGCGTGCGGGTCGACGCCGAGGCGGTGCAACGCGGTCAGGTCCTCGCCGAGCGCCAGTTCGCCGGTGCGGCCGTCGGGCGGGACGAGCGCGCCGCCGTCGACCAAGGTGGTGAACACCGCGATCCCCAGGCGACCGGCCGCGTGGTCGTAGCACGTGTGGGCGACGTCCACCGGCGATGAGGCGCGCCGCGGTGAGGTGAGGTCGTCGTGGTGGGCGTAACGGGCCAGTGCGGTGAGGACGTCGGCGATGTCGGCGCGGGCGACCCGGTAGACGGCGTGGCGGCCGGTGTGCTCGACCGTGACCAGGCCGGCGGCGCGCAGGCGGGCCAGGTGGTTGCCCAGTCGTGGCGGCGAGATGCCCATGGCGTCGGCCAGTTGCACCATCGCGTGCGGGCCCTCGGCGGCGAGCAGTTGCAGCGCGGTGAGCCGGACCGGGTCCGACAGTTCGCGGGCCAGCGCGACGGCGGACGCCTGCACGGCGTTGCCCGGGTCGATCCATCCCGCCACGACCACACCCTAACACCCTTCACGCTTCCCTGAACCCTGGTTGCGGACCGCGGGTGACGCGGGATACGGTCGCACACACCGTTCATAGAACTGTGAAGGGTGGTTGCCGTGGGGCTGGGTGCGCTCTTGTGGGGCCGCGGGGTCTCGGCTCTCGGCGACGGCCTGTGGTTCACCACGTGGGCGTTGTTCTTCACCCGCGTGCTCGGGTTGCCGCTGGTGACGGTCGGTGTCGGGATGGCGGTCGCCGGCGCGGCGGGGTTGCTCGCGGCGGTGCCGCTCGGCGCGTTGGCGGACCGGTTCGACCCGAGGTCGGTGCTGGTGGTGATCACCGTCGTGCGAGCGTGCGCCATGGCGTCCTACCTGGTCGTGGACGGCACGTGGTCGTTCCTCGTGGCGACGGTGGCGTTCACCGCGCCGGCCAACGGCGGCAACGCCGCGCGGACGGCGTTGATCGCGGGGCTGGTGACGGACAACGCGGCCAGGGTGCGTGCGTTGGCGCAGCAGCGCGTGGCGCAGCACGTCGGCTACGCGATCGGGGCCGGGCTCGGCGCGCTGGTGCTGACGGCCGACAGCCACTCCGCCCACGCCCTGGCGATCACCGGCAACGCGCTCACGTTCGGAGTCCTGGCGGTGACGACGCTCGCCGTCCGCAAGCCGTCGTCGGTCGGTGCGGCGCCCCGCGCGCGAGTCGTGCTGCGCGACCGCCCCTACCTCGCCGTCGTCGCGGCCACCTCGGTCCTGTCGCTGTGCTGGGCGGTGCTGTCGACCGGGTTGCCGCTGTGGCTGTCCCGGTCGACCGACCTGCCGCTCGCGCTGAGCGGCGTGGTGGTGGTCGTCAGCTCGGTGGGCATCACCGTGTTCCAGGTGCCGTTCGCGCGCTTCGCCCGCACCCCGGACCAGGCCGCGCGCACGGCGGTCCGGTCCGGGGTCGTCCTCGCCGCGAGCTGCGCCCTGCTCGCCACGACCGCGGGCGGCTCGGGTGCGGCGGCCGTGGCGGTCGTGGTGATCGCGGCGGTGCTGCACGTGGTCGGCGAACTCGGTTACGTGGCCGCGAACTGGGGTTTGTCGGTGAGTCTCATGCGTGATGACGCGCGTGGCGCCTACCAGGGGGTCAACGAGGCCGCCACCGCCACCGTGCAGCTCTTCGGGCCCGCCGTCCTGACGTTCGCGCTCGGTGGCTTCGGCGCGGGCGGTTGGCTCGCCGTGGCCGTGATCTTCCTGGTCGCGGTCGCGCCCGTGCCGGTGTTGACCAGGTGGGCGACACGCACCCGTGATCCGGCGACGGCGTCGAACACGACCCCGTAGGGGTTCGGCGCGGGCACAATGGGCCAATGCGGCTCGTATCGGCTCGGCTGGTCCTGCTGGCGACGGTCCTGCTCACGGCAAGCGCCTGTGCCCAGGCGATCCCGGGCAAACCGGTGGCGGGTGAGGCCGTCACCAAGGGCACCGTCGACCCGGGCTTCATCCGGGGCACCGACGGCGGTCCGATCGACCAGCTGGCGGCCACCGCCGTCACCGACATCGACACGTTCTGGGAAGAGGCGTTCCCGGACACGTTCGACAAGCCGTGGGAACCGATCGAGGGCGGCATCTACTCGGTCGACACCGCAGACCCCTCCGCCAAGCCGCCGCCGTGCACCGAGAAGGCGAGCGATGTGGAGGGCAACGCGTTCTACTGCCCGAGCGCCGACGCCATCGCGTGGGACCGCGCCGCGCTGCTGCCCGTGCTCAAGGACCGGTTCGGCGACGCGGCCGTGGTGATCGTGCTGGCGCACGAGATGGGCCACGCCGTGCAGAACCGGATGGGCATCACGCCGGAGGCCGAGCGGCGCGAGCCGCAGCGGTTCCCCACGATCCTCACCGAGGCGATGGCCGACTGCTTCGCGGGCGCGTTCATCAAGTGGGTCAACGACGGCAAGTCCGAGCACCTCGACATCGGCTCCGACACGCTGGACTCGGCGCTGGGCGCGCTGATCACGTTCCGCGACCCGGTCGGCACCTCGGCGAGCGACCGGTCCGCGCACGGCAACGCGTTCGACCGGGTGTCCGCGTTCCAGGACGGCTACCAGCAGGGCACCGAGTTCTGCGCGGCCATGTCGACGGAGAACCGGGTGTTCACGCAGCAGGCGTTCACCTCCGCCGACGACCGCGACCGCGGCGGCAACCTGCCGTTCGACGAGATGCTGACGAACGTCACGCCCGACCTGAACCTGTACTACAAGGCCCTGGTCGAGCAGGCGGGCAAGAAGTGGACCGACCCGAAGTCCACGCCGACCGAGGAGGAGCCGGACTGCTCCGGCGACCAGGGCCCGGTGGCGTACTGCCCGGCGGACAAGTCGGTGGAGTTCGAGGTCGAGTCCGACCTGCCCGAGCTGCACGCCGAGATCGGCGACTACGCCACGGGTGTGCTGCTGGCGAGCCGTTACGCGTTGGCCGCGATGGCGGCGGTGGACGTGGACCTCGAAGGCGAGCGTGCGGCGACCAGCGCGTTGTGCCTGGCCGGCGCGTACACGCGGGAGGTGTTCACCCGGCAGAAGGGCTTCGGGCTGTCGCCCGGCGACCTCGACGAGGCGGTGCAGGTGCTGCTCGCCTACGACTACGCGGCCCGGGACGCGACCGGTTCGGCGACGCTCGGTCCGGGGTTCAAGCGGGTCGAGGTGTTCCGCGGCGGCGTGTTCGAGGGCGTCGAAGCCTGCGGTTTGGCCTAATGCCGCGAGCCGGCCAAGTAGGGTTCGGGCTTGGATCGGCACGGACCGGGGATGGGGCTTGGGCATGGCTCGACGGGCTTGGGTTGCGGCGACGCTCGTCACCGCGTTGGCGTTGACGGGGTGCACCCAGACGGTGAGCGGCCAAGGGCGGTCCGAACGGCCCGACGTCACCAAGGTGGCCGGGTTGGACATCACCACCGGCGAGAGCGGCGCGAAGCCGGGCGTGCCGGACGCCGACCTGCAGGTGGAGAACGCCGACGGCGGCGAGATGGACCGGCTCGCGATCAACGCGCTGGCCGACGTCGAGGAGTACTGGGCCGAGCAGCTGCCCGCGCGGTTCGGCAAGGAGTTCGAGCCGGTGAAGCGGTTGGTGTCCTACGACTCCAACGGCAAGGGCGTGGAGATCTGCCGCACCAACACGGCGGGCGTGGCGAACGCGTTCTACTGCTCGCTGGACGACTCGATCGCGTGGGACCGCGGTGAGCTGCTGCCGATGCTGGACGACGCGTTCGGGCCGATGTCGGTGGTGACCGTGCTGGCGCACGAGATGGGCCACGCGATCCAGTACAAGCTCGGCGACATCGGCGGGATCAACCAGGCCACGCCGTCGATCATCAAGGAGCAGCAGGCCGACTGCTACGCGGGCAACTTCTTCCGGTGGGTGGCTGAAGGCAAGGCCAAGCACTTCCGCATCTCGACCGGGCCCGGGTTGAACCAGGTGCTGGCGACGATGTTCTTCATCCGGGACGCGGCGGGCACGTCGGCCGAGAAGCAGGGCGCGCACGGCAGCGCGTTCGACCGGGTGTCGGCGTTCCAGTTCGGGTTCGCGGGTGATCCGTCGCGGTGCGCGGAGATCGACGAGGCCGAGATCAAGGCGCGGATCACGCAGCAGAAGTTCGACTCGCAGGACCAGGACACCGGGCAGGGCAAGGGCAACCTGAAGGTGGACGACCAGCGGTCGCTCGACCTGCTGGAGGAGTCGCTGCGCGCGGCGTTCAAGGATGCCGCCGCCACGCCGCCCGCGTTGTCCACCTCGTCGTCCGCGGAGTGCCCGGACGGCGGCGACACCTCGCCGGCGGCGTACTGCCCGGCGACGAACTCGATCTCCATCGACCTGCCCGACCTGGTGAAGATCGGCACGCCGCCGAAGCGCGGGCAGAAGGGCGGGATCGGCGACTTCGCCGCGTTCGCCGAGATCGCGTCGCGGTTCGCGCTGTCGATCCAGAAGGCGACCGGGTACGGGCTGGAGGGTCCGGCGGCGGGGTTGCGGACGGCTTGCCTGACCGGGGCGTGGGCCGGGACGACGAACCAGAGCAACGCGCGGCTGCGCCTGTCGTCCGGTGATCTGGACGAGGCGGTGGCCGAGCTGCTGGCCGACAAGAGCCTGATCGCGGCGGACGTGAACGGGACCGTGGTGCCGTCCGGCTTCGCCCGCGTCGAGGCGTTCCGCGACGGCTTCTACCAGGGTGCCGGGCTGTGCACCCGCAAGTACGCGGGCTGAGCGAGGTCGGGGTCCGTGGGTGAGGAGAAGGGCATCGGGCCGGCCTGCTGAACCGTCCGTCCGGCCAGGACGCTTCTCGTCTTCTCGAGTTCCCGAGCCCTCGGCACAAGACTGACAGGGGTCCTGCGAACGGGACCCCTGTCAGGCGTGACGAGAGTGGTGGGAGTGGGGTGGGTCAGAACAGGGCGCTGGCCAGGTTGCGGCGGGCCTTGGCGACCCGGTCGTCGTCCGGCGGGAAGAGTTCGAACAGGCCCACCAGGTGTTCGCGGACCTTGTCGCGGTCCTCGCCGAAGACCCGGCGGACCGTGTCGACCAGTCGCTTGAACGCCTGGTCCACGTCGTTCGTCGCCAGCTCCAGGTCCGCGGCGGCCAGTTGGGCGTCCACGTCGTCCGGGTTGGCGTCGGCCTTCGCGGTGGCGTCCGCGGGCACCGCCTCGGCCCGAGCCGTGAACCGGACCTGCGCCAGCGCCGCCTTGGCCTCGGCGTTGGCCGGTTCGGCGGCGAGGATCGCCTCGTACGCGGCCTCGGCGGCGGCGAAGTCGCCCTGCTCGAAGGCGTCCTCGGCGGCGGTGAAGCGGGGGTCCTCCGGCTCGGCGACGGGCTCCGCGCCCGGCGCCGCCGCGCGGTTGGCCTCCGCCGCCTTGATGCCCGGCAGGCGGTCGCGCAGGGCGTCCAGCAGGCGGGTGATCCACTGGCCGAACTCGGCCTCCGGCAGCGGCCCGGCGAAGGCGTCCAGGGGCTGGCCGCCGGCGATCGCGACCACGGTCGGCACGGACTGCACGCCGAACACCTGGCCGATGCGCGGGTTGGCGTCGAGGTCGACCCTGGCCAGCAGCCAGGTGCCGCCGCCCGCCCTGGCGGCGCGTTCCAGCACCGGCGAGAGCTGGCCTGCCTCGGGGCTCCACGACGCCGTCAGCTCGACGACGACCGGGATCTCCAGGGAGCGTTCGACAACCGACTGGAACGTCGCCTCGGTGACGTCCAGCACCCACGGGCTCGGACCGGCGTCCGAACCGCCGACGGCTCCGCCGGAGCCGGACGACGGGGGTGGGGTGGTGGCGCGCTGCCTCGCGGCGTCGGCCCGGGCCTTCAGCGCGCCGAGGTCGACCGCCCCGGACAACGCGGCGGACAGTGCGGCGGTCTTTCGGGGGTCTGGCCTTGTCACGCCTTCCATCCTGGCACGAGTCCGGCGGCCGGCCACGCGCGGCTAGCCGGGGAGTTGCGCGACCGGGTCGATCGCCATCGGATTCGTCCGCATCGCCTCGTTGAGCCGCCCCAGGCGGAGCGCGATCGGGGTCGTCAACTCGGCGAAACGAGCGGTGCCCGCCGGGCCGAGAACATCCCACGGACGGGTGGCGGCCTCGTCGGTGCGCCGTTCGACGTCCTCCCGCAACGCGCGACCGGCCGGCGTCAGGCCGCCGTCGAGCAGACCGCGCTCGGTGAGCGCCGCTTCGGCTTCCCGCCACTCCTGCTCCGACCAGCCGCGCGCGGCACGCATGTACGCCGGGTCGAGGCCCTTGTCGGCACTGAACAGCACCAACGTCTCGCACGGTGCGAGGTCGGCGGCCACCAGCGCGGCGATGTGGCCGTCACCACGAGACTCGCGCAACGTCGTGCACGCCTGCCACAGCGCCAGGTGCGGCTCGTCCGGCACGGGCAGCACGCCGTTCGCCGCGGCCAGGACCCGCCCGGCCGTCGGCGCGGCCTCCGCCGCCTGCCCGGCCAGGTCGGCGGCTTCGGCGACGTCCAGCGTCTCCAGCATCCGCCGCAGCGCCCGGTCGACGCCCTCCAGCCGTGCCTCCAAGAAGCGGGCGGGACTGGCCACGTCCCACGCGTCGGGCAGCGCACGGGCCACCATGCGCGGGTGGAAGCTGTAGAACGCGGCGGTCACGACCTCCGGCGCCGCCGCGCCCAACGGCGCCGCGCGCTGGCCGAAGTAGCCCATCCAGCCGCCCTTGCAGCCCAGCGCGTCGGTGACCGCTCGTGACTCCGGCGAGAAGTACGTGACGTCGTGGTAGGTCTCGAAGCGGACCCACAGGTCTCTCGGCTCCATGACCGTCAAGTTAGTCGGACGTCCGACTACTCGTCAGCTGCCAGGTGTCGCTCGACCCGCTCCACCTTGGCCGTGAGCTGGCCCGTCCAGCCGGGCCTGATGTCCGCCTTGAGCACGAGGCTGACCCGCGGCGCGGTGGCCTGCACGACCTCCGTCGCCTTCTTCACCACCGCCATCACCTCGTCCCACTCGCCCTCGACCAGCGTGAACATGGCGTTGGTCTCGTTGGGCAGGCCGGACTCGCGGACCACCCGCACGGCCTGGGCGACGGCCTCGGCCACTCCGTCCGACTCACCGCCGAGCGGGCTGACGCTGAACGCGACGAGCACTACTGCCTCCTGGTCGGGGTACCCACTGGTAGCTTCGGCGCATGACGTCCCAGCCGCTGCCGTTCGACCCCATCGCGCGCGCCGCCGAGCTGTGGGAGAAGCGGATCGGACCGTCGACGGCGATGGCGGCGGTCACCAGCGTCATGCGAGTACAGCAGATCATCCAGTCCGCCGTGGACGCCGCCCTCAAGCCGCACGGGTTGACGTTCGCGCGGTTCGAGGCGCTGGTGCTGTTGACGTTCGCCCGCACGGGCAGCCTGCCGATGCGGGTCATGGGCGAACGGCTCCAGCTGCACCCGACGAGCGTCACGAACATCGTGGACCGGCTGGAAGCCGACGGACTCGTGCGCCGCAACCCCCACCCCACCGACCGGCGCACCACGCTCGTGGAGATCACCGAGGCCGGGCACGCCCGGCGTGAGGCCGCCACGGAAGCCGTGACCGGGGTCGAGTTCGGGTTGCGCGGGCTGACCGACCGGCAGACCGAGCAGCTGACCGACCTGCTGGCCAAGGTCCGGCGCGCGGTCGGCGACTTCGAGGACTGAATTCGGTCGACACGGCACCGCCTGCCCGGCCACGCTGCACGTCGTGCGGGAGATCAGGGCTCTGGTGACGGTCGGCGGCCGGTTCGTCGGCGCGGCGGAGCCGTTCACGGTCGACAGCCCGTGGTGGAACGACGTCGAGCCCGTGACCGCGCACCTGGACCGGGTGCTCGGCGTGACGACGAGCGTGTTGCGGCTGGTCGGGACCACTGCGCCGGCGATGCGTGACGGCGTGGTGACGTACCAGGTCGAGGCCGACCGCGTGCCCGGGCACGGGCTGTCGGCAGGCTCGCCGACCGACTTCGCCGATCACCCGCTGCGGCTGCCGTGGGCGCGTCCCGGCGGGCCGGCGGCGTTGGTCGAGTGGGCGCGGCGGCACGTCGAGGTGACCGGGCCGGCCGTGCAGGTGAAGACGTGGAACCTGTCGTGCCTGTACCGGCTGCCGACGGTGGGCGGGAACGTGTGGGCGAAGGCCACGCCGCCGTTCATGGCGGACGAGGCCGGGGTGATCGGGCTGGTGGCGTCGGTCGACCCGTCGTTGGCGCCGGCGGTGATCGCGGCCGAGCCCGGGCGGGTGCTGCTGGCGGAGGCGCCGGGGGTGGACTGCTGGCAGCCGGGTGAGGACGTGGTCGAGCGGATCGTGCCGCGGTGGGTGGCGGTGCAGGCGGCGTTGGCCGGTGAGCCGCGGTTGCGGGTGCGCGGCGTGCGGGTGCCGGACTTCGGGTTGCCGGAGACGTTGCTGCACGGCGACTTCCACCCGGGCAACTGGCGTTCGGGCGGTGTCGTGCTCGACTGGGGTGACGCGCACTGGGGCCACCCGGCGTTGGACGCGGCGCGGCTGATCGGGTTCGTCGCGCCGGAGTTCCGGGCGGTGATCGAACGCACGTGGGTCGACGCGTGGTTGCGCCACTACCCGTCGAGCGATCCGGCGAGCGCGCTGCGGCACGCCCGGCCGGCGTCACATCTCGTCGGCGCGGTGGTGTACCAGGAGTTCCTGGACAACATCGAGCCGAGCGAGCGCGTGTACCACCTCGGTGATCCCGAGGCGGAGTTGGCCCGCGCCCGGTCCTTGGCGGTCTGAACGCTCAGTCCTCGGCGGGCTGAACCTGGTCCTGGGCGACGTCGAGTCGACCGGTCCGGTTGGCCCAGCGCTCGAACACCACGGTGCCGAACGGCGGGATGCTCGCGACCAGGCCGAGGACGAGCGTCTTGCGGTCCCAGCGGTGCGCCAGCATCAGCGTCACCAGGACGTAGCCGACGAAGATCGCGCCGTGCACGGGCCCGAAGATCTTGACGCCGATCTCGTTCTCCACCACGACGTACTTGAAGAACATGCCGATCAACAGACCGGCCCACGACACCGCCTCGGCCAGGGCGAGCAGGCGAAACCGACCAACAGCGCTGCTAAGCATGCCCCCATTGTGGCCAGTGACCCCCCTCACCCCCACCCCACCCCCGGCGCGTGTCGAACACTCGGGTCCCGCGTGTCGAACCTCCAGGACCTCTGAATTCAACGCTCGGGTTCACACGGACGGCGGAGTCCGGCGTCTGAACGTTGAACTCGGGTCCTGGACGTTCGACACGCGGGCGCCGAGCGTTCGACACGCCCGGCCTGAGTGTTCGACACGCGGGACCTGGAGGTTCGACTCGCGGGTCAGTCTTCCCAGCGGAAGATGCGGGCGGCGATGAAGCCCACGACGACGGTGAAGGCGATCAGGACGGCCGAGGGGACGACGAGGGCCTCCAGGCCCTTGCCGCGCACCAGGACGTCCAGCATGCCGTCGTTCATGTGGCGCAACGGGAAGACGTTCGACACGGTCTGCAGCCACCCCGGGGCGTTCTCCACCGGGAAGAACGTGCCCGACAGGAACGCCATCGGCATGATGATGATGTTCGCCGCCCCCGAGGCCGACTCCTCCGTCTTGCAGAACGCGCCCACCAGCATCCCGATCGCGAAGAACGCGATCGTGCCCAGCACCAGCAACGGCAGCGCCAGGTACCACTGACCGGTCAACTTCAACCCGAACAACGGCAGCGACGCCACCGCCACGAACACGACGCCCTGCACGGCCGCCGTGCCGACGCTCACCACCACCCGCGACGTCAGCACGGTCGTCGTGCTCACCGGCGCCAGCCGGATCCGCCGCAGCACCTGCTTCTTCCGCCACGCCACCATGGTCAGCGCCGAGCCGAACACGCCCGAGAACGAGATCGCCCACGACAGGATGCCCGGCGTCAGGTACTGGATCGGCTTGAGCGACGCGTCCTCGACCGACTTCGTCTCCAACGTGAACCGCGGCGCCACGTCCGCCGCACCCAGGTTGATCTTGTCGACCACCCCGGACACGATCCCCAGCACGGTGCCCGCCGCGACCTGGTCGCTCGCCGCGTAGATCAGCTCCACGCGATCGCCGGACACCACCACGGCGGCGGGCAGGTCGCCGTCGTCCACCTTCTGCCGCGCGGCGGCCGTGTCGTCGTACTTCTCCAGCTCGATCGCGCCGGTCTGCTCCAACGTCGTCAGCACGGGCCCGTCGCCCACCGCCGCGATCTTGGTCTTGTCGCTGCCGGAGTCACCGAGCAGCAGGCCGAACACGACGAGGAACATCAGCGGGAACAGGAAGACGAAGAACAACGTCATCTTGTCCCGCAGGAAGCCCTTGATCATCGCGGCCGACAGGCTCCGGAACGCGGTCATGCGCGGTACTCCCGTCCGGTCAGGTCGAGGAAGACGTCCTCCAACGTGGCGGTGCGCACCTGCAACCCGTCCAACGTGCCGCGCTCGGCGAGCGCCGACAGCACCGGCGCGGGCTTGCGGGTGGAGATGGTCAACGACACCTCGTCCTCGTGCGCGTCGTCGACCCCGGTGATCCCACGCGCCGCCTCACGCGTCAGCAACCCCTTCTGCAGCACCACGTGCGTGGGCGCATCGAGACCGCGCACCAACGTCGCGGGCGCGTCCATGGCGAGGATCCGGCCCCGGTCCATGATCGCCACGCGGTCGCACAGGATCTCGGCCTCGTCGAGGTAGTGCGTCGTGTAGACGATGGTCTTGCCCCTGGCCTGGATCGCGCGCAGCACGTCCCACAGGTTGCGCCTGGCCTGCGGGTCCAGCGCGGCCGTCGGCTCGTCCAGGAAGACGAGGTCCGGGTCGTGCACGAGGGCGCACGCGATCGACAGGCGCTGGCGCTGGCCGCCGGAGAGCTTGTTCTCCTGCACGTCCGCCTTGTCGGTCAAGCCGACGAGCTCCAGCATCTCGTCGGCCTTGCGCCGGCTCACGCCGTACAGCGAGCCGAACGTCTGGAGCTGCTCGCGGGCGGTCAGCTTCTCGAAGAAGCTCGACGCCTGCAGTTGCACGCCGATGCGCGGCAGCAGCTTCGGGTTGCGCGGCCACGGCTGCTCGCCGAGCAGCGTCACCTGGCCGCCGTCGGGCTTGCGCAGGCCCTCGACGATCTCCAGCGTGGTCGTCTTGCCGGCACCGTTCGGCCCCAGGATGCCGAAGAACTCCCCCTCGGCGACCGTGAACGAGACGCCGTCCACCGCCTTCAGCTCGCCGTAGCTCTTTCTGATGTCGGCAACCACGACGGCCGGTATGCGTGCCCCTGTCATGGCTGGACGGTAAGCGGTGCCGGGACCCGCCGGCGGCACTTCGATCCGTTCGCGACGGAAGTAGACGACGATCGAGACTTTCGACGTATCCCGTGGTAGCTGTGCGCGCGAACCCGATTACGAGACGTGCTCACCCGTGCAGGGAGAGGGCGGTGCGGACGCCGGACGAGTCGCCCACGTCGCCTCCGCCGGGTCCGCGGTCAGGACGTGGTCCAGGTGCGCGCCGCCGAGCCGGTCGACGTTCAGGTACGCGCAGTCCCACGGCTCCGAGTCGACGCGGAGCGATCGCACGTACTGCAGCCCGGACGGGTCGGCGCCGGCCGCCGTGATGGTGATGTCACGGCCGTTCTCCAGGTGGACCACCGCCCGGTCGAACCGCGGCGCGTTCAGCACGAAGTCACCCGTGCCCGGCGTGACCGGGTACAGGCCCAGGGCGCTGAGCACGTACCAGGCCGACATCTGCCCCAGGTCGTCGTTCCCGGTCACGCCGTTCGGCGCGTCGACGAACAACGTCTGCGCCGCCCGCACCACGGCCGAGGTCTTCCACGGCTGCCCCACCAGCGCGTACATCCACGGCGCGTGCAGGTCCGGCTCGTTGTTCGGGTTGTAGCGGAACTGGTTGTAGTAGTTGTACGGCCCGACGACCCACTTCGAGCGCACGGTCCCCGCCGGGTCCGCCACCAGCTCCGGGTAGGCGAAGAAGTCGTCCAGGCGGGCGAGCGCCGCGTCACGGCCGCCGAGCAGCTCCACCAGACCCGGCACGTCCTGCTGCGCCAGCCACTGGTACTGCCACGCCGTGCCCTCGTGGAAGCCGTCCGGTCCCTGCGGGGTGAACGGCGCGAGCCACTCGCCGTCGCGCAGCTTCGGCCGGGGGAAGCCGGTGAACCCGCGGTCGGACACCGTCGAGTCCCAGAGCACGCGGTAGTTCAGCCCGCGGCGGCGCAGGATCTCGGCGTCGTCCTCGTGCCCCAGGGTGAGCGCCATGATCCACAGCGAGCAGTCCGCCAGCGCGTACTCCAACGTCGCCGAGGCGCCGTGGTGCGGGTCGACGTCCTGCCCCTTCTTGCGGAAGTCCTTGTCGTACTGCACGAATCCGTTCCGGAGGTAGGACGGGTTGCCCGCCCTGCCCTCGAACGGCGACGACGTGGGCGGCACACCGGTCGCGTTCTGCCACAGCGCCTCGTAGGCCCGCTCCTCCAAGCCGGCCAACGCGCCGAACCGCCACAGGTCGACCAGGAACGGCGTGACCGGGTCGCCGGTCATGGTGTTCGTCTCCTGGTTGGCGTAGGCCCAGCGGGGCAGCCAGCCGCCCTGCTCGTGGATCGCCAGCACCGACCGCGCGATGTCCTTCGCCCGCGCCGGCCGCAGCAGCGCCAGCAGCTGGTTGTGCGCCCGGTAGGTGTCCCAGAGCGAGAAGAACTCGTGGTACGTCCAGCCGTCCGCGGTGTGCACCTGCCCGTCGAACCCGCGGTACCGACCGTCCACGTCGTTGCCCGTCAACGGCTGCAACAGCACGTGGTAGAGCGCGGTGTAGAAGACGGTGCGGTCGGTCCCGGTCGACGACGTCTCGACGCTCGACAGCTCGCGCCGCCAGGCCTCCTGGGCCGCCGCGCGCAACTCGTCGAACGCCTTCCCCCGGGCCTCGGCGAGGTTCTTCGTGGCGCCGTCCGCGTCCACGTGCGAGATCGCGGTCGCCGCGGTCACCGGGCCGTCGTCGAACGACACCCACTGCCCGCGCAGCCCCGCGCCGCCCTCCGCGCCGCCCCAGTTGCCGGTCCGGCGGAACGGCCGGTCGAACGTCGTGGTGAAGTAGGTCGTGTACGGCTTCCCGCCGCAGAACGCCTGGGCCACCACGGTTCCGGCCAACGTCCGGTCGTCCACCACCCGCACGCCGCTGGCGAAGACCGGCTCGCCGTCGTTCGCCTGGCCCACGTTCACCAACACGTGCGGCGTCATACCGGCTGGGAAGGTGAACCGCTCCACCCCGGCCCGGGTGGTCGCCGTCGTCTCGACCGTGATGCCGGACGCCAGCCGCACTCGGTAGTAGCCGGGCTTGCCGACCTCGCCCTCGTGCGTGTACGCGGCGCCGTACGCCCGGTGGTCGAAGGTGCGCGGCAGGCCGGTGGTCGGCAGGATCGACACCAGGCCGCCCTGCTCGGAGCACCCCGCGCCGGACAGGAAGAAGTGCCCGAACCCGCGGATCACCGGGTCGTCGTAGCGGTAACCGGCGTAGTGCGAGCCGATCGGGCTCGAATGCGCCATGCCGAACGGCATCGACGCGCCCGGGAACGTGTTCCCGTCGTCCTTCGTGCCGATGAACGTGTTCACCGACTCCACCGGGTCAGCCGTCACCGATCCACCATAAGGTCACGACGCGCCGAGCGGCTCCGCCGTTCGATGACAACGCTGTCCACGCACTCTCCGTAATCGAGCTGCCGGGATTTCCGAGACCAAGGGGTGTCCGGTTCGAGACAGGTCGGCACGTTGACATCTGTGAACGGGCGGTGTGTGATTCGCCCACTATGACAACGTTGTCCCCGAACGGCGCGGCAGGCGCCCGCAAGGTGCGGCGTGCCACGATGAACGACGTGGCGCGGCTGGCGGGCGTCAGCATCAAGACCGTCTCACGCGTGGTGAACGACGAGGCAGGCGTGCACCCGGCCACGGCCGAACGGGTGCTCGCGGCGATCGACCAGCTCGGCTTCCGGCGCAACCTCAGCGCGCGCAACCTGCGCCGGGGTTCGTCGACGGGCACGGTCGGCCTGGTGCTGGAGGACGTCGGCAACCCGTTCTACTCGGGCGTCACGCGCGCGGTCGAGGAGATCGCCAGGCTGCGCGGCCGTCAGGTGATCACGGGGTCGTCCGACGAGGACCCGGCGCGGGAGCGCGAGCTGTCGCTGGAGTTCTGCTCACGGCGGGTGGACGGCCTGCTGATCGTGCCCGCCGGGTTGCAGCACGGGTACCTGGTGCCGGAGATGCGGGCGGGCACGCCGGTGGTGTTCCTCGACCGGCCGGCCGGTGACGTGGTCGCCGACACCGTGCTGGTGGACAACATCGGCGGCACCGCCGAGGCCGTCACGCACCTGGCGTCGTTCGGGCACCGGCGGATCGCGTTCCTCGGCGACGCGCCGGACATCTTCACCGCCAACGAACGCCTGCGCGGTTACCGCGAGGGCTGCCTGCGGACCGGCATCGGCTACCACGAGTCGCTGGTCGTCATGGGCCCGCACGACGAGGAGTCGGTGCGCAAGGCGTTGCAGGGCCTGCAGAACGCCGCCGACCCGGCCACCGCCGTGGTGACCGGCAACAACCGGATCACCGTGCACGCGGTGCGCGCGTTGGCGGGCAGCGCCGTGCGGCCCGCCCTCGTGGGCTTCGACGACTTCGAGCTGGCCGACCTGCTCTCGCCTCCGGTGACCGTGATCGCGCACGACGCGAGCGCGCTCGGCAAGGCAGCGGCGGACCTGCTCTTCGCCCGACTGGACGGCGACAGCTCCCCACCGCGCCGCGTCGTCCTGCCGGTCCGGTTGGTGGCCCGTGGATCAGGAGAGGTACCGGCATGAGTTCCGACACCCAGCCCGTCGCGCTGGAGGCCAACCAGCCCCGGCAGTTCTACCGGGGCGGTGCGGCCATCGCGGCGTTCCGGAGCCAGGACGTGGCCGACCGCGGGCCCGAGGACTGGGTCGCGTCGACCACCACGCAGTTCGGCAAGGACGAGGCCGGGTTGACCCGCCTGCCGGACGGGCGGTGGTTGCGCGACGCGGTGGCGGCGGACCCGGCGGGGTGGTTGGGCGCGGAGCACGCGGCGGAGTTCGGGCCGGACACCGCGCTGCTGGTGAAGCTGCTCGACGCCGGGCAGCGGCTGCCGGTGCACTGCCACCCGTCCGACGCGTTCGCGACCACCCACCTGGGCTGCCGGCACGGCAAGACCGAGGCGTGGATCGTGATCGGCACGTCCGGGCCCGACCCGACGGTGTACATCGGGTTCCGCGACGACGTGCCCGCGGCCGTCGCCGCCGACTGGGTGTCCACTCAGGACTCCGCCGCGATGCTGGCCGCGTTGAACCCGGTCAAGGTCTCGCCCGGCGACACGGTGTTCGTGCCCGCCGGCGTGCCGCACGCCATCGGCGAGGGCGTGTTCATCGTCGAGCTCCAGCAGCCGACGGACTTCTCGGTCACGTTGGAGTGGCGGGGTTTCCTGGCCGACGCCGAGGCCGGGCACCTCGGTCTGGGCTACGACAGGGCGTTGGACTGCCTGGAGCGCCGCGCCCAGTCGCCCGGCGACCTCGTGCGCCGCACGCAGGCGCTCACCGGGCCGTCGGTGGACCTGTTCGACGCGCAGGCCGACCCGTTCTTCCGCGCCGACCGGCTGCACGTGTCCGGCACGGCGGCGCTGGAGCCCTCGTTCGGCGTGTTCGTGGTGCTGGAGGGCGCCGGCACGCTGGGTCCTGTCGCGGTGCACCGGGGCAGCACGGTGGTCGTGCCGCACGCGGCGGGCGAGGTCGTGGTGACCGGCGACGTGGTCGCCATCCGGTGCAGGCCGCCATCGGTGTCGAGCCTCGGGTAGCTGAGCGCATGGCCTGCCCCTGCTGGACGCACGGGAGTTGGTGGAGCACTACGGGACGTGGACGCGCTGCGCCGCGCCTCGTCCACCGCGCACGCGGGCGAGGTCGTCGCGCTCGTCGGTGACCACAGCGCGGGCAAGTCGACGCTGGTGAAGTGCAAGCGGCGCTGCTGACCCGACAGCGCGGCTGACATGCAGGGCGGGAGCCACCACCCGACTCCGTCCGGCTGCCATACTGGTCAGGTGTCCGACATGATGGCCGATGCGACCGCGGGTGACCTGTACGCGGCCATCCGCCAGCGGACGGTGCTCAGGATGGTCAAGTGGTGGCACAAAGCAGGCATCGAAGACCGCGGCCTTCTCCTCTCGACCGGACAGGGCATCGGCAAGACGGCATTCTGGGTCGAATCATTCGTGCGCGGACTGCTGGCACCCAACCCGGCCGATGTGGGGCACCACTGGCGGGGTGCGGCTCACCAGGAGCTGACCTTCGGCACGGCGATGGCCCTGCTGGCGATGCCGCGCCGGGCGCCGTCGACTCCTGCTTGGACCAACTTCAGCACGCTCACCTCCGGACACCTCTGCGCCGCGCGAGCACTGGACGACCTCGAGTCCACCCTGCCCGGTCTGATCGCCGGCGAGCGGATCAACCGCCGCTGGCGCCCTGATCGCGCGGACGACCCGGCGGTCGGCCCCATGTCGGTGGTGCTGCGGCTCTTGGCGCTGATCAGGCAGTTGATCGCGCGCATACGGGCGCGACTGCTGCGCCGCCCCGGCCGCCGGCAGGCCAGCACCCCCACCAGGCTGATGACCGCATCCGGCAACGTGACGCGCGGGCCGAACTCCCACCGGACGTCCAATGTCCTCCGGGAGCCTGCTCGCGCCGCCTGACACGCCGACGGGCTCCCGCCCCACGCCTACCCGGGAGCCTGCCGTGCATGTCGCGCGGATCGTCGAGTTCGTCCTGCCGCTGGTCGTGTCACTGGGCAACAGCCCTGTGGTCTTGCTCGCCCTCATATGCACCCTGTGCCTCGCCGCCATCGTCGCCGTGGTGCGAACCGTGGTGCGGACCGTGCCGAAGCTGTCGGCCGATCAGGTTCACGCGTGGGCGGTCTTGGTCGCCACGCTGAAGGGGGAGGCCGGGAAGAAGCGCAAGTGAGCTGCTCACAGGTACTTGTTGGCCAGCTCCGAGTACTCCTTCTCGAGGTCGTCGGCCAGGTAGGCGACGTAAGCCCAGGGCACGTCGTGCACGTGGTCGCGCATGCCGAGCAGGTGGCGCTTCGCCCGCGGCGCGTCGTCGGCCAGGGCGAACGCCGCCGCGAACAGGTTGTGGGCCTGCAACGCGCGCGGGTGGGGCTTGGTCGGGGTCGAGTCCCACTTGTCCGCCGCCGTGGCGATCTCGTCGCGGTGCCGGGTGAAGTAGCGCATCTTCAGCGTCGCGATCTTCAACGCCGACCGCGCCTGGACGGCGTCCTCGAACTGCTCCAGGAAGATCTCGAAGTGCGCCAGCGGCAGCATGGCGACCACCGGGTCGCCGGGCGGCGCGGCGTCGACGCTGCCCTGCGCGAACGCCATCATCTCCTCGGCCGACCCGCCCCACTTCGACGCCAGGATCTGCAACCGGGTCCAGTGCGCCGGGTACAGCGAGGCGCACCGCGCCACGACCTCCCGCCACACCTCGTCCTTCTGGTCCCGGTCGACCTGCAACCCGAGGCCTGCGGTCTGCAACTGCGCCCACGGCACGGCGTCGCGCGGCAGGAGCTTCGCGGCCTCGTGCAGCGGGCCGACGGCCTTGCGGAGGGTCCCGAAGAAGACCTTGAACCGGTCCTTGCCGACGCTGTCGGCCCGCCCCGAGCCGCGGATCGCCCACGCCTCCCGGATGAACGCCGTGCCGGCCAACAGCCACAGGTCCGGGTCGGTGTTGTTCTTCGCCAGCTCCAGCAGCTCGTCGGCGTGGCCGATGGCGTGCTCGCCGAGGACCTCGGCCCGCAGCGCCCTCACCTCGGGGTCGTCACGGCACTCCGCGAGCACCGTGGTCGCCGCCCTCAGGTGGCCCGCGTCCATCTCCTCCGCCGCGATGTCCAGGATCGCGTCGTCGTAGGTGTGGTCCCGCACCACTTCACGGGCGATCGCGGCAGGCCGCTTCCTCCGGAAAATCCCCACTCCAGCGACCTTACTTTCCTCCGAGCCCGAGTGGCCTAAGTCTTTCGTAGAGCCGAACAGGGCCTTTCTGCGGTTGTCCCCCAGCCTACGTGCGCGATGGAGTGGTGCCCTCGAGGGAGGGGGACATCGATGCGAGCGAGAACCGCCATCGCCGTGACCGCGGCGCTGATCGGCGCGGCCCTGCCGACGTACGCGCAGGCCGAGCCACGGCCGCACCAGAGCATCACCTGGTCGCCGTGCGCCGAGCTCGAAGGTCTGGAGTGCGGCACGTTCCAGGCGCCGTTCGACTGGCGCACGCCGGACGACGGCCGCACGATCACCATCGCGGTGAGCAGGCTCAAGGCGCGCTCCGGCCAGGCGAAGGGCGTCGTGCTGACCAACCCGGGTGGTCCGGGCGCCCCCGGCCGCGGCCTGCCGCTGCTCTACGCGGACCGCGCCAAGCTGGTGGCCGACCTCGACGTCATCGGCATCGACCCGCGCGGCACGGGCGCGAGCACGAACGCCACCTGCGGCGGGTACAGCTGGCTGGGCATCGCCGACCCGCGCGACCGCAGCCGCGCCAACACCGACCTGCTCTACGACGCCGCCCGGCTCCAGGCCACCGCGTGCCAGACCCGCTCCGGCGAGTTCGGCGAGGTGGTCAACACCGAGCAGACCGTCCACGACCTCGACCTGCTGCGCCGCCTGCTGGGCCGGGAGAAGGTCAACTGGATCGGCTACTCGGGCGGCAGCTGGATGGGCGCGTACTACGCCACCTACTTCCCCGACCGGGTCGACAAGGTCGTGCTCGACTCCAACCCCGACTTCACCTCGACGTTCCAGGACATCTTCGACAACTTCGGCTACGCCGTCGAACGCCGGTTCCGGACCGACTTCCTGCCCTGGGTGGCCCGGTACGACGGCCTCTACCACCTGGGCACGACCGCCGAGCAGGTCCGCCAGGCCTACGAGACGACCCGCGCGGAGCTCGCCGCGAACCCGCTCACGCTGCCGGACGGCGCCGTGGTCGACGGCTTCGCGCTCGACCTGGTGCTGACCCGGGCGCAGTACAGCAAGCTGCTGTTCCAGGACGCGGCGCAGACCCTGGTGACGCTCCAGCAGGCGACGCGGACCGGTGCGACGGCGCTGGTGGCCGGGTACCCGGACGCGCCCAGCGCCACGCTGTACGCCGTCACGTGCAACGACACGAAGTTCCGGCACAACCGCACCACGTTGGCGCGGGAGGCGGAACGACTGGGCGAGCGGTACCCGCTGAACGGCTTCTACCAGCGGCTCGCGCCGTGCGCGTTCTGGGACCGCCCGCCGCTGGAGCTGAAGGAGCCGACCGGCAAGGGCGTGCCGCCGGTGCTCATGGTGCAGTCGGTGCGGGACCCGGCGACGCCGGTGGAAGGCGCCCAGCGGGCCCACCGCAACTTCGCGGGCTCGCGGATGCTCACCGTGACCGACGAGGGCGACCACGGCATCTACGCGTTCGGCAACCCCTGCGTCGACGACGTCGTGGAGGCGTTCATCGTGGACGGCGAGCTGCCGCCACGTGACCTGACCTGCCCGGGAACGCCCCTGCCGGACCCGACCGCGCCCACCGCCGCGAGCACCCGCCCGCTGGTCGGCTGGCCGTTGTAGCCGCCGGCGCGGTGACCACGGACGTTCACCGGGTCGGTGACAAGCCTGGTTCCCCTCGCTCGAACGGAGGCTCCGACGGACAGGTGGCGCCGGCGCGGATGCCACCGGCGGTCGGCGAACCCGGTGGTCACCGCACTAGATCCCGCCGGCCTGCCGCCGGCGCGCGGCGTAGACACCGGCCTCCGTCCGGCGGTCGAAGCCGAGCTTGTGCAACAGCGAGGAGACGTAGTTCTTGACCGTCTTCTCGGCCAGGAACAGCCGGTTCGCGATCTGCCGGTTGGTCAGGCCCTCGGCGATCAGGTCGAGGATCCGCCGCTCCTGCGGGCTCAGCGCCGCGTAGCGCGGGTCCTCGACCGGTCCGCCGCGCAGCCGTTGCAGCACGGTCGCGGTCACGCCCGAGTGCAGCAGCGAGCCGCCTCCGGCCAGCGTGCGGATCGCGGACACCAGGTCGTTGCCGGAGACCTGCTTGAGCATGTACCCGGCCGCGCCCGCCATGATCGCGCCGAACAGCGCCTCGTCGTCGGAGTACGAGGTCAGCATCAGGCACGCGGGCGGCGGCTGGACCGTCGAACGGATCTCCCTGCACACGGTCACGCCGTCGCCGTCGGGCAGCCGCACGTCGATCACGGCCACGTCGGGCCGGTGGAACGCGGCGGCGGCCACGGCCGCGGCGGCGCTCTCCGCCTCACCGACCACCTCGATGTCCGACTCGACCGCCAGCAGCTGCTGCAGTCCGCGCCGGACGATCTCGTGGTCGTCCACCAGAAGCACCGAGATGGACATGGGCCCTCCCCTACACCGATACCAACGGGACGGACCACGTCAGGGTTACACCCTGGCCCTCGGCCGACTCGACCTCGCACGAGCCGTCCCACCTCGCGGCGCGCGCCGCCATGTTCACCAGGCCGCCGGTGTGCCTGCCCCGACCGGACGGCAGGCCTCCGCCGTCGTCGCGCACGACCAGCCGCAGGCTCGCCGCCGCCCGGTCCACCACCACCTCGACCTGGACGTTCTTCGCCGACGCGTGCCGCGCCGCGTTGGCCAGCGCCTCGCGCAACGTGGCCAGCAGGTCCGGCCGCACGTGGTCGGGCACCACCGAGTCGATCGGGCCGTCCATCGCCAGCGCCGGCTCGAAGCCGAGCAGCCGGGCCGACTCCTGCACCACCTTCATCAGCTGGGCGCGCAGGTCGGCCGCGCCGGCGGGCGGCTCCTGGAGCGAGAAGATGGTGCGCCGGATCTCCCGGATGGTCTGGTCGACCTCGGTGACGAAGTCCGCCAGCCGCTGGGCGACCAGCGGCTGCTCCACCAGCCCGTTCAGGCTCTGCAACCCCAGGCCGAGCCCGAACAGCCGCTGCACGACCAGGTCGTGCAGGTCGCGGGCGATCCGGTCGCGGTCCTCCAGCACGGCCAGCCGCCGCCCCGCGCCGGTGGCCCTGGTGAACTCCAGGATCAGCGCGGCCTGCCGGGCGAACGACTCGACCAGCGCCACGTCGGAGGCGTCGAACGCCCGCTGCCCACGCGCACGCGCCACCATCAGCACGCCGAGCACCCGTTGCCCGGCGGCGAGCGGCACGAACACCACGGGCCCGATCCGGCGCTGGTCGGGCAGCCCGTCGAGCACCTTGGCCTTGCCGGTCTCGAACACCTCGTGGGCCGGGCGGCCCTCGCCGGACGCGCTGAACCCGCGCACGTCGCCGTCCACCACCCGCGCGGCCAGCTCGCCCTGCACGTCGGGCAGCGCCAGCAGCGCGTTCACGCCGTCCGCGGCCAGGCGGGCGCGCACCGCGACCAGGCGCAGCGCGTCCCGGTCCGGTGTGCCGGTGAGCAGCGCGTTCGTCACCTCGTTCGACGCGCGCAGCCACACCTCCCGCTGCTGCGACTGCGCGTAGAGCCGGGCGTTCTCGATCGCGATGCCCGCCGCCGCGGCCAGGGCCACCACGAGCTCGCGGTCGGCGCGGGTGAAGTCGGTGCCGTCGGCCTTGTCGCTGAGGTAGAGGTTGCCGAACACCGCGCCGCGCACGTGCACCGGCACGCCGAGGAAGCCGGGGCCGGACGGGTCGAACGTCGTCGCCTCCGACCCGGTCTTGTCGAAGTCGGTGTTGTGGTGGCCGTCGTCGTAGGTGAACTCCAGCAGCTGCCGGGTCGGCCCGACCACGGCCAGCGCGCCGTACCGGGCGCCGACCAGGCCGCACGAGGACTCCACGATGCGCCGCAGCACGTCGGGCAGCGACAGGTCGCTGGCCAGCGAGACGACCGCGGCCAGCAGCCGGTGCAGCCGCTCCTGCGAGACGACCACCTCGGTGGTGCGGTCGGTCAGCTCGCGCAGCAGGCCGTCCAGCCGCGTCGCGGCGTTCGCGTCCGGGGATCCGGCCACCCGAGACCACCTCCGAGTCGGAGAGCCCGAGGTTATCGCCTCCGCCTAGGGGATGCGACGCCCGGACAGCACCTCCAGGTCGACGACCAGGAAGTGGTCGCCGCCGCCGACCCCGCGCGAGGCCAGCGGCAGCTGCCGCAGCCGGGCCAGCCGCGCCTGCTCCTCGACCTCGGTGACGTGCCCGACCGCCATCACCGACCAGCCGCGGGACAGGTCCGACGCGACGTCGTCGATCTGGAACGCCACGATGGTGTCGCGGGCGACGAGGGTGGCGCTGCCGTCCGGCACGCGCAGCACGACGCACTCGCCGTCGAGCACGAACACGACGGGGTGCACGACCGGCAGGGCCATGTGGGTGTACACGAGGCGGCCGATGGCGGCCGTGCCGAGCAGTTCCAGGCATTCCTCGCGGGACAGGACCTGAAGTCCAGCGGAGTCGTACATCGCACCTCTTCGTCACGCCCCAGTCGCTGGGATAAACGTTCGGCGCTGTGATCGTCGTTGCCTAGAGTCGGAAGTCCCGGCTTCGACACATCCCACCCGGATGGGGGATTTCCAGATGGCATCGCTCGACGTAACCGCGCTGCTGCGCCGCCTCGGCCTGCGCGAGGCGGAGCCACCCAGCGTGGCGGCGTTGACCCGGCTGCACCGGGCGTTCGCCGAACGGGTGCCGTACGAGACGGTGGAGATCCAGCTCGGTCGCGTGGCCTCGCTCGACCCGCTCGACTCGGCGGCCCGCGTGCTGGCCGGCCGCGGCGGGTACTGCTTCCAGCTCAACGGCGCGTTCGCCGAGCTGCTGCGCGCGCTCGGCTACCACGTGACCAGGCATCCCGGCGGCGTGCAGATGACGGCCGACGACGAGCCGAGCATCAGCCGCAGCCACCTCGCGCTCACCGTGCGCGACCTGCCGGACTCCGACGACGTCTGGCTGGTGGACGCCGGGCTGGGCGACGGGCTGCACTCGCCGTTGCCGCTGCGCGCGGGCGTCCACCGCCAGGGCCCGTTCGCGTTCGAGCTGGGGCCGTCCACGGCGGCGCCGGGCGCGTGGCGGTTGGGGCACGACGTGCGCGGGAGCTTCCACGCGATGCACTTCGCGCCGGACGAGGTCGGCCTCGACCACTTCACCGACCGGCACGTGCACCTGTCCACGTCGCCGGAGTCGGGGTTCGTGCGCACGTTCGGCGTGCTGCGGACCGACGCCGGGGGGTGGGACGTGCTGCGCGCGTTGACCCTGTCCCGGATCGAGGAGACCACCACCAGGACGGTGCTGGACGACCGGGCCGACTGGTTCACCGCCTTGGCCGACGTCTACGGCCTGGTCCTCGCCGAGTCCGACCGCGAACCGCTCTGGCGCAAGGCGGTGTCCCAGCACGAGGCACACCTGGCGGCGACCGCCCGGTCGGTCACACGATCGCGCCCCGACCGCCCGTGAAGTGCGTCACGTACCCCCGGTAGAGCTGCGGCGCGTGCCGCTTCAACGCCAGGTCGAGCAGGTCGTTGCCGGTGTCGTCGGCCAGCTGGACCCAGTGGCCGAACGGGGTCGTCGGCACGCTGCGGTACGTGGCGGCGAACGCCCTCGGGTCGTTCGGCGCGAGGTTGAGCCACAGCGTGGGCTTGGGCTTGGCGTCGTAGGACAGCGCCACCCCGGCCAGCTCGTACCAGGGCACGGCCCACGTCCTGCCCTTCTCCTCCCAGCGCAGGCCTTGCGGCTCGACCACGAGCCGGCGCAGCCGGGCCTTCCGCCGCCAGACGCCGCCGCCGATCAGGCCGCCGAGCGCGACCAGCGGCCCGACGAACATGGCCGCCAGGTGGCCGTCGGCGTACGACAGGAACATCAGCAGCACGCCGAACAGCGTGAAGCCGAGCTGGACCGCCAGCCCGGCACGTCGCTCGGCCCGGTTGCCGAAGGGAATCTCGATCTCTCTCACGACAACCCCACAGTGATGCCCTCGTCCTGCACCCCTCGGTACAGGTGCGGTGCGAACCCGAGCACGGCGCGCTCGACCACCGGGACCAACGCGGCCGCGTCGCCCAGCGGCAGCCGGTAGGCGCCGTCCTCGCGGGCCAGGTGCGCCATGTCGGCGTGCCGGTCCCGGAAAGCCTGGTGGTCGGCGGGCAGCAGGTCCAGCCTGACCATCGTCTTGCGCAGCACGGCGTCGGCCGGGTCGACGACCCGTTCCCGCGTCCGCGAGATCCGCACCGCGCCCAGCTCGTGCCACGCCACGGCCCACGGCGCGCCCCGCGGGTCGTCCCACCGCACGCCCGGGGTCTCGAACACGAGCTTGCGCGGCCGGGAGATCCTCTTCCAGTTGAGCACCGCGCCCAGCGCGATGCCCGTGAACGCGAGCCCGATGACCAGCGCGATCGTCCCGCCGACGCCCTCGCCGTCGGCGTACGCGCTCACCGCGCCGATGAGCGCCGCCACTCCGAGGCCGCCGGCGACCACACCGCCGATGATCACCCGACGGGTGTCGCGCGTGCCGATGTCCACCTCCACCGGCGTTGTCATACCCCCACCCCCTCGACCAGTCGATCAGCCGCAGCGTAGGGGTCCAGCTCACCCGCCACGACCCGTTTGGCCAGGGTTTCGAGGGCGGACGCGCCGCGCAATCCGCCGATCCGGGAACGCAGCCGCTCCAGCGCGATGGCCTCGATCTCGCCCGCGGCCCTGGTCGCGCGGCGTCGTGCCAGCTCACCGCGTTCCACGAGCCACGCGTGGTGCGCCTCGACGGCGTCCACGACCTCGTCCAGCCCTTCGGCGCGCGACGCGACCGTCTTCACCACGGGGGGCCGCCACGAGCCGCCTTCCCGCTCCCGGCGGCCCAGCGAGATCATGTGCTTGAGGTCGCGCGCGGTCTGGTCGGCGCCGTCGCGGTCGGCCTTGTTGACCACGAACACGTCGGCGATCTCCAGGACGCCCGCCTTCGCGGCCTGGACGCCGTCACCCATGCCGGGCGCGAGCAGCACGACCGTGGTGTCGGCCAGCGACACCACCTCGACCTCGGACTGGCCGACGCCGACCGTCTCGACCAGCACCACGTCGCAGCCCGCCGCGTCGAGCACGCGCAACGCCTGCGGCGTGGCCCAGGACAGCCCGCCCAGGTGACCGCGGGTGGCCATGGACCGGATGAACACGCCGGGGTCGGTGGCGTGCTCGCCCATCCGCACCCGGTCGCCGAGCAGCGCGCCGCCGGAGAACGGCGACGACGGGTCCACGGCCAGCACCCCGACCCGCCTGCCACGCCTGCGGTAGGCGGCGACCAGCGCGGACGTCGACGTGGACTTGCCCACGCCCGGCGCACCCGTCAAGCCGATGACCTGCGCGTTGCCGCAGAACGGCGCCAGCGCGCCCGCCACCTCGCGCAGCTGGGGGCCGGCGTCCTCGACGAGCGAGATCAGCCTGGCGACCGCGCGCGGTTGCCCTTCCCGCGCGCGGTCGACCAGCTCGGCTACGTCAACGGTGCGGCCCACTCCTCCAGATCCTAGGCAGCGGGGCCCTTGGGCACGCGGACGATCAGGGCGTCGCCCTGACCACCGCCGCCGCACAGGGCCGCCGCGCCGACGCCGCCGCCGCGCCGCTTCAGCTCCAGCGCCAGGTGCAGCGCGATGCGGGCGCCCGACATGCCGATCGGGTGGCCCAGCGCGATCGCGCCGCCGTTGACGTTGACCTTGTCCTCGGCCACGCCCAGCTCACGGGTGGAGACCAGGCCGACCGCGGCGAACGCCTCGTTGATCTCGACCAGGTCCAGGTCGGCCGGGTCGATGCCCTCCTTGGCGCACGCGGCCTTGATCGCGTTCGCGGGCTGCTCGTGCAGGCTGGCGTCGGGGCCGGCGACGACGCCGTGCGCGCCGATCTCGGCCAGCCAGGTCAGGCCCAGCTCCTCGGCCTTGGCCTTGCTCATCACGACCACGGCCGCCGCGCCGTCGGAGATCTGCGACGCCGAGCCAGCGGTGATCGTGCCGTCGGAGGCGAACGCCGGGCGCAACCTGGCCAGCGTCTCCACGGTCGTGTCGCCGCGCACGCCCTCGTCGGTGGCGACCAGCACCGGGTCGCCCTTGCGCTGCGGGATGGAGACGGGTGCGATCTCCTCGGCGAAGACGCCGTTCGCCGAGGCCTTGGCGGCCAGCTGGTGCGACCGGGCCGAGAACGCGTCCTGCTCCTCGCGGGTCAGGCCGTAGCGGGCGTTGAACTTCTCCGTGGAGGCGCCCATCGCGACCTGGTCGAACGCGCAGAACAGGCCGTCGTGCGCCATGTGGTCGATCATCGTGACGTCGCCGTACTTGAACCCGCCGCGCGACTTGGGCAGCAGGTGCGGCGCCTGCGTCATCGACTCCTGACCGCCCGCCACGACGACGTCGAACTCGCCGGCGCGGATCAGTTGGTCGGCCAGCGCGATCGCGTCGATGCCGGACAGGCACACCTTGTTGATCGTGAGCGCGGGCACGGTCATGGGGATGCCCGCGTTCACCGCGGCCTGGCGCGCCGGGATCTGGCCCGCGCCGCCGGTCAGCACCTGTCCCATGATCACGTACTGCACCTGCTCGGGCGCGACCCCGGCCCGTTCCAGGGCCGCCTTGATCGCGACGCCACCGAGCTGGGCGCCGGAGAAGTCCTTCAACGATCCGAGCAGTCGCCCCATCGGGGTTCGGGCCCCGGCGACGATGACGGAACCGGACACAGCGGCCTCCACAGCGGGTGTAAGCGGTTGTTAACTGGCCACGATACCCACGGTTACCACGGGGTAGCCGTGTGAGGCGTCGCACAGCGCGACCTGCACCGATTCGGCTACTAGCCTATCCGGCCATGGAAGAACTGCGCGGTTTCGTCACAGCCATCGACCACGTCGGCATCGCCGTGCCGGACCTCGACGCCGCGATCGCGTTCCACCGCGAGCACTTCGGCCTCGAGGTCGCGCACGAGGAGGTCAACGAGGAGCAGGGCGTGCGCGAGGCGATGCTGCGCGCGCCGGGCGACGACGGCACGGGCACCGCCGTGCAGCTGCTCGCGCCGCTGACGCCGGAGTCGACCATCGCGAAGTTCATCGGCCGGTCCGGGCCGGGGCTGCAGCAGCTGGCCTACCGGGTGTCCGATGTGGACGCGGCGGCGGAGGCGCTGCGCGGCAAGGGCTTGCGGCTGCTGTACGAGGCGGCGCGGCGCGGCACGTCCGACAGCCGGGTCAACTTCGTGCACCCCAAGGACGCGGGCGGAGTGCTGGTGGAGCTGGTCGAGCCCGCGGCGACCCACTAGGGCCGTCCGCTCCAGGGCCGCCGGCTACGGGCGTTCCAGGGCGGCGGCCACGAACGTCAGCTCCAGGTCCATCCGGTCGTCGTCCGGCGCGTGGCGGGCCACCGAGTGCCGGTAGCTGACCGCGAGGCCGAGCAGCGCGGAGGCGCTGTCGACGTCCTTCGCGGCCACCGCCGTGCCGCCGGCGGCGACGATGACGTGGCGGATCTGCCGCACCACCGACTGGTAGCGCTCGTGCAGCGCGTCGCGGACCGCCTTGTGCGTGTCCGCCTCACGCCACAGCAGGTGGCTGAGCAGCGGCGACGAGTCGAGCCGGGCGTCCAGCGCGGCGATGAGCCTGCGCAGGCTCTCCGCGATGTCCCCGACGACCACCACCCGGCGCGCGTCGACGTTGCCGTCCGGCAGGCGCTGCACGAGCGCCGCCAGCAGGTCGGTCTTGCGGCGGAAGTAGTAGTGCACGAGCCCTTTGGGCACGGCGGCCCGTTCGGCGATGCGCGAGGTCGGCGTCGCGTCGAAACCCGACTCGGCGAACAACTCCTCGGCCGCTCGCAGGATCCGTTCCCGGGCCGACGAGTCCTCTGCCAATGCCTGCGCCCTTTCCCGTTGGTCCGGGCCCACGGCGATCGGCCGCAGGCCCGGGTTGTCGTCACTCTCAGGCAGTGCCGGCGATCCGGCCGCCGTGCGCGGCGTTCGCCAGCGGCACCGCCATGGCGCCCGCCGCGACGGTCAGCACACCGCCGACCCACGAGACCCACGACGCCGCCATCAGGTCGCTGTAGCCGATCACCCACGGCGAGATGAACAGCAGCGCGCCGAGGACCATCTGGAACCACTCGCCGTACACCATCCCGGGCATCGCGAGCGACGCGAGGCCGTCGATGGCGATCAGTGCGCCGAGCACGATCATCGTCCACATGGCCCCGGTGGTCGTCTCCACCACCAGGGGCGAGAGCAGCACCAAGGCGCCGATGACGACCTCGGCCCAGTCCTGCCACCTGGTCCACGCCTTTGCCATGACTCGTACCTCCGTCCTCATCAATCGGACGACATCGATGCTCCGCTTGATTGGCCGCCCGGTCAAGACCGACCGATCGGGGGAAATGCCAGTGCGGTGGCTCACAGCGCGTGTTCTGAATCGGTTACCCGTGGGTAACCTCCGGCAACCTGCGTGGACCTCTAGAGCCCGCCACACCCGACCATCCCGAAGCCCCCATTGGGAGGGAACGCCGTGCAGAAGATCCTCGACGCGATCCTCGCGGACGAACTGGACGCGATCGGATCACTGGACGTACCGGAGAGCTACCGGGGCGTGACGGTGCACGCCGACGAGGTCAAGATGTTCGACGGCTTGGCCACCAAGGACAAGGACCCGCGCAAGTCGCTGCACGTCGACGAGGTCGCCACCCCGGAGCTCGGCCCCGGCGAGGCGCTGGTGGCCGTGATGGCGAGCGCCATCAACTACAACACCGTGTGGACCTCGATCTTCGAGCCGCTGTCCACGTTCGCGTTCCTGAAGAAGTACGGCGGCAGGCACGACCAGCCGTTCCACGTGGTCGGCTCCGACCTCGCGGGCGTGGTGCTGCGCACGGGACCGGGCGTGAACGCGTGGAAGCCGGGCGACCGGGTCGTCGCGCACTGCCTCGACGTGCAGCTGGAGCACCACGACGGGCACAGCGACACCATGCTCGACCCCGAGCAGCGCATCTGGGGCTTCGAGACCAACTACGGCGGCCTCGCCGAGATCGCGCTGGTCAAGGCCAACCAGCTGATGCCGATGCCCGCCCACCTGACGTGGGAGGAGGCGGCGTCACCCGGCCTGGTGAACTCCACCGCGTACCGGCAGCTCGTGTCCACCAACGGCGCGAACATGAAGCAAGGCGACACCGTGCTGATCTGGGGCGCGTCCGGCGGCCTCGGCTCCTACGCGACCCAGTTCGCGCTCAACGGCGGCGCCACCCCCGTGTGCGTGGTGTCGTCGCCGGAGAAGGCCGAGATCTGCCGGCGCATGGGCGCGGAGCTGATCATCGACCGCAGCGCCGAGGGCTACAGGTTCTGGAAGGACGAGCACGAGCAGGACGTCGGCGAGTGGAAGCGGCTCGGCGCGAAGATCCGCGAGCTGACCGGCGGCGACGACCCGGACATCGTGTTCGAGCACCCCGGCCGGGAGACGTTCGGCGCGTCGGTCTACGTGACGCGCAAGGGCGGCACGATCGTGACGTGCGCGTCCACCAGCGGGTACATGCACCAGTACGACAACCGGTACCTGTGGATGCACCTCAAGCGGATCGTCGGCTCGCACTTCGCGAACTACCGCGAGGCCTGGGAGGCCAACCGGTTGGTCGCCAAGGGGAAGATCCACCCGACACTGTCCAAGGTGTACTCCATGGAGGAGACCGGGCAGGCCGCGCACGACGTGCACCGCAACGCCCACCAGGGCAAGGTCGGCGTGCTGACGCTGGCGCCGGAGGAGGGCCTGGGCGTGCGCGACCACGAGCTGCGGGCCGCCCACCTGGACGCGATCAACCGTTTCCGGGGCGTCTAAAGCGAAATCACCCCCGATGTGCGGCGCTCGGGTGACCGCCGCACATCGGGAGCGGGTAGCGTGAGCGACATGGGCCTCGCCGACGACCGTGACCTCGTCCCCCTGGGATCCGGCTTCGACATCGTCAAGCGCGGGTACGACCGCGCCCAGGTCGAGGACCACCTGGAACGCCTCGACTCCGACCTGCGCCTGCTCGCGGCCGACCGGGACGCGGCGGTCTCGCAGACCAACGACCTGGCCCGCCAGCTCGAGGCGGCCCGGTCGGAGATCGCCGAGCTGCGCGGTCAGGTGGAGCGGCTGTCGCTGCCGCCGACCACGTTGGAGGGCCTGAGCGAGCGGTTGCAGCGGATGCTGCGCCTCGCGCAGGACGAGGCGAACGAGATCAAGGCGCGGGCCGAGGCCGAGGGCGGGCACATCCGCGCCAAGGCCGAGGCCGACGCGGGGGTGCTGCGCACCCGGTACGAGAAGCTGATCGCCGAGCTGGACCAGCGGCGCGCCGACATGGAGGCCGAGCACCGGGGCGTGCTGGAGACGGCGCGCGCCGAGGCCGACCGGGTGGTCGGCGAGGCCCGCGCCGAGGCCGCCCGGTTGGACGAGGAGTCGCTCCAGCGCCGGACCACGGTCGAGGAGGACTTCGAGATCGCGATGGCGGCCCGGCGGGTCGAGTCGATGAAGACGCTGGCCGAGCAGGAGGCAGCGTCGAAGGGCGAGGCCGAGCGGCGGTTGCGCGAGGCGGCGGAGGAAGCCGCGCGCGTGCGTGCCCAGATCGCGCAGGAGCAGGCCGCGTCGAACGCCGAGGCGCAGCGCTTGGTGCGCGAGGCGACCGAGGAGGCCAACCGGCGGCGGCACGACTCCGTCAGCGAGGCCACGGCCCGCGTGCAGGAGGCGACCGACGAGGCGAACCGCCGGGTGCGCGAGGCGACGGAGGAAGCGAACCGCCGCGTCACCCAGGCGAGTCAGAAGGTGGACGCCCTCCGCCAGCTCCGCAACCGGCTGTCCCAGCAGCTGCACGCCGTGAGCTCGGCCCTGCACGACGTGACCCCCCTCCTGGACCCGCTGGAGGAGGAGCGCCCGCAGCAACCCACCGCCCCCGCGCCCGCCACCAGCGCACCTTCCACCTCCGCCGACTCCACTCCCTCCACCGGCTCCACTCCCTCCGCCGGCGCACCTCCCACTGGCGCACCCACCGCCGGCGCCACCGCCGCCAAGCCACCGTCCTCACCGAAGTCGGCCTCCACCCCCACCGAGGCCACCTCCGACGCCACCCCGGCCCCCGCTCCCGACGGCCCGACCCAAAAGATCGCGCGCCCGAACCCGAAGGCCCAAGCCAGCAAGCGCTAACCCCCACCCCGCGCGAGTCCTACGTCCAGGACGTGTGTGTCCTACGTTCAGGACCCCTGAATTCAACGCTCAGGACGCGCCGTCACACACCGACGCGCCGTCGCCAGTCCAGAACGGCGGCGGCGAACGCGTCCGGCGCCTCCAGGGGCGTGAGGTGGCCGACGCCCGGCAGCTCGGCGTACTCGCCCTTCCGGAGCACCCCGGCCAGCTCGCGGGCCAACGCGGGCGGCGTGAGCGCGTCGTGCTCCCCCACCAGCACCAACGCCGGCACGTCCACCTCCGCCAGCACCCCGGCCGAATCCGGCCGCGCGGCCATCGCCCGCTGCGCCCACACCACCTCCGCCGGGTCCTGGTCGAGGATCAACTCACGCACCCTCGCCACCACGGCGTCGTCCGGCGCCGGTCCGAGGAGCCCGCTCACGACCGTGTCCGGCACCCAGCCGAGACCCTCCGCCTCGACCCGTGCGGCCATCGTCAGCCGGTTCGCCCGCCCCTCCTCCGTGTCGGCGCCGGCGCGCGTGTCGGCCAGCACGAGCCCGGCCACCCGGGACGGGTCGCGCCGCAGCACGGCCATCGCCACGTACCCGCCCATGGAGCACCCGCCGAGCACCGCCCGCTCGATCCCACGGTCGTCGAGCAACCGCAGCACGTCGTCCGCAACAGCCACCAGATCGGGTGAACGATCGCCGCCGCGCTGGTCCGGCGTGATCGGTTTCAGCAGGTGACGCACCCCGTCCCACATCCGTGAGTCGAACGGGAAGGCGTGCAGGAGGACGAGCGGAGCGGATTCCATACCCGGAATTGTCGGACCCCGGAGCTAGCTTCGTCGCATGACCTCCACGCCCGAACCGGACGAGCTGCGCACCGACCGCCTCGTGCTCAGACGCGTCGGCCCCGCTGACGTGCGCGCGGCGATCGCGGTGCTGTCGGATCCGGCGACGAACCGCTTCAACCCGTCGGGGCCACCGTCGGCGGAGCAGGCGGCGAAGATGCTGGCCGAGTGGCAGCTCCACTGGGCGCACGACGGCATCGGGTACTGGGCGGTGGAGCTGCAGGAGACCGGCGAGGTCATCGGCTTCGGCGGCCTGCGGCACCACGAGCTGGACGGCGAGCGGACGTTGAACCTGTTCTACCGGTTCCGCCCCCGGCACTGGGGGCGCGGCTACGCACCGGAGATGGCGCGCGCGGCCATCGACTGGGCGGGCCGGGCGCGACCGGACCGTCCGATCACGATCATCACCGACCCCGGCAACACGCCCTCCCAGCGCGTCGCGGAGAAGCTGGGCTTCGCGCACGTGGGCGACAGCCGGACCGCCGAGGGTCCGGTGCTGGTCTGGCGGCGTCAGGAGGTCGCGATGGCCGTCTGATGCTGCTCGTGAGGGCCGGACCAGGTGCGCGGCAACGGCGTGGGCACCTCGGGTACGGCCGCGGACACGATCGCGTCCAGCACCTCTTCGGTGTACCCGACCATGAGGTGCTTGGCGCCGGGGAAGTCGATGACGTCCGCGGTCGGGAGCTCCGCGCCGAACCGCCGCTTGGCCTCGGCTGGTGGCAGGTAGGTGTCGAACTCGGGCACCAGGCACACGACCGGCTTGCCCGCACGCGTCCACGTCCGCAAGTGCTCGGCCTGGCTCCACCGCAGAGGAGGTGAGATCAACACGGCGCCCTCGACCACCGGCACACACCCGTGCATGAGTGCGAGGTCGGTGCCGAACGACCAGCCGACCAGCCACACCGAGGGCAACCCGCGCTCGACCGCGAACGCCAGGGCGGCAGCCACATCCAGCCGCTCGCCCACGGCGTGGTCGAACGCGCCCTCACTGCACCCGGCCGCGCTGGTCGTGCCCCGCGTGTTGAACCTCAGCACCGCGAGGCCGGCCAGCGCGGGCAACCGCCACGCCGCCTTGCGGTAGAGGTGGGAGTCCATCATCCCGCCGCGCGTCGGCAACGGGTGCAACAACACCACGGTGGCCAACGGCTCCCGGTCGACCGGCAACGCCAACTCGCCAACCAACGCGAGCCCGTCCGACGTCCACAACCTCACCGCTTCCCGGCGTGCCGGGAGCACGGTGTTGGCCCTGATCGGAACGTCACCACCCACAGCGACATCGTGCCACCAACCACCCCGCGCACCGCCTCCTCACCCATCGCCTGACTGGCGGCGACCGGCCCAGTGGGACCGGGCGTAGCTGGCCTGGGCGAGGGCTTGGCCGGGCAGGATCGGCGCGGCTGCGTTAAGCCCGCGCGGCTGGGCTCGGCCGGGCTGTGCGATGCGGGGGTTGTGGCGTCGGGATTGTGGCGCGAGTCAGCCGGCCAGCCGGCCCACCCGGCCGTCCACCCGTCCAACTGGCCATCCCGCCGGTTCCCGTCCATCCGGCCGTTCGCGATCCCATTCGGCGGTCCCGCCGTCGATCAGCTCGCCCCGCCCGTCAATACAGAGCGTTACCAGCGGCGGGTGGTGGGGCCTCGGCGGCGGCGGGAGGCCCAGCAGCCCTGGTGCCAGTGGCGGCGGTCTTCTACCGAGCCGTAGTCGCCGGCGGGCCAGGCGACGATGTGCGGGGTGCCCGGGCGGATCTCGTGGTCACAACCTGGGCAGCGGTAGGTCTTGGTTGTGGCGCTGCCGGAGACGGTGCGCACCAGCCACTCGCCGTCCGAGGCGCTCTCGGCGCGCGCCCAACCGTGCCCACCGATGGGTGAGGGCTCGTCAGGGCGTTGCTGGCGGTTACGACGTGGCACGAGAAGCGAGGGTATCCGGGCTCGCCCTGGGTGATCGCCTACGGTCCACTGGGTGAGCAAGTGGCAACGGGTCGTATTAACCCTTCTTCTGATGACCGAAGTGGCCGTGACCCTCGTGCCGGTAGTGCGTGGGCTGCTCTTCGAGCCCTCCCTGCCGGACGTCGTCGCCGGTGACGAGGGACGACAGGTCCTGCACGAGGGGGACGTGCCGGTCGGCCAGCCGCGCGGGCTCCGGCAGGGCGTCCTGCTGGGTGCGACGATGTTGATGCTGGTCACGGCACTGTCGGCGTTGGCGCCGGTGTGGTTGCGGTCCAGCTCGCGGATGTGGGTGGCGACGTTCGCCGGCACCCACCTGGCCGCCGCCGGCCTGGGTTGGGTGCACGGCCTGCCGCTGTTGACCCTGCTCGCCGCGGTGTCAGCAGTTGGGGTGCCCTTGCTGGTGCTCGCACCGCCGCGCCAGGGAGAATGAGCGACGTGCCAACCTACGAATTCCGTTGCAAGGCGTGCGGCTCGACCTTCGACGTGAAGCGCTCGATGGACGAGGCCTCCGCGCCCGCGCCGTGCCCGAACGGCCACGACGACACCGTGAAGCTGCTCTCCATGGCCGGTCTGGGCGGCAAGGCCAACGCGCCCGCCGGCGGTGCCGGTGGTGGGGGCGGGTGCTGCGGCGGCGGCTGCTGCAGCTGACCCGGCCGACCCCACGGCCAGCGGCCTGGGCCGGCTCCAGCCCAGGTCCAGGCCCGGTCCAGGTGCGGGATCAAGCCCAGGTCCAGGCCAAGCCGCACGCCAAGGTGCGGACGGTCGAACGCGCCACCCGACCCGAGCCCGGTCGAACGCGTGCCGAACCCGCTCGACCTGCGCCGCGCCTCGACCGGTCCTACCCCCACCCGCGCCAAGCGAACCGGTGGTCACCGGAGCAAGCCGGAACGCCGCAACGGGCCGAACGTGACTCAGACGGTCGGTTCCTTCTCCAGCAGCACCTCGGCCACCTTCTTGCCCTGGTCGCAGATCGCGCCGAACCGGGCCGACCCGTCGATCACGATGATCCCGAGCCCGCCACCGGCGTAGTCCATCACCAGCACGCACGACGGCTGCACGGACGTGTCCGTCGTCCGGTCGAAGTAGGTCACCTTCCGGTCACCCAGGTCGAACTCGCCGTTGTTCTGCTCCAACGTGATCGACCGCCCCTCGCGGAACCGCAAGGTCACGCCCACGTCCAGCGAACCCACCGACGTCTGCCACTTGCACGACTGGTCGAACTCCGAGTCGTAACCGGTCTCCGTCGGCTCGGCGTCCTTGTCCGGCACCTCGTAGGGCAGGTCCTTCCACCCGATCAACGCGCAGATGTCGCCGACGTCCCCGCTCGGCTCACCGGACGGGTCCGCGGACCCCGTCGGCGTGCGCGGGGCCGACGTGAACGGCGGGTCGACGTCGAGCACCTGCTCCGCCACCGGGGTGCCGTTGACCGTGTACGCGCAGGCGCTCGTCAGACCGAACGCCGCCACCAGGAGCGAGATCACCACACGCCGCATGGTGACCACGATGCCAAACGCCGAAACCCGACACGCCATCAGCCCGCACAACGTGCCCCTCAGGACACGTAGTCGCGGAAACCCTTGCCCGTCTTGCGCCCCAGCCGCCCGGCCTTCACCAGGTGCTCCAACAGCGGCGCGGGGGCGAACCCGGCCTCGCGGAACTCCAGGTACAGGCTCCGCTCGATGGCCAGCGACACGTCCAGCCCGACCACGTCCAGCAGCTCGAACGGCCCCATCGGCAACGAGCAGCCGACCTTCATCGCGTTGTCGATGTCGTCGGCCACCGCGTAGTGCGCCTCCAGCATCTTCACCGCGTCGTTCAGGTACGGGAACAGCAGCGCGTTCACGATGAACCCGGCGCGGTCCCCGCAGTGCACCGGCACCTTGCCCAGGTCGAGGCACACGCGGCGCGCCGTGGCCACGACATCGGCCGACGTCGAGATCGTCTCCACGACCTCCACCAGCTTCATCACCTGCGCCGGGTTGAAGAAGTGCAGCCCGACGACGTCACCGGGCCGGTCGGTGGCCGCGGCGCACTCGATCACCGGCAGCGAGGACGTCGTGGTCGCCAGCACCGCACCCGGCTTGCACACCTCGTCCAGCGCCTCGAACACCGCCTTCTTGATCGCCAGCTCCTCGGCCACCGCCTCGACCACCAGGTCGCAGTCGGCCAGGCCCGCGAAGTCGACGACGGGCGTCACCCGGGCCAGCGCGGCGTCCCGGTCCCCCGCCGACAACCTGCCCCGCGAGACCGCCTTCTCCAACGACTTGCGCACCTTGCCCACCGCCGCGTCGGCCTTCTCCTCCGAACGCGCCCGCAGCACCACGTCGTACCCGCGCTTGGCGAACACCTCGACGATCCCCGTGGCCATCGTCCCGGTGCCGATCACACCGACCCGCTGCACCTCACGCGTGGCCTCACCCTCCGCCGAAGCGACCGGCGTGAGGACGTCCGGCACGACGACCGGCGAGTCCGGCCCGTCGTAGGTGTAGAAGCCGCGCCCGCTCTTGCGCCCCAGCAACCCCGCCGTGATCATCTGCTTCAACAGCGGCGCCGGCGCGTGCAGCCGGTTGCGCGACTGGTGGTACATCGTGTCCAGGATCTCGTACGCCGTGTCCAGCCCGATGAGGTCGAGCACGGCCAGCGGACCCATGGGGTAGCCGCACCCGTACCGCATGGCCGCGTCGAGGTCTTCCCTTGTCGCGTAACGGGATTCGTACATCCGCACCGCGTGGTTGAGGTACCCGAACAGCAGCGCGTTGGCGATGAACCCCGCCCGGTCCCCGATGACGACAGGCGACTTGCCCAGCCCTTCGGCGAACGCGACCACGTCGGTCACCACGTCCGGCTCGGTGACGACCGTGCGGATCACCTCGACCAGCTTCAACACGGGCGCGGGGTTGAAGAAGTGCAGGCCGACCACCTTGCCCGGCCGTCCGGTGTGGACACCGATCTCGGTGATCGACAGCGACGAGGTGTTCGACGCGAGCACGACGTCCGGGCCGCAGATCCGGTCCAGCTCCTCGAACACGGCGGCCTTGAGCTCCATCCGCTCCGGCACCGCTTCGATCACCAGGTCGACACCGGCCAGCGCGTCCAACGACGTGGCGTAGGAGATGCGGGCCAACGTCGCGTCACGCTCGTCCGACGACAACTTGCCGCCCGCCACCGCGCGGTCCGTCGAGTGGTCCAGGTGGCCGCGACCGCGAGCCAGGCCCGCCTCGTCCACGTCGACCGCCACCACGGTGATGCCGGTCCGGGCGAGGACTTCGGCGATACCGGCGCCCATCGTGCCGAGACCGACGACACCGACCGTGTTGAACTGGCGCGTCACTGTTGACCTCCCACTCGCCGGAGTGGCTACCGAACGGTAACTTGTCCGCGACTATCCCACGGCCGTCACGCATCGTTCGCGTGAGCTTCACCATCCGTATCGAGCAAGTAATCGGTCCAGGCGCCTCTCACCAGCTCATTCGTCGAACCGCCGCGCGGCGAGTTCCTCCACCCTCCGCACGGCTTCCGCCGCGTCGGCGCCCGAAGCCACCACCTCCACCCGGGCGCCGCCCGGCGCGCCCAACCCCATCAACGCCAGCACGCTCTTGGCGTCCGCCGACTCCTCCCCGAACCGCACCACCACCGACGCGTCCAACGAGTCCAACGCCCGCACCACCAACGCCGCCGGCCGCGCGTGCAACCCCACCGAGTTCGTCAGCTCCACGCCCGCCCGCACGACATCCCCCTCCGCGACCGACGCCACCGACGCCGCCGAGACGGTCCCGGCAGTCGACGCCGCCGCGGCCACCTCCGCCAACCCGGCCCCGCCCTGCGCCCGAACCGCCGCCGCCACCGCACCCTCGACCAACGGCGCGTCCACCACGACGACGGACCCTTCCGCCTCCTCAGCGGCCATGTCGGCCACCATCTTCGCGCTGCCGAGATCGAACAGGACCACCACTCCAGACCCGGAATCGGCCTGCGCGATGGCCTCGCCGACGGCCACGTAGTCCGTGCCCAGGCCACCCGCCCCGTCACCACCGGACGGCACGATCGCCACCCTCGGGGCCATCTGCCCGGCCAACTCGGCCACACCCGCGGCCAACTGCCGGCTGTGCGACACCACGACGAGCCCGATCACCGCGCCCTCCCCGCCAACGTCCGCAACAACAACGCCGTCGACCGCGCGCCCGGGTCCAGGTGCCCGGCACTGCGCTCACCCAGGTACGACGCACGGCCCTTCCGCGCCACCATCGGCACCGTCGAATCGGCGCCCAGCTCAGCCGCGTCGGCAGCCGCCCCCAACACCTCCGCCACTCCGCCGCCGGTCGCCGCCACCGACTCCGCGGCGGCCACCGCGGGTGTCAGCGCGTCCACCATCGTCTTGTCGCCCAACGCCGCCTTCCCCCGCGCCACCACCCCCTCCAACGCCGCCCGCAACGCCGCCGCCACCGCCGCACCGTCCACCGAAGCGACATCGCCCACCGACGTCGCCGCACGCAGGAACGCCGTCCCGTACAACGGCCCCGCGGCACCGCCCACCGTCGAGATCAACGTCGTGGCCGCCAACCTCAGCACCCCGCCGGGCGACGACGGCACCTCGTCCAGTTTGGACTCCAACGCCCTGAACCCCCGGGCCATGTTCTCGCCGTGGTCGCCGTCGCCGATCTCGCGGTCCAACCGGATCAATTCCTCGCGGTGCTCGACCACGACCGCCGCCACCGCCCGCATCGCCTCCGCGACAGACTCCGCCGTGCAGTCCATCAGACGCCCCACCGCAGCGCCGGGGTGTGCACGGGCGCGTCCCACAACTCGATCATCTCGTCGTCCAGCTTCAACACCGTCAAGCTCATCCCCTGCATCTCCAGACTGGTGATGTACGGCCCGACCAACCGCCGCTCCACGACGACGCCCCGCTCCGCCAACAACCGCTCCGCGATCCCGTGCGCCAAGTACAGCTCGATCAACGGCGTCCCGCCCATCGAGTTCGTGAACAACAGGACCCGGTCGCCCTCGGCGAACGGCAGGTCCTCCAGCACCGGATCGAGCAGGGCCCTCACCATCTCGTCCGCCGACCCCACCGCGACCCGCCTGCGCCCCGGCTCACCGTGGATCCCGATCCCCAGCTCCATCTCGTCGTCGGCCAGCGTGAACGACGGCTCCCCCGCGTGCGGCACCGTGCAGGCCGTCAACGCCAACCCCATCGACCGCACCTGCCCGACGACCCGCCGCGCCAACGCCTCGCAGCCGTCCAGGTCGACCCCTCGTTCCGCCGCGGCCCCGACGATCTTCTCCAGCAAGACCGTCCCACCGACACCACGCCGCCCGGCCGTGTACAGCGAGTCCTTCACCGCGACGTCGTCGTCGATGACAACCGTCCGCACGTCCACGCCGTCAGCCGCCGCCAGCTCGCCGGCGGTCTCGAAGTTGAGCACGTCACCCGTGTAGTTCTTCACGATCAACAACGCGCCCGCGCCACCGTCGGTCCGCGCCACGGCCGCCGCCACCTGATCGGGTGTGGGCGACGTGAACACCGCGCCGGGACAGGCCGCGTCGAGCATCCCCCGCCCGACGAACCCGCCGTGCAACGGCTCGTGCCCGGAACCCCCGCCCGAGATGACGGCCACCTTCCGCGACACCGGCGCGTCCGCCCGCAACACCACCGCCGGGTCGTACTGGACCTCCAGCAAGTCGGCGTGCGCGAGCGCCATGCCGCGCAACGCGTCGACCACCACGGTCGCCGGATCGTTGATGATCTTCTTCACGGGTGGACCTCCCGATCGACGCTGATCACCCCATTACTACTCCACCGCGAGCGGCCCGGAAAGCGGAAGCTACGGTGAGGCAACCCTAAGAACAGCAGGTCAGTGACCTGGAGTAGCGGAGGAACCTCGGAGTGTCGAACACCAGGATCGCGGCGCTGCTGGCAGCCGCCCTCACCCTCGCCGCGTGCGGCCAGACCGAGACGCCGGCGGACAGACCCGCGGTGGCCCAGGGCGGTTCGGAGTTCGGCAAGGCGGGCGAGAAGAGCGCCGGCTTCGGGACCGACGCCCAGCCCGGCCAGTTCCCCCGCACCATCAAGCACGCCATGGGCGAGACCGTGATCGAGAAGCGCCCGGAACGCGTCGTCGTCCTCGACGGCGGCGAGCTGGACAACGTCGTCGCCCTGGGCATCAAGCCGGTGGGCGTCGCCTACCCGGACGGCGCGCCCACCATGCCCGGCTACATCGGCGACAAGGCGGGCAACCCGGAGGACGTCGGCGGCATCACCAGCCTCAACCTGGAGACGATCGCCAAGCTCCAGCCCGACCTCATCATCGGCTCGCAACTGCGCGCCGAGCAGCAGTACCCGAAGCTCTCGGAAATCGCACCGACCGTCTTCGCCGCCCGCCCCGGCTACACGTGGAAGGAGAACTTCCGCCTGAACGCCGCCGCCCTCGACCGCTCCACCGAGGCCGAGAAGCTCATCAGCGACTACGAGACCCACGCCAAGCGGGTCGGCGAGACCATCGAGTCCAAGGCGGGCAAGCGCCCCACCGTCACCATGCTCCGCTTCATGCCGGGCAAGATCAGGCTCTACGCCAAGAAGAGCTTCATCGGCACGATCCTGATCGACGCGGGCATCCCCCAACCCCAAGCCAGCCAGGTGGACGACCTGGCCGTCGAGGTCAGCACCGAACAAATCGCCCAAGCGGACGCCGACTGGATCCTCATCGGCACCTACGGCGACCAGGCCAAGACCGCCCAAGCCCAAGTCCTCGGCGGCCCCCTGTGGCAAACCCTGACCGCCGTCGAATCCGACCACGCCAAGCCCGTCCCCGACGAAACCTGGTTCCTGGGCCTGGGCGTCCTCGCCGCCGAAGAAGTCCTCACCGACCTCGAACGAACCCTCTCACCCTGATCGAGATCCACCCAGCGCCCAAACCCGCAACCACCCCCACACAGTCACCCCACCGACAACAGACCCGCCGCACACCCACCGAGGCCCGATTTGACACGGGTTCGGGTGCCATGGGCTGGTCGAGGCCGGGCAGGCTTGGCGGACGCTCTTCCCCCGCCAAGCCTGCCCGGCTTTGGCTGCCTGGGATGCCCGTTAGGGGCCCATGTCACATCGAACCGGACTTGACCCCCGAGCGTTCAACTCGGGCATTCCGAACGTAGGACTCTCACGACCTGAACGTTCGACACGCGCGACCTGAGCGTTCGACTCTCGCGACCTGAGCGTTCGACACGCGCGGTCAGCGGCCGTAGAGGACGCGGACCAGCCGCACCACGTGCCGGATCGTGCGAGACCCGCGGTCGTACGTCATCGGGTTCAGCAGGGCCCCGAACCGCTTCCGCGTCACCGAGTGGGCATAGGCGAACTCCCGCAGCCCGTCGTCCCCGTGAATCCGCCCGAACCCCGAATCGCCCACCCCGCCGAACGGCAACCCGGGCACCGACGCGTACGCCAGCACCGAGTTGATCGACACCATCCCGCACCGCAGCTTGTCCGCCAACTCCTCGCCCCGGTTCCGCGAGTACACCGACGCACCGAGCCCGAAGGCCAGCGAGTTGGCCCGCCGAACCGCCTCGTCCGCATCGGCCACCCTCGTCACCACCAACGTCGGCCCGAACGTCTCCTCGGTCACCGCGGTCGAGTCATCGGGCACGTCCACCAGCACCACCGGCTCGACGTACGGCGGCCGGATCGACTCCAACCCGCCGACCACCGCCCGCCCGCCCCGCTCCAACGCATCGGCCACGTGCGACTGGATCACGTCGACCTGCTTGGGCATGGTGATCGGCCCGAAGTGCGCGTCAGCCTCACCACCGGGCCGCAACTTCTTCGCCTTCTCCACCACCAACCCGATGAACTCGTCGTACACCGCGTCGGCCACGTAGACCCGCTCGACCCCGGCGCACGTCTGCCCGGAGTTGAAGATCCCGCCCCACACCGCGCCGTCCGCCGCCGCCCGGACGTCGGCGTCCTCGGCCACGATCAGCGGATCCTTGCCGCCGCACTCCACCAACACCGGCGTCAACGACGCCGCGCACGCCGCCATCACCTTCTTGCCCGTCGCCGTCGACCCGGTGAACGCCAGCTTGTCCACCCCGGAGGTGCACAACGCCGCGCCGGTCTCACCGAACCCCGTCACCACCTGCAGCACCGGGAACTCCGGCACCACCTCGCCGAACGTCGACGCCAGGAACACCCCGACCCCCGGCGTGAACTCCGACGGCTTGAACACCACCGCGTTCCCCGCCGCCAACGCGTACGCGATGGACCCCATCGGCGTGAACGCCGGGTAGTTCCACGGCCCGATCACGCCGACCACGCCCAACGGCCGGTACTCCAACGTCGCCGCGTGGTTGTACATCAACATCCCGGGCGCGACCTTGCGCTTGCCCAGCACCTTGGGCGCGTGCTTCGCCGCCCAGTGCAGGTGGTCGATCACCAGCGCCAGCTCGGCCCGCGCGTCGTCGGCGGACTTGCCGGTCTCGGCGCTGATCAGCACCTGGAACTCGTCCAACCGCTTGAGCAGCAGCTTGCGCCACGCGTCCAACCGCGCCCGCCTGCCGTCGAACCCGAGCTCCGCCCAGAACGCCGCCGCGTCCCGAGCCACCCGCACGGCCTCCCGGACGTCGTCCTCCGACTTCACCACGTGGTGGGCGACGACCTCACCCGTGCGGGGGTCGAGCGAGGCGAACCTCCGCTGCCCGTCGTCGGCCCGCGCCGGAGTGGTGGGAACGGTCTGCGTCATCGGACCCTCCTAGCACGAACACGAACACGGGGGTTACTCGACAGTAACGGGTAACGGGGGGTGATGTCAGCCCCCGTTCAGCCCTTCGGGATCTTGCCGAGGATCGACTTGGCGAACGTCACGGCCGCCGCGCAGCGGTCGAACTCGGTCGCCTTCGGCGCGGCCGACTTGACCTGGACGATCTCGCCCTCGTTGTCCGAGCCGGCCAGCTGCACCCACTTGACCTCGCACGACGGGAACGCCGTGCTGTTCGACACCTGGTAGCCGACCACGCCGCCACCCAGGTCGACCTCGGTCTGCTTGTCGTCGAACGAGCGGTCGTCGGGGATGTAGGTCTCGCGGAACGCCAGCGTCAGCTCGCGATCGTCGCCGACCCAGGCGCAGTTGTGCAGCCCGTACGGGTACACACGGTAATCGGCGCCCGCCGCCGCGTCGACCGCCGCCTTGTCCGGCACGGCGCACGGGTCGAGCGTGATCAGCGAGCCCTTGGCGGGCGTCCGGGTCGCCGAGCGCTCCTTGATCTGCTTGACCACCGCCTCGGCCATCTCACGCCCCGGCGCGCAGGCGTCGCCGTCCTCGTACCCGATCTGCACCGTCAGACCCAGCCCCGGCTCCTCCTGCGTGATCACCGAGACGAAGCACGCGCTGTTCTCCAGCACCTGCTCGTAGCTGCGCAGGCCGGCGAGCTGCTTGTCGGCGTTCTTCAGCTCGCTGGTCATGGTCTGGCCGACCTCGACGGTGACGGCCAGGTCCTTGCCACCCTTGTCCTTCATGAAGTTCGAGCACCGGCTGAACCCGCTGCGCGACCGGTCGCCGGGCGTGCCGAACCGCTTCAGCACGTCCTCGTCGAGCAGCTCGCACGGGTCGGTCAGCCGCAGCTTGTCCGCGGCGAAGGCCGGGTCGACCGGCTGGCCGTTCGCGGGCGGCGGCGACTTCTGGCTCGACCCGCCCGGGTCCGAGACGTTCTCGGCGTCGGCCGGGATCGTGGTGCGCGGGAACTTCTGCTTGGCCAGATCCGCCCCGGCACAGCCGGCCAGCAGCAGGATCAAGCTCAACACGGCGACGAGACGGGGCACGGGTGCACGGTAGCGACCGAGTGCTCCATTCGTGGCACGAACCCTGTGTCCGTCCTCACTACCGCCCTCGGGAACGATTCAGAAGGTCGACGCGCTGAACCAGGTGACCCCGATGAACCGGACCGAGAGGACCACCGCATGCGCGACCGAATCCGACCCGGCATCCGCCGCGCCGTCCGCTGGCTCGACACCTGGACGGTCGAGGCGTTCAACCCGGTCTACCCGAAGCGCTGACCGGGGCTTCACCCCTCCGACCCCGGCGGCGGCCCGGACGCCAGGTCCGACACGTCGGGCTTGTCGGGCACGACGACCGGCCGCCAGGTCGCCCAGGCGGCGAACACCGCCGCCAGCGCGATCATGCCCACGCCGGTCCACAGGTTGATGTTGAGCCCATCGGCCTTGGCCAGGTCGGCCTCGTCGGTGAAGCCGAGCCCGACCACCAGCAGCACCACGCCGTAGACGGCGAACAGCACCGCGATCACCAGTCGCAGGTCGAACAGACCGGCCTTGTGCGCCACGACGACCTCCCTCAGCCGAAGATGATGTTGAGCACGGCGGTCAGCACCAGCACGCCGATGCCGAGCAGCAGCGGCGACCGGTACCACCCGGCGTCCTCGCCCGTGGTGGAGTGCCTGCGGTCCTCCCTCGGCGTGAGGCTGTAGACCAGCCCGACCAGCCGCTCCTCCGGCACCGGCCGGGTGAACGTGGTCACCACCACGCTGACCACGATGTCCACCGCGAACGCCACGCCCGCGCCGACGAAGCTCGCGCCCTGCCCCGGCAGGTCCAGCACGCCGGTCTCGGCGAGCACGAACACCGCCACCGCGCCGAGCGTGCCCGCGACCAGGCCGGCCCAACCCGCCGCCGCCGACATCCGCTTCCAGAACATGGCCAGGATGAACGTGGCGAACAGCGGCGCGTTGAAGAACGAGAACAGCGCCTGGATGTAGTCCATGATGTTGCCGTAGCCGGCGGCGAGGAACGCGGTCCCGATGGCGACCACCGTGCCGCCGATCGTGGCCAGCCGCCCGATCCGCAGGTAGTACTCGTCCGGGCGGTCCTTCTTCACGTAGTCCTGCCACAGGTCGTACGTGAACACCGTGTTGAACGACGACACGTTCGCCGCCACACCCGCCATGAACGACGCCAGCAGACCCGTGATCGCGATGCCCAGCATGCCGTTGGGCAGCAGCTCGCCGATCAACGCGGGCAGCGCGTTGTTGTAGACGACGCCGCTCTCCTCACCGGCCTTGAGCGCGGCCATCTCCGGCACCACCAGCGCGGCGATGATGCCCGGGATGATGATCACGAACGGGATCAGCATCTTCGGGTAAGCGCCGATGATCGGCGTGCGCCGCGCGGCCGACATGCTCTTCGCCGACAACGCGCGCTGCACCTCGGCGAAGTTCGTCGTCCAGTACCCGAACGACAGCACGAAGCCGAGGCCGAACACGATGCCGATCACGCTGAGCACCGGGTTCTGGATGCCGGTCAGCTCGGTCGCGGGCCACGCCGACAGCTGCTCGGTGCCGCCCGGACCGCCGGTGACCTTCTCGACCAGCCCGTCCCACCCGCCGACCTTGTGCAGGCCGACGATCGTCAGCGGCAGCAGCGCGGCCACGATCACGAAGAACTGCAACACCTCGTTGTAGATCGCCGCGGACAGGCCGCCCAGCGCGGTGTAGGTCAGGACGATCGCCGCGGCGATGACCACCGACAGCGGGATCGGCCAGCCGAGCATCAGGTTCAGCAGGAACGCCAGGGCGTACAGGTTCACGCCCGCGATCAGCACCTGGGCGACGGCGAAGCTGATCGCGTTGACCAGGTGCGCGCCCTTGCCGAAGCGGCGGCGCAGGAACTCCGGGACGCTGCGCACCTTCGAGCCGTAGTAGAACGGCATCATCACCAGGCCGAGGAACACCATGGCCGGGATCGCGCCGATCCAGTAGTAGTGCACCGTCGCCATGCCGTACTGCGCGCCGTTGGCCGCCATGCCGAGCAGCTCGATCGCGCCGAGGTTGGCGGAGATGAACGCCAGTCCCGTCACCCACGCGGGCAACGAGCGGCCGGAGAGCAGGAAGTCCAGGCTGGACGAGACCGATCTGCGGGCCAGGAAGCCGATGCCGAGGACGAACACGAAGTACACCGCCAGCAAGGTGTAGTCCAACGGACCGGCGTCCAGCCTGAGGTCCACCTGGGCCAGTACGGGCACCTCAGCCCACCTCCCTGCTCCGAACAACCCCGAACACGATCGCGCGCCACCACGCGTGACCAGGCACTACCGCACAGCCGATCAAGCCGACGGTAGTGCACCTCGACGCGCTCCGCCGGTTTGAACTACCCGGGGCTAAACCTCAGGTGAGCACGCCGCCGCGTCAGCGGGTCAGCACGAACGGCGTCTCGGCGTAGACGGGTCCGGAGGTGGCGCCGATGGTGAACGGCGTGCCGGGCGCGGAATCGCCGAACGAGTCGGGCACGCGCACCGGCACTTCGACGAACCGGCCGACCGCGTCCGCGGTGGTGTCGCCGATCCGGTGGCCGTGGAAGGTGAACACCACTCGACCGTGTGCCGGATAACCCTGGCCGCTGAGCAGGACTTCGCCGCCCGCGTGGCCGGAGAGTGGGTGTGCCGCGAGGTGCGCGGCTGGAGAAGGTGCGGCGGGTGAGCTCACCACCGCGACGACGGGCGGCGACAACGCGGGCGTCTGCGACACGCAGCCCGCCACCGCCGGGAGGGCCGACAGGAGAACCGACAGGACCAGGGGTGAACCGGATCTTCGTCTTCGCGATCTTCGCACCACGCGCCTCCAAGCCCGTTGAGGGGGAAGTCAGCGTATATCGCGAAATCCGGCCTGCCACGCGCCCGAACGGCTTACCGCCGACCCCGCAAACTGCGGCGAGAACGGGCGCGCCGCCGGCTCCGCGGACCCAGCGCGAACGGGCGCGGCCGACCCGCGTGCGGACCGGCGGCGCGATTCGCCCGAACGGTCAGACCGCCGAACGGCTGCCGACCACGACCGCCGCACGGCGCCCTCCGGCGCGGACCTCAGCCACGTGTCCCGGTACCTCCGGCTCGGCCGTGACCGTACCGGCGCGACGCCGGGGTTGTTGAGGTGCTGGTAGTTGGGGGTCAAAGAGTGGCAGTTGGGACAGAGGAGACGCACCTCGTCCGGTTTGTTCCGGCTCCGGTCCCCGGTGGTGTGATCGACGTGCAACGGGACTCGGCCGCTGACCGGGTTCACCTGGTTCCACCCGCACTCCTCGCACCGCTGACCACGCAGGAAGGGCAGTGCCGGAGATCAATCCGGATGTCCACTTCGCGAGCCACGTGGCGAATGAACCGGTCCGTTCGTAACGATCCTCGTTGAAACACTGCCATGAGCAGTAAGGACCTCTCCTGCGGCGCCCGAACCGCTCTTGCGACCCGCAGCGGCGACACGGATCGGGCTCACGTCGACGCATCGCGTCCGAGCAGGCCCGACTACAGGTTTTCGCACCTCGCATGACTCGACCACTGCCACACTGAGGACAAGGCGGGCGCGGTTGAGCAAGCGCGCCGAACGAAGCTCCTGAGTCCCCTTGAGGTGGCAGGAGTTGCTGCAGAAGCGCGGATTTCGGGTTTCCGACCCGCAGTGCTCGCATGGATGCGGATCGACTGGCGGCCTGGTCAACGCTCAACCTCTCGTCGAGACGGAACCATCACCTGCGTGACCGAGACCGAGATCGGGAAGACGGCGAACGGCACGCCGCGCTGACCGTCCCCCGTGCCTCAGCCACGTGACGTTGGTGGCTCCCGAGATCAAGGCGTACCGCTGTGCCGTGCAGTGACAACAGTCGCGGGACTTCGCACCGGGAATGCGTCGACCAGGGTAAGCAAGAGCGACGAAAGGTCAACTCGAGCGATCAGAACAGGCGGAACTCGTCCGACTCGATGCCGCGCAGCGCGTCGTAGTCGAGCACGACGCAGCGGATGCCGCGGTCCTCGGCGAGGGTCCGCGCCTGCGGCTTGATCTGCTGCGCGGCGAACACGCCCCGCACCGGCGCCAGCAGCGGGTCGCGGTTGAGCAGTTCCAGGTAGCGGGTCAGCTGTTCGACGCCGTCGATCTCGCCGCGGCGCTTGATCTCCACGGCCACCGAGGCGCCGGACGCGTCGCGGCACATCAGGTCCACCGGCCCGATCGGGGTCGGGAACTCGCGCCGCACCAGGGTCCAGCCGTCGCCGAGCGTGGTGACGTGCTCGGCCAGCAGCTTCTGCAGGTCCGCTTCGACGCCGTCCTTGACCAGGCCGGGTTCCGGGCCGAGCTCGTGCTTGGAGTCGTGCAGCACCTCGGCCAACGTGATGATCAGCTTCTCGCCCGCCTTGTTCTGCACGACCCACATGTCCGGGTCCTCGATCAGCCAGCACGGCGGGCTCATCCAGTTCAGCGGCTTGTACGCGCGGTCGTCGGAGTGGATCGACACCGAGCCGTCCGCCTTGATCAGCAGCAGCCTCTGCGCCATCGGCAGATGGGCGGTGAGACGTCCGACGTAGTCGACCTGGCAGCGAGCGATGACGAGGCGCACGGCCGACAGGCTACGGGGTGCGGCCCTCGGCCCACCGGCAGGTGCCGTCGGCCGACGTGTCACCGCGGCGACCGCGCCGCGCGCCGAGCCCGTCGACCCTGATCACCGACGAGAGCGCACACGCCGAGGCGGCGCCCCGGCCGCACGCGGAGGTGGTCGGAGTCCGGTCGGCCGCCCGGTGGTGTACTTCGCGTGCGGGCGGCGTCGATCGGCAGTGGCCCGATCGCGCGGCGGCCCGGAGCCTTCGGCACAGGGAGAGTGATCGTGGAAACCCTCGGATCGCGTGAGGTGTACGCGAACCAGTGGATGGTGGTCCGGGAGGACGCCATCGGGCGGGCGGACGGGACCACCGGCATCTTCGGCGTGGTGGACAAGCCCGACTTCGCGCTGGTGATCCCCATGGACGGCGAGCGGCTGCGGCTGGTCGAGCAGTTCCGCTACCCCATCGGCATGCGGCGCTGGGAGTTCCCGCAGGGCACCGCGCCCGAACGCGCCGACGAGGACCCGCTGGTGCTGGCCGAACGCGAGTTGCGGGAGGAGACGGGGCTGCGGGCGGGCAAGCTGGTGCAGCTCGGCATGCTGGACGTCGCGCCGGGCATGTCCAGCCAGCGCGGCCGGGTGTTCCTGGCCACCGACCTGCGCGAGGGCTTCCACGAGCGGGAGCACGAGGAGCAGGACATGCGCTCGGCGTGGTTCCCGCGCGCGGAGTTCGAGGCGATGATCGCGCGGGGCGACATCACCGACGCCCAGTCGATCGCCGCCTACACGCTGCTCCTGCTGCACGAGCACGCGCAGCCGTGACCGCCGCGATCGCGGAGTCGACCTCCGCCGAGGTGCAGGCGTGCGCGGAGGCGCCGGCCGACGACGTTGTTCTGCGAGCGGGTGGGGCGGCCGGTCACCTCCCACGCCGCCCGCACGTCGGGTGAGTAGGCGCTCCGCCCGCTCACCTCACGTCCGGAGGGTTTCGTGTCCACCGCACACGTCGTCGTCACCGTCCTCGCGATCCTGGCCAACGCCGCCGTCGCCGTCGCCGACTTCGCGAGGGCGGGGTTCGTGCCGGCGAACTCGGCCGAGGTCCACGTGCCGGGCTCGTGGGTGCCCGCCCTGGGCGCGCTGAAGGCCGCGGGCGCGGTCGGCCTGCTCCTCGGCCTGCTCGGGGCGCCCGTCGTCGGGACGGCGGCGGCGATCGGGCTGGTGGCGTTCTTCGCGGGCGCGGTCGGGCTCCACGTGCGGCACCGGGTGTGGCACAACATCGCCGCTCCCGGCGCGTCCCTCGCCCTCGCCGCCGGGTCCCTCGTGCTCGGGGTGGTCGGTTAGCCGGTCCAGACGGCCGGGCGCTTCTCCAGGAACGACGCCATGCCCTCCTTGGCCGCCGGGGTCTGCGACGCCGCCGCCATCACCTCCACCGCGATGCCGTAGGCGTCGGCCTCGGGCCGGTCGAGCTGGGCGTAGATCGTCTGCTTGCCCAACGCCTTGGCGGCCCGGCTGCCGCGGGTGGCCCGGCGCATCAGCTCGTCCACGGCGTCGTCCAGCTCGGCGAGCGGCACGACGCGGTTCACCAGGCCCCACTGCTCGGCGGTGCGCGCGTCCACCGCGTCACCGGTCAACGCCATCTCCATCAGGCGCTTGCGCCCGATCGCGCGGGCCACCGGCACCGCCGGGGTGTGGCAGAACCAGCCACCCTTGCCGCCGGGCAGGGCGAACCCGGCCTCCTCGGCGGCCACCGCGAGGTCGCACGACGCCATCAGCTGGCAGCCGGCCGCCGTGGCCAGGCCGTGCACGCGCGCGATCACGACCTGAGGCACGGACTCGATCGTGCGCATCAGGTCCGTGCACAGCGTCAGCAGCTCGCGCACGCCCTCCAGGTCGCGGGCCGACACGTCGGCGAAGTCGTGCCCGGCGGAGAACACCGGCCCCTCGCCCGCGAGCACCACCCCTACCGCGTCCGACGCGGCGACTTCGCGGAACGCGGTCAGCAGCTCCGCCAGGTGCTCGGCGGACAGCGAGTTGCGCCGGGCGGCGCGGTCCATGGTGATCCGCACGACGTCATCCGTGCGGTCGACGCGGATGTGCTGGTATTCGGCCATGTTCCGACGGTAACCGGCCGTGCAACCGCCCGCCGGTGGACCTCCGTCCCGTTGGCATGAGACTTCGCCTGTTAGTCGTGATCCTCGGTGTGCTGGCGGCCGGCTGCGCCCGCGTCGACCACGCAGCGGCGCCGCTGCCGTTCGAGTCCGACCCGCCCACCTCGACCGCGCCCGTTCCCGCCGGGGTGGTGGACTTCCCGGTCGACGCCGTCCCCCGGCCGATCGTGCTGTTCGCGCCGAAGCTGGTGAAGGTGGAGTGGATGGGCCTCGAGGAGGAGAAGCTGGCCCACGGCCACGGCTACCGGTTCACCGGCGTCGAGCCGCCGACGCCGGGGCCGGCGGAGGTCGTGCTGATCGACGGTCCGGCGACGTTCCCGCTGGTCGGCGTGCGCGACGCGCTGGCCGGGATGTCCGCGGGCGCCCGCGAGGGCGAGCCGCTGGAGTTGGTGAGCGCCGAGCTGGGCAGGGCGACGTTCAGGACCGACCGCGGCGACCTGGAACTGCCGGCGTGGCTGTTCCGGTCGGCGTTCGGCAGCGTGTACGCGTGGCCCGCGCTCACGCCCGACGCGTTCTGGAAGCAGGGCGAGGAGATCCCCGGCGCTCAGGACGCCAAGACGTCGGACGGCGTGCACCTGGAGGTGGAGCTGGGCGCACCCTACCCCCCGTGCCCGGGTGACGAGCCCGTGGTCAGGGAGCCCGTGGTGACCGAGACCGAGACGTCCGTGGTGATCGGCGTGCGCGAGACCGGGCCGGTCGGCGACTGCGCGCACACCGCGATCTACCGGTTCCAGTACTACCCGGTGACGCTGAGCAAGCCGTTGGGCGCACGCCTGTTGGTGTTCGAGGAGGACAACGGCATCATCCCCGTGACGCCGCGCTGACCGGGACGAGCGGCCGGGCGGTCCACTGCGGGTGCTACGTCTCCAGGCCGTTCGCCTGGCGCACGACGGTCACGATCTCGTCCATGATCTGGGTCAGCTCGTAGTCCTTGGGCGTGAACACCCGGGCCACACCGCGTTCGCGCAGCGCGGCGGCGTCGTCGGGCGGGACGATCCCCCCGACGACGACCGGCACGTCACCCGCGCCCGCCGCACGCAGGCCGTCGACCACCGCCGGCACGACCTCGAGGTGCGAGCCGGACAGGACCGACAGGCCGACCACGTGCACGTCCTCCTGGACGGCGGCGGCCACGATCTGCGCGGGCGTGAGCCGGATGCCCTGGTAGACGACCTCGAGGCCGACGTCGCGGGCCCGCACGGCGACCTGCTCGGCGCCGTTGGAGTGACCGTCCAGGCCGGGCTTGCCGACCAGGATCCGCAGCCGCTCGCCCAACTCCTCGCCGGTCGCCCGCACGCGTTCGCGCACCCGCGCGATCTCCACGCCCGCCTCACCGGACGCCGACGCCGCCGAGACCCCGGTCGGCGCGCGGTACTCGCCGAACGTCTCGCGCAACGCCTGCGACCACTCGCCCGTCGTCACGCCTGCCTTCGCGCACGCGATCGTGACCTCGACCAGGTTCCGGTCCGTCTTCGCCGCCGCCCGCAGGTCGTCCAAACTGGACTTCACCAGCGCGTCGTCCCGAGAGGACCGCCACGCCCGGATCGCCTCGACCGCGCGCTGCTCGACGATCGGGTCGATCTGCTCGATCGCGTTCGCGCCCTCGGCCTGCAACGGCGACGGCTCGGTGGTGGCGAACTTGTTCACGCCGACGACGACGTCCTCACCGGACTCCACCCGCCGACGCCGGTCCGCCAACGACGACACCAGCGCCGACTTCATGTACCCGGACTCGACCGCCGCGACCGCGCCGCCCATCGCCTGCACGCGGTCGATCTCGGCCCGCGCGCCCTCGACGAGCTCGTCCACCTTGGCCCCGACGACGTGCGAGCCCTCGAAGATGTCCTGGTACTCCAACAGGTCCGTCTCGTAGGCCAGCACCTGCTGCATCCGCAGCGCCCACTGCTGGTCCCACGGCCGGGGCAGGCCGAGCGCCTCGTTCCACGCGGGCAGCTGGATCGCGCGGGCCCGCGCGTCCCGCGACAGCGTCACGGCCAGCATCTCCAGCACGATCCGCTGCACGTTGTTCTCCGGCTGCGCCTCGGTCAGCCCGAGCGAGTTCACCTGCACCCCGTACCGGAACCGGCGGTGCTTGGGGTCCGCGATGCCGTACCGGTCGCGGGTGATCTCGTCCCAGAGCCGGACGAACGCCCGCATCTTGCACATCTCCTCGACGAACCGCACGCCCGCGTTGACGAAGAAGGAGATGCGGGCGACGACCTCGCCGCGCCGTTCCTCGGGCACCTGGCCCGAGTCGAACACCGAGTCCAGCACCGCGATCGCGGTGGACAGCGAGTACGCGATCTCCTGCACGGGCGTCGCGCCCGCCTCCTGCAGGTGGTAGGAGCAGATGTTGATCGGGTTCCACTTCGGCACGTTCGACACGGTCCACGCGACCATGTCGGTGATCAGCCGCAGGCTCGGCCCGGGCGGGAACACGTACGTGCCGCGGGACAGGTACTCCTTGATGATGTCGTTCTGCGTGGTGCCCGCGAGGGTGGCGCGGTCGGCGCCGTGCTCCTCGGCCACGCTCACGTACAGCGCGAGCAGCCACATGGCCGTCGCGTTGATGGTCATGGACGTGTTCGCCTCGCCCATCGGGATGCCGTCGAACAGCTGCCGCATGTCGCCGATGTGGCCGACGGGCACGCCGACCTTGCCGACCTCGCCCTTGGCCAGCTCGTCGTCCGGGTCGTAGCCGGTCTGCGTGGGCAGGTCGAACGCCACGGACAGGCCCGTCTGGCCCTTGGCGAGGTTGCGGCGGTACAGCGCGTTGGAGGCGGTGGCGCTGGAGTGACCCGCGTACGTCCGCATGACCCACGGACGGTCGCGCTCCCGGTCGGCCGGGTACGGCACGGCAACCTCCTAGGTGTTGTGTTGCCGCTGCTCGGCAGGCGGCGACTCGGTCGCCCGGCAGTCGGCCGCTCGCGACCTCGCGTTGTCCCCGTAGCGTACTGACCAGTAACCCAGCCCGCGCGTGCCGTTGCTCACTGAATCGAAGCTGCGGGAGGATGTGCGACGTGACCGCGCTCACCACCTTCCTGCTGCTGGTGATCGTGTTCGGGCTGCTCGCCCTGGTGCTGTTCTGGGCGTTCGGCATCGACCGGCGCGCCGTGCCCGACTACACCGGCGACGACTTCGGCCTGCTGACCGAGGTCACCGCCGTGCCGACGCCCGAGGCCGCGGACGTGCTGGCCCAGCGCTTGCGAACGGCCCGCATCAAGGTGACCGTCGTGCGCCGCGGCGGCCTGCACCGGCTGATGGTGTTCCCCGCGGACGTGCCCGACGCGAAACTCCTCCTGCACGGGAACGGGTGACCACCGAACAGCGGGCCCCAGGACCGGGCAAGAGGGGATCGACGAGCCCGTACTAGTACGGAAGACCTCCGATAGATCTCCTCCACAATGCGCTTCCATGAGCGACGACGACAAGGTGCCCGATGAGCTGCGGCTGATTCCCGTCGAGAACTCGGCCGACGGAACGTTCACCGGCATCCAGGCGGGTGCGATCCACGGCGGGGTCCAGTTCGGGGTCGACCGCGTGTCCAAGCTCGTCGTGCTCCGAGCGACGCAGTCCGAACTGGACGACGTGCGGCAGCACTTCGTACCACCCGACGGGTACACCGCCGCGCGACGAACGCTCGACACACGCGGCGTGGTCGTGCTCACCGGGCCGGGCTCCGGCCGCTCGTACACCGCGCGGCGGCTGCTGGTCGACGTCGGCGCGGTCGAGGTCGTGGAGGCCAACCGGGAGCGGGCGCTGGGCACGTTCGACAACCTCGTCGCCGGCACGGGGTACGTCTGGGACGTGCGGGAGTCGACGCGCGGCCCGTTCGACCGGGCCGAGTTCGAACGGGTCACCCGGCTGGTGAGATCCGTCGGCTGCCACCTCGTGATCGTGCTGGACTCGGCGGCACAAGCTCCGCTCGAGGCGACCGACCACGTGGTGCAACTGACCGCGCCACCCGCTCACGACGTGGCACGAGCGGAACTGAGGCGGCGGCGCCCGACCGACTTCGACGGTCCGCTGCGAGTGCTCACCGCCGACCTCGAACTGGAGGAGAAGGCATCGCCCGAGAAGGCGGTGCGCGCGGCGGAGCTGGCCGTGCGGGTGCACGAAGGGCTCGACCCGCGGGAGGCGCTGGCGAAGCTGCGCGAACACGTCGAGCAGGCCGTGGAGCGGCACCTGGCGGAGCGCACCGACTTGGAGTTCGCCCTGTCGTTCGCCGTGGCGCTGCTGGAGAACCAGCCCTACGACGAGGTGATGGCGCTGGCGCTGTCCCTGGACGAAGCGCTGCGCGAGGCGGGCCACGAGGACGGCGAGGCGCTGCGTCACAAGGCGTTCGCGCTGTCGAAGAAGGACCTGCTGGCCGCGGTCACCGCGACCACCACGGTGCGCGACCACCCCGACTACCCCGGCTTGCAGGAGGAGACGATCCACTTCACCCGCCAGGGCTGGGCGGGCGCGGTGCTGCGCAGGCTGTGGCGCGAGTACCCGCTCGCGCACGAGGTGTTGTGGCAGTGGATGAGCGACCGCGACATGATCGCCCGGTTCACCGACGCGGTGCAGCGCGCGGTGGTCACGATCGTGACCGAGATCCCGGCACACGAACCGCTCCAACTCGTGGACGACCTCGCCGGTCGGGGCGCGGTGGCGCACCAGAACCTGGCGGCGTCCGTGGTCGCGCGGTTGGACGAGAGGTACCGCGACCTCGTCTCACGCACGGTCGAGGCGTGGACCGACGGCACGGCCTACCAGCAGGCGACCGCGGTGTGGTTCAGCCTCACCCTGTCGCAAGCCCGGCCGCTGGGCGAGGCGCTGCGACGGTTGGAGCTGATCGCCCGCTCGTCGAAGTGGACACCGCGCAACGCGGTGGTCGCCGCCATCCTGAAGCTGGTGCAGGTCGACGACCACCGCGCACAGGTGCTGGACGCGGTCGTGTCGTGGACCTCGAACCGCCGCCTGTCCCAGGTCGCACTGCCGCTGGCCATGTGGATCACGGGCTACTTCCCGTACCCGCCCGCGGCCGACCTCGCCACGTCGTGCCCCGCGCAGATGAAAGTCCTGGCGAACCGTGTGCTCACCGACCCGGAAAGCCGCCGTGCCGCGTTGGAATGCCTGGCGGTGCTTTCGGACGAGGCGCACCTGAAGGAAACGTCCGCAAAGCGACTGGTGCACCTGGCGCAACTCCTGGCCCCGACGTTCACCTGGATGGGTCGCCGAAAAGCGGTGCTGGAGCTCAGCGTGACGACCCCGGAGGGTCGCACCACGCTTCGCCGGGCGTTCCGCGTGGCCGCGCAGGTTCAGGGGCGGACACCGGCTCAGGTCTGACCACGGGCAAGCGCTTGCGGACCGCGCGCATGAAGGTGACAGTGGTGCGACGGCGGCCCGCACCGGCTGGTGGTGTTCCCCCGCCGACGTGCCCGACGCCGAACCCCTCCCGCGGAGCGCCACATGACCATCGGCCTGTCCCGGATCGCCGACGACGACGAGGACATCTCGATCGACGAGCTGCGGCTCGCCACGCGCAACCACGGCATGCCGCTGGAGGCGCTGCGCTACGACGAGACGCCGGCCGGCCTGCACTACCTGCTGATCCACTACGACATCCCCGACGTCACGGGCTGGTCGCTGGACGTGCTCGGCCGCACGTGGACGCTGGAGGAGCTGCGCGCGCTGCCCGCCGTGACCCGGCAGGTGACGCTGGAGTGCGCGGGCAACGGCCGGGCCAAGCTGCACCCGCGGCCGGTGAGCCAGCCGTGGCTGGACGAGGCGGTCGGCTGCGCGACGTGGACCGGCACGCCGCTGGCCCCGTTGCTGGCCGACCTGCCGCCGGACGCGGTGGACGTGGTGTTCACCGGCCTGGACCACGGGCTGGACCGGGGTGTCGAGCAGGACTACGAGCGCGCGCTGCCGGTCGCCGAGGCGTTGCGACCGGACGTGCTGCTGGCCTACGAGATGAACGGCCAACCGCTGCTGCCGCAGCACGGCGCGCCGCTGCGGCTGGTCGTGCCCGGCTGGTACGGCATGGCGCACGTGAAGTGGCTGCGCTCGATCACCGCGCTGGACCGGCCGTTCGACGGCTTCCAGCAGGCCGTCGCCTACCGGATCACGCACGAGCCCGACGACGAGGGCACGCCGGTGACCCGGATCCTGCCCAAGGCCCTGATGGTCCCGCCCGGCTTCCCCGACTTCATGACCCGCCGGCGGTTCGTGGACGCCGGCCGCGTGCTGCTCACCGGCCGCGCGTGGAGCGGCCACGCGCCCGTGGCGGAGGTCGAGGTCGAGCTGGACGGCACGTGGGTGGAGGCCGACCTCGGCCCCGCCGGCGACCGGTACGCGTGGCGGCGCTGGGAGTGCGCGTGGGACGCGACGCCCGGCGAGCACGTGCTGCGGGTGCGGGCGACCGACGAGGACGGCCGCACCCAGCCCGTCGACCAGCCGTGGAACCGGCAGGGCATGGCCAACAACACCGCCCAGCGGGTGCCGGTGACCGTGCGGCCCTGAGCCGTCAGGCGCTGACGCGCTCCACGGTCGCGCCGAGCTTGCGCAGGTTCTCCACGAAGCCCGGGTAGCCGCGCTCGATGTGGAAGATCTCGTAGACCTCGGTCGCGCCGTCCGCGCACAGCCCGGCCAGCACCAGCCCCGCGCCCGCGCGGATGTCCGACGCCCACACCGGCGCGCTGGACAGCCGCTCGACGCCCCGCACCACCGCGTGGTGGCCGTCGGTGCGCGCGTCCGCGCCCAGCCGCACCATCTCCTCGATGAACCGGAACCGCGCCTCGAACAGGTTCTCGGTGATCATCGACGTGCCGTCGGACACGCTCGACAGCGCGATCGCGAACGGCTGCAGGTCGGTGGCGAAACCGGGGTACGGCAACGTCACGAAGTCCACCGACCGCGGCCGGTCGGTCTGCACCACGCGGAAGCCGTCGTCGAGCGTGGTCACGTCCGCGCCCGCCATCCGCAGCTTCTCCAGCACCAGGTCGAGGTGGTGCGGGTCCACGCCGCGCACGGTGATGTCACCGCGGGTCATGGCGGCGGCGAACGCCCAGGTGGCGCCGACGATCCGGTCGCCGATCACCCGGTGCTCGGTCGGCTGGAGCGACTCCACCCCGTGCACGGTGAGCGTGGACGTGCCCGCGCCCTCGATCTTCGCGCCCATCTGCTGGAGCATCACGCAGATGTCCACGATCTCCGGCTCGCGGGCGGCGTTGTCGATGACCGTGGTGCCGTTGGCCAGCACCGCCGCCATCAGGATGTTCTCCGTCGCGCCGACGCTGGGGAAGTCGAGCCAGATCTGCGCGCCGTGCAGGCCCTCGGCCTCGGCGATCACGCAGCCGTGCTCGATCTCGCTGTGCGCGCCGAGCTTGCGCAGGCCGCTCTGGTGCATGTCCAGCGGCCGGTTGCCGATCGCGTCGCCACCCGGCAGCGCGACGACGGCCCGCCTGCACCGGCCCACCAGGGGACCGAGCACGCACACGGACGCGCGCAGCTTGCCCATCGCCTCGGAGTCGGCGCGGTGGTTGAGCTCCTTGGGCGTGGTGATCGTGACGACCCGGCCCTCGATCGCCACCTCGCAGCCGAGGCTGCGCAGGACGTCCGCCATCAGCGGCACGTCCAGGATCTCCGGGCAGTTGGTGATGGTGGTGGTGCCCTCGGCCAGCAGTGCCGCCGCCATCAGCTTGAGCACGCTGTTCTTCGCGCCTACGACGGCGACCTCGCCGACGAGCCGCCCACCGCCCTGAACCCGGAAGTGCTCACTCACGTAAGGAACTCCTTGCTCGTTGTGCCGCAATCCTACGTACGGTCTGAATCGTGCCCGTCCGTGGTCGGCCACCGCGGTGTCTACAGTGCTTCGCATGGCCGTGCACCTGACGAAGATCTACACCCGGGTCGGCGACGACGGGACCACCGGCCTCGGCGACTTCTCCCGGGTGCCCAAGACGTCACCCCGCATCACGGCGTACGCCGACGTCGACGAGACCAACGCCGCGCTCGGCGTCGCCCTGGCGCTCGGCGCGCTGGAACCCGACGTCGCCGAGGTGGTGCGGCAGGTCCAGAACGACCTGTTCGACGTCGGCGCGGACCTCTGCACGCCGATCGCGCCCGACCCGAAGTACCCGCCGCTGCGGATCACCCAGGCCTACGTCGACCGGCTCGAGTCGTGGTGCGATGCGTTCAACTCCCGGTTGGGCAAGCTGGAGTCGTTCATCCTCAACGGTGGCACACCCGGCGCGGCGCTGCTGCACCAGGCCCGCACCATCGCCCGGCGGGCCGAGCGGGGCGCGTGGGCGTTGATCGAGGTCGAGGCCGAGCAGACGAACGCGCTGACCGCGAAGTACCTGAACCGGCTCTCCGACCTGCTGTTCATCCTGGCCAGGGTCGCCAACCCGGACGGCGACGTGCTCTGGCAGCCGGGCGCCAACGCCTGACCCCGGGGATGGTGCTTCCTGTTTTTGAAGTCTAAGCTTCAAAAACAGGAAGCACGCCTACCCGGAGGTCGACCATGACCACTTACGCCCTCGTCCACGGCGCGTGGCACGGCGGCTGGGCCTGGGAGCGGGTCGCGCCCCTGCTCACGGCGGCCGGCGCGCACGTCGTCACGCCCGACCTCACGCACGACCGCGACGTCGGCCTGTCCGACCACGTCGACGAGGTGGTCGCCGCGGTCGACGCCGTCACGGACCCGGACCTGGTGCTGGTCGGCCACAGCTACGCGGGCCTGGTCGTCCGCCAGGCCGCCGACCTCCGCCCGCACCGGGTGGCCCACCTCGTGCTGGTCGACGGCTGGGCCGGACCCGACGGCGCGAGCCTGACCGACCTGGCGCCGGACTGGTTCACCACCAGGGTCACCGCCGCCGCGAACGCCGACGGCCTGATCGCACCGCCCGCGCCCGAGTCGTTCGGCGTCACCGACCCCGACGACGCGCGGTGGCTCGGCGAGCGGCTGCGCACCCACGCGCTGCGGACGTTCACCGAGCCGACCCGCCTCACCGGCGCCGTCGACCGCATCCCCGGCACCGGCGTCCACTGCCTGCCGGAGACGTTCCCGTTCGCCCGGTTCGCCGCCGACCTCGGCTACCGGAGGGTGCCGGTGGACGGGCCGCACGACGTGCCGCTGACCGATCCGCGCCGCATCGCGGACGTGCTGCTCGCCGTCGTGGGCCGGGAGGCGCCGACCCTAGGATGAGCCGGTGGACCAGCGGACGTACAACCAGTACTGCGCCACCGCGCGGACGCTCGACCTCGTCGGCGAGCGCTGGACGCTCCTGCTGGTCCGCGAGCTGCTGACCGGGCCGAAGCGCTTCGGCGACCTCCAGCAGAGCCTGCGCGGCCTCGGCACGGGGCTGCTCGCGGCCCGGTTGAAGCACCTCGAACACGAAGGCCTCGCGCACAAGGTCACGCTGCCCGCGCCGGCCCGGACCCCCGCCTACGCCCTCACCGAGGCAGGCCTGGAGCTCGGGCCGGCGGTGCTCGCCCTGGCCCGCTGGGGCACGAGGTGGGCCATGGGCGAGCGGCGGGCGGGCGAGGCGTTCCACCCCGGCTGGGCCGTGCTGGCGATGGAGGCGTTCTTCGACGCCGAGGCCGCCGCGGGCGTGCGGGCCGTCTACGAGTTCCGGGTCGGCGACGAGGTGTTCCACGTCCGCGTGGACGACGGCGGGGTGGACGCGGGCCACGGCCCCGCCGGGCGGCCCGACGCGGTGGTCGAGACCGACGAGGACGTCTTCGCCTCGTTGGCCGACGGCCGGTCGAGCCTGGCGGACAAGATCGCCTCCGGCGCCGCCTCGGCCTCCGGCGACCAGGAGGCCCTGCGCAGGCTGGGCACCCTGTTCCGGCGACCGAGCCCCGCCGAGCGGGTGCCCGCTCAGGACGCGTAGACCACCTTCTCGGCGCCGATGCGCTCGATCCGCTCGGCGCCCCACACGCCCAGCGCGGCGAGCGCCTCGTTGAGCGACTCCCCGTGCCCGGTCAGCGCGTACTCCACCCTCGGCGGCACCTCGGGGAACACCTCGCGGTGCACGAGGCCGTCCTCCTCCAGCTCACGCAGCTGCTGGACCAGCATCTTCTCGCTCACGCCCGGCAGGCCGCGGCGCAGCTGGGCGAACCGCCGCACGCCGTGCTCGGCCAGGTCCCACAGGATCAGCGACTTCCACTTGCCGGACACCACGTCCATCGCGGCGTCGATGCCGCAGAAGTAGGGACCACGTCGAGCCGCCATCGGCCCCTCCCGGGGGTGCTTACCAAAAGGTGTGTACTGCACAAAATAGTCCGTACTGGTCAACCGTACCGGTACGAGTGACGATCTTGGCATGACGAACACGAAGGTGACCGTTCTCGGGCTCGGCGCGATGGGCGCCGCCCTCGCCACCGCCCTGGTGCGCGCCGGGCACACCACGACGGTCTGGAACCGCTCGCCCGGCAAGGCCGACGCCCTCGTCGACTTCGGCGCCGCGGCCGCCGGCACCGTCGGCGACGCCGTGACCGCGTCCGACGTGGTGATCGCCTGCCTCTTCGACGCCGCCTCGGTCCACGAGGTGCTCGACCCCGTCGCCGACCTGCTCACCGGCCGCACGCTGGTCAACGTCACCACGACCACGCCCGACCAGTCGAGGGAGATCGCCGGCTGGGCGGCGGCGCACGGCGTGGTGTACCTCGACGGCGGCATCATGGCCGTGCCGGACATGATCGGGCGGCCCGGCTCGTCCGTCCTCTACAGCGGCTCGGCCACCGCGTTCGAGCGGCACCGCCCGCTGCTGGACCTGTGGGGCGAGAGCGCGTACTTCGGCGAGGACGCGGGCCTGGCGTCGCTGTACGACCTGGCCCTGCTCGCCGGCATGTACGTGATGTTCGCCGGTTTCCTGCACGGCGCGGCGATGGTCGCGGACGCGGGCGTGACGGCGACCGAGTTCGCCGGGCGTGCCGCGCCGTGGCTGGCCGCGATGACCGGCGGGTTCGCCGGGCTCGCGGCCGTGGTCGACGGCGGCGACTACACCGTGCCGGATCAGCAGAGCCTGGAGTTCTCCGATCTCGGCGACATGCTCGACGCGAGCGCCGCCCGGGGCATCTCCACGGAGGTGGTCGGCATGGTGCGGAACCTGATCCGGCGGCAGGTCGACGCCGGTCACGGCAAGGAGGGCTTCGCGCGGATCTACGAGAGCATCAGGAATCCGGCCTGACCCTCCGTTCGAGTGACATCACTCGACCGATCGAGTGCCCGGGTGATCGGCAGGCCACCACGATTGATCGTCTTTGTGTTCACTCGGTCGAGTCCGGACGCCGGGGGGCGTCCACTCGACGAGGGGGGATTTCGCCGTGCGCAGAACACGAAGATCCGGATTGGTCGTGGTGGCCGCGCTGCTCGGTCTGCTCGTCCCGGGGGTGGCGCACGCCGCGCCGCCCCCGAACGACGACTTCGACCAGGCGACGCCGGTCGGCGCCCTGCCGTTCACCACCACCCAGCCGGTCGTCGAGGCGACGCACGCCGCCGACGACCCCGACAACTGCTACGGGTACCAGCTCACGGTCTGGTTCACCTACACCGCACCCGCGAACGGCGTGGTCACGGCCACCACCGCGGGCAGCACCTACGACACGGGCCTGTCGGCGCACACCGGCTCCCGCGGCGCGCTGACCAGGGTCGCCTGCAACGACGACGTGGACGGCACGCTCCAGTCGCGCATCGAGCTGCCCGTCGTCGCCGGCGCCCGCTACCACTTCATGGTCAGCTCGCTCACCCCGCAGCCGGCCTGGCCGCCGTCGCTGACCTTCTCGGTGACCGGGCCGGCCACGCTCCCGAACGACGCGTTCGCCGACGCCGAACCGGTCACCACCCTGCCCCGCACCGCGCAGCCCGCCCTGTCGACGGCGACCTTGGAACCGGGCGAGCCGGCGGGCACGTGCGCACCGCCCACCCGATCGCTCTGGTACGCCGTGACGCTGGCCGAAACCACCTCGGTCACCTTCTCGCAGGACCCGAGCACCGCGGTGCTGTCGGTCTTCACGGGATCGACGCCCGGGAGCCTCACCGAGGTCGACTGCGTGTCCTCGTCGCGAAGCCTGACCTTCCGCGCGGTCGCGGGCACGACGTACTACCTGCGAGTCGCCCAGGGCGAGTACAACGCGGGAAACCTGCGGCTCACCATCGACGTCGCCCGACCGATCGTGCCCTACTTCTCGCACACCCCGTCTTCGCCGTCCGTGTTCGACGACATCGGGTTCTACGACTACACCGAGGTCCCGGACGTGTCCACCGACCTGACCACCCGGTGGGACTTCGGCGACGGGACGACCGCCGAAGGCACGGTACGACCGCACCACCGCTACGCGGCAGACGGCGACTACACCGTGACGTTGACCCACAACACCGGGGACGGCCGCTCGGCCACCACGTCGCGGGTGGTCCAGGTCCGCACGCACGACGTCGCCATCGCCCGGTTCACCACACCGGCGTCGGCGACGGTCGGCGTCACCAAACCCGTCACCATCCGGATCGCGAACACGCGGTACGCCGAGGACGTGACCGTCACGCTGTACCGCAGCACGCCGTCGGGCTGGAGCGAGGTCGGCCACTACACCCAGTACGTGCCGGCGAGCGCGACGGGCACGGTGGGCTTCCCGTTCAGCTACACGTTCCGCCCGGACGACGCCGCGTTCGGGAAGGTGAACTTCCGGGCGGTGGCGTCCCTGCCCGGGGAGGACGACCACCCGCTGGACAACGAGGCGATCAGCTCGACGACGGCGGTGCGGCCGGCGCTCACCGGCCTCGACCTGACCTGACCGGGGGTCGCTAGGAGGCCCAGGGAATGGATCGGCCCGGAGGCGCTGACTCCAACCAGGACAGGAATCCTGTCAGCGCGTCCGGGCCCATCGCGATCTCGACCTCGCCCTTGTTGCCGCGGCAACGGAGTACCACCGCGCCCGCGGGCATCGCGTACGCCTCCGGTGCGGTGGGCTCGCGGCGGTCGTCGATCTCGAAGCCTTCGCGGGAGATGACCATGTCCGGGCCGGAGCTGAGGCTCAGCACGCGGAACCAGGTGAACTCGTCACCCCGGTAGTGCCCGACACCCAGGTGCCAGCCCCGGCCGGAGCCCTTGATCCTGGACCTCAGCGCGACGTGCACGCCGCCCGCGCGCAGCAGCCGGACGCGCCGCCACGCCAGGTACGCGAGGACGACCACCGCGCCGAACAGGACCAGCCCCACCAGCTCGGCGATCCCCACGGCGTTCGTCCGCTCGTCCGCGTCAGGCCGAGTGCCCGGCGGCGCGAAGCCGCGCGATCGCCCGGGCCCGTTGCACGTCGTCCGCGTTCTGCGCGTCCGAGCGGGCCTGTTCGACGTCGATCTCGTGGGAGAGCTCCGCGGCCTCGGCGAGGATGCTCACCCCGTCGCCGGTCACGGAGAGGAACCCGCCGTGCACGGCCGCCGTCACCAGCTCGTTGTCCGCGGTGCGGATCCGGACCACGCCGCCCTCGACCAGCTGACCGAGCACCGGCTCGTGGCCGGGCAGGATGCCGATCTCGCCTTCGAGCGTCTGCGCGACCACCGAGGTGGCCGTGCCGGACCACAGGCGGCGTTCCACCGCGACCAGCTGAACGGTCATCTCGGCCACGCGCATCTCCCTGAGTCGACTGGAGTCACCCGCAGTCTAAACGGTGACCGGTTCACCCCGCCGCACCAGCCACCCTCAGCCGCCGTCGCGGCCCGCGGCGACCCGCCCGGAGACCGCTCCGACGGCGGTCACCGCGACCGCGCCCAGGCCCGCCACCAAGGCGAACGCGTAGAAACCCACGGGTGGGCGAGGCCCGCGGTGAGCAGCGCCCCACCCAGCACCGGCCCGCAGACGGCCCCGATCCGGCCGGCGCCCGCCGTCCACCCCAGACCCGTGGCGCGGTTGCCGTCGTCGTACGCGCGGCCCACGTACGCGTACACCAAAACCTGCGAGCTGAACACGAAGCACCCGGCCACGAACACCGCCGCGTAGACGGCCGCGGTCGGCAGCTTCACGCTCAGCAGGCCGAGGAACGCCGCCGTGGCCCGCCGCACGCCGGGCCGGAACAGCGAGCCGACCAGCCGCCCGGCCGACGCCCGCTCCCCCTGGAACGCCCGCGACTCGGGCAGCAGCACCACCATCAACGGCACCAGCGCGAGCGCGGGCGCCGCGCCGACGACGAACAACGCCCGCCACCCCTGCGAAGGGATGACCACCATGCCGAGCGGCGCGGTCAGCACCGCCCCGGCGTGGTAGCCGGTCATGACCAGCGTGGTGGCCCGGCCCCGCCGCCGCGCCGGCGCGAACTCGTCGACCAGCGCGATGGCCGTCGGCAGGCAGCCGCCGAGGCCGAGCCCGGCCAGGAACGTCAACCCGCCGAACACCTCGATCGACGGCGCCGCCGCGCACAGCAGGGTGAACAGGGAGAAGCCGCCGACGGACGCGATCAGCGCCTTGCGCCGCCCGACCAGGTCGGTGACCGTGCCGATCGCCATCGCCCCCAGCATCATGCCGACCAGGCCCGCCGTGGAGACGACCGACGCGGACGCCGGCGTGATGCCCCACTGCCCCGTTTCGAGCAGTACCGGGAGCACCCATCTGCCCATTCCGGGAGGGTGGCGCGGGTCACATCGAACAGGGCAGGGCGGTTTCCGATGAGCGGAAGGCCGTTGGGAGACTGGGCCGGTGCCCACACCGAAGTCGCTGCTGGAGCGGGCGTTCTCGCTGTTGTCGGTGTTCACCGTGGACCGGCCGGCGGTCACGCTGTCCGAGCTGAGCCGCCACTCCGGCCTGCCGCTGAGCACCACGCACCGGCTGGTGGCGTCCCTGGTGGAGCTGCGGGCCCTGGACCGCGCGCCGGACGGCCGCTACCGCGTGGGCCTGCGGCTGCTGGAGCTGGGCGCGCTGTCGCCCGGCAGCCTGGACCTCCGGGACCGCGCCCTGCCGTTCCTGGAGGACCTCTACGAGGTCACGCGGCACAACGTGCAGCTGGCCGTGCGCGACGGCACGGAGGTCGTGTACGTGGAGCGGATCTCGGCGCGGGACGCGGTGAACGTGGTGACGCGGGTCGGCAGCCGGATGCCGACGCACTGCACGGGCGTCGGTCTGGTGCTGCTGGCCGCCGCGCCCGTCGCCGTGCAGGAGGCCGTGCTGGCCGCGCCGCTCAAGCGGTTCACGCCCCGGACGATCGGGTCGGCGCCGGAGCTGCGGGCGGCCCTGGCCCGCGTGCGCCGCGAGGGTTACGCCATCAGCGACCGCCAGATCGAGATGATCACCTACTCGGTCGCCGCCCCCGTGCGCGGCCCGGACGGCCACGTGGTGGCCGCGGTGTCCGTCGTCGTGCCGACGGGCACCCGCACGGACACCGTCGTGCCCGCCGTGCGCACGTGCGGCCTGGCCATCTCCCGCGCCCTGGGCTGGGCCTCCCACTGACCCCGACAACGGCCGAAGGGCCGTTCCCCGAGCGGGGAACGGCCCTTCGGCAAAGCCCGACTTACTTGCCGGCGAGCTTCTTGGCGTTGGCCTCGACGTCGTCCAACCCGCCGCAGGAGAAGAACGCCTGCTCCGGGAAGTGGTCGAACTCGCCCTTGCAGACGCGGTCGAACGCCTCGATGGTGTCCTTGATGGACACGAACGACCCCGGCTGACCGGTGAACTTCTCGGCCACGATGAAGTTCTGGCCGAGGAAGCGCTCCAGGCGACGGGCGCGGCCGACGAGGACCTTGTCCTCCTCGGACAGCTCGTCCATGCCGAGGATGGCGATGATGTCCTGCAGCTCCTTGTACTTCTGCAGGATCCGCTTGACCTCCTGCGCCACCCGGTAGTGCTCCTCGCCGACGATCGACGGCTCGAGGATCCGGGAGGACGAGGACAGCGGGTCCACCGCCGGGTAGATGCCCTTCTGGGAGATCGGACGGGAGAGCTCCGTCGTCGCGTCCAGGTGGGCGAACGTGGTGGCCGGCGCGGGGTCGGTGTAGTCGTCCGCGGGCACGTAGATGGCCTGCAGCGAGGTGATCGACTTGCCGCGCGTCGAGGTGATGCGCTCCTGGAGCTCACCCATCTCGTCCGCCAGCGTCGGCTGGTAACCCACGGCGGACGGCATGCGGCCCAGCAGGGTCGACACCTCGGAACCCGCCTGGGTGAACCGGAAGATGTTGTCGATGAACAGCAGCACGTCCTGGCCCTGCACGTCGCGGAAGTACTCCGCCATCGTCAGCGCGGACAGCGCGACGCGCATGCGGGTGCCGGGCGGCTCGTCCATCTGACCGAACACCAGGGCGGTGTCGCCGAGCACGCCCATCTCCTCCATCTCGAGGAGGAGGTCGGTGCCCTCACGGGTGCGCTCGCCGACGCCGGCGAACACCGACGTGCCGGAGAACTCGCGGGCGATACGGGTGATCATCTCCTGGATGAGCACCGTCTTGCCCACGCCCGCGCCGCCGAACAGGCCGATCTTGCCGCCCTTGACGTACGGGGTCAGCAGGTCGATGACCTTGATGCCCGTTTCCAGGATCTCGGTCTTGCCCTCGAGCTGGTCGAACGACGGCGCCTTGCGGTGGATGCCCCACTGCTCGCCGTCGCGGCCGAGGCCGGGCTCGTCGAGGCAGTCGCCCAGCGCGTTGAAGACGTGGCCCTTGACGACGTCGCCGACGGGCACGCTGATCGCCTTGCCGGTGTCGGTCACCGCCGCGCCGCGGACCAGGCCGTCGGTCGGCTGCATGGAGATCGTGCGGACCAGGTTGTCACCCAGGTGCTGGGCGACCTCCAGGGTCAGCGTCTTGGCGACCGCCTCGTAGGTGATCTCCACGTGCAGTGCGTTGAACAGCTCCGGCACCGCGTCGCGGGGGAACTCCACGTCGACGACGGCACCGATCACCCGGACCACACGGCCGGTGCGGGTGGTGGTGGCAGTAGCACTCATGTCACTCATCACTTCCTGCGCCCCCGGTAAGCGCGGAGGCGCCACCGACGATCTCGCTGATCTCCTGGGTGATCTGGGCCTGGCGGGCCGCGTTCGCCTGGCGGCTCAGGTTGCGGACCAGCTCGGTGGCGTTGTCCGTCGCCGCCTTCATCGCGGTCCGCCGTGCCGCCGACTCCGAGGCCGCCGCGTCCAGCAGCGCCGAGAAGAGCCGGGTCTTGACGTACTTGGGCAGCAACGCGCCCAGCAGCGTCTCCGCGCTCGGTTCGAACGAGTACACCGACTGGAGCTTCTGCGGCTCCGGGTCGAAGTCGACCACCATCGGCGCGATCCGCTTGGCGACCGGCGTCTGGCTCAGCATCGACTTGAACTCGGTGTAGACCACGTGCAGCTCGTCCACGCCGAGCACGCCGTCCGGACCGGGCTGGTCGCCCTCGTCGTCGCTGCCCGCGACGAACGCCTTGACCAGCGCGTCACCGGCCTCGACCGCGTTCACGTAGTGCGGGAGCTGCGAGAAGCCGGTCCACTCGCCCGCGATCGCGCGCCTGCGGAACTTGTAGTAGCCGACGCCCTTGCGGCCGACGACGTAGAGCACGGGCTCCTTGCCCTCGGACCGCAGCAGCGAGAGCAGTTCCTCCGCAGCACGCAGCACGTTGGCGTTGTAGCCGCCGCACATGCCCTTGTCGCTGGTCACGACCAGGACGCCGGCGCGGCGGGGGTTCTTGCGCTCGGTCAGCAGCGGGTGGTCGAGGTTCGCGGACGCGGTCGCCAGCGCGGAGAGGACCGAGGTGATCTCCTCCGCGTAGGGACGCGACGCCGCGACCCTCGTCTGCGCCTTGGCGAGACGGGACGTGGCGATGAGCTCGTACGCCTTGGTGATCTTCTTGGTCGAGTTGACCGAGCGGATCCGCTGGCGCAGCTCCCGGATCTGTGCCGCCATGCCTACGTCACTTCTCGGTCGGAGCGGGCCGGTTGACCTTCACCGACTCCTGCCCGACCTTGTCGGCGTCCATCGCGTCGGCGGGCGCCTCGTTGACCGAGGTGCTCGCGCCACCGGACGCGGTGAACTGCTGCTTGAACGCGGTGACGGCGTCCACGATGCCCCGCTCCGTGTCCTCCGACAACTTCTTGGACTCGCGGATGTCGGAGAGGATCACGTCGTGGCTGCGCCGCACGTGGTCCAGGAACTCCGACTCGAAGCGGCGGACGTCGCCGACCGCGATGTCGTCGTAGTGGCCCTTGGTGCCGAGGTAGATCGAGACGACCTGCTCCTCGACGGGGACCGGCGAGTACTGGCCCTGCTTGAGCAGCTCGACCAGGCGGGCGCCGCGGTCCAACTGGGCGCGTGAGGCCGCGTCGAGGTCCGAGGCGAAGGCGGAGAACGCCTCCAGCTCGCGGAACTGCGACAGGTCCAGGCGCAGCGAGCCGGAGACCGTCTTCATCGCCTTGGTCTGCGCGGCGCCACCGACGCGGGACACCGAGATGCCCACGTTGACGGCCGGGCGCACACCCGCGTTGAACAGGTCCGACTCCAGGAAGCACTGGCCGTCGGTGATCGAGATGACGTTGGTCGGGATGTACGCCGACACGTCGTTGGCCTTGGTCTCGATGATCGGCAGGCCGGTCATCGAGCCGCCGCCCATGTCGTCGGACAGCTTCGCGCAGCGCTCGAGCAGGCGCGAGTGCAAGTAGAAGACGTCGCCGGGGTAGGCCTCGCGGCCCGGCGGGCGACGCAGCAGCAGCGAGATGGCGCGGTACGCCTCCGCCTGCTTGGTCAGGTCGTCGAAGATGATCAGGACGTGCTTGCCCTGGTACATCCAGTGCTGGCCGATGGCCGAGCCGGTGTAGGGCGCGAGCCACTTGAAGCCTGCCGAGTCGGACGCGGGGGCGGCGACGATGGTGGTGTACTCCAGCGCGCCCGCCTCCTCCAGCGCGGTCTTGACGCCCGCGATGGTGGAGCCCTTCTGGCCGATGGCGACGTACACGCAGCGGACCTGCTGCTGCGGGTCGCCCGAGTCCCAGGCCTTCTTCTGGTTGATGATCGTGTCGATGCAGACCGCGGTCTTGCCGGTCTTGCGGTCGCCGATGATCAGCTGGCGCTGGCCGCGACCGATCGGGGTCATCGCGTCGATGGCCTTGATGCCGGTCTGCATCGGCTCGCTCACCGGCTGCCGCTGCAGCACGGACGCCGCCTGCAGCTCCAGCGCGCGGTTGTCGTCGGCCACGATGTCGCCGAGGCCGTCGATCGGCTGGCCGAGCGGGTTCACCACGCGGCCGAGGAAGCCGTCGCCGACCGGCACGGAGAGCACCTGGCCGGTCCGCTTGACCTCCTGCCCCTCTTCGATCTTGTCGAAGTCACCCAGGATGACCGCGCCGATGGTGCGGACTTCGAGGCTCAGGGCCACGCCGAGCACGCCGCCGGGGAACTCCAGCAGCTCGTTGGTCATGGTGCCGGGCAGACCCTCGACGATGGCGATGCCGTCGTAGGTCTCCGCGACGACGCCGACCTCTTCCCGGCTGACTTCCGGGGAGTAGGTCGAAACGTACTTCTCGATCGCACTGCGGATCTCGTCCGACGAGATCGTCAGCTCCGCCATGTCGTTCCTGCTCTCACTTCGTTCTGGGAAAGGGGCTTGTGGGCCGCGGTTCCGGTCGGTCAGCCGGCGAGGTCGCGGCGCAGTGACGCCAGGCGACCGGCCACGCTGCCGTCGATGACCTCGTCACCGATCTTGATCAGCAGCCCGCCGCGCAGCGTGGGGTCGACCTCGACGTGCAGCGCGATCGGCCTGGAGTAGATCCGGGTCAGCGTGGCCTCGAGGCGGTCCTGCTGCGCCGCGTCGAGCTCGACGGCGGAACGGACGTACGCGACGGAACGTTCCCGGCGCTTGGCCGCGAGCGACGCCAGGTCGCCGAGGCCGTTGACGACTCCCTGGCCGCGCGGCTCGCGGACGAGCTGGTCCACCAGGGTCTTGGTGGTCTCGTCGACCTTGCCCGCGACGAGGCTGTCGACCAGCGCGACCTTGCCCGCGGGCTCGGCCACCGGGTCGGACAGCGCCAGCTCGAGCGCGTGGTTGCCCGCGATGATGCGACCGAGTCGGAACAGCTCGTCCTCGACGGCGTCGAGCTTGCCGTCCCGCTCCGCCCGCACCAGCAGCGTGGTGCGGGCCAGCGACTCGATGCCGTCGACCAGCTCGCGCGGGCTGGACCAGCGCGCGGTGACGACCGTGGCCAGCACCTGCACGGTCACGTCGGCGACCTTGCCGTCGAGCAGGCCGCGCAGCAGCTGCTCCCGCGACTCGGGGCTCGAGGAGTTGTCGGCCAGCGCGCGGCGCAGCGCGGGCTGCGCCGACAGCAGGCTCACGACCGCGAACAGCTCGCTGCCCAGCTTGCCCAGTGCGGCACTGTCCAACGTGGCGTCGACGACCTCCAGCAACCGCAGTTCGGCGGCGGCCAGGGCGTCACGGCTGGCGGCGTGCAGCGTCATCGGCGTTCCCTCACTTGGCGGCCGGAGCCGACGTGCCGTCGAGTTCGGAGAGGAACCGGTCGACGGTGCCCCGACGGCGCACCTCGTCCTCCAGCGACTCGCCGACGACCCGGTCCGCCAGGTCGATGGCCAGCCGGCCCAACTCACCGCGCAGCTCGGCGACGATCTGCGCCCGCTGCGTCTCGAGCTGGGTCTGCCCCTGCGCGATGATCCGCGAGGACTCCTCCTGCGCCTTGGCGCGCAGCTCGCTGATGATCTGCTCGCCTTCGATGCGGGCGTCGTCACGGATGCGGGCCGCCTCGGCGCGGGCCTCGGCCAGCTGCGCCTTGTACTGGTCCAGCGCCTGCTGCGCCTGCGCCTGAGCCTGCTCGGCCTTCTCGATACCGCCCTCGATCTTGGCGGCGCGTTCCGCGTACAACGTCTCGAAGCGCGGCGACACGAACTTCTTGATGACGAAGAGCAGCAGGAGGAACGCGATCAGGCCGATGATGATTTCGGACGTGTGTGGGAGAACGGGGTTGATGGCCCCTTCTTCCGCCGCCAGGATGAGGGTAGTCATCACAAACCTTCCTTATTGCGATGAACTTCAGATCAGCCGATGGCGAGGAAGTAGACGACGAAGCCGAGCAGCGCCAGGACCTCGACGATGGCGAAGGTGGTCCAGGCCAGGCTCAGCAGCACGCCGCGAGCCTCGGGCTGACGGGCGGTGCCGTTGATGACCGAGGAGAAGATCAGACCCACGCCGATGCCGGGGCCGATCGCCGCGAGGCCGTAGCCGATGGCAGCGAGACCCTGGTTGAGGTTGACGGTCGCGGCTTCCTGGGCAAGAACGATAGCGCTCACTTGTGGTGTTCCCTTTCCAACTCGGTCCGCGAACGCTCGCGGATCGGAGGCTTGTGATTTCTCAGTGCTCTTCGGCCAGCGCCGCGCCGATGTAGTTGGCGGACAGCAACGCGAAGATGTAGGCCTGCAGCACCATGATCAGCGCTTCCAGGAACGTCAGCCCGATGGCGAAGGCGAACGCGATGGGCGCGACCACGACGGTGATGCCGCCGGAGAAGAGCAGGTACTCACCGGCCAGGGTGAACACCAGCAAGAGCAGGTGACCCGCGAACATGGCCGCGAAAACTCGGATCGCGAGCGTGAGCGGGTTCAGGACGAACTTCTGGAAGAACTCGATCGGAATCAGCAGGATCAGCACGAACCACGGCGCGCCGGGCGGCATGGTCTGATTCTTCAGATACCCGACGAACCCGTGGCGCTTGAACCCGACGAAGTGGTACACCGGGTAGATCACCAGCACCGAGACGGCCAACGGGAATCCGATGTGCGACATCGTCGGGAACTGCACGACCGGAATGAGCCCGAACAGGTTGTTCACCAGGATGAAGGTGAAGACCGTGAGGATCAGCGGGACGAACGGCTTGAAGTCCTTCGCGCCGATCTGCTCGCGTGCGATCGAGTTGCGGCCGATGTCGTAGAGCGACTCGGCGGCGAACTGGAACTTGCCGGGGACGAGCTTGAGGTTGCGGGTCGCCGCGATGAAGAACGCACCGATGATCAAGATCGAGAGCACCAGAAGCACCATGGGCTTGGTGACCTCACCGAAGATCGGTGGGAGGAAGAAGTCCTTCACGCCGGGTGCGACGAACTCATCACCCGCAGCCAGCACCATCGTGGTCACTGTGTTCCTTCCGGTTCTCCCGGCCGGCGTTCACTCCGCCGGGGGAATCGTCACGATCGGGACTTAACGTACCTTACGGACCGCAAGCGCCCGCGAGAGGCACCCCACCTACCTGGGTGTCCCGTCCTGCGCGCACCGTACCAGCCGGTAGATCAGGTGTTGCCAGGGGTGGGGATGATGATCTGACTGCGACTGCGCTTGGAGGCGCGCACCTCCATGACCGTGGCGACCACGATGGTCGCGACCATGGTCAACGCGAGCGCGTTGGCGTGCAGCACGGGGAACTGGCGCAGCAGCGCGACCACCGCGAACAGCAGGATCAGCTTGCCCATGAACCCGCCGAGCGCCGCCACCATGATCACCTGGAGCGGCATCGCCGCGGTGCGGTGCATCAGCAGCAGCGTCCCCGCCGACGACAGGCACGCGAGCGCGCCACCGATCAGCGCGGCGACCAGGCCGGGGACACCGGCCAGCACAGTCCAGAGGATCGCGGCCGCGACCACGGTCCCGAGCGCGGCCCACAGCGCGCTGCGGTACATCTCACCCGCGAGTCGCTGCACGACGGCTTCGTGGGTCCACTCCGTCTTGCCCTCAGAGCTGTCCTGGCTCATGTCACCTCTTCTCACTGGTCGGGACCGAGTGTAAAGAGGTCTTGATGCCCACCTCGCCGGCGGGGGTCAGGTGCGGCGCACTTCGCGAAGTCTGGGTATCGCGGAGACCAACAGCGCGAGAACAAGTCCGATGGCGAGGCACCACACCACGACGACGACGTCGAACAGCGTCAACGCGACCGCGCCGAACGCCAGCACGCCCGCCCACAAGTAGATCAGCAGCACCGCGCGGCGCTGGGAGTGGCCGATCTCCAGCAGCCGGTGGTGCAGGTGCATCTTGTCCGCGGAGAACGGGCTCTCGCCCCGCCGGGTCCGCCGGACCACGGCCATGAGCAGGTCCAGCAGCGGCACGAACAGCACCGCGGCCACCACGACCAGCGGCGAGAGCAGGCCGAGGACGTCGGTGGCCCGCACCGACTCGTAGTTGATCTTCCCCGACGCCGAGATCGTCGCCGCCGCGAGCATCAGCCCGATCAGCATCGACCCCGAGTCGCCCATGAAGATCCGCGCCGGGTTGAAGTTGTGCGGCAGGAAGCCCAGGCACGCGCCCGCCAGCGTGGCCGCGATCAGCGCGGGCGGGTACGCGCCCACGTCGCCGCCGTTGTTGGCCAGCAGCCCGATGGAGAACACGCAGGTGGCCGCCGCCGCGATGAGCCCGATGCCGGCCGCCAGGCCGTCCAGCCCGTCCACGAAGTTCATCGCGTTGACCATGGTCACGGCCAGCAGCACGCTCAGGATCGCGCCCTGGTTCTGGTCCAGCGAGAGCAGCGAGCCGGTGCCCTCGCCGTCGTCGCCCCACGGCACCCAGAACAGCAGCCACTGCAGGCCGAACAGCACGAGGATGCCCGCCGCGGTGACCTGTCCGGCGAGCTTCGTGAGGGAGTCCAGCTCGAACCGGTCGTCGAGCACGCCGACGAGGACGATCACGCCGCCACCCACGATCACCGCGTACGGGTCGTAGGAGAAGTCGAACGCCGAGCGCAGCACCGGCAGCTGGTGCGCCAGGAGCATGCCGCCGAGCACCCCGCCGTACATCGCGAGGCCGCCCATCCGCGGCATGGGCTGGACGTGCACGTCGCGCTGGCGGGGGTAGGCGACCGCGCCGATCCGGAACGCCAGCGCGCGGACCAGGCCGACGAGCAGGAACGTCACGACCGCGGCGGTCAGCGCGACGAGCAGGTACTCCCGGACGGGGAGGACGTTGGACACGGCAGGCAACTGGCCCACGGCAGGCTAGCCCCTCGGCGATGGGGTGTCGGGTGGATCTTGAGCGGGTGGTTCGTGCGACGGGAGCACCACGCTACTCCGATCGGGAAGATCCACTAGCGGGCGACCTCGACTTCGACGCCGAGGGCCTTCGACACCTCGCCGACCGGCACCGCGCCCTCCCGCAGGACCACGGGGTCCGGTCCGGTCAGGTCGACGATGGTGGAGGCGATGTTCTCGGCGGCCGGCCCGCCGTCCAGGTAGACGCCGACCTCCTCGCCGAGCTGGTCCCAGGCCTCCTGGGCGGTGCCCGCGGGCGGGAAGCCCGACTTGTTCGCGCTGGAGACGGCCATCGGCCCGACGTCGCGGAGCAGCTCCAACGCGACCGGGTGCAACGGCATCCGCAGCATCACGGTGCCGCGGGTGTGACCGAGATCCCACGCCAACGAGGGGGCGTGCGGCAGCACGAGCGACAGCCCGCCCGGCCAGAACGCCTCGATCAACGCCCGAGCCTGCCGGGGGACCCCGAGGACCAGCCCGTCGATCGTGGTCCACGAGCCGACCAGCACGGGCACCGGCATGTCGGGCCCGCGGCCCTTGGCCTCCAGCAGGGCACGAACAGCCGCCGCGTCGAACGCGTCACACCCGATGCCGTACACGGTGTCGGTGGGCAGGACGACCAGCCGCCCGGCCCGCACGGCTCCCGCGGCGGCCTCCAGGCCCGCCACGCGATCGGCCTGGACACCACAATCGTAGATCGTGCTCACCCTGCTGATCCAAGCACAGCGCGACCGACCCCAGCGGTCGAGGTCACACCCGGACGGCGAGCGGCGGGCACGGCGCGGCAGGCGCGTTCGGCGGCCCGCTCACGGACGGCCGCGGCCGAACACCGCGGCCGCGTCGACCGCCCACCTCCGCTTCCGGTGCGCCATCACGAACCCGAACACGAGCGCCGCGCCCACCAGCACACCGGCCGCCGTGACCGCCGGGTCGCCGATCGCGCCACCCACGAACGGCAGCACGAGCACGGCCAGCCCGACCACCGCCGCCGTCCACACGTCCGGCTCGACCCACCGCCACCTCTGCGCCTCGTCCACCCGCCGGGACAGGTCGGTCGCGAACGCGATCAACTCCGGGTGCGGGCTGAGCGCCAGGATCTCCTCGGCCAGCGCGCGGCACTCCGCCGCCTGACGCGCACCCGTCACGACCAGCGCGCCCTCCGGCGTGACGCCGCGCACCTCCGCCGTCCGGGCCGCGAGCGCGATGGCCAGGTGCGTCCGCAGCACGTCGTCCGCGCGGGGCGCGCCGCCACGTCCCAGCTCCGCGCGCACCACGGCGGCGGCCAGGTGGCTCTCGCCGTCGTGGCCCTCGCCCAGCGCCGACGTCAGCGCGGTCAGCGCGCGGGACAGGCGCACCCGGTCGGGATCGGCGAAATCGGTCAGGTCGACGCGGATGATGCGCGCCGCCAGCCATTCCCGCACTCCGCTCCACTCGTTCGGCCCATTGACAGCCATCGCGGGTTCTCCGATTTACTCGGCGGAGCGTTGACGTCCAGATTATCCCGATGGCGAGGCGTCCGGTGAATGCGAGAAACCCGATCGGCGCCCTTCCCCTGGCGCTGTCGGCCGCCGCCGCGTACGTCGTCGTGGCCGGCGCCGCGGGCTACCTGGCCCTGGACCGACAGGCGCCGACGCCCGCACCCGGCGCCACCACCGCCGCGGCGGCGGCGGCCACCCTGCCCGTCATCACCACGACCACCACCACCCCGCCGCCCACGACCACCGCCACCCTCCCGCCGGACCTGCGACGGGTCGAAGCGCCGTGGGGCCTCGCCACCGCGATCCCGGCAGGGTGGGAGGTCGCCACCGGCACGGTCACCACGACCTTCGTCGCCACCGACCCGACGTCACCGCGCCGCGAGCTGCGGCTCGGCGGCGCACCGGTGACCGACCGGTCGACACCGCTCCTGGACCGCATCACGCGAGCCGCCGCCGACCGCGAACGGGAACCCGGCCACCGCCGCGTCGCGCTCACCCCGACCACGATCCGCACTCATCCGGCCGTCACCTGGGAATTCGACGAGAACACCCCGTCGGGCGCGAAACGGGTCGCCACCGCGTACTGGGAATCGGGCGGAGTCGAATACGTCCTCTACTCCGCCGGACCGCCCGAGGAGTGGGACCTGACCCGGTCGCGCCTGGCCGGGATGGTCGAGCACGCCACCCCCTAGCCCCGGCGCGCGGTCAGGGCGGGTTGACCCACTTGGGTTGGGCGAGCCACTCCTGCACGTGGCCAACGGCGCCATCGACCGCCAACGGTGACGCTAGGACGCGCGCGTTCGTGACGATCCGCAGGAAGCCGACACAGCGGGTGGCTGAGGCCGATCCGAGCGTTGCTGTTGACCGTCTCTTCCCACCACTCGTGGGCTCGGGCGTGCTGCGGAAAGCCTGGGACCACGGCGTACAGCAGCAAGTTGCCGTCGGGAATGATCACGAAGTGTCCCGGGCCTTGCCGATGACCGCTTCGTCCTCCAGTTCGTCGGCCAGCCGGTTGAGGCCCGCCAGATCGAACCCGGGCCTCACCGCGGAGCGATGGGGCTTGAGTCGGTACGGCTCTTGTCGCGTCACGGGTGACGCCAACGCTTTCCGCAGGGCATCGTTGACAACCTGCTTCATCGGACGGCGCTCGCGGTGGACAGCCTCGTCCACCAGATGTGCGATGTCGTCATCGAGAGTCAAGGTCGTTATCACCTAAACCTCATGATGCACTCGAAGATGTGCGTCAAGATGCCATGTGCAGGCAGGTCCGGCGCGCGGTCGCGAAGCGGGGGCGGCCCGCCAGGTCGCGGTGGTCCGCGACGTCGGTGAGCACCCGGCGCGAGGAGAGCAGCGAGGGCACGACCACGCCGTGGCTGTCGTCGTGCTCGATCGCCACGTGCCCGCCGGGCTTGAGCAACCGCGCGGCCACCGCCACGACGTGCCGGATCACCTCCAGCCCGTCCGGCCCGCCGAACACGGCGTGCCGCGGGTCGTGGTCGGCGACCTCCGGCTGCACCTCGGTGGCATCCGGCACGTACGGCGGGTTGCACAGCACCAGGTCCACCTGTCCGTCCAAGTCGGACAGCACGTCCGGCTCGGTCACGTCGCCGGCGTGCAGCGTGATCGGCGTGTCGCCCGCGGCGGCACGGGCCTCCGCGTTGCGCCGGGCCCAGGCCAGCGCCGAGGGGTCGCGCTCGACCGCGTGCACGGACGCCTTCGGCAACCGGTGCGCCGCGGCCAGCGCCAGGGCGCCGGAACCCGTGCACAGGTCGACCACGACCGGGTCCGAGACCTCCACAGTGGACAGCGCCCACTCCAGCACCAACTCGGTCTCCGGACGCGGGATGAACACGCCCGGACCGACCTCCAGGTCCACGCCGCCCAGGTGCGCCCGGCCGGTGATGTGCTGCAGCGGCACGCGCGTGGCGCGCTCCCGCACGGCCTTGTGCAGCGCGTCGACCACCGGCGGGTCGACCAGCGGGATCAGCGGCAGGCGCGAGCGCTCGACGCCGAGCACGTGGGCGGCCAGCAGCTCGGCGTCCACCCGGGGGCTGTCGACACCCGCCGCGGCCAGCAGGCGTTCCGCTTCGTTGATGGCCAGCCGCAACGGGTGTCGGGTCATGCTTCCAGGGTAGGGGGATCAGAAGTTGATCATGTGGCCGGCCAGCCCGTGCACGGCTTCCTTGACCGCCTCGCCCAACGTCGGGTGCGCGTGCACGTTGCGCGCCACCTCGTGGACGGTCAGGTCCCACTGCTGGGCCAGCGTCAGCTCGGGCAGCAGCTCGGTCACGTCCGGTCCGATCAGGTGGCCGCCGAGCAGCTCGCCGTACTTGGCGTCGCTGATCAGCTTCACGAACCCGGCCGAGTCGCCGATGCCGTGCGCCTTGCCGTTCGCGGTGAACGGGAACTTCGCCACCCGCACGTCGAACCCGCGCTCGCGCGCCTGCGCCTCGGTCCACCCGAACGACGCGATCTGCGGCTGGCAGTACGTCGCCCGCGGGATCATCACGAAGTCCAGCTCCATGGTCTCCGCGCCCGCGATGGTCTCCGCCGCGATGACGCCCATCGACTCGGCGGCGTGCGCGAGCATCAGCTTCGCCGTCACGTCGCCGATCGCGAAGATGTTCTCCACGTTCGTGCGCCCGCGCCCGTCGACCGCGATCGCGCCGCGCTCGGTGAGCTGGACGCCGGTGTTCTCCAGCCCGTAGCCCTCGACCCGCGGCTGGAAGCCGATGGCCTGCATGACCTTGTCGGCCTCCAGGACCTCCTGCGCGCCGTCCTTCGACACGGTCACCCGCACGCGCGGCCCGGAGTCGTCGATGGACTCGACCCTCGTGGACGTCCGCACGTCGATCCCGAGCCGCTTGTACCGCTTCGCCAGCTCCGCCGACACCTCGGCGTCCTCCAGCGGCACCACCCGGTCGAGGAACTCGACGATGGTGACCTTCACGCCGTAGTTGTGCAGCACGTACGCGAACTCGACGCCGATGGCGCCCGCGCCGGCGATGACGATGCTCTCCGGCAGGTCCTGCGACAGGATCTGCTCCTCGTACGTCACCACCCGTTCGGACAGCTTCGTCCCCGGGAGGAGTCGGGTCGTCGCGCCCGCCGCGATGATCGCGTGGGTGAACGTGACCGTCTCGTCACCCACCTGGATGGTGTTCGCGTCGAGGAACGTGCCCCGGCCGTTGTACTCGGTGATGCCGTTCTTCTTCATCAGGAAGTGCACGCCCTTGACGCGCCCGTCCGCGACCTTGCGGCTGCGGTCGTAGGCGGCGCCGTAGTCGAACTTCACCGCGCCGTCGACCTGGATGCCGTAGGTCTTCTGCTCGTGGGTGAACAGGTGCGCGAGCTCCGCGTTGCGCAGGAGCGCCTTCGACGGGATGCAGCCCACGTTCAGGCACACCCCGCCCCAGTAACGCTCCTCGATGACCGCCGTCTTCAGCCCCAGCTGGGCCGCCCGGATCGCGGCGACGTACCCGCCTGGCCCCGCACCGAGGACCACGACGTCAAAGTGTGCGCTCATGAGCGACACATTAGGTGCCCAGTTGGTCCGACAAGAACTCAACCGTCCGACGCCACGCGTCGGCGCGGGCGGCGGCCGTGGCGGCGGCCGTGCCGCCCATCGAGAAGTCCACGCCCGGGCCCGGCACCACCAGTTCCACCGGCCGGTGCGGTGGCCCCGCGATCAGGTGTCCTGCCTCGGGGTACACCACGCGCTCGTGCCGGTGCGCGTGCCCGGTCAGCCGGCGCCAGGCGACCTCGCTCAGCGCCACCGACGGCCACGACTCGTCCTGCCCGGATGAGAGCAGCAACACACCGCCCTCGATCCGCTCGACCGGGATCTCGGCGTCCTCCGGGATGCCGTCGGAGAGGTCGAACGCCAGGCTCAGCCGCACCGGCTTGCCCGAGACCACCCGCTCGCGCAGCTCGTCCGGGATCGAGTACGGCAGGTACGGCAGCGGCCTGCCCTGCCACGTCCACGACGCGGCCTCGTGGTCCAGCTTCCGCAACAACCGCGTTCCCGGCCCGATGCACTGCGTGACCACGCCACTGCCCACCACGCTCACCACGGCCTTGACCTGCGGGAACGTCACGCCGAGCAGCAACGCCGCCTCACCGCCGCGCGACCCGCCGACGACACCCAGCCGCCCCGCCCGCGCGCCGAGCCACTCCAGCGCGGTCCCGAAGTGCTCCAGCGGGATCTCGACCAGGTCGTCCGGCACGCCCGGCGCGCCGAAGTACGCCGGCGCCAGCACCGCGAACCCGTGCCCGGCGAGCAGTGCCGCGTCCAGCTCGCGCACCCCGCCCTCGGACCCGCCCAGCACGAGCACGCCGGGGTGCACCTGGTCGTCGTCGGGCTCGAACAGCACGCCGACCAGGCCGTTCTCGCGCACCTCGGTCCGCCTGACGCCCTCGGGCACGGTCAGCCGGTCGAGCTCCGCCTTGCCGACCCCGACGACCTCGATCAACGTCGGCCCGCTCGGCTCACCCGTCCGGGTCATCGACCAGGACAACCCCATCGGGTCGACGCCGGAGTAGTCGCCCTCGACGGGCGCGTGCCGGGTCAGGTCCACCACGCCGCGCTCGTCGGCCAGGAACACCGCGGACGACGACCAGTCGCCGGTCGACGCGCGCACCACGACCCGTTCGTCCGGTGGCAGGTCGACCACCCGGATCTCCAGGACGGCGTCGAGAGGGGCTCGCCGCGGGTTCACCAGGATCTCCGCCATCGCGCGCCCCCTCATCGTCGGCTCACCCGGCGGCTAGTCGCTCCGCGCGGTCGGCCGCCGCCAGGGCGTCCAGCACCGCGTCCAGGTCGCCGTCGAGCACTTGGTCCAGGTTATGGGCTTTGTACCCGACCCGGTGATCGGAGATGCGCGATTCCGGGAAGTTGTAGGTCCGGACCCGCTCGGAGCGGTCCACCGTGCGGATCTGGGTGCGCCGGGCGTCCGACGCCTCCTGCTGCTGCTTCTCCTCGGCCAGCGCGGTCAGCCGGGCCTGGAGCACCTGCATCGCGCGCGCCTTGTTCTGCAGCTGGCTGCGCTCGTTCTGGCAGGACACCACGATGCCGGTGGGCAGGTGCGTGATGCGCACCGCGGAGTCGGTCGTGTTGACGCTCTGCCCGCCCTTGCCGGACGAGCGGAACACGTCGACGCGCAGGTCGTTCTCGTCGATCTCGACCTCGACCTCGTCGACCTCGGGGAACACCAGGACGCCCGCGGCGGAGGTGTGGATGCGGCCCTGCGACTCGGTCACCGGCACCCGCTGCACGCGGTGCACGCCGCCCTCGTACTTCAGCCGCGACCACACGCCGTCCGGGGTGTCCACGCGGCTCTTGATGGCCACCGTGACGTCCTTGTAGCCGCCCAGGTCGGAATCCGTCCCGTCGAGCACTTCGGCTTTCCACCCGTGCCGTTCGGCGTACCGCAGGTACATGCGCAGCAGGTCGCCGGCGAACAGGGCCGACTCCTCGCCGCCCTCGCCGGACTTGATCTCCAGCACGACGTCCGCGCTGTCGTGCGGGTCGCGCGGCAGGAGCAGCTCGGTCAGCTTCGACTCCAGCGCGGGCACGGTCCTGGCCAGCTGCTCGGCCTCGTCGGCGAACACCGCGTCCTCGGCGGCCAGCTCGCGGGCCGTCTCCAGGTCGGACTTCGCCTGCTCCAGCTCACGGGCGGTCTTCACGATCGGGGTCAGCTCGGCGTAGCGCTTGCCGAGCTTCCGCGCGCCCGCCTGGTCGGCGTGCACCGAGGGGTCGGCGAGCCTGGCTTCCAGCTCGGCGTGCTCGGCCAGCAGGGCGTCCAGCGTCACGATCTTGCTCCGGTCTCAACGTCTGGCGAGGGTGCTTCGGGGTGTGGAGACGACAACGGCGCCCACCCGCGGATTCGGGGTGGACGCCGTTGTGACAGCTACTTGGCGCGCTTGCCGTAGCGGGCCTCGAAGCGCGCGACCCGGCCACCGGTGTCCATGATCTTCTGCTTGCCCGTGTAGAACGGGTGGCAGTTGGAGCAGATCTCGACGTGGATGGCGCCGGACGTCTTGGTGCTGCGGGTGCTGAAGGTGTTGCCGCAGCCGCAGGTGACCTCGGTCGTCACGTACTCGGGGTGAATGCCGGTCTTCAACGTCTTGTCCCTTTCCTGAAGTGGCCGCCGGGTCCTCGATCCTTCGAGGTGAACCGGAGCCGGGCTCGACCAGACAGTGTGCCAGATCGGCCGTCACGGACTGCAACGCGCGGCTTCGCGCGCTTGTTCCCGGTGGCCGGGGTCACAACCGCTCGCCGATGGTGGTCGACCATTTGGCGCACGAGGTAACCGCTGAACTACAGACAGCAGCGGTCCACGCTGCGCGGACGCAACACTGTCGGGGTGTTCTGCACTGTCGGGCGTCCCCTGTCGCTGACCTCGTGGCTGGCCGTGCCGTTCCTGTTCAGCATCGCCGTCCTGGGCCTCACCGGGTTGGGTGGCCTGCTGGTGGGCGCTCCGGGGCAGCTGGCCCTGTCGAGCCCCGTGTTCGGCGCGGCCGTCGCCGTCGGCGTCGCGACGTCGGGCTCGGTCGGGTGGACGGCCCGGTGGCAGCGCTGGTGGCTGCGCTGGCCGTACCTGACGTCCGTGCTGGCGGTCGGGGTGCTGCTGGACGGCGTGCGCGTGCCCGTGCCGGCCGTCGTCGGCCTCGGCGTGCCGGTCGTCGTGCTGCTGATCGCCGACTACTTCCTCGAACGCCGCCGCACCGCCGCTCTCGTCGAGGCGGGCACCGCCTCGACCGCGCCGCCCTGCTGACGGACGCCGGAACGCCCTGAGCACGCCCGAAGGCCCGCCCGGCGTGGGTGCCGGACGGGCCTTCGGTGGTCGGACGGGGTCAGTCGTTGTCCCCGCCCGGGGTGGTCTTGGCCACCTGCATCAGGAACTCGATGTTCGTCCGGCTCTTGCGGAGGCGGTCGAGCAGCAGGTCGATGGCCTGCTGGCTGTCCAGGGCGTGCAGCACCCGGCGCAGCTTGTGCATGACCGCCAGCTCGTCCGGCGAGAGCAGCAGGTCTTCCTTGCGGGTGCCGGACGAGTCGACGTCCACCGCCGGGAAGGTCCGCTTGTCCGCGATCTTCCGGTCGAGCTTGAGCTCGGCGTTGCCGGTGCCCTTGAACTCCTCGAAGATCACGCTGTCACCCGCGGACCCGGTCTCGACCAGGGCCGTCGCGATGACGGTCAGCGAGCCGCCGCCCTCGATGTTGCGGGCCGCGCCCAGGAACCGCTTCGGCGGGTACAGGGCGGTCGAGTCGACACCACCGGACAGGATCCGGCCGCTCGCGGGGGCCGCGAGGTTGTAGGCGCGACCCAGTCGGGTGATCGAGTCCAGCAGCACGACCACGTCGTGACCCATCTCGACCAGGCGCTTCGCCCGCTCGATGGCCAGCTCCGAGATCGTGGTGTGGTCCGACGGCGGGCGGTCGAAGGTGGAGGCGATGACCTCGCCCTTCACCGACCGCTGCATGTCGGTGACCTCTTCCGGGCGCTCGTCCACCAGCACCACCATCAGGTGGCACTCGGGGTTGTTCTTCGTGATCGCGTTCGCGATCGACTGGAGCACCGAGGTCTTGCCCGCCTTCGGCGGCGACACGACCAGGGCCCGCTGACCCTTGCCGATCGGCATCACCAGGTCGATGACGCGCGTGGTCAGGATGTGCGGTTCCGTCTCGAGGCGCAGGCGCTCGTTCGGGTACAGCGGCGTCAGCTTGGTGAAGTCCGGCCGGTTGCGGGACTCCTCCGGGTCGAGGCCGTTGATCTTGTCCACCCGCACCAGCGGGTTGAACTTCTGCCGCTGCTGCTCGCCGTCGCGCGGCTGCCGCACGGCGCCGATCAGGGCGTCGCCGCGGCGCAGCCCGTACTTGCGGACCAGCGACAACGAGACGTACACGTCGTTCGGCCCGGCCAGGTAGCCCGAGGTGCGGACGAACGCGTAGTTCTCCAGCACGTCGAGGATGCCCGCCACGGGCAGCAGGACGTCGTCGTCGCGGACCTCGGTGTCCGTGGCCGGACCGCCCTCGTCCCCGCGGCCACCGCGACGGCGGCGGTCGCGGAAGCGGCGACCGCGACGGCCGCCCTCTTCGTCGTCGTCACCCGGACCGCTCTGCTGGCGGTTGCGGTTCTGGTCGCGGTCGCGGCCACCGCGGTCGTCACGCCCGCCCCGGTCCTGCCGGTCGCCGCGGTCGCCGCGGTTGCCGCGGTCGCCCCGGTCCTGGCGCTGTTCGCGCTGCTCGGAGCGGTCCTGCCGGTCACCGCGGTCGGGCCGGTCGCCCCGGTCCGACCGCTCGGCGCGGTCCGGCCGCTCGGTGCGCTCGCCCTGCTGGCGGCCGTCGCCCTGCTGGCGGTCGGCCTGGACGCGGTCCGCCTGAGCGGGCCGGTCGGCCTGGGCCGGCGCCTGCTGGACGTCCGCGGCGGGAGCCTCGGGGCTGCCCGCCGGGCGGTTGGAGGAACGGCGGCGGCGGTTGCCGCGACGGCCGCCCTCCTCCTCGGCGGGACGGTCGGTCACGTCGAGTTGCTGCTGGGTCGGCTTCTCCACCGGGGCGGTGGCCGCGGGGGCCTTCTTCTCCACCACGGGCGCCTGCTCGACGACCGCCTTAGGGGCCTCGGCCTTCTTCTCGGCCTTGGGCGGCGTCGCGGCACTGCCCCGACCGGAGGTGCCGCCCTGCCGCTCCTTGATGGCGGCGATCAGGTCGCCCTTGCGGAGGCCGGCCGTGCCGGTGATACCCAGCTGACCTGCGAGTTCACGGAGTTCGGCCAGCACCATTCCAGAGAGGCCCGCGCGCTTGCGCGGCGTGGCGCTGCCGTTCGAAGGGGTGGTCAGAGCGTTCTCCTCGGCTCCGGAACTGGCAGCGGGGTTGGGAGCAGCAGGAGCTTGGCTGCTCAGTACATCGGTGTTGGTCACACATGTCCTTCCTGACCGGAACGCGCCTCCTACGCGTTCCAGCGGACCTGCCGTCCGACGGAATGCGGTGCGGCAGTTTCGTCCCGGTTCAGGCGGACCTGGCGACGGCGCGGAACGCGCACGAAAGCGGAGTCCTCCGGTGCGGGACTTCGGTCACACGGCGAGCGGGTGCCTTCCAGCGTCGGCCCCGTCCATACGGCACAGAGCCAGATCACTGGAGGAATGCGACCCGGAACGAACGTCCGGGCACCACACCGGCGCCCGTGCGCGCGGTGACTGATGGCCCCGAGGGTAGACGCCGGTCCGGCCGGGTGCAACAACCGGGGTGCGGCGCGTCGCACCACTCAGCCGAGTGGCGCAACCCGGACTCCGTCCAGGTCGACCGGCACCTGACGCGCCTCGAACCCGGTCAGCTCCACCCGGGGCGGCAGCACACCGTCCGGTGGCAGGGCCAGGACCGTGGGTCCCGCCCCGGACACCGCGGCGGCCACCCCCGCCTCCCGCAGGGACCGCACCAGCCGCGTCGTCGCAGGCCAGGCGGGTTCCCGGTAGGGCTCGTGCAACCGGTCGTCCAACGCGTCGACCAGCAGCGACGGGTCCGCGGTGAGCGCGTGCACGGCCAGCGCCGACCGAGCCGCCGCGAACGCCGCGTCCTCGTGCGGCACCTTCGACGGCAGCAGGCCGCGGGTGGTGTGGGTGGACGACTCCTCCGAGGGCACCAGCACGACCGGCGTCACACCGGGGTGCGGGTCGACACGGACCGCTCGGTACCGGTCACCCTGCGTCCACGCGATCACCACGCCGCCGAACATCGCCGCCGCCGCGTTGTCGGCGTGCCCCTCGAACTCCGCGGCGAGTTGCAACGCGCTCGTGTCCGACTCGCGACCGGCGAGGGCGAAACCGGCCGCCACACCGGCCACGACCGCCGCCGCGGACGAGCCGAGGCCCCGCGCGTGCGGGATGGCGTTGCGGCACGTCAGCCGCAGCCCCGGCGCCTCGACCCCGACCAGCTCGCACGCCGCCCGGAACGCGCGCACGACCAGGTGGCGCTCGTCGGTCGGCACGTCGGCGGCGCCCTCGCCGGACACCTCCACCACCAGGCCGCCGCCGGTCACGGCGAACTCCAGCTCGTCGTGCACGCCCAGCGCCATCCCGAGCGCGTCGAACCCCGAGCCGAGGTTCGCCGTCGACGCGGGCACGGTGACGCGGACGCGGCGGGCGGCCAGGGCCGTCACGCCAGCTCCAGCGCGGTCGCCACGGCGCCGGGGTCCACCGGCACCGGCTCGACCTCGGGCATGCCCAGCAGGGCCGTGTCGGGGTCCTTCAGGCCGTGGCCGGTGACCGTGCAGACGACCGTGGAGCCCTTCGGCAGCCGACCGTCGGCGGCCGTGGCCAGCAGGCCCGCCACGCTGGTCGCGGACGCGGGCTCGACGAAGATGCCCTCGGCCGAGGCCAGCAGCCGGTAGGCCTCCAGGATCTTCTCGTCCGTCACGGCCTCGAACAGCCCGCCGGACTCCTCCTTGGCGGCCACCGCGCCGGTCCACGACGCCGGGCTGCCCACCCGGATGGCGGTCGCGATGGTCTCCGGGTTCGCCACCGGCTGCCCGAGCACCAGCGGCGCGGAGCCCGCGGCCTGGAACCCGAACATCCGGGGCGCCGAGTCGGTGACGCCGTCCTTGTGGTAGTCCGAGTAACCGCGCCAGTACGCGGTGATGTTGCCCGCGTTGCCGACGGGCAGGCAGTGGACGTCCGGCGCGCGGCCGAGCACGTCGCAGATCTCCCACGCGGCGGTCTTCTGGCCGATCAGCCGCACCGGGTTGACCGAGTTGACCAGCGTGATCGGGTACTCGGTCGCGGTCTTGGACGCGAGCTCCAGGCAGTCGTCGAAGTTCCCGTCGATCTGCAGGATCCGCGCGCCGTGCGCGACCGCCTGGGCGAGCTTGCCCAGCGCGATCTTGCCCCGCGGCACGAGCACCGCGGCGGTGAGGCCCGCCTTGGCCGCGTACGCCGCCGCGCTGGCGGAGGTGTTGCCGGTCGACGCGCAGATCACCGCGCGGATGCCGCTGGCCAGCGCGTGCGTCATGGCCACGGTCATGCCGCGGTCCTTGAACGAGCCGGTCGGGTTCGCGCCCTCGACCTTGACGTAGACCTGGCAGCCGGTCAGCTCCGACAGGTGCTCGGCGGCGACCAACGGCGTGCCGCCTTCGTGGAGGGTGACGACCTTGGCGCCCTCGGGGAGTTCGATCCGGTCCGCGTAGGCGTGGATGATGCCGGGCCACCCCGGTCGCACGCCTGCTTGGATCGTCATGTTTCTTCGCCTTCCACCCTCATCACGCTGACCACTTCCCGAACCACGGGCAGCCCGCCGATTTTGTCCACGGTCGACCGCAGTGCCGCGTCGGTCGCGGCGTGGGTGACGATCACCAGGCTGGCGTCGTCGACCCGGCCCTCCTGCCGCACGGCCGCGATGCTCACGTCGTGTTCCGCGAACACCGCCGCCACCTGCGACAACACGCCCGCCCGGTCGGCGACGTCGAGGCTGATGTGATAACGCGTGGGCGTCTGGCCCATCGGCCGGACGGGCAGCGCCGCGTAGGCCGACTCACGCGGCCCGCGCCCCTGGTGCACCCGGTTGCGGGCCACCGCGACGAGGTCGCCGAGCACCGCGCTGGCGGTCGGGGCGCCACCCGCGCCCTGGCCGTAGAACATCATCTCGCCGGCCGCGTCGGCCTCCACGAACACCGCGTTGAACGCGCCGTGCACGCTCGCCAGCGGGTGGGACGTGGGGATCATCGCCGGGTGGACCCGCACCGAGATGCCCTCGCCGTCGTCCTGGGCGACCCGCTCGCAGATGGCGAGCAGCTTCACCGTGCGGCCCAGTGCCTTGGCGGCGGCGATGTCGGCGGCGCTGACCGACGCGATGCCCTCGCGGTGCACGTCGGCGGCCGTGACCCGGCTGTGGAAGGCCAGGGAAGCCAGGATGGCGGCCTTGGACGCGGCGTCGAAGCCGTCCACGTCGGCCGTCGGGTCCGCCTCGGCGTACCCGAGCCTGGTCGCCTCCTCCAGGGTCTCGGCGTAACCGGCCCCGGTGGAGTCCATGCCCGAGAGGATGAAGTTCGTGGTGCCGTTGACGATGCCCATCACCCGGGTGATGCGGTCGCCGGCCAGCGACTCGCGCAGCGGGCGCAGCAGCGGGATCGCACCCGCCACCGCCGCCTCGAAGTACAGGTCGGCGCCGGAGGTGTCGGCGGCCTCGAACAGCTCGGCCGAGTGCTCGGCCAGCAGCGCCTTGTTCGCGGTCACCACCGACTTGCCCGCGCGCAGCGCGGCCAGCAGCAGCGTCCGGGCGGGCTCGATGCCGCCGATGACCTCCACGACCACGTCCACGTCGTCGGAGGCCACCAGTGCCGCCGCGTCGGTCGTCAGCAGCTCGGCGGGCACGTCCCGGTGCTTGTTCGGCCGGCGCACGGCGATGCCGGTCACCTCGACCGGCGCTCCGACCCGCGCGGTGAGGTCGGCCGCCTGGTCGGTGAGCAGCCGGACCACCTCGGTGCCGACCGTGCCGCAGCCCAGCAGCGCGACCCTGATCGGTTTGCCCTCGTGGCTTGCCACTTCTCATACCTCCAGGCGGAACAGGTCTTCCTCGGTCTCCCGGCGCAGCAGCAACCGGGCCTGGCCGTCCACGACCGCGGCGAGCGCGGGCCGGGGCAGCCGGTTGTAGCCGCTGGCCATGGAGTAGCAGTACGCGCCGGTGGCGGCGACCGCGATCAGGTCGCCGGGCGCGAGGTCGTCGGGCAGCCAGCAGTCGCGCACGACCACGTCGCCGGACTCGCAGTGCTTGCCCACGACGCGGCAGAGCACGGGCCGGGCGTCCTCGCCCGCGGCGCGTGAGACGAGCTTGCAGTCGTAGACCGCGTCGTAGAGGGCGGTGCGGATGTTGTCGCTCATGCCGCCGTCCACGCTCACGTACCGGCGGACCACGCCCGCGTCGAGCTGGACGTCCTTGATGGTGCCCACCTCGTACAGCGTCACCGTGCCGGGGCCGACGATGGCGCGGCCCGGCTCGACCGCGATCTTCGGCGCGGGCAGCTCGGCGTGCTCGCTCTCCTTGGCCACGATGTTGTGCAGCTGCCTGGCCAGCTCCGCGGGCGGCGGCGGGTCGTCGTCGGCGGTGTAGGCGATGCCGAGGCCGCCGCCGAGGTCCACGGTCGTGACGTGCTCGAGGATCCCGGCGCCGTGCTCGTCGCGCAGCTCCGCGAACAGCCCGATGACCCGGCGCGCCGCGACCTCGAAGCCGCTGGCGTCGAAGATCTGCGAGCCGATGTGGCTGTGCAGGCCGATCAGCCGCAGCCCGTCGGACTTCAGCACCCGGCGCGCCGCCTCGGCCGCGTCGCCCGAGGACAGCGAGAAGCCGAACTTCTGGTCCTCGTGCGCGGTGGCGATGAACTCGTGCGTGTGCGCCTCGACGCCGACCGTCACCCGGATCATCACCGGCTGCACGCGTCCGCGTTCGCGGGCGACCTGGTCGAGCCGGGCGATCTCGTAGAACGAGTCCAGCACGACCACGCCGACACCGGCCTCGACCGCGGCGGTCAGCTCGGCCACGGACTTGTTGTTGCCGTGCAGCGCGATCCGCTCCGGCGGGAACTCGGCGCGCAGCGCGACGGCCAGCTCGCCGCCGCTGGCCACGTCGATGCTCAGGCCCTCCTCGGCGACCCACCGGGCCACCGCGACGGACAGGAACGCCTTGGACGCGTAGTGGACCCGGGTCGGGTCGCCGAACGCCTCGGCGTGCTCGCGGCAACGTGCGCGGAAGTCGCCCTCGTCCATCACGAACAGCGGGGTGCCGTGGTCCTGGGCGAGCTGCCGCACGTCCACGCCCGCCAGGCGCACCGCGCCGTCGTCGCCGCGCTCGGCGTTGCGGGGCCACACCCGCGGGTGCAGGGCGTCGAGCTGCTCGGTGGAGGACGGCCGGTTGCCCGCCGTGCTGGCGGGGACCACGACGTCGGCGTGCCGGGGACCGGCCGGGTGCGCGCGCATCACATGCGCTCCGGCGCGGTCACGCCCAGCAGCGCCAGGCCGTTGGCGAACACCTGGCGGGTCGCCGCGCACAGGCTCAGCCGCGCCCGGTGCAGCTCGGTCGTCTCCTCGTCGCCCCTCGGCAGCACGCGACAGGCCTCGTAGAACCGGTGGTAGGTACCGGCCAGCTCCTCCAGGTACCGCGCGACGCGGTGCGGTTCGCGCAGCTCACCGGCGGTGGCGACGACGCGCGGGAACTCGCCGATGGTGCGGATCAGGTCGCCCTCGCGGTCGTGCGCGAGCTCCTCGACCGCCTCACCGGGCGTGACGCCCAGGTCGGCGGCGTTGCGCAGCACCGACGAGAGCCGCGCGTGCGCGTACTGGACGTAGAACACCGGGTTGTCGTTGCTCCGCTTGCGCAGCAGGTCGAGGTCGATGTCCAGGGACGAGTCCGCCGAGGAGCGGGTCATCGCGTACCGGGCGGCGTCCACGCCGACCGCGTCCACCAGGTCCTGCATGGTGATCACGTTGCCCGCGCGCTTGCTCATCCGCACCGGGACGCCCTCGCTGACCAGGTTCACCATCTGGCCGATCAGCACCTCGACCGACGCCGGGTCGTCTCCCAGCGCCGACGCGGCGGCCTTGAGCCTGCCGATGTAGCCGTGGTGGTCGGCGCCGAGCATGTAGATGCACAGGTCGAAGCCGCGCGACCGCTTGTCGACCAGGTACGCGATGTCACCGGCGATGTACGCCGGGTCACCGTCGCTCTTGATGACCACGCGGTCCTTGTCGTCGCCGAACTCGGTGGACCGCAGCCACCAGGCGCCGTTGTCGAAGTACAGCGCGCCGGAGTCCTTGAGCTGCTCGACGGCCTTGGTGACCGCGCCGGACTTGTGCAGCGAGTCCTCGTGGAAGAAGACGTCGAAGTCCGTGCCGAAGTCGTGCAGGTCCTTCTTGATCTCCTCGAACATGAGGGTCACGCCGATGCGGCGGAACACCTCGTGCGAGTCCTCGGCGGTCAGCGCGCCGGGCTCCTGCCGCAGCACCTCGGCGGCGATGTCGCCGATGTAGCCGCCCGCGTAGCCGTCCTCCGGCGCGGGCTCGCCCTTCGCGGCGGCGATCAGGGACCGGACGAACCGGTCGATCTGCGCGCCCGCGTCGTTGAAGTAGTACTCGCGGGTGACCTCGCCCCCGTTGGCGGCGAGGACGCGGCCGAGCGCGTCGCCGACCGCGGCCCAGCGGGTGCCGCCCAGGTGGATGGGGCCGGTCGGGTTCGCCGAGACGAACTCCAGGTTGATCCGGGTGCCGGCGAACTGGTCGCCGCGGCCGTAGGCGTCGCCGGCCTTCAGCACCTCGCGCACGATCGCGCCCTGCGCGTCCGCGGCGAGCCGCAGGTTCAGGAAGCCGGGGCCCGCCACCTCGACCGAGGAGATGGCGTCGGTGCCGGTCAGCGCGTCGGCCAGCCAGCCGGCCAGGTCGCGGGACGTCACGCCGACCTTCTTCGCGGTCTGGAGGGCCACGTTGGTGGCGTAGTCGCCGTGCTCGGGGTTGCGGGGGCGCTCGATCGTGACCGCTGTGGGCAGGGCGGCGGGGTCGAGGCCGCGGGTGGACAGCACGTCCACGGCCGTCGCACGGACCAGTTCAGCGAGCGCAGCGGGAGTCACCCGACAAGTCTAGGGAAGCGTTCTCGCTGGTCTCGACCGGGATGCGCGTCCCGCGAAGTGGGAATGGCAACTGTTGACGACCACCCGCTGTGACGGCCAGTTGACGGTGATCAGACACGGTATCCCTACACTGGCCCGCGGCATGGGCGTATGACGAGACTGAGGCGGACATGACCAGCGGCAAGAAGACGAAGGCCGCGCGCTCCAGCGTTGCGGCGGCGCGCTCCTCGGTGGTGGCCAAGAAGCCGAAGCCGTGGGGGACCATCATCGCGGTGGTGGCCGTGCTGGCCCTGGCCGGCACCGTGTTCGGCTACGCGTACAGCCAGATCGCGGACCGCAACGCGAAGGAGCAGGCGCTCGCGAAGTGGAACCCGACCGAGGAGAACAAGGACCCCTCGGACCAGATCCCCGGCGTGGTCAAGGTCGAGTACGAGGCCAGCAAGCACGTCGACGCCACGCAGCGGGTCGCCTACGACCAGTCACCGCCGTTCGGCGGTCCGCACGACAACGTGTGGGCCGACTGCACCGGCACGGTGTACGACAAGGCCGTTCGCAACGAGAACATGGTCCACCCGCTCGAGCACGGCGCGGTGTGGATCGCCTACAACCCGGACCAGATCACCGGTGAGGCGCTGGACAAGCTGAAGTCGCGGGCCGAGGGCCAGCCGTTCACCATGCTGTCGCCCTACCCCGGCCTGGACAAGCCGATCTCGCTGCAGTCGTGGGGCCACCAGCTGAAGCTGGAGAGCGCGGACGACGAGCGGATCGACCAGTTCATCCAGTCGCTGCGGCGCAACCAGTACACGTACCCCGAGGTCGGCGCCACGTGCGACGCGACCCAGTTCGACGTGACCAACCCGCCGCCGTTCGTGGCGGAGGCGCCCGGCGCCGACGCCGTCCCGATGGACGGTGGGGCGACGGACGGCACGGAGTCGAGCGGCGACCCGTCGGCCCCGCCGGCCGCGACCGACGCGCCCGCGGCCACCACGACCGCGAGCAGCTGACCTGTGGCAGGCGCCGGGCAGCAGGACGAGGCACCCCCGCCACGCGGGGTGACCGCGACCAGGACGGTCGTCGTGACCATCGCGGTCGTGGCCGTCCTCCTGCTCGGCGCCGCCGTCGGCCTGCTGATCAAGCTGCCGGGCGCCGACACCAGCTCCACGCCCGCGCGCGACTCCGTCGACGTCGGGTTCACGCAGGACATGTCGACGCACCACCTCCAGGGCGTGACGATGGCCAACATCGCGCGGGAGAAGACGGCCGACCCCGCCGTCCGGCAGCTCGCCTTCGACATCGCCTCGACCCAGTTGGAGCAGGTCGGGCGGATGAAGGGCTGGCTGTTCCTCTGGGGCTACCCCGAGCAGTCGGTCGACGGCGTGCACATGCGGTGGATGACCTCCGGCACGCACGGGCACGACGCGGCCGGCTCGGCCTCGGGCTCCGGTGACGCCGAGCGGATGCCGGGCATGGCGTCGTCCGAGGAGATCACCAAGCTGCGCTCGCTGACCGGCGTCGAGTTCGACGTCTACTTCCTGCAGCTGATGCTGCGGCACCACAAGGGCGGCGCCCCGATGGCCGAGTACGCCGCCACGCGCGCCGGGCAGTCGGTCGTGCGGACGCTCGCGGACAACATGCTCAAGTCGCAGACGGCCGAGAGCACGTACATGCAGCAACTGATCACCGAACGCGGCGCCGCTCCCCTGCCGAGCTGACCCGGCCGAGCCGCCCCACCTGGCCGACCAACCCCGGCCGTCCCGCTCCGGCCCGCTCTGGCCGACCCGGTCGCGTGATCGGCCGCGCACCGCCGGTAACAGTGCTCCCACCTGGCGTTTTCCGGGCGATTTCCTGGCATGATCCTCGCGACGTGCCGACCCCAGGGGGACCCCACCATGACACCGTGGCGAAGATCCGCGCGCGCGGTCGCCGCGATCGCTCTGCTGAGCACCGCCTTCACCACCGCCGCACCGGCGTCGGCCTACCAGGAGCCGAGGGGCGACGCGCCCGTCGCGACCGCGGAGAACAGCCCGCCGGCGACACCGACCGGGCGCCAGGTCTGGCCGGACCAGGGCTGCGCGCCGACCGCGCCTGGCACCTACCTCAACCCGGCGAGGCTCAACGACGCCCAACGCGTGGTGTTCACCGCGACGCTGAGCGACCCGGACCCCGGTGACGCGCTGACGGCCGAGTTCGCGCACTGGCCCGTCGCCGACCCTCCCGCCCGCGAGACGCTCCAGTGGCCGGCCGACGCGAACGGCGCGGTCGTCGCGCAGGCGAACGCCTGGTTGTTCCCGCAGGACGGCACGCACGCGTGGACGGTGCGCGCGCTCGACGCCACGTCCGCCTCCCCGGAGACCGAGCCCTGCTACTTCACCATCGACCGGACCGCGCCCTCGGCGCCGACCGTCTTCTCGGAGGTCTACCCGAGCGGGCCCGGTCAGAGGGGCGGTGGTCTCGGCGTGCCCGGTGACTTCACCTTCTCCACCACCTCTGACGACGTCGTCGCGTACGAGTACCGGTTCTTCGCCGAAGCGGAGTGGCAGACCGCCACCCCGGCCTCCCCCGGCGGCCGGGCGACGATCACCCGCACGCCCCCGCGCACGGGCTACGACGTCGCGGTCGTGCGGACGGTCGATCGCGCGGGCAACCGCTCGTCGGACCGCTCGTACCCGTTCGAAGTCCTGGACAATCGCCCGATCGTGGTGTCGGACCGGTACGACATCCACGGCAGCCCCAACGGCGGCGTGGGCGTGCCCGGTCGGTTCGACTTCTCCTCGAACCTGACCGACGTGGTGAGCTACACCTTCCAGGTCGACGACGGCCCGGAGATCACCGTGGCCGCCGACGCGCAGCGCAAGGCGAGCGTCATGTACGCGCCGACCCACAGCGGGCTCAACGTGCTCACGGCCCACAGCACGTCCGCGGCCGGCGTGGCGTCGGCCGAGCGCACCTACCGGTTCGTGCTGGACGACGCGCCGGTCGTCACCCAGCGCGGGAGCGAGGTCGTCGGGTCGTCGGTGGAGTTCGAGATCCAGCCCCGCCAAGCGGGCGCCGTCTCCTACACCTACTTCTTCATGCGCCACGACGCCTCGACGACCGAACGCGTCGTGGTGCCCGCGGAGGCGGACGGCACGGCCCGCTTCACCTGGGTGCCGCAGGCCACCGACCTGGACTTCGCCTCCCTGCGGGTGCGCAGCACCGACGGGTCGGGCCGGCTGTCGGTGACGCGGACGGTCCACCTGGGCGTGGACGGCGCGGCGCCGGCCATCACCATCGCCGGCGAGTCGCCGGCCCGGCCGGCCACGGTCACCTTCACCACCAGCATGGTCGCGCCGGTCGAGTACGAGTACTGGTTCGACCACGCGCCCTCGGTGAAGTACACCGCGCCCGCCGACCCCGACGGCACGACCACCGTCCGGCACACCGCCGACCGCGTCGGCACGCTGGTGCTGCGCGCCCGCGTCCGCAACGCCGCCGGCACCTGGTCGGCCCAGGGCGGCGCGAACTGGCGGGTCCACGACAACCCGACCGTCAGCTCGGCGGAGTTCCCCGCCGCCTCCAGCGGCAAGTCGCGCGAAGGGTCCTTCACGTTCACCGCGAACCAGGCCGACGCGACGGCGTTCGAGTACACGGTCGACGGCGTCACCACCACGGTCCCGATCGGCCCGGACGGCACCGCGACGATCCGCTGGGCCCCCACCCACACCGGCGACCAGCAGCTGCGGGTGGTCAGCCGCACCGCGGCGGGCGTGAAGTCGACCCACACCGACCACCGGTTCCGGATCGCGCCCGACCGGGTCGGCCGGGCGGACGTGCCGGAGTGGAAGACCCCGTCGCACCGCAGATGAGCCCTCGGCACAGCAGGACCCGCTGACGGCGGGTGGGTCGCGCGGGGCCGGGCGACCCCACCGCCGGGTGGCGTGGCCCCGGAGGGGGGGGGCCTTGTGTGGAGGGGGGGGTGTGGGGAGC